>WAKB01000001.1 GCA_015523545.1 Candidatus Geothermarchaeota archaeon
AAACTCCTCGAACCTAGCCATTATATAGTCGAACATCGTGTCAGGCCCCATCTCTACCACGGGCACACCCATCGCCCCCAACCTCTCCTCAGCCTCTCTACGCCTCTCCTCAGTCTCGACCTGCGAGGCTAGGTATAAGACCCTCTCGACCCCCTCCAGCTCCCTGATATCAAAGTGGACGGCTGCGGGGCTTATCACATATACTACGTGGCCCAGCCCCCTTAGGAGGCTGATCATCTCTATATCACCCTCCATGGTCAGGTCGGTTATATAGATGTATAGGGTCTTACCCATGACCCCCATCCCCTGGATAAGCATAGAGGGAGTGGGGAGGCTGTACTCATCCCTCCCTAGGAAGATAGGTACACGGGCAAGCGTATCCGTGAACCTCCTTAGACTAGCCTCCGTGACACGTGTCAGGGGGACAGCCAGCCGGGCCACGCCGGTGATGACTAGGCCCACCCTGTTATAGCTATGTATCTGGCTAGCCACTATCTCAGCCGCCACCCTGGCTACGTAGTCATACCTCCTCTCACCAAGTCTGCCCGCAAGCATCTGCCTAGTGGCGGAGATCACGATGACTATATCCGACTCACTCTCCCTGTAATATTCTCTGAGCATCAGCTCCGCCCTACGGGCAGTGGCCTTCCAGTCTATGAAGCGCGTATCATCCCCAGGCACATACTCCCTGATCTCCTTGAACTCCATGCTATATCCATGCTCCATACTCGTCCTCACCCCTATCATGTACCTACTACTAGCCTCATAGGCGTCTCCAGCTGCCACGACGGGTACGGGTACACATCTTATGGCTGACTCCTCTACAGCCGCGTCCCTCCTCTCAATCGTGTATATACTCAGAACATCCCTAGTCCTGAGATAGACGGGGCCGAAAACATGTGTCCCGACACCCCTAACCCTGATCCTGTATGTCAGGACCACTTCGCTCCTAGGGGGTAGGTAGAATACAGCCTTGTTACTCCCCCCTACTAGCCTAGTCGATGATGGGTAGTGATCCACAACACTTATAGGGTAGTGCCCAACCCATCCTCTATTCCTAATCCTGAGCCTTACGACGGCTTCCTCCCCATCCCTAACCACCCTGGGGCACTCCCTAACTATCTCTAGCCTCTCCAGCGAGGCTGCCCTAAGCCTGGAGTATAGCCAGCCACCCACTAGTAGTAGGTAGATTACTATCGGCGTGAGGATGAGCGATGGTATGGCCTCTAGCCAGAGCATAGGTAGAGCTATGGAGAAGAGCGTAGCCGCCACAACTATCAAGACCTTTCCCAGGCTATTGATGCCTAGGGATACCCTACTCATATCGGTACCCTTACAGCCCTTATAGCCTCGTCGATGACGTCCTCCGCCCTATGCCCCTTGAAGCTCGCCTCTGGTGTAAGGATTATCCTATGGGTGAAGACGGGCTTTATAAGCCTCTTGATATCCTCGGGTGCAACATAGTCCCTCCCATTCATCATGGCATATGCCTTGGCCCCACGTATCAAGTGTAGAGCCGCCCTCGGGCTTATACTCCACCTCACCCTGCTATCCCCATGGATCTTCTCAATTATCTCGCCGATATATCGGTAGAGATCCTCACTAACCGTGACGTGGTCTATCATCCTCTGCATATCCTCTACCTCGGCCCTAGACACTATTGTCCTGGGCTCCTCCCTGGAGTAGCCCCCATAGAGCTTCATCACCTCGATATACGTCTCTACAGGCGGGTAGCTCGCCACATTCTTAATCATGAACCTGTCTAACTGGGCCGAGGGTAGGGGGTAGGTCCCCTCCACCTCTATTGGGTTCTGGGTAGCAATGGTCATGAAGGGCCTGGGCAGCCTATACACCTCCCCCTCAATAGTGATCTGAAGCTCCTGCATAGACTCTAGCAGAGCGCTCTGAGTCTTGGGCCCGGCCCGGTTTATCTCGTCGGCCAGCACTATATTTGCAAATATGGGGCCCAGGCGAACCTCGAACTCACCAGTCTTCTGGTTATAGATCTTCACACCAGTTATATCGGTTGGGAGCAGATCTGGTGTGAATTGGATCCTCTTGAAGCTGAGGTCTAGGAGCCCCGCGAATGTCTTTGCAAGGGTCGTCTTGGCTATCCCCGGAGCCCCCTCAAGCAGTATATGCCCCTGTGAGACAAGGGCTATGAAGAGCTCCTCCTTGGTATCCTCCATACCTATGACGAACCTGTCTAGCTCGGCCCGGAGCCTACGCCAAGTATCCTGGACCAGTGTTATGTCCGGCAATATATCCACCCCAAGAGGTTAGACCAGGAATATATATCGGTGAAAATCCATAAATCGGTTCCTAGGCTGGTAGGAGCCCAGCCAGCTCCAGAAGTATCTTTCTAAGCTCCCTCCTCGCAAACCTCGTCGGATAGGGTGGGAAACGCCTCTCCATCCTCCTCCTAAGCCTCCTAACCCTATTGAGAACCCTATCCACGCCTGGGGCGTCACGGCCAATGTTCTCCACAAGCATTTTCTCCAGGCTTACCACGTATCTATAGATATCGCTCCTACCAGCGGATTCTAGGACAGGTACATAGTCCTTCTCTATCGCGACCTCGATCTCAGCCACGTCACCAGGGGATATACCGGCCTCATCCGGAACCCTGAGCCTCCGCCTAAGCTGGTAGGCGAGTGATACACTGGCTAAAAGGATCACAAGGATAGTCCACTCAGATAAACCTCTAAAGAAGCGTGAGTAGCCAGTCTCAAACTCCCTGAAGTACCTGGTGAGGGTCTCGACAACTAGGATGCCGATGTGTGGGAGCTCGACCCTCACATTTAGAGTCGCCATCTTGGATACGTCGAAGACTATCTTGCCACCCTCCCTACCAGCCAGGAGGAAGTCTAGGAGCCGTATAACAGACCTCTGATACCGTTCAGAGGAGAAGTAGTGGTTAATGAAGGGGGCGGTGTCTGATAGGGCTGCGAAGCGGCCGTTGCCAAAATATCCATAGGCGACCGTCCCAAACGTGGACAGATATACCTTGCCATCAGATATGGTGGTCTCACCAACACTGAGGATATCGAGGACAGCAGCAGAGGCATCATCATTAGCTATTGGGAACCCCGTAACATTTATCCATAGCTCACTTGTTAGGTTGTGTGGCTCTATATATGGGGAGTTATACCTCCTTATCGACATTTTCACCCCGATACTCTCGACTATCGTGACGCCGTCCCCAAGATCAACTAAAGGGGGGCGTGACTGAGGACCCTGATTAACAAGAGCCTCTGTAGTTGGTATTATTAGCACTATATTGTTGCTGACGTCTAGTGGCAGTCTCCCCCTACATATGTTGCAGTAGGCCTCTCTAAAATCGACGTCGGCCAACTCCTTGGCTAGGGTAAAGGTGCTGATATCTATGGTGGGTACCGACATGTAGATAGGCTCTATCAACAATCCCTTGTCGAACTCGTTTGCATATAGGAGTGAGCCGCCACTCCTGACATACTCCAGTATCCTCCTCATCTCCTCAGGTGTATAGTCCTCATCGGGGCCTAGAGCAATGTATAGTACGGTGTCCCCGTCGAGATCCTCAGGCCCCCCTATAACTACTTGGTAGCCCCTCTCCCTAAGATACTCGGCCAGCATACTCGTGCCATACTTATCAGTATTCCCTGGGTGGAGAGTCCCCTGGATCAGGGGTGCGGAGATGATTTTACGGGGCGCATACACCATCCCGAGGAACAGTAGAAGTATCAGGAAGATGATGACTGTGGAGCGTCTAATCACAGCTCCTCAAGCCTCCTCCATATACGGCTAAGCCTATCCTCACCCAGCCTCTTCCCACCATATCTATAGTCCTCGAAGCTCCTACTGACCTCGATACCTACATCCCTTAGTCTCGGGTCACGGATCTCCACAACGTGTTCAACAGGACCCATATAGTCTGGCTTTGGATACCCCCTCCTACCCACCCTGTCTAGGAAGTAGTAGTAGAAGTCGAGGGAGCCATAGATCCTCCTCCCCGGCAGGGGGACACGCCTAACCCCTCTCCGGAGCCTGGAGACTATCCTATCCAGCTCGTCCCCATACCTATAGAGTAGGAATGCCAGGAGGATCGCTCCACCAACTATGAATATGTAAGGAAGGAGGCCTAGGAATCCCATCGATACACCTGGTGTGATACTTGGCACGGCGCTTGGGAGCTGGGTAGCACCCTCAGGCTGCCTCGGGACTGGTGGCGAGACACTCTCAGGCGGATTCACAATATCCGAGATGCTCACCTCCTCAGAGGGGAGATCCGTCAACAGTTCAAGCCTATCCACGACCTCCGTGGCCGTGGCCACCACCTCCTCTGGATCCACATTGTCCGACTCGTAGGAGGCGTCTATAACCTCAGAGAGTATTCTACTTATCCTAGCGATATCACTATTGATACCCTCCGCATCCATCTCAAGCACATTAGTGACGAGGCTATCCCTAGCGCTCCTGAGCTGCGCGGCGAGGCCGGGATCGACCTTCTCAGCGATCTCTATCGCACTGTCCAGTTCCGCTAGTGTCTCAAGGATGTACTGGTCGATGAGGTGGGGAGGAATCGTGGTGAGAGTAGCATTAGCAGATGTCTCGTTCCAGGCCTCGGGAGCCACGTTCCTAACATTCCCAAACACAGGTATTATGGAGGCCATTATTATCAATACTAGACATATGGCTATGGACTCCCTCCCCACCACTACCTCCCACTTATCATAGGTGTCTCGGGGCTACATATTTCTCCGGAGCTCCTCAAGTATCTCTACTGCCCGGCTATACCTCACATTCCCCTCCCTAACCATCTTCTCAGCCACGAGGTCGATCAACTCACCCTCGGCACCAGCCATGACCGCCAAGTTACGTGCATGTAGCTTCATATGACCCCTCTGTATCCCCTCGGTGGCCAACGCCCTTATAGCGGCTAGGTTCTGCGCTAGGCCGACGGCCCCCATGATCTCGGCCAGCTCCTTGGCTGTGGAGACCCCCATGATCTTCAAGGCTATCCTAGCTATTGGATGGACCTTCACGGCGCCCCCCACTATGCCTACAGGCATCGGCATCTCGAGGGTTCCTACGAGGTCTCCATTAGCATCCTTCTCCCACCTACTGAGGGAGGTGTAGACCCCAGTCCTAGCCGCGTAGGAATGGGCACCAGCCTCGATAGCCCTATGATCCTGCCCAGTGGCGAGGGCCACCGCAATGACCCCATTCAGGATCCCCTTGTTATGGGTAGCGGCCCTATATGGATCGGCCTCAGCAAAGGCGGAGGCGGCCACTATCCTGTCCACCACCTCCTCCCCACCTAAAACCTCCTTCCTAACCCTACCCCTAACCCTTACGAGCCTCCTATCAGCTAGGTTGGAGAGTATCCTAAGCAGCACCTTCCCACCGGTGATCTCCTCTATTATGGGGGCGACGGCCTCACACATCGTGTTGACAGCGTTGGCCCCCATAGCGTCCCTCACATCCACGTAGAGGTGGACCACCAGCATAGTGCCTACCCTGGAGCCTATAATCCTGACGTCGAGGTCCTTAGCCCCGCCACCCAGCTTAGTGAGGGTCTTGCTCTGCTGGTTAGCCACCCTCAAAATCCCCTCTCTATGCCTATAGATATCTACCCTGGCCCTCCAGGGGTCAGGCACATCGAGAACCTGTATCTGGCCAATCATCACGGGGTCGGTGGCTATCGAGATTATCCCCTCGCCATCCCTCATCATCCTAGCTGCGTTGCTCGCCGCAGCAACTACTGATGACTCCTCAATAACCATGGGTATGAGGACATCCCTACCATTGACCCTGAAGTTAACAGCTATCCCCAGGGGGTAGGGCATCGCCCCCACGACATTCTCGATCATCACGTCCAGCGTCTTGGGATCCACGTGGCCGAAGCTCCTGAGAATCCTCTTCTCCTCCTCAGTGAGGCCTACCAGCTCCGCCACCTTCTCCAGACGCTCCTCCATACTGAGCTTGTAGAAGCCGGGTATCCTGCTGCTGTACATCCCCACCACACAGAACTATTTATGGCTACTGGGTATGAATAGCTAGTCCGCAACTATTATGACCTTCTCCCCAGAGTCGAGTCTAACAGAGCCAGTCCATGTATAGACCTTATCCCCAGACTCTACACGCACCTCCTCCAATACGCCGCCTACCCTCATATCTATAGCGACGACCCTATACCCGTCATAATCCAGGCCCAGATCAGAGACCACATAGGGCGAGTAGAGATAGTAGTCCTCCCCATCAATGACAAGGACCACCCTATCCACCCTCTCCACCGGTGCCACGACAACTATGACCGCTGGCGTCGCCTGTAGAGCCAACTCCCTAGACGGATCTCCCAAACCGTCTGAGGGGGATACACTATCACCGCCCTCATCACCAACGCCATAGACCTGGCCACCGGGGGCACTCGACAGGTATATAGAGGTGTATATAACCGCCCCGGATAGGACGAGGCCCAGTATAATGGGTAGGATGAGCTCCCTCATTACCCTATCGATAATCTATGGGGCCCGTCACGAAATAAGGAAAATTTTTTGAACATTGCACTATCTAGATGTAGAGCCTCCTATAGCTGCGGAGAGCCTCGAATAGTGATACCGTGGCTCCTACAAGTGATGCCATGAGGGATATGTACCAATAGGCCTGGCCAGGAGAGGGAAATAAGAGGCTGTAGATCAGGATCACAAGGAAGAATACGGATAGGAAGAGTAGGCGTGGAACGATATACCTACCCATGAAGACGAAGTCCCGTAGATAGTCTATCTTCACATCCCTCTTAACATAGTAGTCCCCATACCTCTTATCAAGGAGACCCATGTGGACAAGCTTGTCGAGATGGTAATATGCGTGGCTAGGGCTCTTCATACCCATACCACGCATAACCTCACGGACACCGACCTTCTCCTTACCAGTCCTTAGAATATAGAGGTAGACCCTCAGCGTAGTCCCCTGGAGATCCTCCATACCCACATTAAATATGTGGCTCCCATCAAAGTATATATCCCTCCTCCATCGAGATGTGGCATGTTCAAACCTTTAGACCCAAATCCTAATGGCTAGATACATAGCTACTGGGGGAGCATGTTGGTTAGGCTATTAGGTGTGGCCCTGATAACCGCCATACTCCTAGGCATGGGCCTCACCCTCCTAGAAACTACCTACAACCACGGGTTGGAGGAGGGTGTCGTAGGAGATGGTAGGAGATACGTGGTCTCGGATCTAGCACCTGCATCCAAAATAGATGAGGTCTTGGAGAGGATCTCGATAGAGTCGTTCCTAATACCTACAAGGATGGATGGAGCCGTGCTTGAATCCGCTACGCCAATAGCGGCTACAGACTATAGCAGGACGAATGTACAGGTAATGGGTATAGACGAGCCAGACGTCGTCAAGACTGACGGCAGGTTCCTATACATGGCGGGATGGTATGGAGGGGGCTCACAGATACTTATATATACACTAGGAGAGGAGCCAGGACACGTCTCGACAATAAGGCTGGAGAATGAGAGCATCTCTGAAATCCTACTTGCGGGTGACAGGCTAATATCTATCTCACACCTATGGATACCAGTTGATAGGGTTGAGGCTAAGAGGCTTGCGGTGTTCAGTGGATATACATCTGTCAGGATATTCGACGTCTCCAATCCATGGGAGCCTAGGGAGCTTATCAACATGACTTTCTATGGCGACTATATCGATGCTAGGCTCTACCTTGGAAGACTCTACCTATTCACCTATACCTATGGGCTTGATAAGGCTATTGCCGAGGATCTCATGGAGAGGGGCGATATATACATCAATGTATGGAGGGAGATCCTCTACCCCGGTCTCTGGGGGATACACGTATATAGCCTCGACGATGGGGAGCTAGAGGAGAAGTATGTCGAGGCGGGACCCGGATCCGTATATATGACCTACGACTCAGCCTACCTCGTAACCACAATATATCGTAGAGCCATGATAGTCCCCCTGGTAAGAGGCGAGGGGGACACAATGTTCAAACGGGACATACCAAGGACCGAGATAGTCAAGATAAGGCTCCTAGACAACGGCGTAGATCCAGTTGGTTCAGTAATCCTCGACGGCATAGTGGGTGATAGGTTGAGGGTGGATGAATACGGCGGCTACCTGAGAGTCGCTGTACACCTACCTATCAGCAGTAGCTGGTCGGAGTGGGAGACCGCTATCTACGTCCTAGACTCTGGGAGCCTAAGGGTGGTCGGCTATATCGGTGGACTTGGTAAGGGGGAGATGCTATACGGAGTCAGATTCCTAGGTAGATACGCCTATCTAGTCACCTTCAGGGTGGTGGACCCCTTCTACGTCGTCGACCTAGGGATACCCACCAACCCAGTAGTACTCGGCGTTCTGAAGATACCGGGCTTCAGCACGTTGCTCCAGCCCCTCTGGAACGGGCTGGTACTAGGAATAGGGTTTAACGCCACTGAGGAGGGGCGCGTAACAGGCCTCAAGGCCAGTGTCTACGACGTGAAAAACCCGTTGATCCCTAGGGAGCTGGTATCAGTCCCGCTAGACACTGCATGGACCGAGGCCCTATACAACATCAACGCACTAACCCTGGATCCAAGGAGGGGCATAGCCATTGTTCCATTGAAGAAATATCTGGGGATGAGCTATGACGTGGCTGCTCTAGTCGTCGATACAGGGTCTCTAAGGATTGAGACTATATCCTACAGAGTGGACTGCAACACACCATGCATATATAGTTTCCACTGGGTAAGAAGTGTATACGCCGGGGACTATCTCTACCTGATAGGGATGGATAGAATCGGAGTTTTCACATATCCAGGATTGGAGAAAGTCGGGATAATCACAGTGGCAAGCGGGTGAAAAACATTTTTAAGCAACGCTTGGAAACCGTTTTCCATGTTTTTCTAAATTCTTTAGGTTATCGCCTAAACCCTTAAATAGGATGGCCACGATGAGGATTTATGCGGAGGTGGGGGGCTATGTCAAAGGAGGTGGAGAGTACTAAGGCCGATAAGGCTGAGGAGGAGCTCAGGACACTCTTCGGACAGGCTGAGAGCCTCCGGCAGCAGATCAACACCCTCGACACCACGATACTCGATATCGCAACGGTGATAGAGACCCTCGACTTCATCAAGGACAACGGTAAGGACAAGACCGTACTAGTCCCTATCGGGGCTGGTAACTTCATACGAGCTAGGATAGTCGATACACAGAACGTCATAATGGGTGTCGGGGGTAGGCTAAGCATAGAGGCTAATATAGAGGAGGCTAGGAAGGTCCTGAGCGAGAGGATGAAGGTTCTGGAGGATCTGAGGCTCGACCTAAGGAGGAGACTGGAGGAGATCAACGCCAAGATAAGCAAGCTGGTGAGCGAGATCCAGCAGAAGGCCTAGTCGTCTCCACCCACCCCACCTTTTTCCCAGTCCCCGGTGCCTCAAATGGAGAGGAACCTGGAGGACGAGGTCAGAGAGGTTAGAGAGGCTATAAGGCTCATAGAAAGTGGGGAGGCTAGGGAGATATTCCTCGTATTCGGTGGGAAAGTATATATAGAGGCTGAGAGGGAGGAGGCCCTCCACTACCTTAGGAGACGGTTAGAGGCACTCGAGGCCTGGCTCAGGAGAAGAGCCTCCTCTTCACCCCCAGCTTGAAGCTTATCTTCATTGTTAGTATCCTCTCACTCTCAAACATCCTCGCCAGTATCACCATGACAACTACTAGCCAGACGATGTTTACTATTATCCCCACGACATACATTTCATACCTACCTATGATTAGGTACTCGAAGGACTTCATCAGGTATACATAGGGTATGCTGAAGTAGATCATCCTGGCGTAGTCTGGGAGTAGTGAGAGGTCTATAAGAGCCCCCAGTAGTATGATCATCATAATCGGCATCGATACAGTGGCTGCGACGCCCTCAGCAGTCTTGGTGTCCTGTGTGAAGAGTGATACTAGTAGGCCTATCCCACCAGTTATCAACACCGTTAGGAAGAAGAGGAGGGTGAGGAGTAGGAGGACCTCGGGCCTGAGGCTTATCGATAGGCTCTCCTCGATGATGTCTAGGCCCTCCCCACTCGTAACGGTGAATCTCGTGCCGAAGCCTAGCATCGCCACGTAGATGAGGAATCCCACGGCGTATGCAGCGGTGGCGGCGAAGGCAACTATCATACTACCCATAATCTTCTCGAGGGCCAGGATCTTCCTATCGATGGGGAGTGTTAGCAGGGTCTCAAGAGTCTTATACTCCTTCTCCTCGCTGAGCATTGCGGCTGATACCTGGAGTATGCTGACTACTAGGCCGAAGACCACCCATGGCATTATGAATATCTGTATGAATAGGCTTGCCAGCTGCTGAGAGGGTAGCTCCATCCCCCAGTCCTCAACCCTGACATATACATCTGTGGAGAATATGTCGTTTAGGAAGTCTGCATCTAGTCCGGCCTCTATCATCGCCTCCCTCCTCAGGTATGCCTCGAAGCCTGCCACCAGCCTGTTACCAATGTCTAGTACGCCCATAGAGCTGAAGGATACGCTCCCGATCCTGACCTTAACCTCTATACTACCCCTCTCTCCCGAGAGGTATGACTCGGTCAGGTTCTCGGGTAGGATGAATAGCACTACGTAGTCCAGCACATCTATCTGATCAGGCTCTACAAGCTCAACCGTTATGTTCCTATCCCTCAGATACTGGATAAACTTCTGGGAGACCTCGTCCTGATCCAGGTCAACCACGTATACCGTAAGGGTGGCTATCCTTTCCTGGGCGGTCTGGAAGCCGAGGTTGTATAGATAGCCTATGGCCGGGAAGATTATGAGTGGGAAGAGTACAGTGAAGACTATGTACCTCGGGTTCCTAAAAGTCTCCTTAATCTCCTTCTTGACCAGCTCCCATAACAGGTTCATACACTCCTCACCAGGTTTGTGAAGACCTCCTCAAGATTCTCCCCACCATAGCGCTCCTTCAACTCCTGTGGGGAGCCCTCGGCGATCAGCCTACCGTTGGATATAATGCCTATCTCGTCGCAGAGATACTCGACCTCCAGCATGTTGTGGCTAGAGAGTAGTATCGTCACGCCCTCCTGGTTTATCCTCTTGATCATCCGCCTAATCTCCGTAGCATATACGACATCCATCCCCGACGTAGGCTCGTCAAGGATGGCCAGCTTCGGGAGTGTCATCAGGGCCCTCGCCAGGAGGAGGCGTCTAAGCATACCCTTACTATACTCCCCAATCTTACTGTATATCCTACCACCCAGGCCCGCCAGCTCGACACCCCTCTCTACATACTCCCTATAGCCGTCCCCAGCATAGATCTTGGCCATCAGCTCGAGGTATTCATAGCCAGTGAGGTGTTTATATGCACCCGCCTCCTCGGGGAGGTAGCTTATTATACGTCTAACCTTATCAGCCTCCCCCACCACGTCATATCCGAATACAGAGACCCTACCAGATGTCGGCTTTAGTAGAGTAGCTATAATCCTCAGGGTGGTCGATTTACCAGCCCCGTTGGGGCCTATAAGTCCATATATCCTACCCTCCTCCACACGGAAGGATATGCCGTTTACGGCTACAAAGTTTCCATACTTCTTCACTAGGTTCTCGACGAGCACGGCCTCCATATCCCCACTCACCAGCCTAGTAATGATTGACTGGCTTACGATGATATATACCTTAGGATATTGTCTAGACTCGCCTCCCCCCTTAGGAACTTGTCGAGCCTGGAGAGTCCTTCAAGCCCAATCATCACCAGCTCCCTCTCCATATCACCCAGCCTCTCATCGATCCCCCTAAGGATGAGGAGGGCCGCCCCAACGAATACCTTGGCTCCAAACCTCTTTCTAAAATAGTCCCTCAGGATCGGTAGGCTACTAGCCTCCATCTCAGTGGCGAGGACACCCATCTCCCTCAATGCATCATACCTCCTCCTAGACTCCTCCCCCTGTGGAGAGTTGTGGAAACCCTCCTGGAAGTATAGGTCGTCCTTCGTCTCCACCTTCCCGAGGAAGAGGTTCCTCCCCAGTACCCAGCCACGGGAGACGGCAGAGTCGAGTAGGGATAAGTAGACAGCGGGATCCATATCCGCTGGGTAGCCCGGGAATATGATGTGGCTAGTCCCGGCCTCGTTCCTCACAACTGAGGATGCCACGACTATGGAGTATCTAGGGATATCCTGAAGAGCACCTGCGGTTCCAAGCCTGACCATATATGCCTGCCCAACACCCTCTGATATCTTCTTCAGGGCCTCCGTGACACTTATAAGTGCGGAGCCGATCCCCATACCGGTCGTGAAGCCGAATACCTTTATATCTCCGTAGTACCCTGATACCCAGTTGAGACGCTCCCCACCACGCTTAACATCCTCCAGTAGTTCACCGAGCATCTCGAGCCTCCTAGCAGACCCCATCGTCAAGATATATGTGGACACCTCGTCGCCACGTATCCCTAGGTGGTATGTCCTCCCATCGCTATACTCGAAAATCAAGCCCTCGAATATTTTCTCCAAGGCGGGTCACCACGGCATACTATATTATCTCATCCACCCCCGTATAACTCATCTCCTCTTGACATTGATCCTGGCGAAGCCGCTTATCACCTCCCCATTGAATACGTTGTCATCCCCATCCCTATACTTAGGCGGGACATTCCTACCGTCTAGGGAGACGCTTACATATCCACTCCTAACATCGATGTCGAACTCGACACCCTTCTTATAGGCAGCCGCGTCTAGGCTGAGGAACCCGTTCCTAAGGTTTATACTTACGGTGTTGCCTGAATCCATGAGCCTCGAGTCTATCCTCACATAGCTGTTCTCACTCTCTATCTCCAGCTCGCCCCCATGGATAACAGGGAATATCTCGACCGCGGAGGAGGCTATCTCCAGCCCCATCCTACGGGCCTCTATCTTCCCCTGGCTACTGAGTACACCCCTGTTGATCTCGATCCTGAACGATTCATAGACCCTCTCGGGTAGGGATATTATGACATAGGCGTTGGAGGCATATACCGAGAACTCGCCCTTCTCCACTGTGTAGGACACGTCAGGCCTGACGTCACTCACCCTCCACCCCACTATCCGGGGGTCACCCTTCTCTATCAGGACTCCCCCGTCATTGACATGTATAGATACTTTGTTGAATCGGCCGTCATAGGTAAGCTCGAGATACTTTTCCCTCCGTGTGATCCTTCCACTCGTCTCGGGGAGGGTTGCGATGGCTGAAGACTTGGATACGACTCCCCCGAGTAGGTCGGATATGCCTGAGACTATCCCACCAATGATCTTGTCTAGGAAGTTGTCCTCTACCTTGACTATAACCGCCTCCCCCTTCAGTTCGTCCTCCCTGCCCGGGTCGTACCGGACTATTCGGAAGACGTCCTCACACTTCTCGACGACGTCTTCATATAGGTAGTTGGGTGTATACACCGTGAGGACGTCCTGAATACTCTCCACCGTGGCGTTGAATAACTCCCTCTCCATCGGATAGATAACCAGTTTAAGGATATCGCTGAAGACCGCCTTCCTACCCTGCTCCCTGAGCCTCCTAGCCATCCTAGGAGTATACTCCATACTCATCTTGTCGCTGAAGATCTTAAGCCTCTCCTCACTAGGCTCCGTCTCCTCATCAGCCCTGGCCCTACCCCCATTCTCCAACCTATCGAGTATCTCGAGGGCCCTCCTACCCAAGTCGCTCAGACTATACTCTCCAAACTCGTTCTTACGGAGGAGGCGGCTCATCTTCTTTAGGTGGAAGCCGAGGGTACCTGAGTCCTCTATCCCCAGCCTCTTCATGATCTTGGTATATGTTAGGCCCGGCTCCTGTGCTAGGAGCCTCAGGATACGTCTACGGGTATCATTACTTATCGCCTGGAGTATATAGTCCAGATCATCAGCCATCCACCACACCCAATGAGATATATAGCCCCCTCGACATGGATAAGGAGTCTGTCAACTGTGCTCTACATACTTGGTAAAAAGTATGGGTATGGGTTGTCGAGAAGCCTCGACAGGCCACTACTCCTTCTTAACACTGACCTCCTGGCCAGTCTCGGCGGGCCCAGCCTCACACGTGCTGATCCCAAGCATCTTGTAGAGGGCGCAGAAACCTACAGCTCCGGTTCCGATCATTACTAGGCCGATCAGTGCTAGGATGATCCCTATAGGCTCTGCTAGGAGGCCTGTGAAGTAGGTCCCCGCCAAGACTACCAGGCCGAAGACTATCCTGGCGGCCCTATCAGTCCTCCCCACGTTACATTCCATGGGGGTCACCCTATAACTATACTGGGTAGATACTTAAAATACATATGCCCCCTTAGACGGTCTTCGATGGATTTATCTGTAGCTGGGACTATGAATTGAGGGGTGGTAGGGTGGAGCCCCTCACCAACGCATTGATATTCGGCGCGATCGTGTCAGGAGTTTCTCTTGCCGCTATATTGATGGTGAGGGTGCTCCGCCTAGATAGGATAGGTATAAAGTATCAGCTCGCACTCGCCTCGGGAGTATTCATTGGCATCGCATTCCTAGGTGCATTGCCCAGGATCGTTGAGACGGGGGACGAGGCATATGCACTCCCCGTATTCCTAGGGTTCATAGCATTCTCACTTCTGGAGCTGTCGCTCGGATATCATGAGCATCACCACATCGGGAGGAGCCATCTAGGCATCATGAACCTCACCAGCGACCTTCTCCACAACTTCATCGACGGGATATTTATATACACAGCCTTCGCCATAGACTACGGTCTAGGCGTAACCATCTCCCTAGCCACTGTACTGCATGAGGTGCCGCAGGAGGTTAGCGACTTCATAATACTGATAAACAGTGGCTTCAGCTATGGTAAGGCTGTGATCCTAAACCTAGCCGTGTCTCTATCCACTATACTGGGGATACTTATCTTCAGCATGGTGGAGGTGGACACCCTTATGGTCCTGGGCTTCATAATGGGTAACTATCTATACCTAGCCGCTGTAGACCTGATACCAGAGGTGTCTAGGGAGACCTCGGGAACGGAGAGGCTCAAGGCATACCTCTTCTTCGCCCTAGGGATAGTCATTATCTACCTCCTACACACCTATACCAACTAACCCTTCCTACGCCATAGAAAAGCTATCGTAACGCTTGAGATCACTAGTAGTAGGACGATTGTGGGTAGGTATTCAAAGATATAGAAAGGCCTACCCTTACCAGAGTATTCTAAGACATCTTCATACGTAGTAGGGACCCCGGATAAATAGTCATCGAAAAAGGTAACCCTAGCGATGTTCACAGACTTAAGACTCGTACCTATATACACTTCAAGCTTTCCGTTAGGATTATTTATTAGCCTTTCCCAGAAGTTGTCCTCAAGAACCGCTCCAATTACTATTGCCTCAGGTTTACCATTAACAACAAGAACTACTGTAGGCGTCCCTGCCTGAAAGTCATAGTCGGTTGCAAGCCTTTTTAAAAGGTTGTTATTCACCTCCTCCTCAATCCAGAACCAAGTAAAGTTCATGTTATTCTCTATAATGTAATTTGCTAGGTCGTGACAGTGTGGACAGGGTCTCCACCCATAAACATATAGCGTGTAATTATTCTCCACTTCTAGACCACTAACCGTCGTAGTCATAGTTCCTATTACATAGCCTGTTAAGAGCATTGACAGCAGAAGTATTAGTGACACGTGAGAATAGGATATCTCAACTCTCATTTTACACACCTATGAATTATATGGCTGGGCTCAGGGTACCTCGATTCGGCCATAATGTTTAAGCCGGGCAGTTCGGTCATCATAGCCCTAAAACCACCATATGCGACATGAACTATAAATATTTTATCCACCTGAATAACCCCTCTTAGATAAATATACAGCATAGAAGAGGAAGATGAGTAGAAGGATTAAAAGTGGTACATGCTCAGAAGCCCTCTCAGCAACCTCACCAGTACTCGTAACTATCGAGCGTGAAAGCCTACCAATATTGAAGGATATGAGCACCAGTAATGGCCAGTGCACCCCCTTGTTGAAGAGGAATATCGCTGCCAGGTATAGGGCCACCAAGAGGATATTCTCATACTTGATGAAGAGGGGGATGGGTATGAAGACGGTAACCAATATGTATGAGGCTATGACGAGGCCTGAGATAATGGCTAGTCCCTTGTCCAAACTACCCCCCTCAGGTATAGATATAAAGCCATCCCTAGATACCCAAACTGGAGTATGACCCTTCCAATCTCCATTTTTGAGGAATACCCTATAAGCGCTGATAGTATGCCTCCGATAACATTGTTCTCATTCATTGGGTGATCATTAGGAAGGTTTAGATTATATACATATGTCCCTAGAGGATCAACAGCGACCCCATTCTCCTCCATATACTCAAGTGTCTCGTGGACCGCATAACCCAGAATACCCGAGGCTATAAAGATTATCATAATCGAAGTTACCACAAACATCTTCTTAAGAGGTAGCCTTATCTCTAATATGTAGATTAGTGCTGCTAAGAAGATGGCTAATAGGATCCCTCCGAGAAGACCTATGATATTCTCCATAGGTGTGTACTGTCCCAGGAAGGGAATCATGAATAAAACCATCTCCACACCCTCCCTAAACGTCACCACGAAGCCAATGACTAGTAGTGCAGTTGGCTTATATAGGTTCATGGCCACCTTCTCTCTAAGCTCGGTCACGAGTGTCTTAGCACTCCTACCCATGTGATACACTACATAAGTAAGAACAACGACCGCAAGGTAGGAACCTGCTATCTCGAACATGGCTTTATATGCAGTCAACTCATACAATGTATAAACACCTATGCCGAGCAGCAGGCTTGTTATGACTGCGATACCTACACCCATAAAGATATGCTTGTTGTTCTGACTCATGCCCAGCTTGTAAAGCGCACCAGTTAGCACAGCTACAATTAGGACTACCTCGAGCGCCTCCCTGAAGCTAATCACGAACTGTGGAATCAATATCCAACCCCTCCGATTATAACACTGTTATAAAGGAATCTGGAGAACTGCTTTAAAGCACCAGTATATATGATTGGATGCTTAGAGGAACCCACTCAAGACGACCAGCGTCACACCCAGAGTGATGGTGGCGTTGGCCATGATAACTGGTCCCGTGATCTCCTCATACCTCCTGTTTATCAGGTAGGAGAGCAGGAGTACCTGGAGGGGCATCGTGCTGAATATCGGTGATAACACGGTCACCCCTATGAAGAGGAGGGCTAGGTATCTGAATAGCTGTCCAAGATTCACGGTTACACCCGAGACGATATAGTAGGTTATGACCTCCCTGGATGCCCTCTCAATCCTGTCTCTGTGGACATGGAAGGATATTAGGGTGGGGAGTGATGCCAGGTATGAGATGAAGAGCCCTGCATATGGATATGGATAGTTTGTCAGCCCATACCTAACCAGGTTTGTAGATATCGCGAACACCACCGTGGATAGGAGGCCAATCACGATACCCCTAAGATACCCCACATTCCCGAGATGGGTATATGCCAGGAGGAGTACACCAGCTGTGGAGATGAGTATTCCTAGCCCCTTCACCAGGTTAACAGTCTCCCCTAGGATAAAGACGGCGATCAGTATGGCGGAGATCTGGGTCAGTGTGACCACGGGGGTTGCGGATGTAGCCCCGGTTAGCTGGATAGCCTTGTAGTATAGGTACCTGCCTAGGATGAAGTGTAGGAGGCCTGCTGATGTGAATATGGCTATGAATCCTGGATCAGGGCTTAGGAGGGCCCCTAATTCTCCGGAGAGTAGCGTCGCTACCAAGAACATCGGTATCCCGAATAGGGTTGCATAGGCCACGGCCTCGAATACATGGCCCTCGACGACTCCTCTTCTAGTGATAACTGTGTTCAGTGTGAAGAAGAGGGATGATGCGAAGCCTAGTCCTATACCTAGTGCATACCCCTCCAGCAAGCCTCTCCCACCCTAGAGGCATAGAGGTTTAGCTAGTCATCCTATATATATTGAATACCCTAATCTAGGTGTAGCCCTGCATCGTATATAGTGGTCGAGATGGCCCGGGAGTGGAGGAGGATCCCACTACTATTCATCCCCATCCTACTATCCCTATACCCATATTATGACTATAGGACACTCCTCCACTCCCTGATAACAGGATCCGACCCGATATGGAGAATATTCGAGTCGAATCTATGGCCCAGCCCATCCCCCATAGAACTCATCCTATTCAAGTCCATAGACCCGGCCATAGTCTATGCATTCTCGGGAGCCCTCGTCTCCTATGCCCTACTCCGGGGCCTGGATACAAGGCTACTCCCAGGCTATAGCCTACTACTCCTGATGGGAGACCCATTAACCCCCCTTCTACATATAGCCATGAACCTGGGGAGGCGAGCCTCAGTAATAGGCCTTGCAGGCCTTATAATACATAGCCCCATAGCCGTAATAGGCCTAATACTACTAGGGATACTCCCTAGGAGGGCTTTAATTCCTTCACTAGCCTCGATAGTACTACAATACGAGAGGTACTACACAGCTCTCGTAAACCCAACTCCACAGGGTATACTACTGGGTATCCTAGTAGTGACGCTCCTCCTTTACATGGATAGGAGGCCCGGGCCATGGCTACTAACACCCATATATCCGGAGGCCTCCATAGCCTACAGGCCAGGTGATCGAGGGGGGAGAACCGCCCCAATTATTATAGCTATGGTCATCACTGGTCTAATCATCATTCAGCTCCCCATCAACCCTGGGCTTAACGGGGGGCTCGACGAGTTTATAGCCAGCAGTATAAGGGATGATGCTGTCCTACTCCTAAGCGACGACCCCACCCTTGTGGCGGCTCTACAGGGTATGGGGATATACACCTACCTCTATGGAGACGCTATGGACTGGAACTGGAGCGACCGGGAAGAGATCGAGAAGAGGCTATGGGACGCTATATGGACCATGATGAGGTTTGGATACAGATACATAGTCCTAGAGAAGCCCGAGGAGCTGGCCTACTGGATAAGCCCAGCCCATTTCAACGAGTATAAATACCCGGTGAGGGAGGACACCACCAGGTACATAATAATACTTGAGAGGAGAGGCCTCCCAGGCGGGGCTCCCCACTACATGGTGACCGACTTCACACCCGTAACCAGCCTTGAGAGGTTCTATGACTGGACATGGAGCAACGTATCTATAGATGTAGAGGTATCCGGGGAATGGATCACCATATCATCGGACAGGGCCTACGAGGCATACATCCACCTAAACAACGTTTCGAGCTACTCCGGACTCATATTCATGGCTGGGGACGGGCCAGTCGAGAGCATCGAGGTATACAGTCTCAAGGATGGGGTCCTCAACAGCCTCTGGGAGTCCGGCAGACTATTGTCAGGAATAGTCGTACCCCTGGAGCTAGACCTATCTAGTGTAGAGACCCTCGTATTCAAGGTGGAGGCCAAGGGGGATAGAGCCATCAAGCTAGGACTATACGGCGGTGGAGAGCTCCTAGAGGTGGAGAGGGAGGGCGGCATAGTCAGGGTATCGCCCAACGAGGGGTTGAGGGAGGTGAGATACAGACCGATCGACGGCTCACCAGAAGATGGTGGGAAGCTAGGCCTAAATATCCAGCTACTCAGTCTAATCCTGGTGCTCGCCGCTCCGTTCATACCTATAGAGAGGTATTACATCCTAGGATCTCCGCTAAAGCTGGACACTAGGGAGCTCATGCTGTTCATAGTCCTGGGCCCAGCCCTACTCTACATAGCCATCCCCGATATGTTAGAGGTGAGCTGGATAGGTGCCGGGGTATTTGTGATAGCCCTGACTATGTATATCCTCAACTATATTGATGAGGAGGGCCTAGGCGAGACTGGACACACCACTATACTGGCGTTGATGCCCCTAGCCTCCCTACTAACATACCTGGTTAAGCTCCAATATGGAGATGTCTTCGACCTGATAGGGGATTTCTGGAGGAACAGGGCGTTATACGCCACGATCGACGCTGGGATATACTCAGTATTCCTGACGCTCACAGCTATATACATAGGTGGCTGGAGAATGCGTATCCTAGCTCCTGGGCTATACCTGGGCCTAAGCACAGTGGCATTCATAACCGACCTCTCGAGGAGTTCAAACCCTGTCCTCCAAGCGGTTCTCGAGGCCAATGTATACCTGGTCGACCTAACGATGGAGCTATTAGGCTATAGGGTGGAGTATGTCTATACAACGCTGGGATACCCACTCTACCTCTTCGAGGGAACCAGGCTACTAACTGTAGTCATCTTGGCATGGCCATGTGCAGGCGTGACAGGCCTCTTCCTCTTCACCGGCTACGTATCGACACTTAGAGACATCTACCTCAGGAGTAGGGAGCCTATATCCTGGCTAGCCGTAGCAGCCGGCCTACTGGGCACTTTCTTACTCAACATAGCTAGGGTGGATGCTATCCTCCTACTACAGATATTCTATGGCGTAGACGCTGCAGAGCTATTCCACAGCACAGCCTACGAGTTCATATTCCTGGCCTGGCTTGCCATCTACTGGCTTATATACAGAATGCTTAGGCGCTAACCAACCAAAATAGTATATACCAGGTAGAAGACAACCGTAGATATTAGGGTCGAGATCGCTGCCAACCATACAGGTGAGATCCTGGCAGGCTTGAGAATCCTACCACGGGGACGGATAGGGAGCCTCCGCCTATCCATATCCCTAAATTCCCTACCCCATGATATCTGCTCAGCCTGTCTTGAGGGCTGGGGAATAGTGACTGTGAAAGGCTCGATACATGGGGCCTTCTCAAGCTCTATCCTAAGCTGATCCATATACCTATGAACCGTGGGAAACCTGCTCCTAGTTACAACCCTCTCGAGATCCTCCTTATGACAGGCCAGCCTGTCTAAGAGGCCTCTAAGCCTAAGACTTTCAAAGAAAGTTGGGACTAGGGAGGGATCCTCCTCTTCAACCATCTCGATAGCTGTATCCAGCTTGATTAGGAATCCATCCAGGCTATAGGTAAGCTCATGGGCCTGCCTAATATACTCTATAGCCTCATCCAACCTGGATCCCTCCATCTATCTCCACACCTCAATAATTAGTGTCCACTATATACTGCGGGGGCTAGGTATATAAACCATCATATATCTTTTCAGTCCAATGATAGAGGCTGCATAAGCACACATTCAACTACAGCTCCACTGAACAGTGATGGAGGGCTACCACTTTAGACTTCCGAATATTTATATAGTATAGCCATCCATCAAATAGAGACTGGAGCAGAGGAGCCTAGACGGTGCCTAAGATATGGATAAGGCCATAATTGTTAGGAATCTGAGAAAGGTGTATGAGGGAGGGGTAGTCGCTGTAGATGATGTGTCCTTCGAGGTGGAGCGAGGTGAGATATTCGGCTTTCTAGGCCCAAATGGGGCGGGGAAGACCACAACCATAAACATTTTGACAACCCTAATCCCACCAACATCTGGGGAGGCATATGTAGGGGGATACAAGGTTGGTGATCAGGATGATAAGATAAGGAAGGCTATAGGTCTAGTTCCCCAAGAGTTGACCGCCGATGACGAACTAACTGGATGGGAAAACATCTATCTACAGGGAAGCCTCTACGGACTATCAAGGAGCGAGATAAGGAGAGAGGGTGAGGAGCTGCTAGAGATGGTTGGCCTCGAAGAGGCTGCTGATAGACTGGTCAGAACCTATAGCGGGGGGATGAGGAGGCGTCTAGAGCTGGTTATGGGACTAATCCATAAGCCGGATATACTCTTCCTGGATGAGCCAACCCTAGGGCTAGACGTACAGACAAGAGCCCAGCTATGGAACCATATAAGACGTGTGCGTAGTGAGTATGACATGACGATATTTATGACAACTCACTATATGGACGAGGCCGACAAGCTCTGTGACAGGATAGCGATTATAGACCATGGTAGGATAAAGGCTATAGGCACACCCGAAGAGCTAAAACGTATGGTTGAGGGGGATCTCGTAATAATAAGGACTGTGAATGGCTCGCCCCTAGAGGTAAGCCTCGATGGGATCCCAGGCCTAAAAGACTATACCATAGACGGCTCTGAGATAAGGGTACGTGTTGAGGAGGGTGAGAAGGCCACTCCAGCTATTATCGAGAGCCTCGTCTCAAAGGGCTATAGGATAAGGAGTGTCGAGCTTGTAAGGCCCAGTCTTGAGCAGGTATTCCTAACACTGACTGGACGGAGCATTAGGGAGGAGGAGGCGCTGGACACGATAAGCTACCGGGTTATGATGAGAAGGAGGAGGGGATAGGGATGAGCGGTGCGTTATGGGCATTGACGGAGAGGGAGATCAAGAAGTGGTATAGGAGGAGGATAGCCATAGTATTCACCTTCATAACACCACTCATGTGGCTAGCTCTCTTTGGGAAGTCCTTCAACCTACTCAACCTATTCAGAGCCCCTGACGACCTACCGCCAGATATCGTTAGGACAGTACAGGAGGTTATAGACTCTATAATCATCAGGGCCTTCGGGACAACCGACTACTTCACCTACGTGGCTACAGGCATGTTCACAGTCTTCATACTATTCACCTCGATGTTCAGCGGTATGAGCCTGATATTCGATAGGAGGCTCGGATTCCTAAACAGGCTCCTCGTATCACCAGTCAAGAGGGAGACTATCTATCTAAGCAGGGTACTTGCAACGGTTATAAGGAGCATACTACAGTTCACGGGACTATTCATTATAGCGGTAGCCCTGGGGATAAACCTCGGGCCGGGGGTCGGGCCAATACATATACTCCTAACCTATCTAAACCTGGCCCTCGTGGCGTACATCTTCAGCAGCATATTCATCTCGATGATGCTCAGGGTTACGGAGCACGACACAGCCATCTCCGTGGCAAACCTACTCAACCTACCACTTATGTTCGCGAGTAACAGTATATTCCCAGAGGAGCAGATGCCTAGCTGGCTAAAGACAGTTGCCCTCCTAAACCCCATATCCCATAGCAACGAGGTGGTTAGAACCCTACTGGTTATGGGTAGCCTAGAGATACCTATGACCAGCCTGGCCTATCTACTAGTCCTAGCACTAGTATCCACAGTCATGGGCCTCTATCTAAGTAGGAGATATCTTAGGTGAGGACTATCTCGAGTGTAGAGGTATGGGCGGCTTCCTAGCGAGGTAGATCGCCAGGCATACCAGGAATACGGCTACGCTTACCAGTATCGTGGCTGCACCTGCATTCACGTTGGAGTAGTAGCTCAGGTAGTACCCAACGATACCGCTGAAGACACCTATAGAGACGCTTATACCGATATACTGCCTAGGCCTCCTACTAACCAGGTACGCAGCGGATGGAGGGACTATGAGGGCGGCAATAGCGGGTATAGCGCCTATCGACATGAAGGCAGATACCGTGGATATGGCTAGGAGTAGGAGTAGGGCATAGTGTATAAGGCCTATCCTCACACCCATCGAGATTGCGGAGACGGGGTCAATAGCGTATAACAGGAGATGCCTGTGGAAGAGGAGGAGTAGAACCCCTATACCCAGGGCTGATAATACTGCCCTAGTCATCATCTCACTGGAGACAGCCGTTACATCGGCGAAGAGCACATCTTCAAGGGATATGTTGACACCCCCCATTGTAGAGATTATAAGCGTGGCAATAGCAAGCATGGAGGTGAAGGATATAGCTATTATCACGTCAGCCCTTAGAGTGGTCACCCTCTCCAGCGTACCCACCGTAAACGCTATGAATAGCCCTATCAATAAGGCTCCAAGGTAGAAGTCCATCGCCAGGAGATAAGCCATAAGAAGGCCGACTATAGCCCCATGCCCAAGAGCATCGCTGAATATCGACCAGCCCCTAAGTACGGCATATGCACCCACAGCCGACGTCATAGCCATGAGTACGACGAGAGTTAGGAACCCCCTCTTCAGGAAGTCATAGGCGAGGGGTTTTAGGAGGGGGTTATCTATACTCGCTACTTCTATAGCCACCTCTCCAGCCCCCTCTAGGAGGGCCTCCCTAATCACCTCGGTGTTCCACCTAATCATCTCGACATAGCTGTAGACACCGTAATCCGGGGCTAGACTCTCAAGGACGACGAAGCCATATGTCTCCAGACCGGCCTCCTCCGCTAGTGTCTCAACAACCTCCCTAAGGGTAGTGCCCATCTCCTCATACTCGATGATTATTACTACCTCACCACTCAGAACCACATCCTCGAACTGCTCCACAACCCAGGCAGTGGCTGGCTCATATACACCAGCCGCCCCAGTTATATAACCAGCAACCTCTAATCCATACCTCTCCGCATAATACATCAAACCGTTCCTAACCGTGAATATTGACCTAGTGGGCAGCCCGGGGTGGGAGAGCATGTCTAGAACCCATGCGTCAAGACTCTCCAGCTCATCGAGATACCTATCCGCATTCTCCATGTAGACCTCTTCATACTGTGGAGCCAAGTCGGAGAAGAGGCTGGCCAGCTCCTCCACCAGCCTCATGGTGAGGCTTACATCGTGCCAGAAATATGGGTTTTCATAGACCCTAGGCTCATACCTAACCACGAGGTCAAGGATGCTCAACACCCCCTCCCCATCCCTAAGTCCAGCGACGTTACTAGCTATGGCCAGCTCGGAGCCATACCCTACATATAGGAATAGATCCGCTAGGTAGGCCTTCTCGGAGTCGGAGGGGGTGAACTCATAGGTTGAGGCGTGCCTCCCGGGACGTAGGAGGCTCTCGGCATAGCCATACTCACCCAGTATGTTCCCAGCAATGTCCGAGATGAAGGGGTAGGTCGTCACTACATATAGTCCCTCAGGCCTAGTCTGGACAGGATCGCCCACGGCTAGGAGGGCTATGAATACCGCCATGGAAACATATACCCATGTCCTCATGGAGCACTCACCTATAGGCCTCCTCCAACACCTCCCTACGTAGAACCTCGCCTGGAGGCCCGATCCTCACGATCCCATGCCTGAAGAGAATCACCCTATCGATCTCCTCCCCATCAGATATGTGATGCTCAGTAAGGATGACGAGCTTGCCACGCCCCTTCTCCTCCTCGAGAACCTTCATGATCCTCTCCTCGGAGGGGAAGTCGATGGACTCGAAGGGCTCGTCGAGGATATAGATTGTTGGGTCCTGGGCAAGTGCACGGGCTATCATGGCACGGGCCAGCTGCCCACCAGATACCTCCGAGAGCCTATAGTCACGCCTATCCCATAGGCCAACCCTCCTGAGAGCCTCCTCAACCATCCTATGATCCTCATCACTAGGCCTGGCTAGGAGGGGTAGCCTAGGATACCTACCCATCATGACGAAGTCGTAGAGGGTGATTGGTGCGTATATGTTCACCTCGTCGAGCTGGGGCACATAGCCTATCTCCCTCCTGACACCCGGATCCCTCACCGGGTCACGGCCAAGCACGGACACAATGCCCGATACGGGCTTGACAAGGCCGAGTATAGTCTTGACCAGAGTGGTCTTCCCACCCCCGTTGGGACCAGCTATCAAGACAATCTCGCCGGGATATAGCTCGAGGCTGAGGTTCCTAAACACGGGGCCGTTCCTATCACTATACTTCACAGTCACGTCTCTGAGAACTATGTATGGCTCCCGGGTCATCCCAATATAGAGTCTAGTGTTTTAGGCTTATTTAAACTTTTTTACCTAGGCTAAAAGACCCACTAATCCCTAGTTTCCATACACTTCTTGAGGAACATGTATAGCTTCTCAATCGTCTCGTCGGAGAGGAAGTGTTCAGCCAGCTCCGCCTCGATATTGGCACGCTCCTCATCAACCCCCAGAGCCAGGAATAGTTCTAGGAGCATACCATGCCTCCTCGATATCCTGCTAGCCAGCTCCTCACCCCTCCTCGTGAGCTTCGGATTCCTGTATCGCCTATACTCGACAAGGCCCTTCTCCTCCAGCCTCTTCAACATGTTGGTGACTGATGCCGGGGTGACCCCTAGTATCCTGGCTATATCGGTTGGCTGGGCATATCCATGGCTCTTCTCCAGCTCATAGATAACCTCTATATAGTCCTCCTCAGCCATCGAGGCGAACCTCTTCTTCCTCCTATGAGCCTCCGCGAGGAGCTCCAGCCTATCCCTAGGCAACCCGGGACACCACCAAAATATTCCTGGGGCTATCCCTATATCACAATCTATAGTCTTGTCCTAAGCTTATTCCTTCTAGGCTTGGATGAGGATAGTGGGGGAGATGTGTATCTTCAGGAAGGCCTTGGAGGGCCGTGTAGAGACGGAACTGGCTGGGCATAGGATGGCTGTGGAGCCGCTTGGGAGGGGGAGGTTCCGGGAGGAGTGGAACTATGGGGTCTATGTAGATGGTAGGCTATTCTGCCGGGCAAAGTATTTCATGGGTAGAGGTATCTATAGGCCCTGGATAGAGCTGTACAGCTTCACCGATGAGTGGCTAAGACATAGGGATGACGAAGAGTTCCTAGCCAGCTTCCTAAGACTGGTTGGTGAATGTCTGGGGGTGGGCGAGTCACTCTTCATTGAATATGTTCACGATCCTAGGCTGACTAGGGAGATTGAGAAGGCCCGGGATCCAGGGGATACATATCTGGGCAGAATCCTGAGGAGGGCCGGGTTCGATAGGCTGAGGGACTGGTATATCCCTGAGGGTATGTGGGAGGGTGGCCAGAAACTGGAGGCTTGGAGGAGTGGAAATGAGGAAAAAGTAGGTGGTTAATGGTATTTAGGGTGGGTTGACAGGCTCCTTCTTCTCCAGCCTCTTCTCAACCTCGTCCCAGTTGATAACCTTCCAGAAGTTCTCGACGTACTCAGCCCTCCTGTTCTCGTACTGAAGGTAGTAGCTGTGCTCCCATAGGTCTGATACGAGGATCGGTACTAGGCTGGCGGGGTGGTTCAGGTTATGCTTCTCCACCTGTAGTATGTATAGGTTGTCCTCAGGATCGACGTAGAGGATTGCCCAGCCAACCCCCTCTAGGGTGTTGCTGGCCGTGGTGAAGACCTTCTTGAAGTTCTCGAAGCTCCCGAACTGCTTGTCGATCAAGTCTCCTATCCTCCCTCCGGGCTTATTGTCCTCACTCGGTGGAGCTAGGTTTGGCCAGAACAGGGTATGGAGTATATGCCCGTTTAAATGGAAGCTTAGATCCCTCATCACAGCCCTGACATCGATCTCTAGCTCACCCTTGGCGAACTTCTCCAGCTTCTCCACCGCGGCGTTAGCCCCCTTGACGTATGCTGCGTGGTGCTTGTCGTGGTGTAGCTCCATTATCCTCTTACTGATGACAGGCTCCAAAGCGTCGTAGGAATATGGTAGTGGGGGTAGGTTGAACCTCTTCATGTTAATTGATTTAACTCCCCCCGGATATTTAATGCCTAGATATATATACTACCCGTTGTCCCGGTACCTGTCGAAACGCTCCCTATTCAGGCTCAGCTTCTTCCTAAACCACTCCTCAAGATCCATATCCAGGAGGTTGGCGGTTATCACTGTGTAGATGAAGATGTCTATAAGCTCCTCCCTCAGCTGATCCAGCCTCTCCCTCTCCTCAACCCCAAGGTGCATATACTCCCTCCTCATCTTCTTAACGATGTTGGCGAACTCGCCCACCTCACCCGCGAGTGCAACGACGAGGTACTCCAACCTGTCTAGGAAGTCTTCATAGCCATTGATCCTCCAGAACTCTGGGAAGTATTCTAGGTCGAACTCCTTCTGGACCTTCTGGAGCTCCCTAAGCTCCATCCCACCACCCACCACTTAAGGTGGTCTCCCTTGGATGGTTAAAAGCATGTCCCACAGCCATGAGATGCATACTGGATTGTGTATCGAGGCTTCTCGACATGCCTCTCCAGCGACCTAGACATATGCATTATTAAGTGTCGAGCCACCATAACACTGGGTGTAATGAGCAGCGTAGCCGACCTTATGAAGAGGCTTGAGGAGCTTGTGAGGCTTCCATTCTACGCGTTGATGGGCATCGCCAGTGAGAAGCTGGTCTACATGACTACTGAGCAGGGCGTCGTACGTCTATGGGTATCCAACAAGGATGGTAGCGATAAGAGGCCTGCGTCGGGTGAGAGGGTCACCGCTCTCTCCAGGCCGGAGCCTGACTCCAACATCATTGTATATGCAAGGGACGTTACGAAGGGTCAGGAGCTGGGACAGATCTATACTCTTGACGTGGATAGCCTCGCCGAGGAGAAGGCACTCGAGATGACTCCTACCAGGGTTATAGGGCTGGTAAGGCGTGGTGATAAGATAGTCTACTCAGGAGCGGCTGAGGACGGTGTAGGGATATTCATGGGCGAGATTGGTGGGAAGGCTGAGAAGCTATATACCCATCAGGGACTCCTCTTCGTGACTGACTATACGGGTAAGTACATAGTCGGCACAGGGATGTTCAGGGGCCCCAGGAGCTACGAGCTATTTAGATACGACGTGGAGACGGGTGAGATGAAGGTATTTACACCTAAGGAGGGCAGTGTAAACTTCTCTGGAAGAGCTAGGGATGGGAGGCTCTTCTTCAAGTCTGACTATGAGGGGAGTGACTGGATATACACCGTCGATGTGGAGGACTTCAGCATCGAAACTGTAGAGCCGTTCGAGAAGCCTGGGAAGGAGATTCTTGACGTCGAGCCACTCAACTGGACCTATGACGGTGAGGTTGCCTATCTAGTCTCGACCAGGGATGGTTTCGAGGCATATCTAGGGACGGAGAAGCTACCCATAGATGGTGGAACAGTAACCAGTCTGGAGAAGGTTGGGGGAGAGATATTCCTTACCTACTCCAGCTTCACAACACCCTCTGGAATATATAGGCTGGTGGATGGTAGGCTGGAGAGGATCCATGGCTCAGACCCCGACCAGGAGATAATTGGGAAGGTTAAGAAGGTAAGCTATGTATGGATAAAGAGTAAGGACGGTCTTGAGATACCCACCTACATACTGGAGAGCGACGCCCCGAAGCCTGGACCAACAGTCATATATGTACATGGAGGTCCCTGGAGCCACGTGATGGATGCCTGGAGCATACTCATCCTAGGCCTAGTCGCAGCCGGGTTCCACGTGGTTGCGCCAAACTTCAGGGGTTCGACAGGCTACGGAACCAAGTTTATGAAGATGGATATCGGCGATCCCGGTGGGATGGATATGGAGGATATCGAGGCCGCAACTAACTACGCTGTCGAGACCGGCCTAGCCTCGAAGAAGGCCATCATGGGCTATAGTTATGGAGGCTTCATGACCTTCCTCTCAACGGTTAAGAAGCCCGACACCTGGGAGGTGGGCGTGGCTGGCGCGGGTATAGTGGACTGGGAGGAGATGTTCGAGCTGGGCGACGCGTTCTTCAAACAGTTCGCATTGACCCTATTTGACAATAGGCGTGACCTGTGGAAGGATAGGAGCGCTATTAACTTTGTCGATAACCTGAAGGCTCCGCTATGCATAATCCATCCCCAGAACGATACCAGGACGCCTCTAAAGCCTGTGCTTAGATACATGGAGAAGCTGCTAGAGAAGGGTAAGAGCTTCGAGGCCCACATCATACCCGACATGGGCCATACAATAACCACTGTTGACGACATCTTCAAGCTACTGCTACCTGCAGTAATATTCCTAAGGAACAAACTCTACTAGGGGGATATCCCCACCCTACAACTTTTTAACAGGAGTTGTGATAGGTGTAAAAAGGTTGGGAGTAGGCTTCTAGAGACTAGTCCTCCCACTCGTTGTGGTCGTCATCATCCTCCCCATCATCCTCGCCGTGGTCATCCTCCATGTATCCGCCCCGTCCCCCGCCCATTCCATCGTCGCCAGATCCATCATCATCGCCATGCTGATCATCGTCCATCCCATCCCCAGCGTCTCCCATATCCTCATCTGACCACTCATCTTCTCCATCATCATGCTCCTCGTCGTGATCATCATCCATTCCACTGCCGAGAATCATCTCTGCCTGCTCAATCATCTGCTCGGCCTCCATGTATAGTGCTCTTGCCTCCCCGATAAGCTGGAGTGCCTCTGTATAGTTACCTGTCCTAGCGGCTTCGGAGGCGTTCTCCAGTATTGACAGGGCCTGGCTAAGGATATCAGTAGCATTGGTCAGGAGTGCCGCAGCCTCAGAGTTGTTGCTCGAGACCGCTCTCTCCCACATCCTCTCGGCCTTATACCTCTTCTCCAGAATCTCCTCCCTAAGATCGGCGATCTCACTAAATACCTCGCCGGCCATGTCCTCATACATATCCTCCATCAAATCCTCAGCCATGTCTATCTGTTCCTCTGCATACTCGTAAAGTCTCTTAGCCTCTAGATATAAGTCGTAAGCCTCCACCAAGGAGCCGTTATCAAGGGCTGAGAAGGCCATGTCAAGCGTCATGGACGCATTCTCCAGTATCGATATGCTGGTGTTGAGTAGACCGATGAGGCTGTCGCCACCTGTCTCTCCAGCCCTTCCCATGAGATATTCAGCCCTTGTCATTGCCTCCGAGATCTCTAGTCGCAGCTCATTCATCTCCTCCACAAGCCAGTCTATGTTTACTGACTGGTTATCACTGGGCTGTGTAGGCTCTTCAGGGGTGATGTCTAGAGCGTCGGCCACATCATCCAGAATATTCTCCGCATAGTCGATCTTCACCTTCGCACTCTCTAGATACATCATGGCCTCTGGGAGAGAGCCGTTAAGTGCGAGAACCTCAGCCATGTCTAGATCGCTAGAGGCATTAGCTAGATACCTCCTAGCCTCCTCTATCAGTTGTAGCAGGTAGGTCTTGTTCTGAGCGTTAGCCTCCCCCTCCAACTGTAGGCTTATATTATTATATTTCTCAATCTCCATCCTCTCCTCACTGATTTCTAGCAAGATCTTCTCAGCGAGAGTGTTGTTAACAGCATTCTCCACTACACCGGGGAGTGTCTGGTTACCTATCTCCTGAGCAACGTTCTCCAAGATGGTCAATGTCCCATTCAAAGTTGATATGGCTAAATCCACAGCTAGTATAGCCGCTGGATCCGCCCCCTCATCAGATAGGTAGTCCCTAATCTCACTCAACAGATCCATAGCTATGGAAATCCTCTCCATGCCCATCTCCAGCGTATCAACGCCGTCACCACTTGTTGATAACTCCCTAACAAGCTCTATAGCCGCCTCCACTAGGTCACTGCTTATACCACTAACAGAGATCTCGTTTAAAGCCCTAGCCACGTCCTCAAGCTTCGCCAGCGCTGAGTCAAGGTTCCCAGCCTCTACATCGGATGCTATGGAGCTGTAGAGCTCCTCGATCGATGTATAGTTATACTTCTCAGCCACCACCTGTAGGACGCCCAGCACCTCCCTTACAATAGCCTCCTCTACATCCCTCTGATCCAACACATCCTCTGGGAGAGTCTCCTTTAGATCCTCGAAGTAGCTTGCGAGAGTATCCCTGACACTCCTCAGCTCGTCTAGGCTTAGCATAGTTAGGTCCATAGCTGTGACGTTCTCTATGTATGCTAGTGCCTCCTGGGCGAGTGACTCGTCAGGAGTTATGTATGCCAGGCGCCTAACCATCTCGATGTATACGTTTATCTCACCTATCACCACGCTCTTCTCGAGGCTGTCCTCCCGAGCCGCTGACGGAGCTGGGATCCCTGGTATGAGCCCGACAAGTATCAAGAGTAGTAGTCCGACCCCTATCAACACCCTATTCATACGGGTTTCACCGGGTAGGGAGAATACGTTCCAAAATATTGAGGACATATGTGGAACACCGTGGAACATGGTTTCAAGGCTTCCTGAGTAGGCGGATTCTATTCCTCCTATACTCCTTGATCACCTCTACGTAGCCAAGCACCTCCAGCCTACGTATATGCCTCCATAGGGTCGTCTTCGGTATACCTAGCCTCCTCATCAACTCGCTCTGATACATCTCTCCACCCGCCTCCTCAAGAGCCTCCAGTATCAGGTGGTCGGTCTCGTCTAGGAAGCCGGCCTCCTCAAGATCTACCTCACCTGTTTTGGCTGATCTGTAGCGCCACGCCAGGAATCCAACAGCGACTATCGATGCCAGTACAGCAACCAGTACTAGGTTCCAAGGGAGTGGCTCACTAGCTGTTGGCGGTGGCTCTGGCGGAGTAGCCACCTCAGAGACTACGTATCTGATCTCGTATAGCCCCCTGAACTTCACAGTGAAGGTCCCGTCATCGTCGTAGAAGCTCTCTAGTATGGTCTCGGGGAGGCTTAGGAGGACTACTCTGCTGGAAACCCTTAGTATAGAGTCGTAGCCTGAGTAGTATCTGAATGCCACCCCCTCGCCCGAGGTGTCGACCTCGGGGATATACTCTATCGTGAAGCTCTGGCCAGGCTGGCCAGATATAATCACACTATCGTTTATCACCACTGGAGTCCTAAGCTCCCCCTCCACATATACCACAACAGATGCGGGGGTGGGATCTGAGGGGAGCTGGATCTCCTCGATATCCCTCTCAAGAGTCCCGTTGAGGAATATCCTGGGAACCCCATCCTCAGTTATCACTATGGTGCCTGATATTGTGTATCCCCTTGTGGCCCCCATCATAAGCGATATTATTGTCATAGCGATCAGGAGGCCCATAGCTATAGAGGCGATGCCGACCCTATTCATACCCACCACTCATGGGCCATATCCCTATACTTAAATCCCGTCCCGATATAAAGTGGATGATTCCAACAGGTAGTGATTAAAATTATCGTTAAGCATATCATCTAATACTATGACGGGGCCCAACACCCTCGACAAGGTCGAGGTCGAGTTTAAAGGTGTGAAACATACCTATTCGAGCCAGGGCAGGCCCTACAAGTTAGCGGTAAGTGGATGCAGCGGAACATTCGTATCGGGCGTCGTACCCATATCTGATAAGGGCTTGGTCTCAAAAGATTTTAAGGAGCAGGTTAAGTTCGTCCTAAAAGTCATCACGGAGGTAGCCAAGGAGATTGGGAAGTCGTGTATAAAGAGTGATGATGAGGCTAAGAAGTCGATCCTGAAGCTGACGGTATTCGTCGTAGATCTCGATAATAATAAGTACCAGGATCTAAACCAGGTCTTCAATGACTTCTTCGGGGGCCTAAACTATTTCCCTGCTAGGACGACGATCGGCGTGGCCTCAATCCCCATACCTGGTGCACTTGTTGAGATAGATGCCGTCCTTGACATCTGAGGTAGGAGAGGTGTTACAGGCCTGGCGGGTAGGCTCGACTACCTCCTCTTGGCTGTAGCTGTAGTATCAGTATCCTTCGCGGCGATACTCTTCAGGCTATCGGGGGTAGCCGGATTCCCAGCAGCGGCCTGGAGGCTAGGCATAGGGAGCCTAGTCACACTGGTTATTCTCTTCCTCCTAGGTGGACCGGAGAGGGGGATACGGCCTAGGGACATGGGTCTAATGGTTCTGGGGGGCTTAGCACTGGCCCTCCACTTCGGCTTCTGGTTCATAAGCCTTGAGCATATAAGGGTGGGGCCCAGCACATTGATCGTCGATGCCTATCCAGCCGTACTGGCGATTATTGGACACATATTCTTTGGGGAGAGGTATGGATATAGGGATGTCGTCGGATCTCTACTCGCGATTATGGGTTTGGCTGGTATGGTAATCACGACCTATGGATACGAGCTGACGACACCTGGTGGAGACGTCGTGGTTGGCCTCGTAACAGTCCTCATATCCCTAGCCATGGTGACGACATACTTCATCATCGGGAAGTTTATGAGGCTTCGGATCGGGACCTGGACCTACACCTCAATAGTCTACCCATCAGCATTCCTAGCCACCCTGGTAATTACACTGGGAACTGGGGAGTCACTGCTACCCCCGAGCCCCGAGTCCTACATCTACCTCATACTCCTAGGCATCGTCCCGATGATAGGTGGGCACACAGTGATCAACTACCTACTCCCGAGGCTTAGGAGCTTGACCGTTACCATACCCGTGATAACAGAGCCTATAGGGGCTAGCCTACTAGCATATATAGTTCTTGGCGAGACACTCCCCCTCGAGGCCTCTATATGGATAGGGATCACGGTGCTGGGCGTAGGTCTCGTGATATCATCTGAGGAGGCCGGTTAGCGGCTTAGGGGTCTTCTTTAAAGCAGTTACTAGGTGATAATATAATTAGGTGCTGATGATGGAGCTGAGCCACGTACTACCAGAGGTGGATAGATACTTTGAGTATGCTCTCGACACCGTCTATAAATATATTCATAAGACCCCTATGGACTATAGCGCGACTCTCTCCAAGATGGTTGGCGGGGAGGTATACCTGAAGTGTGAGAATCTACAGAAGACTGGTAGCTTCAAGGTTAGGGGTGCGATAACAAAGATCTCTAGGCTCAGGGGTAAGACAGAAGGTGTAGTTGCAGTTAGTGCGGGTAACCATGCACAGGGAGTGGCATATGCAGCCTCCATATACGGCTTGAAATCCATAATCGTCATGCCGAGAGATGCTTCTATATCAAAGGTGGAGGCCACGAAGAACTATGGCGGGGATGTCGTCCTGGCCGAGGGGGGATTCGGACACCTATTCCAGCTCGGCTACGAGATATCGAGGAGTAGGGGCTATGAATTCGTCCATCCCTACGACGACCCCGAGATAATCGCTGGTCAGGGCACCCTTGGATGGGAGATCCTACAGCAGGTTAGCGACGCAGACACGATAGTAGTGCCCATCGGGGGCGGGGGCCTGATATCCGGAATCTCCTACATAGCGAAGAAGCTGAGGCCAAGCATAAGGATCATAGGGGTCGAGTCAGAGGCCGTACCAAAGGCCAGCGAGGCTAGGAAGGCGGGGAGGATAGTCGATGTGGAGGTCAGGCCGACACTGGCCGATGGGCTCTCAGCTAAGAGGCTGGGTGAGCTCACCTTCCAGTTCATAGAGAAGTATGTAGATGAGATCTACACCGTCTCTGAGGAGGCTATTGCACAGGCAATCTACTTCATCCTAGAGAGGAGTAAGATGCTTGTGGAGGGTGCAGGTGCCACCACCGTGGCAATGATCTTCGACGGGCATGGAGACCTATTCAGAAATGGGAAGACGGTCTTCCTACTATCCGGTGGGAATATAGACCTTACATCGATCTACAGAATCCTACTTAGAGGCCTGAGCGAGGCTAAGAAGATCGTCAGTCTCGAGGGATATGCCCTGGACGTGCCCGGGACACTAGCCAGGATAGCCGGGATAATAGCTGAGAAGGGCGGTAACATAGTAGATGTTTTCCACGACAGGATGGATATCTATACACCCCCTGGATACACCAACCTGAAGATCATTGTAGAGGTGCCCAACCCAGAGACTATTGAGGAGATAAAGGAGATGCTGCGCCACTCAGGGATATGGATAAGCAAAGGATGACCACTACTCCCTAAGCCTATAGACCCGTCTCTGACCCTCCCTCACCACCTCTACCACTCCACTCTCAACAAGTTTTGAGAGCCGTCTATATAGTGGGGACTTTGGGATACCCGTCTCCTCCATAAGCTCCGAGGCAGTCATAGGCCTCCTCCTCAACGCCTCTATTATCAGCCTATCCCTCTCATCCTCAACGGCCTCCACGAATCTCTTCCTCCCCCTATGGAGTATTATGAGTGTGGCTCCCGCTGCAATGGCTACGATGAGTATGATTGGTAGCGGGTCTATACCTCCTGTATCAGCCCCATCACCCCCGCCGCCATCCACGCCGTCACCACCATCTATGGGTGGTGGGCTCGTCACATACTCGATCGTTACGTTGCCGGGTCCGAAGTCTAGGGCGGGTGAGCCGTTCACAAAGGATATGCCATAGTTCTCCCTCGAGACTGATAGGATTATTGTGCCCTCTGGGAGGAGTATCCTATAGGGTGTATCGAAGCCTATCTCCAGCCTCCATATCTCGGCCTCCTTGGAGGTGAGGCCGTAGAAATAGGCCTCTACCGAGGCCCTTTCAGAGGTGGATATGAATATCAGCTCATCACCCTCCAGCAGGTATGGGAGGTCACCCCCCTCAGTATATACCCTGACGTGGAACGGCTCCGAGGGTAGTCTGAGCGATATGTTCTCGGGAGGTATGGTAACCAGGTCATAGAGAACCATGACGGAGCCGTCCCTATAGACCTCTACCAGTATATTCCTAACCTGGTATGGATACGCCCCCACATACGTGGCGGCTATGAGGATGAGAAGGAGGTATATGGTGGGGGCTAGCCTCATGTAAAAAGGGATTGGGAGGGTCAGCTATATTTCGCTAGGAGCTCGTCAACCCTCTGTATAAGGCTGTCGAGATACTTGAAGACGAAGTCGGGTATATTTGGGTAGCGTGAAAGCCTATCCCTTAGCTCGGTGAGCCCCTCCCTAATCATGCTCAGCTGGAAGACTAGGTACTCCCTGGTTATCTCGCCAGCCTCATACTTCTTTACCAGCTCATCGATCCTCTCCTCGAACTCTCTAAGCATCGAGAGGAACTGGCTGGCCAGCCTATCCATACCACCCCTGATCCTCCTAATCTCCTCCCTAATAGACTCCCTAATCTCATCCAGCCTCTCCAGCACCGGCATAGGCACCGGTATTCCTAGGCCTGGCAGCTCCTCCATAAGGCCCTCGAGCCTGTTCAACGCCTGCTCAAGACTCGTTAGCGCAGCCTCCACATCACCGTTGTCGAGGCTCTCAATAGCGCTGTCGACGAGGCTCTTAACCTCCCTCATAACCTCCACCACGTCTCCAGCCTTCCTCCTAACCTTCTCGTCGACACCTATCTCTACACCCTTCTCCGCTATCCGCTCAGCCCTCTCGATGAACTCTCCTATTAGGCTTGATAGTAGGGCTAGGCGTGCCCTGGCCTCACTCATCTGGCCGTTATTGATCAGGTTTATCGAGCTGTTTATTTCAGCTATGACCTTCATAACGAAGGCCATGGTTATGGTGCCTGCCACCATCTGTAGACTTATCGATGCCCAGTCCCTCCTGAGGCTCTGCCTAATACTCATTATCAGCTCCTCAAGCCTCTGATCAATCTCCCGTAGCCTCTCTATAGCTACCTCTGGCCCTATCACGTCGACCTCATCCATGAGCTGGAGCAGCTCGTCCCTAGCCTCCCTAAGATCGGCTATTATCTCATCAATATTGATGTCGATACAGTATCCTGTGGAGGCGGCTCCACATACAACTCCAGACTCCTCCATCCTCTCAGCGGCATCTATCGCAGACTCCACTATCTTTAGCCTGACCCTTATAGCCGCCATGACCGCCTCTACATCTAGGGTCTCCTCGGGGGGTGCGACTGTGTAGACATACTTGATTACTGGGGCTAGGAGGGTGCCCGCCTTTATGAGCATGTCGACTGCCTCCTCCTCATCAGCCTCTCTAGCCTGGCTCACAAGGTTCTTGGCCTCCTCCAGATTGGCCTGTAGATCTTCTGGGAGGGTTATGTTGTGTGCCTCTATGTATTGCTCGAGCCGCTCAATAAGCCTCTCCATATGTTCGATATACTTGTCTATAGGCCTCTCAGCCCCAATCACGGACGTGTCTACCAGAACCCCGCTGAGCACGAGCGCCATCAGTGTGACAGCTGAGAGTAGTCTATACATCATTGTACTACTCACCGTTGATATGTGGGGCTGGCATCCTATTTTAGGGAGCCAGTGGGAATATGATGGGAAGATAGTGGGAAATCCTCTCCAGACCCTTTCCAGCTGATTCCTCCCTAGCTGAGAGCCTTCTACCGAGGATAGCGAATATATTGGCTAGTAGTGTCAGGCTCAACGTGGGGGACACGACAGGCCGGAGAGTGGTGCTGAGAGTCTCCGGGCTTCCCAAGACACTTATAGAGACAGCCACCCCTACCGAGAGACCCGGCCCTATCGAGCCGCCCAGCCCTATGAGTAGGAGGGAGTAGACGATTGTCAGGACCATCCCGGTCAGGGATGGGAGTTTGAACCCTATCAACTCCCTGGACAGCCTCCTATCCCTGACTAGTGAACCAGCCACCAGTGATAGCCCGGCCACTGCATAGGAGAGCTTTGAGGAGAGGTATAGATAGTTGAGTATTGGCATATCTCCACTCGTGCCGAAGAGTAGTATTGAGACCTTGTCGAAGCCGAAGGACACCTCACCAGCCTCAGAGGCCAGCCTCACCAGTGGTCCCCCGAATAGTACTAGGTAAAGGGTTATCAGGCCTGAGAGGAGGGCAGGGACATTTACATGCCCCAGGTAGAAGACCTTCTCAAGCAGCGTCCTATCACGAGACGGATATGTATCCGGTGAACTCGACCCTCCTGACGAATACCTCACCCTGATACTCCACCTCCATGTACAGTACAATGTTCACGTCATACCTACCCTTGGCGAACTGGGAGGCGGGTATCCCGAGCTCCACGGGTATCTTGAAGCTCAGCGACTTACCAGCTTCCAAGGTGCCTAGATCCATGTCTAGGAATACGTCTTGTGAGAGGCGTAGCTCTGCACCCGTAGGCTCGACGCTCGAGATATTCACAGTAGCATTGATGACCTTGAGACTGAACTCCCTGTTACCAGTGTTCAGGGCCTTCACCACAAGGAGCATCTTCGAGTCCTCGATAATCATGTCCTCCAGACGGAACTCCGCCTCTATACGTATCGTCTCGAAGTCGAGCTGTAGAAACCTCTGTATATCGAAGTCGACAAGGTAGAGCCCATAGAGTATGGGTGCCGCAAACATGATTATGAGTATAATGTTGACTAGTTTCGATACATGGCTAGACACGCGGCACCCCCACCAACAAATCCATTATTAATAATACATTATGTATTAAATCGTTGACTGCTTCTCCTCCAGCTTCATCCTCAGATACGTGAAGATCATCGCTACTAGCACTATTATCGTGGAGAGGGCGTTGATGTCTAGCTCCACCCTACCCCTAGCCACCCTCGTCCAGATATAGACCGGCAGCGTGTCGAAGCCAGTAGGCCTGGTGAAGAAGGTCTTTATGAAGTCGTCATAGCTCCATATGAATGTCAGGAAGGCCGCCGCCAATACAGCCGGCATCATCAGAGGGATGGTTACCTTTACAAAGGTCCTGATCTCATCTGCTCCGAGAGTCATCGCGGCCTCCTCATACTCCCTGTTCCAGCCCTGGAACCTCGCCTTTAGGATCAGGTATGCCAGGGGGGCGTCGAAGGCCACATGCCCAATTATAATTGTGAATGGGCTGAGAGGTATCCCTACTATGCTTAGGAAGAGGGCCAGGGTCACTGCCTCGACTATCTCTGGTATGATTATCGGCACCATGATTAAGCTGTCTAGGATCGTGCTCCCCCTAGGCCTGTAACGAGTGACCCCGTAGGCCATCAATATACCGAGGATAAGTGAGACAACCACAACTATCAACGCTGTCCATATAGAGTTGTAGAATGAGCCCCAGACCCTCTCATTTGAGAATAGGCTGATATAGTTCTCTAGGGAGAAGCCCTCAAAAACCACCTTTGACCTCGAGGCGTTGAATGAGAAGGCAACCATGACCGCGATAGGCACATATATGAGAACCATAACCGTCCAGAAGAATATCTTCAGCAATGTATCCACGACCTTCAAATAAGGGTCACCTCCCTACCCACGAAGCGGAAGTAGAGATATGTCGCGATAACTATCAGGCCTACGTATACCATCGCCGCCGCACTGCCCAGTGCCCAGCCCTGTATACCACTCACCTTTATGAACTGGTCGAAGATTAGGCGGCCTATTGGGTATGACTTGCCACCACCCACTATGATAGGTATTATGAACTCCCCCATAGCAGGTATGAATACAAGGAGGCTACCAGCTATTATCCCCGGCTTAGCCAGTGGCAGGGTAACCTTAACAAGGGTCTTGAAGGGGGTCGCCCCAAGTGTATATGCAGCCTCTATAAGCTCCTTATTGATCTTCTCCACCACCCCGTAGATCGGGAGGAGCATGAATATCAAGTAGCTATACACCATCGTGATTAGGACCGCCGCGTCAGTACCAATAATGGATATCGGGCCATCGGTGATCCCAAGTGCCATCAGGGTTGTGGAGACGATCCCGTCAGGGTGGAAGAGGAACCTAATGGCGTAGACACGTATGATGAAGTTTACCCAGAAGGGTAGGAAGATGAGGAAGAGGACGAAGTTCTTCCTCCTCCTATCAAGCTTAAAAGCCATGTAATAGGCCATGGGGAAGGATATCAATAGAGTTCCAATAGTCGTGAAGGATGCGTAATACAGGCTCTGCATAATACTGACAGAAGTCCCTGGACTAGTGAAGAACTTGATGTAATACTCGAGGTTGGGCTGGAGGCTAAGTATCCATACAAAGGTATTCCCAACCCGCTCCCTAACAAGCATGTCAAAACTAAGGAGTAGCGAGACGACGAAGGGGAGGAAGAAGAATACTGCAAGGGTTATAAGGCCAGGGGATAAAAAGAGTATGGTTTTAAGCCGCCGGTCCCTACGTATCCTATCTGCCAAGCGGCTAAGCAGCGACACTACGCCGTCTGCACCTGCTGCCAATACCTCTGCCAGAGCTCCTCCAACTCGGGTGTCAACATAGTCCAGTAGAGCTTGTCATAGAGGCTCTCCGGGACGAAGATGGTCGGATCATTCCTCAATATCTCGGGGACATACTTGATACCGGCTGGGAATGGATACTTCACAGTCATGGTGTGGATAGCCGATATTACAGGGTCTAGGAACCAGTTGATGAAGGCATGGGCATTCTCAATATTCTTGGCATTAGCGGGTATCGCGAAGTTGTCGAACCAGGCCACTGCACCCTCCTCAGGAACCACATACTTGATCTGTGGATTGGCAATACCCATCAGAACCTCAGTCTCACTGGATTCATAGATGATACCTGCGATGTCACCGTTCCATGCCTGGGAGATATAGAAGAGGCTCCCAGTCGGTAGGTTCTCCATGATTGCCTCTGTAGAGGCATATCCATAGAGGTATGGCTTCTGCGCTATAAGGAGGTCGGCTATGTCCTGAAGCTGGTTCTCATCCATAGTATCAATGGGATAGCCTAGATAGATTGCGGCTGCATCCATAACCTCTATACTCTCCTCCAGCATAGTCACCTTCCCAGCGTGCCTCCTTATGATGCTGTCTGGATTATCAACGTCGAAGAGGTCTCCCCAGCTTGTGATCTCGTCCCCGCCAAGCTTATCCTCGTTATAGGCTATCGCCGTTGTTCCGTAGCTATAGATTACTGTATACTCGTTGTCGGGGTCCCACTCCCTACCCATGAAGTTCTCGGGAATATACTCGACGTTTGGGATCTTGTCGAGGTCGATCTTCTGGATAAGCCCCTTCTCAATCAATGAAGGGATGTATGAAGCGCTTGGAACCACAAGGTCATAGCTGACTGTACCGAGCTCCAGAGTAGCTACAAGCTCATCGTTAGACTCGTAGTGGTCGATGGTCAGCCTGATACCATTCTCCCTCGCCCACTGGTCGATAAGCTCCAGGTTGGCGTACCACGTCCAGTTGTAGAAGTTGAACTCCTCCTCAAGCTCCACACCAGCCCTCGAGGCAAGCTCCCTAATCCTCTCGTTGAGACTGTCGACCTCGCCCTGCCTAGCCATGTAGCCAGCTCCGACTCCAAGTGCTAGTCCGGCGGCCCCGGCCACCGCTACCCTCAAGAAGTCACGGCGACTAGACACCATAACCACCAGGGCCTGATGTTATTCTTATCCCTGAAAACCTCTTTTAAATCAACCTACTCTTTCCTGTATGTAGAAATGGTTAACAATAAGTATACATATTTAGGCGATCGGCTAGACCCAAACATCAACACAATGGTTTTTATCTATACGTAATTCCTCTGAGACGCCGGAGATACATAATCCCAGCCTCATTAGCCTGGTGGGGCGATATATTTAAACATGGGATGCATAGATCCACGCTTCTTCGACAAGGAGATATACGCCATCTACAGAGCTGTGAACGAGAAGATTGGGGAGGAGACCTGGTGGATAGTCTGGAGGGCTGGTGAGATACTCCTAGACGAGCTATGGGGAGAACTCGGCCTATCAAGCCTAGGCCTAGGAGAGGCGCTCAAGAAGCTTGGTGAGTGGCTGAAGAGTGTCGGCTATGTGGAGGACATAGAAGTACGTCTACGCGATGGAGAGGCGGAATACATCATGACAGAGCCGGTCATCACACCCGGTGCCAAGAGGCTTATAGATGAGGGAATGGTGCCGCCACACATCTCTACGAGCCTACTATTCGCCCTCCTGAAGAGGTATGGCTACAGGGCGGAGATGGCGGGAGACCCGGTTTTCCTGGAGGACGGCCGTGTACTCGAGAGATGGCGACTAGTAAAACTTGATGAATAGGTGTGGCGGTCTTGATAGGCTTCGAGGACTGGGATCTAACCCTAAGGGATGAGGTGTTCCATAGGCTGAAGAGCGTCTCGAAGCCTGGGACGGAGTATAGGCTTGCCGGTACAGATGCGGAGGAGAGGGCGGCCCACTATATAGCGGAGAAGATGGGGGAGCTGGGGCTGGAGGTTGAGCTACAGCCAGTACCCGTAGATGGATGGAAGAGGATAGATGGATACCTGAGATGCGAGGATGGATATAGGGCCGAGCTCTACACCTACGCAGGGAACACCGGCGGCGTGGCTGAGGGGGAGCTCATAGCGATAGAAGACCCCCTCGAGGGAGATGTTGAGGGGAAGATAGTCCTCTTCCTCGGCGATACCTACCCCTCACACCTAATAACCATGGCTATACTAGCAAACAGAGGGGCAAGAGCCATAGTCCTTGGGAAGAGGAGTGATAAGCACCATAGCCACTACCACATAGCCAACAACGAGTCGGCCGGGTACATCCCAATGGGAGTCGTCCGATGGGGGGAGGTGGAGAGCCTCATAGAGAGGGTTGGCAAACATTTCGAGCTATCCATTGAGACAGAGATATTCAGCAGTACTGGCTACAACGTCATAGGCACTATTGGGGAGGGTCCAGAGATACTCGTGACTGCCCACCACGACGCCTACTACCCGGGAATAGTCGACAACGCGTCGGGCGTAGCTGCTATACTAGACCTCGCCAGGGCGATCAGGGACTCGGCGTCCCTAGGCGACAGGTTTAGATACAGGTTTATCAGCTACACCGCTGAGGAGTATGGACTCAGAAACCAGGTCTTCGACTACCTAGTAGGGAGCAGACACTTCTTCAGAGAGATGTCTAGGGATCCAGCCAGGCCCGGGAGGATAGTGGCGATGATAAACTTCGACGTGATAGGCCTTAGGGGCGAGCCGATTGGGATAGCCTATACCCCAGACCTCGAGGAGTCCGTCCTATCCACTGTAAACAGCCTATCCATAGATAGTAGGAACGGGTATAGGTTGATAGACATGCCCAGCATATGGCTAGACATGTGGCCAGCGACCCTCGCTGGGGTCAGTACGGTCAGCTTCTCACAACTCGGGGAGAATGAGTACCACCAATACTACTACCACACCGAGGGAGACACTGAGGAGCTTATAGGCGACCAGAACTACCTGGAGACGCTTGAGACAGCCTATGAACTCATAAATAATCTATCGAGGACGAGGACACCATTCCAGGTATCAATGATTCTCAATAGGTTATCAAGGACGTTACGGGAGGACTGGGGACCGGGCCAGAGGAGTAGATATAGAAGGGTCGTTGAGAGGCTATCAGAGCTTGAGGGGAGGCTCCACCAGATTGAACATCTAAGGAATACTAGCGGCGGGGTAAGGGGGTATAGGAGGATAATGGGTGTGCTGAGGAGGGATCTATACAGGCTTCTCTACAGCTATGGCCTAAGATTCCCCACAACACTCTTCCCACAGCCATGGGGAGCAATACTAGCCAGCATAGACAGGGCATTGGAGAAGGGTGGAGGAGATGCTAAGGAGATCCTAAAGACGTATATAGGCTCGGCATGGCCGCTACATATGGGTGATGAGTATCTCAGGGACATACTTGACAGGCTGGGTAGAGTGGAGGGGATGGGCCTTGGCCAGCCACGTATATACCCCGACCCCGATATGCTGGACACTGAGAACCTACTAGACTGGCTAGCCGTGACTAGGGAGTCATATATAGAGATGCTTTGGAACGTCTTGGATAGCCTGGAAGAGATTGTGAAACACTATGAGGAGGAGGCTAGGCAGTCACCTTCCCGAGAGACCTCTCCATGAGGCCCTGAGGAATGTACGGTGGGAACCTCCGCCTAAGCTCCGCGAATATCTCGTCAGTCACCCTGGCCCACTCGGCTATCCCATCGGGCTTCTCAGGATAGTTTAGGTAGTGCTGCTTCACCCTCTTCATAACCTTCAATGTATAGTCGAGATCCCTGATCACACCCATCTTCCCATGGGCCATCGCCTTCAACACCTTGACGAGCTTGTCATATACACTTATAACGTCATCCTCATCCCTAGCCTTAGAGACCTCCTCACTCTTTAGGATCCCATATCTAATGACGAACTCATACTCGGTGTCGCTATACGCCTGCATCAAGTGTCTAAAGACGTCGAGCCTAGCCTGCCTAACACCGTAGGGACTCGTCATATAGGCGTGTTGATACCTCCACATCATCTCCATACTATAGTCACCTGCCTCGATAGCCTCGGCCACATACTTCGATAATAGGTATGCACCGTAGAGGCCATAGCCTATACCCTCAGCCGTCGCGGGATCAATCATTATCGCGCTATCACCCACAGCCGCGAAGCCGTTACCCACGAAGACGTGTCTAGGCCTCCTGTTAGGGATGTTCCACGTCCCCTTCTTAATGATCTCCCTCTCAGCCAGTAGATCGGGCATAAACTCCCTGATATACCTCTCCATAAGGATGTGGGGCTTAGGTATATCGGGATGGGGCATCACCCCGTTCCCAATGTTGAGCATATACCCCTCCCTATCCCATGGGAAGAGCCATACATAGCCAGTCGGTGCATACTCGCTTATGAACTGTAGATGGACATAGTCAACCTCCTCAAACCTCTTCTTAATGCGTACAACCTCCCTATACGCGTTAATGATATCCCTATCTAGGATCTCCTTCTCAATACCCCATGACTCGGGGGCCTTCCTAATCAGTATTGAGCTATAGCCCGTGGCATCCACCACGATCTTCGCCCTAATCTCGTAGGGCTCACCGCCTCCACGGGGCCTGACGACTACACCCCTGGCATACCCATCTTCTAATACCAGGTCCTGGATAATGGTTGAGCTGTATAGCTCGGCCCCAGCCTCTAGTGCAAGGCTTAGGAGCTCCTGCCCCCATCCATGCCTATCAACAACATATCCACCTTCCCTAGTCTCCACAGCTATGCTATACCTCATATCCCTCGGGTAGACCTTTATCCCCTTGATGTAGCTCCTAACCACGCTGTCACTTGGATGTGGAAGGCCTGTGGCGGAGAAGTGGTGCCCAGCTATCGCGTCGCCACATATCTTGTCACCGATATTGTCCCTACTCCTCCTATCTATGAGAGCCACGCTTAGACCCTTCTTCGCCAGGAGGTATGCAGCAGTCATACCGGCGGTGCCGGAGCCGGCTACCACCACGTCATAAGTCTTCTGCTCCATATAACCACCTACATCTATATCTAGGCATCTATCTAGTATTCCCACGAGACTCTATATATCGGCTGTAAATACCTCCCGGGGGATGGGTATATACCTATACAGGGTTATCAAGCCTGAGCCACCAATACTATATGGTGGATGAAGGGGTACGCCGCTGTAGCTATAGTCCTAAACGGCTCAGAGGTATTGATGATTAGGCGTGCCGAGAGGGACGACGATCCCTGGAGCGGGGACCTAGCCCTCCCAGGGGGTAGACACGTGGATGAGGATAGGGATATGCTCGACACGGCTATCAGGGAGCTGTGGGAGGAGGCCGGCGTATCCATAGAGAGAGGGGATGTAGAGCCCATAACCCTGGGCGTGTTCCACCCCATGTCCTACCCCGAGTATAGGGTATACGCGATAGCCTTCATCCTCGGAGAGAAGCCCAGCACGAGGCCTGGTGAGGAGGTTACACAGGTCTTCTGGCTAGACCTTGGAAACGCTAGGGAGGACACCTGCCTCAAACATGTAAGGGCACGGGGTGTAGATCTAGAGGTTCCCTGTATAAAGACTAGTTATGGAGATGTATGGGGATTGACGTATAGAGTCTTGAAGAGGGTTGCGAGGGACCTCCTATGAAGATAGACACCCTCCTAGAGATGATACACCAAGTGATACGAAAGGCGGGGGCAGAGGGGCCTGAGGAGGTGGAGCTCTGTATAGAGGGGCTGCGGCACGACTTGTTGAGGGAGGTGGCTGCTAGGCTGAGGCCTGCATACATATCGAATAGGTGTGAGGACGGGGTCTACAGAGAGGAGATTGAAATAGGTGGGCAGAGGATAGTCGTGGGTGTCAGGAGGCTGGAGATATAAAGAGTGGAGGGGTTAGGGCTACCTCCTCATCCGCCTAAGGAGTAGTAGGACGCTGATGGCCACGAGGGCTATAGCTATGATGTACACTATGAGAGTCAAGTTGTTCTGACCCTCGATAGTGACCTCCTCCGATATGAAACCGTCTACACTGACCTGTAGAGTCTCGCTGTAGGAGACGGATACTGTGGGTATGGTCACCCTGTAGACACCGCCCTCAACCACCGCACCATCTACGCTTAGGGACTCGACAGGCTCTCCAAGGACGCGGTAGCTAGCCCTTATCTCATAGGTCACGCTGAAGAGATCCTCAGAGACCTTCACCACCTCGAGGTCGACGGTGTCGAAGACCACCTCAATAGGTTCAGAGACATATACATCCACATTGTAGACGTCGTCGGCTATGCTGGTGACACTATAGGACACCCTTCCAGGCGAGTTCGTGTCGCCGTCAGGCTCTATAACAACCTCACCGGTGAAGCCCCTACCATCACTCTCATAGTATGCCGTGTAGCTTATCCCCGGATGACTACCTATCGGCAGGTGGGTCCTCTCGGCACTAAGCTCCACAACCACCCTGTCAAAGACGATGGTTATCGGGGTGCCGTCAACCGAGGCGGTTAGGCCAGGTGTGAAGACTAGTAGGCCCGAGTCGTCCCTAACCATTGATACGCCGATCGATACAGAGCCCACGTCATCCATCGAGACCTGGTAGACAGCCCTATACACGCCATTATCCATGGCCAGTCTCAGCACCACAGCCTCGCCATCCACATCCAGGACTATGACTGGATTCTCACCAAGCATTCCCATGGGCTCCGACGCTACGACAACCTCTATCGCCACGGTCTCCCCTACAGACACCCTAGCCTCGCCATCCACTAGTCTGAGCCAGTCAGGAGTATTGACCTCGATAGACACGCCTATGAAGACTATCGATATCGGCTCTGGGAGGGCCACATCATCAATGTCTATGTACGGGCTCAGCATCTCCACGCCATCCACAGCTATAGATACCTCGCCTGGGGAGCTACTCGTTATGTTTAGAATGACAACACCGTCCTGAGCCTCATACCACTCACCATTAACCATGATCCTTGCTGGGCCTATCGGGGACATGTTGCTGGCCAGCCTAAGAGCCACCTCCACCACTACGGTGTCTCCCACAGCCGCCCTGTCCTGCGTTGCCTCCATAGTCACCGTCAATCCGGTGTAGAGTATCTTCCTGGTGATCTTTACAGGCTCGGTTAGGGATGACGGACCGGTGTATACATCTATCCTAGTGCCATTAGTTATCAACAGGATTTCTGAGTTCAGGACCCACTCGCCGTTATCCTCCTCCATAGGTAGTGTCAGGAGGTCGAATCCGGCTATGCTTATAGTCACTCCGAAGCCCTCAACAGGTGTGGTGTAGACCAGCCTCGGATCCTTACCCTCGTCCATCACCACAGGCTTGACATCCACCTCTAGGCCAGTAGCCAATGGATCCTCGAGGGAGAGTACCACCACGTCCTCATAGCTCGACTCATGGATGTTTCCATAGGAGTCCTCCGCATAGATAGAGATGGATAGGCTGTCACCCATCACGGGTATCTCCACCCTGTGTAAAAGCGCCAGGCCAGGTGGTGAGAATAGTGTCCTGTCTACACCCACCTGCTCTATCTGAGCCCTCCTCGGGGTGGATCCGTCCCAGCTATATAGGAACTCCAGGTTCTCCAGCCGTGAGGCCTCGGATACTGTGAAGAGGATCTCTACCGTGTCGTCGAGTACCTCGCTCTCCATCCTGAGTATTATCGGCGGCTCACGGTCAATCTCACCGGTCTTGAAGACTGAGCGTCCCTCGATCCTTGTGAATAGTAGATACTCACTATTCACCATCTCATACTCCACTTCATAGGTCGGCCCGGTCCTCAGGTTCCTGAAGCTCAGCAGTGGTATCCCAGAGTCCCTCCCCCTCTCCAAGACTTCACCGTCCGAGCGGAGGACATATTCGATGTCGTAGTCACCAGCAATCACGAATGGGGTATAGCTGGACATAACATATACCGAGAGATTAGTCCTGAGGCTGAAGTCTGGCATTATCAGTGTACGCTCCCTGTTATAGATGAAGTATGGAGTCCTACCGGGCTTAAACACCTTGTTAGCCGTCTCCTGGAAGAGGACGTCTAGACTCGTTATCCTAAAGTCGCCCGAGACCGTGAGGAAGTATTTAAACTCGGTGTCGAAGGTCTCCACATCGGGTGTGAACCTGACATTGTACAGCCCACCCTGGAACATTGGGGCCACTACCAGGAAGGTGAACTGCTGACCTGGTGGGAAGACGGCGAATCCACCGAAGACCGACTCATTAGCCCTCTGGAAGCCGGTGTCCAGCCTGTTCTGGAAGAATGTGGGCCTAGGCAGGGACGATACATAGTCGCTCAAGAGCCAGGATGCAGAGGCATATGTAGTTGTGTATCTAAGCCTCTCGGTATAGTTCCAGTCCCCTAGGGGTGGGGGCCTCCTGATATACTGGCCGTTGAAGAAGAACTCTCTCGGTAGGTTATAACCGTAGTACATGTAGTAGTCAGCAGAGATATTCCATAAGCCGTATAGGTAGAGGCTGAGAGGCTCATCCGAGGGGCTGTAGAACGTTACTATATGGCCCATGGGGACGTAGGACGCCCCAATACCCTGTGGCTGTAGACTCGTGGTTGGGTAATCATCCACATCTATGGTCAACGTTATGTCCTCATCCACCGTGATGTTCTCGGAGTAGACGAATATCGGCCCCTCGATCAGGTCTTCAGACATGAATGTATTGGCTGAGACTCCTACGAAGGTATAGTCTCCTGGTGGTAGGTCGAACCAGAGCATATAGCTCGTCCCATTATCACCTATGGATCCGCCTGTGGGGAGTAGCCAATCCTTATCCACCGGGTTATATGTGGCGAATAGTGTGAAGAATACCTCTCCATTCAGTGTAGAGTTTAGCGTCACCTTGTAGAGCCAATACACGCTGAACATTATCTGGTACCTCTCACCCAGGTCGTCCCTAAGCCTTATAATACCCATGTAGACATCTGGCGGTACAGTATCCGATATGAAGACCTCTACGGTCCCATGGGTCTCATTGTTCTGTACGTAGAAGGCGGTCACCATCTGTATGTCGGGACCAGTACCGTATAGCCTGGCCCAGTCAACACCGAGAACCTGTAGCCTCGTTGCCTCTCCAACGGTATATACAGTGATGTTTAGATGCCTAATACCAGTCCTAGCATTGACCGATATGCTGGGCATGGTAATGATGAATGAAGCGTTTATAGCGTCTACAGCGTCTACAAGACCGGCGCCATAGGAGAAGACATCCGGCTCGATAGGGTCAGCCGTAGTGACTATGAGGCTCTTAATCTCGAGAGGCGATAGGTTGGGCCTGGCCTGCTTAATCAGGGCCACGACCCCGGCGACGTGTGGTGTAGCCATGCTAGTACCGCTTAGGGCTATGTAGCTTCCACCGTCGCCCTGTATAGCTGAGTCGCCAGCCATCTCCTCCAGGAGGCTACCGCTGGCCAGGGGGGCTATGATGTCGACTCCAGGGGCCAGTACATCGGGCTTTACACGTAGGTCCCCAGTGGGTCCACGGCTACTAAAGTCTACCAGTGTACCATTCTTGAATGTGGCTCCCACAGTGATGGCTTTCCTCGCGACGGCTGGACTACCTAGAGAGGAGTATGAAGGCCCGTCGTTCCCAGCCGCGACTACCACCACCACACCATTATCAACGGCCCAGTCCACGGCCATGCTGAGGGGGTCTGTACCATCACCGTTGAGGCCTCCACCTAGGCTCATGTTTATGACATCCGCCCCATTCTCCACAGCCTCCTCAATACCTGCTATGATCCAGCTCACGAGCCCGAATCCCTCGCTCGATATCACCTTTATATTCATCAATAGGGCTCCGGGAGCCACACCGGTGAACTTACCATTGCTCGCCGCTCCAGTCCCAGCGGCTATCCCAGCTACATGCGTGCCATGGCCATGGAGATCCTCAGGCCCCTCCTCAGGCACCATTGACACACTATAGACAATCTTAGAAGTCCCGTTGGGGAAGTAGAAGTCTGGGTGGGTAGGGTCTATACCCGTGTCGAGGATCGCTATCTTCACCCCACTCCCATTTATCTCTATCCCCAGCCTATTCGAGATCGTCTCCAGCCTATCCCTATCCACTATTAGGCCTACACTCTCGTTCAGACTTATCCTGACCTTGATATCAGGGACTAGGCTGGCGCTCTCTACACGGCTCACCAGTAGTGGAGCCTTGGATAGGGGTATCTCAAGGGCTATTAGTGGCAGCCTCCTATATACATAGGTAACCTCGCCATCCAGCCTCTCGACGAGCCTGATCAGCGATACCTTCTCCATCTGGTCCTCATACCTCGCTATAAACCTGAAGTCTATACGATCCAGAACGTCGGGGCTTATGCTATAGATCCTCCTACCCTCCACCTCGAGGCCGTCGATATCCGACAAGGGGTATAGCAGGTCTGGCGTCAGCATAAGGTATGGCTCCCCGCCCACACCCACTACAGCCAGGTTCTTACCATTATCAGTCACAAGTATCCCTATACTGCTATACCCACCCTGGGTAGCCGAGGTGCCGAGTACAACGAGTAGTAACATTAGAAGTATTATGGTTCTAGAAGGTCCCCTAGGATCAGTCATATCTTCACCTCTCCCTAAAAGATGATTAAAAGGTATTTCGGGAGCCACCCCTATAAAACTATTGGTTGGGGTGGCCTACCTTGTTATACCGAGGTAGAGCCTGGAGAACTCTGGGTGCTCCAGGAGCTCCTTAGGATCTCCACTATACCTTATCTCACCACTTACTAGTAGATAGGCATAGTCACCTATCTCAAGAGCCTGCTTAGCGTTCTGCTCAACCAGTAGAATAGTGAGGCCAAGCTCATCCCTAAGCTCCACCACCTTACGCATCATCATCTTGACTAGTAGGGGCGCCAGGTCTGTAGACATCTCATCCAGCATGAGTAGCTTCGGCCTCCTCATCAATGCCATGGCTATAGCCAGCATCCTACGCTCACCACCGCTAAGTGTGCCAGCCTTCCTATCCATGAATTCCTTCAGCCTTGGGAAGAGCTGTACAACCTCCTCTATCCTAGTCTCGACCTCGTCCTTCGGGAGTAGGTATGCACCGAGGACCAGGTTGTCCCGCACCGTTAGGCTTGCAACCACGTTCTTCATCTGGAGCAGGTATGAGATCCCCATCTGGGCTATCTTATGTGGCGGGACACCAACTATCTCCTGCCCATTGAACTTTATCGAGCCCTTATAGATCGTCGTCAAACCCGCGATACTGTTGAGGAGCGTCGTCTTACCAGCACCGTTGGGGCCGACGACCACCGTTATACTGCCCTCCTCAACCTCCATGTTGACGTCGAATAGGACCTTGAGAGGACCATACCCAGCAGAGAGATCCTTGACAACTAGTGTCTTGGACATAGCCATCACTCCCCGATATAGACCTCTATGACTTTGGGGTTGTTAGCCACCTCGTCAGGCAGGCCCTCCGCGATAACTGTTCCACGGTCCATGACATAGACATAGTCTGCGAATGGAAGGGCTATATCAATCCTATGCTCTATAAGTAGGAAGGAGACGTCCCACTTCTTTAGGAGCCCCCTGATGTATGAGAGGATCTCATTGGCATACTTCGGGTCGGTACCGCCTATGGGCTCGTCCAGTGCGATAAGCTTCGCATTGGTTGCTAATGCCCTGGCCACCTCCAACATCTTTAGCTGGCCAGCCCCTAGGGAGGATGCGGGCATGTCCCACTTCTCCTCCAAGCCTACGCTCCTAAGTATCTCGAATGCCCTCTTAATGTTCGCCTCCTCCTCACTTATCCATAGAGGCCTTATAGGCGCCTTCAAGGGGTTCTCCCCACTATTCTTGAGTGCGACCAAGACGTTGTCTAGGACGGTCAGCCCTATGAAGGGCTCCGGGATCTGGAAGGTCCTAACAAACCCTACCCTATATACCTCATGGGGCCTCCAGCCCGTGATATCAATACCATTATAGAATATCTTCCCACCATCGGGCTTCAAAACACCTGTACATACATTTACGAATGTGGACTTACCCGCCCCATTAGGGCCCATCAACATGGTTATCTTGTTCCTAGCCACCTTCATAGACACATTGTTAACGGCTACAAGACCACCAAACCTTTTCACCACTTTGAATGTCTCCAATATATACTTCTTGGGATCTAGAGTGTAGGCTTCAGCAGTATCCTGCAGCATAAATAAGAAAATCTGATCTGGACGATAAAAAAGTGTTGCAGTCCCCTAGGACAAGAAGTGGAGGTGAACTTAGGACTATAAATGAAAACACAATATAAAAAAATGGGTGTTTAGGGTTGGGAGTCTAGGACCTCGCCAGCCACCAGTCCTCCCAGACGATCTTACCTGTTGTGAAGAGCCATGTACCAGCCTTCTTCCAAGTGGCCTGACCATTTTCTATGACTGGGACATATATGTCATAGTCTGCATTGGCCCTGTCACCGTTCTCGTCTAGCTGGAAAACACCAGATGCACCTACCATCCTCTCAACAGTCATCGGCAATATCTCTTTTACCTTCTCGGGATCAGCATCCTGGACGTACTGAATTGAGAGAGCTATTGCCCATAGGGCGTCGTAAGAGGCGAAGGCGTAGGCGTCTGGAGTCCTACCGAGCTCCTGCTCTATGAAGTTCCTCAACTTCTCATTGAATGGAGACTCACCAGGGGCGAATATGGGGTTGAGGAACTCCACTGAGGCAGCAAATTCTGCTACAGTGTTGTCAGCCACTATATCTCCCAATAGGGCTGAGCCGTCACTTCCAATCCACTTTACCTGTGTTAGGACATCGTAGCCAGATGCAGCTGAGAAAACTGCCGCAACCTCTCTAAACCCGAGAAGTGCTACGCCTACCTTGTCGGCGCCAAACTGGTTTACTAGCTGGGATACAGTGTCAGCTAGTGTGGCAACCTCAGAGGTGAACTCCTCCTGATCTGGATTATACCTTGGCCCCTCGTGCACCATGATACCCTTTTCCTGAGCGCTCTCAGCCATGGACTCCTTTAGACCGTCGCCCCAAGTGTCACCACGCCACATAATGACCAAGTGTTCAATACCCTGCTCAAATGCTATCTCGGCTGCAGCCGGACCCTGGAGAAGGTCTGTCGGACAGAACCTGAATATGTAGTCATTCGGAATAGCTAGGGCTGGAGAGGTGGATGACGGCGAAATTACTAGGATCTTGTTGTTTGTTGCGAACTCCCTGATCTCCTTCACCTCACCGCTGGACATAGGTCCAATGACAAACTTAATGCCCTGAGCGTTGAAGGTCTGTATCTTTGATAGTGCTATATCAGGCTTGACCTGTGTATCCTCTACTCTAACCTCTATCTGCCAGTCCTCACCAATAGCCTCTAACCAGGCGTTAATCTCCTCTTGTGCAAGCTCAAGAGCCTTCTGGCTATTCTCACCATATGTGGCTAGGCCGCCGCTTAGATCTAGAAGGGCACCCACTGTAACCGTACCCGATACTCCTACCGCTGGGGGCTGCTCACCTGGTGTCTCAACCGGAGCCTCCTCAGCAGCTGGTGGCTGCATAGCCAGTCCGAAGGCATAGCCGAGGATGATTCCAACTACAAGTGCTACGATGATCAGCGTATAGGCTCTATTAGCAGGCATTGACATACACGTTACACCCCCTTAAATAGGGCTTAATATTAATGTAGCCCCCTCGATTTATAAAGAAAAATTCGTTGAAGCCTTCTCTAAGGAGAGTACAATATATATCCCAACCGTCTTTATTCTCTATTCTAAACTACTGATACTGACACGGTGAAGAGCAGTGTTGGAGGTAATACTTACTGCATTAGTAATCTCGGCTGGGATAGCCCTAGCAGCGGCAGGCATAACCATCATCTATATGTCGACAGAGACATTCAACTTCGCACACGCATCATTCACCACCATAGGCTTCTTCGTGGTCTACAACATGCTGCTTGTATTCGGAGGCTCACCATACTACTACTTTATATTCGCAGCAATATTCACTGGATTGGTAGGGGTAGCTGTATATCTAACCGTTAATAGATGGTTGATCAAGCGCGGTGCCGACATGGTTACACTTATGATGTCAACACTAGGTGTGGATCTGATACTCTTCGGACTGATAAATCAGTGGGCAGACATAATTAGAGACACAATACCTGGCTCATCCCCGAGAAACTTCCTCCTAAGAACTATAGACTACCCAGTCGCAGAGATAGGGGGAACCACGGTATATGCTAGGGTCCCCATCTCCATCGCTATAGTTATCTTAATTATCATAGGACTACACACATTTCTCACAAGGACTAAGTTCGGGATCGCCATGAGGACAACAATTGAAAATCCGACACTGGCAAAAATAATGGGTGTCAACACAGAGATGGTATACCTCACGGCATGGTTCCTCGGAGGAGCCTTAGCCGGCCTTGGAGGAGCAGTACTCTCCATGATCGAGACCGGCTCGCCTCAGGTGGGTGTGAGGTATATAGTGCCACTCTTTGCAGGCTCTATAGTGGGTGGACTATATAGTGTTTTCGGGAGCCTTCTGGGTGGCTTCCTGATCGGGCTTAGCCAGCAGATAGGAATATACGTACTCTCACTATGGGTAGGGACATTCATCAACGCCTACAAGCCCGTGATACCACTTGTCATCATGGTTGTGGCCCTCCTATTCTTCCCTGAGGGCCTAGGCGCATTGGCGGAGAAATATCTAGCCAGGAGGGGGGTGAAGAAGTAGTGGCGATAGTCATACCTCCATTCCTGATCGAGATACTCCTAACCTTGGGCATATTCCTCATCATAACTGTGAGCCTAAACTTCGAGGTTGGATACGCGGGGATACCTCAGTTCGGCCGTGTATTGACTGTCCTAGTAGGAGCAATAGTTGCTGCCGCCATACCTGGTAGGCTCCTAGTACTGATGGCCGGGATAACAGTTGAGTTCCGTGGCGAGGAGATAGTGCCCTACGGCGCCGAGTACGCCAACCACCTTGTAAACTTCAGGCTGGTTGACCAGATAAACACACAGATACTAGGGGTCAACCCAGGCCTCTCTATAGTTATGTTCATAGTCACGTTGATACTAGCAGCTATATTCGGTGCTATAATTGGATACCTTACCAGCTACCCAGCCCTCAGGCTTAGGGAGGCATATCTAGGCATCACCCTACTAGCATTTGGAGACGCCCTACAGCTCATAGCCCTAAACTATGACCCACTAGTAGGGGCTACCCAGGGAGTATTCGTTCCTAACTTCTTCCTATGGGTAGGGGCTACACAGACAAGTGCAAAGATAATAGCCATACTCATAGTAGCGGCACTGATATACGTCTTGGTACACTTCTGGGTCAACAGCCCCTTCGGCCGATCCCTCAAAGCCATGAGGGACAGTGAGCAGGCCGCAGAGGTATATGGAAAGAACGTGCCACGACTCAGGGGATACACCCTGATGATTGGAGGGGCATTAGCAGCTATAGGCGGGGCTCTATGGGTTATATATACAGGCTCGATGGATGCGAGGACCTTCAACAGGCTCACATGGACGTTCTGGCCCTGGGCCTTCATGATGCTTGGAGGCACAGGTAGTCATAAAGGTATGCTGGTAGGCGTCTTCTTCTTCGCACTCTTCCGCTACCTCATATTCGCCTACAAAGGCGTACTAGAGCCCTTCATACCCATCAGTATACAGTGGCTTGAATACATATTGATAGGCCTGATAATAGTCCTAGTATCCATGTTCAGGCCACAGGGACTCCTACCCGAGAAGCCGAGGACACTCCTGCCCAAGGAGAGGGTGGAGGAGCTGGCAAAGGCCTCCGCCTAACCCACACACCTATTTTTCCATGGGTATTCACGGGATCAGCACTTAAAGGATTCTTCATCACCCCTCCCTAGGGGCTCATATTCACCTCCCTCATCATCCCCAATATTTATTCAGATCCCTATGGATATAGGGCTGGCGACTATAGACGCCTACTCTTCTCAACAGCCTCATATACTGGCAGGCCCCTCCTACCCAGCTCCCTAATCCATAGCATCGGCTCCTCCACCTTCTCAGGCGGCGTGACTCCTTTAGGAACCTTGCCCTGTACAAGCATCTCTAGGCCGGCCACTGCTCCAAAAGCAGTCGTGACAGCCGTTACTCCTGCGTCCCACTCCTCAATACCCTGTACCGGGCCTAGATAGTATGTCAGCCTAGCCTCCTCCCCCTCATACAAGCCTCTAAGCTCCACCTTTAGACAGCCATATGTCTTTGGATCCTCCCTAGGCTTTAGGAGTGTTCCCACCACGTGTAGAGGCTTCACCTTTACACCGAGGACATCTATCTCCTCCCTACTGGTTAGGCCGGAATTCCTTAGGAAATCTAGGACTGGGAATATCGACTCGTCCCAGGTATCCTTATACGTGATTGTCTCTACCCCCTCCAGTGTATATGGTAGTGTGGCCAGCTCACTATGTATAATCGCATAGGTATACATGTACCCGATAGGCTCAGGGAAGTAGGTGAGCTCCTTCTCACTCAGTGGCGGGAGCTCAACGAGGCGGCCCTTGACATAGGCCACTGCGTTCATCGACGCCTCATCCATAATGGTGACTACTGAGAAGCCGAAGAGGTCTTCTTCTCCCCCCTTACTACCCCACCTGATATGGATCTCCCGGACACTATCCATCTTGTCATACCCTATCCTAGCCAGAATATTGCTCGTCCCGGGGTCGTCACCAGCGCCTAGTAGGAGTGAGAGCCCCCTCCTCCTAACCTCCTCGTCCCACTCTAGCTCCTTCCTAGTCATCCAGTATAGGCCGCCGAGGTCGAGCATATCCCTACCCGCCTTGAGCATAGCCTTTATAGCGTGGATGTTGAACTCGTACCATGCGGCGTTTATGACATAGTCACCCCTCCTCATCTGCTGCGCGGTGAGGTCGATATCCCTGATGTCTCCCTTCTCGAGAACAACTTTCTCAGTGTCTAGGGACTCGACGAAGGGCCTGGCGGCCTCCACGTTATAGTCCACCGCGTATATCCTACCAACCCTCTCGTTCCTGACGAGGTCTCTAAGTATCACCCTCCCAACATTGCCGAGGCCTATCAAGACTACGTCGTAGCTACTCATCATGGGTCACTGGTAACCCTTTTTAGAGGCTATGGATTATCACAGGGTGTATATAGTTTCATCTCTAGATGGCTCACTAATGTATGGGGGGCTAGTCCCTAGGTTTAAGTATGTTTGCCTGTGCAGCCGCCAGCCTGGCAGGTATTATCCTGTAGGGACTAGCGCTGACATAGTCTAGGCCCGCCAGGTGGAGGAAGTGGATCGAGTCTGGATCGCCTCCATGTTCTCCACATATCCCGATCTCGATATCACTCTTCACACTCCTAGCCTTCTCGACACAGATCTTTATGAGCTGGCCCACGCCCTCCCTGTCAAGAGTCTGGAATGGGTTTGTCTTGAGTATGCCTAGCTCTAGATACTTCGCCATAAACTTGTTCTCCACGTCGTCCCTACTGAAGCTGAAGACGGCCTGTGTCAGGTCGTTGGTGCCGAAGCTGAAGAAGTCCAGCCTCTTGGCCAGCTCATCACCGAGTAGCGCGGCCCTCACAGTCTCGATCATAGTGCCGAACTTCACGTCGAGCTTAACACCATACTCCTTCTCCACCTCCCTTATCATCGGTCTAAGAATGTTTTCAACCACGTAGTCGACCTCCTCCGGTATAGCAACCTGTGGAATCATTATCTCGGTCCTGGGTCTATAGCCCTCCCTGATAAGCTCGGCCGTGGCCTCTAGTATCGCCTTGGCCAGCCCCCTATAGATCTCTGGATGGGTGATCCCAACCCTCACACCCCTATGACCCATCATCGGATTAGCCTCTTCCAATGCGGTTACCCTCCTGTAGAGATCCTCAAGCTCAGCGGTGTCTTCGCCTCTAGCCTTCGCCTCAAAAATCCTTTTAAGCAGCTCCTTCGAGTCGGGGAGGAACTCGTGTAGGGGCGGGTCTATCAGCCTGATAACCACTGGGAGTCCATCCATGACCTTCAGGATCTCCTTGAAGTCGGGCTTGATCATCTCGGCTAGCTTCTCCATATTGTGCATCCTCTCCTCGGGGGACTGGCTCAGGATTACGCTTCTAAGCACCTCTAGACGCTCAGGCTTCCTGAACATCCTCTCTATCCTGAGTAGGCCTATACCCTCTGCCCCGAATCTCCTAGCCGTCTCGGCGTCCTCTGGGAGGTCTGCATTAGCCCATACCCCGAGCCTCCTGAAACTATCTGCCCATTCGAGGAGCGTCTCCATCTCCTCCGGCCACTTAGGGGTCTCTGTCGGGACCTTCCCCAGGTAGATATTACCCGTCGAGCCATCGATAGTTATCCATTCACCCTCCCTCACAACAACTCCGTCGACCGTGAATAGCCTCTCCTCATAGTTGATCTTGATGGCCTCTGCGCCCACTACTGCTGACTTCCCCATAGCCCTAGCCACTACAGCTGCGTGGCTCGTGTTCCCACCCTTGGATGTGAGGATACCCTTCGCAGCGTAGAAGCCGTGTACATCGTCGGGAGTAGTCTCGACCCTTACAAGTATTACGTCGAGACCCTCCCTAGCCTTCTCAATGGCTGCGTCGGGGGTGAATACCACTACTCCAGACACGGCACCTGGTGAGGCTGGTATCCCCCTGGCTATGGGCTTCCCAATATAGTCCTCCCTTATCGATGGGTATAGAAGCTTCTCGACCTCCCGGGGACTGACCTTTAGGACCGCCTCCTCCCGTGTTATTATCCCCTCCCTAGCCATATCCACGGCAGTCTTCACCCTTGCCTTAGGAGTCATCTTAGCGTTCCGAGCTTGGAGGAAGTATAGCTGGCCACGCTCGACTGTGAACTCTATGTCCTGGACATCCTTATTGATACGTTCCAGCTTCTTCGCCTTGCTAACCAGCTCCTCATAGAGCTGGTCACTTATGCTCTTGAGATACTCGATTGGCATCGGAGTCCTTATGCCAGCCACGACATCCTCTCCCTGGGCGTTGGGGAGGAACTCTCCATAGATCCTATCCTCACCAGTAGCCACGTCCCTGGTGAAGACTACTCCCGTGCCGCTATCATCACCCATATTGCCGAAGACCATTGCCTGGATATTCACAGCCGTCCCATGGGCCATCTCCTCAGTAATCCTGTTTATATGCCTGTAGAAAATGGCCCTGGTGTTCATCCAGCTCCTGAAGACGGCCTTCACAGCCTCCTCAAGCTCCCTCCAAGGATCGAGAATATCCTCCCCAAACCTCTCGATGACTATGGATTTATACCTCTCGACAATCTCCCTGAGGCCATCTACAACCAGGCCACTGGGCTCCCCCACCCCATACTTCCTGAGAACCTCCCCCTCAGCCTGGTTGAAGACCTCCTTCTCTATGCCGAGTGCTATCGTGCCATACATCTGTAGGAAACGTCGATACGCGTCCAATGCGAAGCGCTCGTCACCAGTCTGCCTCTTAAGCCCCTCCAGCGTCTCGTCGTTGAGGCCCAGGTTGAGTATGGTGTCCATCATCCCCGGCATCGAGACTGGTGCCCCACTCCTCACCGATACTAGTAGGGGGTTATCGGGATTACCGAACCTCCGCCCCATCTTCTCGCCGAGCCACTCCATATACCTCCTAACCTCGTCCATAAGGCCCTCTGGGAGGTCTAGGCTCCTCACAAGCCTATTGATCTCCTCCTCTATACGGCTCCTCTCCTCGGCTGTTGATGCGTTTACCAATTGATTAGCAAGTCTATCCAACTCCTTCTTAACCGGCCTGTAGAACTCGACACAGGCCTCCGTGGTTATTGTGAAGCCTGGGGGGACGGGGAAGCCTAGCTGGGTCATCTGTGCAAGGCTACTCCCCTTACCCCCCAGGAGTTTCTTATTTCTCCAGTCCGCCTCCTCAAAGGTGTATATGTACTTCATATATCCACACCATTTAAACGGAGAAGGCAAAGATAGTATTCCCTAGACCATGTTATAAATGGATTTTGAGGTGTACATGTAAAATGTACCGGATAGTCATCCATGGAGGAGCTGGGAACTGGAGTGAGAGGAATGTGGAGGCAGCCCTGAAGAGCATTGGGGAGGCCCTGGAGAAGGGGCTGGATATCCTCAGGAGAGGGGGGACTGCAGGCGAGGCCGTTGTGGAGGCCGTTGCAACGATGGAGGATAGTGGGTACTTCAACGCAGGAATAGGCAGTAGCCTCAACATAGAGGGTGTGAGGGAGATGGATGCTGGCTACGCCGACTCTGAGGGGAATATAGGGGCGGTCTCAGGTGTGAGGCGGCCCAAGAACCCCATCAGACTTGCATACTGGGTGGCGAGGGAGACTGACCACGTCCTCCTGACGGGAGAGGGTGCCGACAGGATCTCCGCGTGGATCGGGCTTGAGGAGATAGGGGAGATACCTGAGCATGTATTGAGGAGGTATCAAGACCTGGTTATCCAGAGGAGGGTCATTGGTGAGCGTAACAAGAGAGTTGTGGAGACATACTATGGAGACACGGTGGGTGCAGTGGCTCTAGATAAATATGGTAATCTAGCCACGGCAGTCAGCACAGGTGGGCTATGGCTAAAGCTCACCGGCAGGGTTGGGGATACACCGATATATGGGGCTGGCTTCATAGCCAACAGATACTACGCAGCGAACGCCACTGGTATAGGAGAGTATATCGTTGAGAGCCTCCTATGTAGGAGGGCTCTGGAGGAATATATGGAGGTAGGCGACGTATATCGAAGTATCCAGATCCCGCTAAAGGAGCTTGGGCTGAGGAGGCCATCATCAGCGGGACTAATCGCCGTAGATAGGTTTGGGAACATAGCCTATGGACACAACACCCCAAGCATGGTTGTAGCCTACTACGACGGGAGAAGGGTGAAAACACTGCTTTCACGAAACAGTATTTAGGGAGAATCCGAATCAAAACATCAACTCATTTTCAATACAAACGTTTAACGGTTCCTTTAAATATATATTTAAGAGTAAATTGAGGTTTCGCCCCTAAAAGCCAAGTTGTAGTGGTTAGGAGGTTGGTCAAATTGTCCATTGTGGAAAATAAGGAGGAGATATTAAAGAGGTTCTTCGAGAAGGTTGACCCCGCAAAGCTGGTTGAGGAGAACGTGAGTAGGAAGGGGGACGTCCTCAGTATAGCGGGGGAGAAGTTCGACCTTAGGAAGTTTAGGAAGGTCTATCTACTTGCCTATGGAAAGTCAGCCTACAGGATGGCTGTAGGCCTCTACCCATACATCTCAGATAAACTGGCAGACTCATTCGTCATAGTGGATAGGAGGAGTGGGGCCAAGGATAGTAGATTTAGGATCTTCTGGGGGAACCACCCCATACCTGATGAGGAGGTATACACCGCTACAAGGGAGATAATCAAGAAGGTTAGGTATTCCAGGAAGAGCTTCCTCATGTTCAACCTGATATCTGGTGGTGGCTCTGCACTTCTCGAGTATCCCTTTGCAAACCTGAAGCCTATAGACCTGGAGCGTATGTGGAGGATATTACTGGACCTCGGGCTCAACATACATGAGATAAACACCGTTAGGAGGCGTCTCTCAGCGGTTAAGGGAGGCCGACTAGCCAGGCTACTATACCCCAGTAGGGTCATGAGCTTAGTCATAAGCGATGTGGTTGGTGACCCGCTACACGACATCGCTTCAGGACCTACAGCCCCAGACCCGACGACCTACAAGGATGCGTGGAACATCCTCCTGAAATACGATGTGAACAGGAAGTGGAAGGCCTCGAGACTCATAAAGAGGGGTATGCAGGGGGCTCTAGAGGATACCCTGAAGCCTGGCGACCCAGTCTTCCAGAGGGTTACCAACAAGATCATAGCCAATATACCACTAGCAGCCAGGATGTTTGCCGAGACACTGGAGGAGTTCGGCATGAAGACGGAGATAGTCGATACACAGGTCGAGGCTAGGCCTGAGGAGGCTGCGGACAGGATATTCAGGGAGCTGATGGATAGGCTCGAGCCTGGCAAGGCCTATATCTATGCCGGAGAGCTCTACGGCCCAGCCGGCAAGACTGGGATCGGCGGCACCGCCCATGAACTGGCTCTACAGCTATACCTCCGCTTCAGGGATGCAGATGTAGAGATAATAGCCTTCGACACCGACGGCCTAGACGGGAACTCACCAGCCGCCGGCGGGATACTCAGGACTGATGAGGTCAGCGTGGGTGTGAGAGATATACTGGCGGCTATAGAGTCGAAGGACACCTATACATTGATGCAGCAGGCGGGGCTTAGCCTACACACAGGCTATACAGGGGTGAAAATGGGGCAGATATGGGCGCTATACAAGCCTGGATAGACGCTTCCCACCAACCCCCGATTTAAAGCCTAGGGAATCAGGAATAGCTAGGTATGGAGATAAGCATAGTAGACGTCTCACCCAAGCCTGGGATAGAGGGTGATATCTGCCTATACGTGGTAGAGACGAGTAAGGGACTCATACTTGTCGAGGCGGGTCCTCCAAACGGGTTCCAACGCTTAGAGAAATGGCTGTTGGAGAGGGAATATAGCTTCAGTGACATCAAGTACGTCCTACTGACCCATATCCACCTAGACCATGGCGGTGGCGCTGGATACATCGTCCAGAGGGGTGGGAATCCGGAGATATATGTGCATCCGCGTGGCGCGCCACACCTTGTAGACCCCTCCAAGCTGTGGAGGTCGAGCCTAGAGACTATAGGCGACGTGGCGAGGGTCTATGGGGAGCCCCAGCCAGTGCCGGAGGAGCTCGTGAAGATCCCCAGTGACGGGGAGGAGGTGGAGCTCCTGGGCCTAGGCTTCGAGTTCATCTATACACCTGGACACGCGAAGCACCACATGTCTATCTACCTGGAGGATGAAGACATACTCTTCACAGGGGACTCGGCAGGCCTATACCATGGAGGCACAGTGATCCCCACCACCCCACCTCCACACAACGTGGAGGAGAGTAGGTCCAGTATCAGGAGGATGATGGCCCTAGCCCCTGGGAGGCTGGGATATACACACTTCGGGATAGTCGACGACGCACTGGACTGGCTCGAGAGGTACGAGATAGTCTATAACAAGTGGGTGAACCACGTTGAGAAGGGCTATAGGGAGGGCCGTGGCATAGACGAGATCTATAGGGAGCTGAGACGCGTAGACGTTGGTATAGAGGTGCAGGAGAGGTTCTTCAGGTATAGAGGGTATGGAGAGGAGGAGGTCCTACTCAGCCTCTACGGGATCTATAGCTACTACGAGTGGCTCGAGACTCGTTCCAGCTCAGGATCTTGAGGTGGTAGATGTAGACCTTCGTATCCCTAGGCAGCTCGCCATAAATATCCCTTAGTATCTCCTGGAGCTCCTCCAACGACTCGAACCCATCTATCACTGCGTCCCTCTCGTTCAGGGTCTCCAGGCTCTTCTCAACGATATCCTCGACCAGTGCCTTTCCATAGATCTTGCCATTGGTATCAGCTATGTAGACCGTCTCCCCCAGCTCATACTTCTTCTCCAGCCTAATGGTAGTCCTCTTCCTCCCACTCCTGAGGAGCTCCAGATACTCCGGCCTAAACTTCATCTTCCTATGCCTCATCCCCCTCACCCTTAAGGACGTAGTACAGCCTAAGCTTAGCCACAAGCTCCCTAGTCTTGTTAACCACCTCCTCCATATCAAGTTCGAAGTACAGGGCAACCTTCTCCCAAGGCCGTGCCTGTAGAACCCTGTTTATCAAGACATACTCCCACAGCCTCGGTATCCTCACCCTCTTGTCAGGGCTCCTCATGAAGTGGGTCTTAACCACCTCCCTTATAGCGTCGTAGGCACCTCCGAAGGCCATACCTCCATAGATATACATCTTCAGCCTCTCCTTCTGGGCCCTGCTCAGGTTCGGCTTATAATCCATCTCGAAGGGGTCCATAGAGAGGAGCTGGTAGGCCAGCTTGGGCTCTAGGTTGAAGTGACACTCGAATAGGGTCGTCATCAAGAGCTTCTTAAACTCCTTCCTAGCCCTCTTGACGACCTCCCTAGCCCTCCTACTCAGGGGCCTGATAACTACGGTGCTGAACTCCCCCGAGACAGCGTTCCTAACTGGGCTTAGGTAGAGTGGGGCGAAGCCGTTCCTCCACCAGAAGTCTAGGAGCTTATCCGTCGCCCCGAAGCTCGCCCCCACCCAGTCCATCCCCATCTCCCTAGCCTCCTCGACAACCTTCTCCAACGCCTTGCTGCCAATCCCCTTCCTCATAACGTCTGGGTGGGTCGCTATCCTCACGACCCTGATACCCCTCATCTCAGGTATGCCGCCCAGGTGTGGATAGTAGCGGAGGAGTATCGTCGGTATGACATGTCCACTGGGTGGGTCGCCTGCAAGTGTACGCATAACGTCCTCCTCCGTCATCGCTCCCTCATAGGCGAGATGTAGACTATTGATGACATGCCCCCTATACATCACGGCCCGCATGAAGTGGTGGGGAGCGTCCATCAGGATCATCAGGTCGTTGGGCCTATTCCTATAGTGTGCATAGATGTAGATCCCGATATACTCCCTGAGGAGATCCTGCTTCTCGAAGAGCCACTCCTCAGGGTCAGGCTTAACATACCTGAGTTTGGAGAGGTCGAGGTCGAAGATGTCGGCCTCACTATATGGATATGGGTCAGCATCTAGGAAGAAGGTCTTGAATAGCCAGTCCTCCACGGGGTCCTCAGGGGCGTATCTAATCGGCTCCTCCATATCCACCTCTATAAGCCTACCCCCGAAGACCTTCCTAACCATTGGGAGGAACCTTACCTGGAACCCCCTACCTGCACCCTCATAGCCATGTAGAGTGCTTGAGAAGACCGACTTCTCAAACTTCTCAGCTATATGCTCAAGTATATGAGTGGGTATACCGCTCGCCTCGTCCACGACTATCAGGTCGGCCTTCACCTTGTAGCTGGTCGGCGGGTTTATATAGGCTATCTTACCCAGTGTACTGTTGATCTCGACTATCACCCCGCTCTGCTTCTTAACATTATGCTTCACGCCATGCTCCCTGAAGACCATCCTTATGAAGCTGAATATCTCCTTAGTGTTGACAGGGTCGGGGGCTGTTACATATATCTTCAGCTTATCCTTCTTAGACGCCTTCTTCAACATGTAGCCCGCCACGCCGAGGCCTACAGCGGCAGACTTACCCCTCCCCCTATCAGCCGTCACGACGACGCTTCCACGGGGCATCGAGGAGAGCTTATCGATAGCTTTTATCACCCTGACCTGATCCTCGGTCAGGGCCCTCCGGTAGATAGACTCGTCAAAGGATATGTCGCTTGGGATCTCAGGTGGGCTGCGTACATAGTCTGGATACCTCACCTCCCTACCCACTAGGCCGCCATCACCATGGAAGAAGATGCCGGGATGCTTCTCCAGGCTCTCGACGAAGTATCGCTGGAATATGGTCTCAACATCCTCCAGGGTGAAGGGGGAGGTGACCATGTCCCTGTGGAAGGGGGTCTTCATATTCTTCCACCGCTCCCTCTCTGGTGAGAGGACTATTATGTAGCCACCGCCCCTCACAACCTCGATGACACGGCCCACATCGTTCGGCCTCATATCCCTCCTGAGATCCACTATCAAAGCGTCCCAAGTCGTTCCAAGTATCCTGTTGAGATCCTTGAACTGGACATACTCAGGCTTAGCCCTGGAGTCCACACCCTTGGACAATGGTTTCCACATATTGTTCTCAGACTTAGGCTCCTTCCCCGCGAATAGTAGGCTGTAGGACTCCCCCCTCACCCCGTCATACCTGTTTATAATGTCTAGTAGGGCCTCGGGGGTCGGCTCCTCAATAACTATCATCCTCCTATGGAACTCCCTAAGCGCGTTCCCAAATATCTCCTCAGGCCTATATACCTCGACCTCCCTCTTCATCTCCGCCCAATATAGGATTATAGATATGTGTATTAAGCCTCGGCAACCGCTATCCTCGTTATCAGCTTACCATGTAGGACCTGTAGATTCTCGAGGATCCTATATCCCGACGCCTCCAACGCATCCCTTAGGAGGCGGTACTCACTCGTTATGGCTACGATCCTACGGATACCCAGGCTAGACAGCTCGTCAACCACATCCCTATATAGATCCTCCAAGACCTTACGACGGGTCATCCTGATCCCATAAGGCGGGTTGAAGACCGCTACACCACCCTCGAGGCTGGGTAGGTGGCTGGTCAGGTCACGGGCATCCACACACATAAACCTTATAGCCCTATCCACACCCGCCGACTCCGCGTTCCTCTCGGCGCCCGACATGTATCTACAGGAGATGTCGTTATAGATTATCTCTGGCCCCTCCTCAAACGGGAGCCTAGCGTTATAGGCCTCCTCACGGGCCTCTAGATAGGTCTCCAATGGGTAGTAGGGAATCCTAGTTATCATGTGGCTCGGCCTATAGAGGCCCGGGGCATATCTATACCTATATAGAGCCGCCTCAATAGGTATGGTCCCACCACCAGCCATAGGGTCTATAAGTGGCACGTCCCAGAACCCGCTCAGCAGGACCATAGCGGCTGCCAGGCTCGTCTTTATAGCTGCTGGATGGTTCCACACCCTATACCCCCTTATGTGGAGGCTCTCACCCACCAAGTTTACCCCGAAGGTATACCTGTCATCGACTATGCGGAGGATATACTCCCTATCGGGGCTGGTCAGGTCTACACTAACCTTATACCCAGCCCTCTCCAAAGCCCTATAGACAGCGGCGCCCACCACCCTATTGGCGTCCAGGCTTGTGAAGCCGTGGCTCCCATACCTACTCGTCCTAAGGGCGAAGGAGCCATCCCCACCGAAGAGCCTCAGGTCGAGGGACTCGACACGCCTAGCAATATCATCCAGACTATTGAACACACCATCGTCGAGTACATGTATCACCTTATAGATAGTCCTTCCCCACAGGATCAGCCTAGTGACAGCCTCCACACCCAGCCTGACCCTAAGCGTATTCTCAGCCTGTATAGGCGTAACACCGGTGATATCCCTAACCTCCTCAGCAGCAACCCTCGCAATCCCCTTCGTAATCGTGATCAGTATATCAGCATCGCCCGCCAATTTTATCCACCATCTCCTCTAGTTAATATTCGGAAATGGAGCTGGATAGGATTTATAGCGAGGCTAATCAGGACCCCGTAGGTAGTCTTGAATGGGTCCTTGAGAAGTGGATAGATAATTCTAGGGGGCTCCAGGGTCGTAGGGGTGGGGTGGTCTACCTCGAGATTGATAGGTGTCTAGTCATAGGCGATATACATGGTGATCTAGATACGCTCCATAGACTCCTCTCCAAGGCCTGGAGGGGTGAGCCACTACTCTTCCTGGGCGACTATATAGATAGGGGGTTCCAGCAGCTGGAGACCCTTAAGTATATAGCCCTCCTCATGGATCATGCCGAGGTGGTGACGCTCAGGGGTAACCACGAGCCGCCTAGATGGCTACCGGTATATCCCCACGACTTCCCCCATATCCTCAGGACACAGGGGGTGCACCACCTCTACGACCATGCCCAGGAGATGTTCGACAGCCTACCCATAGCCGCTGTGCTCAATGGTGAGGCCCTAGCCATACACGGCGGGATACCGGTCAACATATCAAGGGTGGAGGAGCTTGAGAGGCCTAGGAGAGAGGTCTTGGCAGAAGCATTGTGGAACGACCCCTTCGAGGGCGTTGGTATAAGGCCCAGCCCAAGGGGTGTGGGACACCTCTATGGGATCGACGTGACGAGGAGGTTCCTAGGCGCTAATGGGCTTAGATACCACCTCAGGGGGCATGAGGCTGTGGATGGATACAAGGTATTCCATGAGGGGTTGGGGATAACCCTATTCTCAAGGCTAGGCATACCCTATGGAAACTCTAGGGCCGCTGTATACGTCTATGAGCCTGGCGGGAACCACCTGGATCCAGGTAGGTTCATATACGTGTTCCGATGATCAGCACTGCGACAATTGTCTAGACGCCTCTTCCAGGAATACCCTGTAGATATCATCTGTATAGAGGACGAAGATAACCCTCTTCACACTGCCCGGGTCCCTGGAGAAGTCCTTCACAGCCCTTATCATCCCCCTGGCGGAGACCTCCGGCTCCACCCTATAGACCCCTGTAGATATTGCTGGGAAGGCTATAGACTCGAGGCCCTCGGACTTCGCTAGGAGCAGGCTGTTCCTAACGGCTCGGTAGATCTTACTCTCCTCGTCACCCTCCCCCTTGATCGGGCCGACCGTATGTATCACCCACTTGGCCCTTAGCCTGCCAGCAGTGGTCTTGACGGCGTCACCCACCTCTAGGGGTCCACGCTCCCTGATAATCCTGTCCGACTCCTCCTGGATAACCTGTCCACCCCTCCTGACTATGGCTCCGGCCACACCCCCACCATGCTGTAGATACTTGTTAGCCGCGTTGACGATCGCGTCAGCCTCCACCTCTGTTATATCACCCTTCATAAACAGTATCTCGAGGCCTCCACACCTAAACCTCTCCATAACCAACACCCCAGCGACAGTAATACCATCCCCTTAAATCCGTTAAAATGGGATTCAATGGTGGTGCCTAGGGGATGAAGGTATACGAGGCCGTCGCCGATGCATTGGTCAGCCTCGGATATAGGAGGGCCTATACCATACCAGGGACACACATATACCATTTGAACCACGCCCTGGGAGACAAGGTTCAGCAGACGGTTTTCAGGCATGAGATGGGTGCAACCTTCGCGGCAGATGCCTATGGAAGATTAACTGGCACTCCAGGCCTAGCCATAGTGACGGCTGGCCCCGGCATACTAAACGGGTTATCAGGGCTTGGACAGGCATATGCAGAGGCATCACCACTCCTCTACATAACCGGCGAGGTAGCCAGGGGTGAGAGGTACGGATTCCACGGGGTGGACGACCCATTAGCAGTCACCTACTCCTCCATACCAGTGGCTAAGCGCGTATACCTTGTCGAGGATCCAGGCAGCATATGGAGCGTGATGGGTGAGGCCCACTACACAGCGCTTTCCGGCAGGAGGGGGCCTGTCCATGTATCCATCCCCTACGACGTACTGCAGAGCGAGGCTGGTGAGGGGAGGCTGGAGCAGAGGGAGACGGATGGTGTAGCTAGATGTGTAGATGTTATCAATGAGGGGCTAGGAGACGGTGTGAGGGGCGTCTTGATAATAGGTATGGAGCTATACCCCGAGCTCGCCGTGCAGTTGTTAGACCTCTTCGTGGACTGGCCATACATAGCCACAGTGGGGCAGATAGGGATGGGAGGGCTCAGGAGAGATAGATATGCGGGCCACATAGAGAAGAAGTTCCAGGTACACCCAGTAGCAGAACGAGTCCTGAGGGAGGCGGAATATATACTAGCCATAGGCATCCCGCCAGACTCACCAGAGGCGGAGCAGATATCATTACTGAATGGAGACGCCAGGATAGACTATCTAAGGCCGGGCGAGTCCGGCTGCATGGTGGAGAAGATAGGTGGGGGCTACCACGTACTGGCACCCCTGAGAGAGGCTGTAGACCTGCTCAGCCCTGGCAGGAACGGTTTAGACCTAGACATAAGGGGGTTGATGGAGAAGCGTCTCGAGTGGGCGAGGGAGACGGTCTACTCGGAGAAGGACAGCATGATACACCAGGGAGTGGCCGCCCACATGATATCCCAGCTAGAGATAGACGGCTACACAGTCACCTGTGACACCGGGGGTAACGAGCAGTGGATAAGGGAGTTCATACCACCCATCCGCGACGTCAGATATCTATACTCGGGGAGCTTCGGATCAATAGGGTATAGCCTACCAGCATCTATAGGTGCCTACGACGACTGGCCAGAGGTACTTGCCGTCACCGGGGACGGGAGCCTGATGATGAGCCTAGGCGAGTTGAAGACTGTGGTGGAGCATAGCTATAATGTGAAGATAGCCGTCTTCAACGACTCTACCTATGGGATACTAGAGATGCTCAGTAGGAGCGATATAGGGGAGGAGATCGAGGGAGGTATAGGGAGCGTCGACTTCGCCAAGGTTGCGGAGGCGCTGGGTATGGAGGCCATGGCTGTAGACACATATGAAGATCTTGAGGAGGGGCTTGAAGAGCTCATGTATAGTACTGGGCCATTCCTCCTAGACATCAGGTGTAGCCCAGAGGAGATCCCTACACTCCTGAGGAAGAATAGTTAAAAAGGGGGAAGGGGTTTAGACTAGTCCTCAAGCCTAGTCCCACAGCTCATACAGAACTTGGCTGTAGGCCTATTCACATGGCCACAGCTGGGGCAGACCTTGCCAGCCCTCTCCATGCGTCTAGTCATACTTCTCCTCGGGATCTGTGGCCTGGGAAGGCCTCCCATTCCACGTCTATAGATGAGGAACCCGGCTATGGCGATTCCTAGTACCACTACTACGGTGACGCCTAGAGAGGCGGGTGTAAACATGACGCCCATCTCTAGACTGGTAGAGCCCCTAGCCAGCGTAGCGGTGCTAGTAGTAACGAAACCGGTCTCCAGGACTAGATCCCTATCCGGCAATAGGAGTGTAAATCGGCCTGAGCCGTCTGTCTGGGCTGTGGCCACCACCTCGCCTGTAGATGGGTCCACCGCCCTCACCTCAGTCGAGGCCAACGGTAGGCCTAGGAAGTCCCTTACAGTCCCAGTGACCCTCTTCACCTCTGTAGATATGGTCACCGTAGAGTCTGATCCTAGGCCTACCTCCTGGCTACCCACTAAATAGCCTAGGTAACTAATCTCGACTCTATAGCCTCCTGCAGGCAGATTATTGAAGACGACCTCTCCACCAGCCTCCCCAGATATTACGCTCCCGTTGGGGTGATAAACCTTATAGCTGAAGCGCTCGAGGGCTTCTCCATCCATCGTCTCTGGCCTGATGACTAGGTCGTATATAGCCAGCTGGATAGTCTTCTCCCCAGGCGAAGACTCTGCTGAGTATGTGGTTGGGAGTAGGACCCCCTGATACATGATGTTCGTTATCGATATCGTACCCTTGGGTAGGAGTAGCTGTGGATTATCTACTGGGACCTCCCTACCCTGTATCGATAGGGTGAAGGAGACCTTCCCGAAGGCTATCTCCTCCCCATCGGCATCGACGAATCTGAGGCTGACGCTGTATACAGCCGCCTTGATCGAGAAGGACTGATCCCCACCCGTGAACTGGATCGTCCTCTCACTTGAGAGGACGTCGAAGCCCCTCCAACTTAGGCTCTCAAGGGTATAGGTACCCGTGACGGCGTACTCCAGGACGAGGCTACCCGTAACCGTATACCTCTTACCACCCGGACCGATCAAGACTGCCTCCACATCATCTAGGACTATTGATCCAGAGGAGTCGGATACGCTTATGCCCAGCCTACCTACTGGGAGCTCAACCTGGACATCCCTATTCCCATCGAGCTGTACATCGATGCCTAGGCCATACTCCACGCCGTCGATATAGACAGCCTCTACACGCCAGAGCCCCTTCACCGCCTGATCAACAGTCAGTCCACCGGTAAAGGTTATGGTAGACCCGTTGGGGTGTCTAAGCACGAGCCTGAAGTCGAGGCCTGAGCCGGATAGATCCCTTCCAAGGGTGTCCCTAGCGTCGAGCCTGAGCCTATATACAGCGAGGCCCACCTCCATGGAGACGTCCCCATCCACCTGTATCGACACAGGGGCTGGCAAGACGTTCACACCCTCCATGTAGACACCGACTAGCCTATGAGTACCCTTCGGCATCTGATAGGCTGATCCCCTAGCCTCTAGACTAATCACCCTACCCGCCACGTCCAGCTCTAGCCTAAGGGCCCTCTGTATAACCCCTCCATTAGCGTCTCTGAAGGAGAGGCTTAGATGGTATACCTCGAGATTAACGACCACCTCTCCGGGGCCCTCAACGTTGAACGTGTTGTCACTAGGCGTCACGTCTACACCTAGGTATACCACCCTCTCAACAGTGATCCTTCCTGGGACTAGGGCTACACCATCGGGTGAGTAGTTCAGGCTACCCAGCCTCTCATGCCTGATACTGACCTCCTCCGGAGGCGTAGCCAGTGGCTCACCATCCCTATCCCTGAATACTAGGGTTATCCGGAAGACACTCGTCTCAATGGTCCTCGTGCCGCTACTAGTCTCCCTGATGCTGGTGTTCGCCACCTCTACACCAGACCACATAACCCTGATCCTATAGTCTCCCCATGGTGCACGGTCAACCGTTATCCTACCAGCCTCATCAGTCCTGAACATCCTCACTGTGCCGTTTGGATAGGTCACCTCCACATCTACATTGGGCAGTGGCTGTCCCGTCTGGTCAACAACCGTGTAGCTCAGGCTCAATAGGTAATCCTCAACATTGAAGGTTGCATTACCCATATTCTTATATGCGTTGATTGCATTAGCCAACGCGTTCTCATAGTTCCCTGCACCAGACCTGATTATGTTGATGGCGTTGGTGAGGCTCTGGTTATACTGGCCAATCTGGCTCCACACATCGTCGGGTATAATGGTGAAGCCATACCGCTTGAAAGGCTCAAGAGCCGTGTCAAGCTTACCATAGGCCTTGTCGATATAGTATAGTGCGTAGAGCATGCTGGCCTGCTCGATTTGGAAGACATCGTTCCTACCCCAGCTGTGGAGATACGTCATGTAGCCCCAAGTCATACTCCATAGCCAGAAGACGTCAAGAGCCCTACTCGGGTTACGTGTAGCCATCAACTCCCGCCAACTAATCCCGTTGTGGGGATGGTTAAGTGAGAGGATGTGCCCCGCCTCGTGGACCAGTAGAGGGGTTAGGCCTAGCCATGGAGGGACCTTGCTAAGTATCGTTATGTTCACATAAGTGTCGAACCATTCATTGTTCTGGACAAGGACGACATAGGTATCCCCTATGCCACGGGGCTGGACACGGGCATTCACCACCCCGTTGAAGGTCTGCCGATATATGGGTGTGGGGCTACCACCGTCCAGGAACTCCCTATACCCGGCTCCGTCTAGAACAATAATATCCACCTCTCCGAATGTGAAGCCCTGTATAATGACCTCGCCACCCGTGACCCTAGGGAATACGGGCACCTGCTGAGCCGCTATCTGGAATGCTGGTAGATAACCTATCACCGGCTCAGTAGCGATATGCCCACCTACAAGTGCAGGTGTCTGTAGAACCGCTATGATATGGGAAGGGATGGTATTCTCATCTGTAAGAGCTATGCCACCCGCATATGCAATCCTAACATCTAGGAAGATGAACATGGGGATCTCATAGACTGGATCGGGATCCCTGAACCTATCAATATTTTCCATGATCCAGTTATGTACAACATCGAGCGGGGCTCCCTGGCCGAAGTACATGTTATACAATATCTCATCCCTCAGGTCGGGGAAGTCGTCCAGGGTATATAGCCCCCTATCAACATAGGATATGTTCAGAGCGTCTCCGAAGAGGTTCCTAATCTCTGATATAAATACCTCGGGTGTGAAGAAGTTCCTTGGGTCTAGCTGCGTACTGTTGACTATGTAGTATGCCTCGAAGGATAAGCTCAGGGCGGGTATCGGTGGATATACAGCTGTATGTACAAATTTGAAGATGACGGCCGAGTCTATAACCCTGGCCAGTTGCTGGTTAAGAAGCTGTTTATCACCAGGGAGGCGTAGAAACCTCATCGGCCTGATCTCTACCGAGACGTTGTTGAAGGAGGTTGGACCGGCGCTCATGTCGAAGAAGATTAGTCTTGTCGAACCTCCCCCAGCCACCGACTGCATGGAGTCCTTCCTTAGATAGACGTTCCACCCCTGATCAGGGTCTGGGAGCGTTATGTTGTAGAAGTATAGGTATGAGATGTCGGGATAGGTGTTTATGATGACAAGGGTATACTTTCCCTCGGTCTCGGGGAACTCCTGCCTAACCCTGTTGACCAGCCACTCCTCGAACTCCATGGCGTTGATATAGGCGGCGTCCCTCTCACCAGTCTCGAGCTGAGCCCTGAATGGGGCCTCTCCCCAGACCCTGTTGTTATTAATGTAGCTGACGATATCGCTCTTCAGCTGGTTGGATGCGTATAGGAACCGGTAGTTCAGGGTGAAGTTAATATAGATATAAGCTTCACCCTTCTCAAGGATTCTCTGTAGATCGGCCCTGGCATACCACTTATGGACATTCGAAAGTATATAGTCCTCATCGACAAGGTCTTGACCAAGGCCTACAAAGACAACATAGATGTCCAGTGGCACCCCGTTAAACAAGTCCCGTAGAGTACCCGAGACCCACTCCAGCTTCCTGAGGCTTGTAGCCATCTCATCGCCCTGGGCAACCAGGTCTAGGAAGCTATTGGCAGCATACTCAGAACCTGTGCCCCCCACATATCCAGACGAGTCTATAGATGGCGGTATCGGAACGAGAAGAAGAATGAGGAGGGTAAAAAGTAGTGGGAGTGGGGATCTCCTAGGCCCGACACCCAACCCGGGTCACCCCTCAAGCTTGGTGCCACACTTTACACAGAACTTGGCGCCAGGCTTGTTCGGATGACCACAGCTTGGGCAGTACAACGCACCCTCCACAGGCTCAGGCGGAGCCTTCCTGGGAATCCTTGCTCCCAGCCCTCCCCTCCTAAGGAATATGTAGGATCCTACTCCTATTAGAGCCAGTAGTGGCAGGGCGATCATCCATAGGGGTAGGCCTGGTGAAGCCACCTTTATCGTGACGGTGCTTGAGGCTGGGTTGAAGTCCTCATCACCTACAAAGTTAGCTGTGACCACTAGGTCTCCACCACTTGATGGGGTATATGTCAGGCTGAAGGTATTGTCCTCACCAACCCTCACTGTACGTGTCTCGGTATTGCCCCCTAGCTGAATGGTTATATCCACCAAGACATCCTTGAAGGAGACGTCTACGCCTAGTGGGTTGGGCCCGTCATAGCTGAGCGACCCTGTTATAGTGACGGTCTCACCAGCATTCACCTCCGTTGCATTGGCCTGTAGAGATAATGTAACGTCCTTCTTAGCACCCTCGGCCAGCTTCGACTGGGCCTTCTGGATCATGTATGACGCATACCAGTTGAAGGGGTAGAGGCTCCTTACATCCTCGAAGACCTTCTTGGCCCTAGAGTAGAGCCCTGCATAGAAGTATCCTACACCCTCCTCCCACATCTGGTCAACCGGGCCACGGGTATTGTAGCTCACACCCTGCTCCGCCAGATACTGTTTAAGTAGATCTCCCGGTATGAAGAAGTTGAAACCTGCCACAGGCTCCAGGTTCTCATCAACAGACCCCATATTGGTTACTCCTATGACCTCACCCATCTCGTTAACCACTGGCCCACCACTATTGCCTTTACTGATATCGACATTCATCTGTATTGCCCTCACATCTGTAATCGTCCTCCTCTCACCGCTGATGATACCATTTGTGTAGGAGGGGAATAGCAAAGTATCCTCGCTCAGCATAGTATGGAAGTTAACAACACCTGGATAGCCAAACGCATATATCGTCTGTCCAGGTTGATACTCATCCACCTCACTAATCTTAAGTGAAGGTGTGTTCGCCACATCAATCTTGAGAACGGCGAGGTCCCTGCCAACTAGGAAGGGATCGGGAGTACCTACAACTCTTGCTATTATACCGTCCTCCCTGATCTTTCCGCCACTAGACTCGCCAACCAGGACATAGACTATCCTTATAGCGTTTCTTACCTCCCCGTAGGTCAGGACATGGTTTATAATGAACTCTATGTCCTCCTGGGTAATGTTATAGCCACTCTGTATAAGGTTGTTAATGATGTCGATCGCGGCACTCCTAACAAGCTCTGTTTTCACAAAGATATCCTCGAGATAGTCTGAATGGGTCATGGCGAAGACTACATGCCCATTAGTCACTATGTAGCCATCGTTATTCACGAAGAATCCACTCCCAATACCCCCAATCATCGAGTTAACTGTGAAGAAGTCGGCTGTCGGTCGTCCATACCTATCGACATAGGGAACCTTTATCTCGGCCTCTATGATCGTAACTATGAAGACGACTCCGGGTAAAACTAGGTCATAGATAGCCTCTGGACTGATAGCCTCCTGGGCTGCAACAGGCTCCACGACAGGCGTATATGGATTCGCAATCGGGCCAAGGAGTATTCCCAGCAGAATCAATACGATTATCCCATGCCTAACCATCTAATCACCTCTTGAAAATCTTCTTGACACCACCTAGGAGACCCTCATCCTCAGCGAGCTTAGCTCCACAGTTCTCACAGAACCTATTACCGACAGCATTGGGGTGTCCACACTCGGGGCAGTACACAACATTACCTGTGTGGCTATGCCTAGCTGTAGTCGCACTGGTAGGCTCAGACTGCTGAACCTGCTGGGTAGGTGGCTGGCTCGATACACCTCCAGACCCGCTCAGCCCACTGGTCTTCAAGAGTACAACGTCACCAACGGCCTGGATATTGCTGAAGAAGACATAGTTCTGCTCCTCACCCTCGCCTATGACCATCACTAGATTGCCCTTAAGGTCGAAGCCGATATCACTGACCTTGCCCAGGATCTTCCCGTTGGCGTCGACGACCGTCTTACCGACTACATCCTCCCTTCTGAAGAAGGAAGTCATGTTATCACGAAATAGAATCAATCCTCAAATTTATATAACTAGTATTTCAAGGGGCGCGGATTTTCAGCCAGTGGTTTTTAAATCCTCAAAAACTTAAACAACTCAATTTTTATACCTCTACACCATGATCCTTCAACATTTTCGAGAGTTTTGAAACTGTGTTAATGATATAGTCCACCGCCCTATCCATATCTATTATCCTGACTAGCATCCTGTGCCGCCATAGTATCCTCTGGTTGTTATGATCTATGAAGCGGGTGAAGACCCTCTTCAGCTCGTCGGGAACCTGTATATCATTCTTCTTTAGGAAGAAGTCTACGTAGCACCATGTATAGGCATCCTCCTTATAGTCACTGGCATGGGCTAGGTCGAAGGATATGTAGAAGGGTATCCCGTCGGAGACAGTTATCCTGTCCTCGCTACCCTCAATGGGGAACTCAACCTCTTTGAGGCCGTAGCCCTTCAAGTCGTTCCTGACAAGGAATTCCACTATAGCCCTTCGCCGCTTCTTATTCAGCTCTGCTAGATTCGAAATCGCCCCTCCCCTCCCGACTCTCTGGGATCTCCATATTAGCCCGGTATTACCAATATCTAACTATATGGTTAATATATTACAAAAACACCCACCTTGACATATATGGCGCCCAAGAGGGGATGATGAGGGAGCGGTGCATACCATGTCGCAGGAGATAACCCTCAACAACCTTGTGAAGGAGTATTTCTCCAGCCTCCTACAGATATACCCCCATCTAGGCCTCGACCTAGACATCAATATTAGTACGAAGCTCCCCGACATGTCGATAGATGTCATCGAGAGGGAGAAGGGCCTAATAAAACTCACCCTAGAGAGGCTGGAGGATATCAGCTTCGAGGATCTAAGCCTCGATGGGAAGGTCCAGTACCTAAGCTTCCGCGACTACCTGAGGCTCAGGCTATTCTTCATCGAGGACTGGCAGTTGTGGAGGATGTACCCCGAGTCCCTAGATATCCTAATAAAGATCCTTACATACATACTCTACAACCCCAAGATCAGCCTTGAGGAAAAGGTTGAGCAGATAGCCGAATATCTCGACGATCTACACCGGTTCCTAGAGCTCAGTAAACAGAGAATTAGAAGGCCCCTAAAGCTACTGGTCGAGCTAGGCCTCCTAATGGTGACCTATCTAAAGCAGCTACTGACATATATTGAGGAGGAGGCCGGGAGGGACCCCAAGGCCACCAAGGTATTCAGCAAGTATAAGCAGAGGTTTGACAGGGCTATGGACTACCTGGACGACTACAAGAACTGGCTGACAAACCTGAGACAGAGGGAGCTCTTCGACATCTCAATGGGTGAGCAGCTATTAGAGAAACTTATAAGGGTTAGGAAGTTAGGGTCAAGCGTCAAGAGAATACAGAACATCTTGAAGGCCGACATCCTGAAGATAGAGGAGGAGATAGAGAGGAAGCTAGCTGTTATGAATATGTCCAGCCTAAGGGACTACCTAGAGTCGGTGAGGGAGGTCACATATAAAGATCCATACATGATCTCCTCGAGGTATGAACAGGTATTTGTAGATACTAGGAGGCTACTCCTCGAGAACAACCTCCTAGAGCTGCCCGAAATAGAGCTAGACATCAACATAGTACCCTTCAGGGCATATTACGTAACCCCCATATTCAGCTATAGAACAAATGTACTCGATGGAAAGCTGAAGATAGAGATCTATATCAGAGTGAAGGACGAGGAGGACGCTAAGTGGCACAACGAGTTCGAGAGTCAGCTAAGGATCGTCAGGGACATCATACCGGGCTCAGCCCTAATAAGCTACTACCTCAAGAAGTCGGGGAACCTGCTGCAAAAGATACTCGACATCCCCGAGTACCAGGTGGGTTGGGGATACTTCGTCCAGGACATGATGGTCGATGTAGGGATACTCAGCGGAGAGGATATGGAGCTCCTAAACCTTGTGGAGAAGTATAAACTCGCCCTACTCGCCAAGATGGATCTCGAGATGAATCTGGGGAAGATAACCCATGTACAGGCTGCCAAGTTCCTGAAGCAGGCCGACGGGGTCTTCAGCGACGACGAGGTGATCATAGGGACAATGGAGATCATGACAACCCCCACGATGCACCTGTCAAACTACCTCGCCTACAAATTCTATAAGAGGATGATTAGGATACTGAGGGGAATCTCCGATGAGGGGCCCTACGCAGCGGATAGGGACGCCGAGAAGGAGAGGGAGACGAAGATCTTCAACTATAGATGGTTCGCAGAGAAGATCTTCAAGTATGCCGTGACCCCCCACAGGTACCTAGAGAGCCTACTCCTCAGAGACTACGCATCAGACAAGATTGACAGGGAGTTTAGAGGCTAGCCAGTATAGCCGCCACGGTATAGACTATGAAGAGGTATGGACTCGTAATCTTGAAGAGTGTCCATACATCCCTCATGTTGGGCCGGGTAACTACCCGATATGAATAGTATAGTACTAATACATTAAGAGCCGCGATGGTTCCTAGGAAGGCGGGATGTATATAGATACCCCCTGCAAAGGGGAGGAATAGGCTTGATACCACCAGTGCAACGGCTGATAGGCCTATGACCCTGATACTCTGATCCTCATCAAGTATTGATGTATACATAGGCACACCAGCCCTCCTATAATCATCCCTATAAACAAGGGCCAGTGTCCATATGTGCAGAGGGGTCCATATCACGACTAAGAGAAATAGGAGCCAGGCGTCGAGGGGGAGCGTCCCGTCATACGCTGCGTAGCCGATGAGTGTAGGCACACCCCCGGAGGGGGCGCCGAGAATAATATTGAGTGGGGTCCTCCTCTTACTCCATAGGCTGTATACAATTACGTTGTCGAAGAGGCCTATAGCCATTAGAATCGCTGAGAGTGGGTTTAGGAGGAGGGCTAGGGTTATGCTGGATATGGATAGGAGAAGGCCGTAGTAAAGTGCATATCCAGGGTCGAGCCTCCCACTGGGTATCGGCCTCTTCATAGTCCTCTTCATAACAGCGTCTATATCCCTATCGATATACCCCGTCAACGTGTTAGCCCCACCCGTGCCTAGGACTAGGGCTATGGTGAGTATGAGGAGCCTAGTATCTATAGAGCCACCGGAGGCTATCAGGTATCCAGCCACACCGGTATAGACGAGGAGCGACCATATACGTGGCTTAGTAACCTCAATATACTCCCTAAGCCCCATTACAATCAAGTATTAAAGTCGGGGCTACAACCGTTAAATTGGGGTCGTATAATAGGATATATATTGGCCTCCCGGGGGATGGGGCCCTTGCTAAACACGGTCTTCAACAAACAGGTGTTCAGACCAGGCGAGACGATAAAGGCCTACATAACGCTGAATATCCCGGACAGGATAGAGGTGGAGTATGGACAGCTGGAGCTTAAATACGTCTTCCGGTCCCGGGAGGTCGACGGTGGGTTCAAGAAGATCTATATCGACGAGAGCCTAGGCTTCATGAAGCCCGGCCCCTATAACCCCGGCGTCTACAGCTACAACGTCACATATACAATACCCTCCAACGTCCCCCCATCCTTCAGGGGGAGGATACTGGAGGGGGTGCTCCGATACGAGTGTATCGTGAAGGCTAGGGGAGGCTTCTCACTCAGGAGAACGGGCGAACTCATCATCACCAAGGGGTATGAATCGCCGAGCCAGGAGACTCTCTACTCCATCTCCTCAGGCGATATACACCTCACACTACTCCTCGACAGGCCTGTGAAGGGGAGGATACTGAGGGGTGTACTAACCATCGAGGAGGGTAGGGAGCTGGTTAGGAGGATATTCCTTGACCTATGCATCTACGAGGGCTACAGGGTGCAGAAACTCCTATTCCTAAGGAACTTTAGGGAGACGAGTAGATGTATAACGATCCACTCGATAGGTGTGGATAGGCATGGAATGGGGAGCTATCCCTTCAGGGCCGACCTATCAAGGATGCTTGGCGGGAGGGCAATATATACAGCCCCCTATGCAGACGGAGACATCCGTTTCCAGACATACCTGAGGCTCAGGATGATCACCCGAGAGGGTATGAGGACATACTACCAGCCCATAGAGTGGTATCCATATGAGGAGAGTGAGGATACCCAGGTAGAGACAGAGGTACTCACCATGGAGGAGAGGATTAGGAGGGCGATCATAGAGTTCTTCGAGGTGAATCTGGAGGGGGACATCATAGATATCCAGGAATACCTGGAGGTGAAGGGCTTCAGCGTAAATATCCATATGCTTGAGAGGTTGATGAGAGGGCTTATAGAGGAGGGCGTACTGCAGGAGGCTGATAACAACCCGATACTCAAGAAGTATAGGCTTAGGGGCTGAGCCTCCTATATACAGTATAGGCCAGATAACCGTCCTGCACCGCTGTGCCGACACTCTTGAATATCGTCAGCTCATCCCTCGACACCCTACCAGCTACACTTCCAAGTACGAGCTCCGAGAACAGGTGTACGGCATCCCTCGAGACCAGCCCCTCCCTAATGGCGAGTCCCACCTCACCGACCTCGTATAGGTCGGGACTGTCTATGAACACCTTATCGGCAGATGCCACTAGCCGTGGATCCAGCTCCGCACTATCCCTACCCATGTATCCCATACTCGCTATGTGCCGACCCCTCGGCGAGGAGTCTATGACCGGCCTACTACTAGTAGTGGCTAGGATAACCACCTCAGCCCTCTCTACAACCTCACCTGGGGAGGATGCCACGTATGCCTCGACACCCTTTCTACCCAGCTCCTCAGCATACCTAACAGCCTTCTCCACACCCCTGTTATGGAGATATACACGCCTAATACCTGGGAACCACTCTAGATGCATCTCTAGGCTGGCCCTACCTATACGGCCCACCCCGATGAGCCCAATATTCTCCGGCTCCCCGTAGAGCTCGATAGTTGATACTAGGGCCATACCAGCCGTACGTAGAACAGTTATGGAGACACCATCGACGATGCATAGCGGCTCCATAGACCCCAGGTCATATACAAAGACGTATGCGTTGAAGGGCCTACCGTCGAAGGGATAATCCACAACCTTCAGCGTATAGACCCCATACTCCCTAATGTGGCATGGCATAGCCCCTAGGAAGCGTGACCCACCCTCTATCAGGAGCTCCGACCTGGGCGGCTGATCGACACCCGGGTCTAGGAAGCCTCTGAACGCCCTATATACAGAGTCTACTACATCTCTAAGAGGTAGAGACTCCACCTCCTCCCTACTAATCACCCTCATGGCTCCACTACACCCACATGCTCCATGAGCAGGGATCTATACCTCTCGGGATCCTCTACATAGCCCATATACACGTTTTTACCGCCTCCACCCCTACCTCCACACTCCCCACTTATCCTGGCCTTAAGCCCCTCTATATCCACCCCCCTGCTGGCTAGGAAGACCATATGCTTCTCGCCATCCCAGCTGAGTACCGAGAGGACATCTACTCCACGCTCATTCATAACGTTTCTAGCCCGGCTAGTGACCCTCTTCATGTCTAGGTAGGGAAGCTCTACAGCTAGTAGGCTATACCTCCCTCTAAGCAGAGGCCACCTCGACAGGGCTGTGTCGACAACCTCCCTAGAAGCCTTCTCCACCCTAATCTCAAGCTCCTTAAGACTCTCTACACGGTTATAGAGATCCTCGAGGGAGGAGCCTAGTAGGCGCGTCATACTATATATGTTGGATGCGCTCTCTAGGGCGTAGTCGACTGCCCTCTCCCCAGTATAGAACTCAAGCTCATAGAGCCCGGAGCGAACCCTCCTGATCAGCCTGGGAACAACTAGCCGCACCTCTGACGCCCTCTCCACATGGGGGTTTATACATGCCGAGGCGTCGTAGTCACCTATCCTGACGACCCTGATGAACTCCTTATCGCCCAGCCTCTCCTCATATGCCCTGAGGCCGGGATACTTGGCCCTAGCCTCATCAAGGCTGCTGAAGACCTCCACGTGGAACGGTAGGTCATCAGCAATGGCCCTGTTAGCCATCCTCGCAGCCTCTATAACGGTCTCCCATCCAATATCGCCGTCATACCTGAGGAAAGCCTTATCCACACCACTATCCTCATGGACGACCCTCACCACCTTTAGCCCGGGCACCAGCTTGTATAGACTACCCACGAGGAGATGCTCCCCCGAATGTCTAACCCTTATATCCCCATTATCCACCTCGACACACCCCATTGGGACAAGCCATTATAAACACCCCAAGCCTGAATAATTATTTTAACACGCACCGAGGGGTGGTTACTATTGAATACAACATCAGGATCGGCCTCGAGATACACATCCCACTCTCAACAGTAGATACCAAGCTATTCTGCCAATGTCCAAACCCGTTTAAACATCCTCCTGAGATGCCCAACCAATATGTATGCCCCACATGCCTGGGCCTACCTGGAGCCCTCCCCAGCCCAAATAGAGAGGCTATTAGGAAGGCGATAATCCTAGCGAAGGCCCTGAAGATGGAGATACCCAGTAAGATACAGTTCTACAGGAAGCATTATCTATATCCAGACCTACCCAAGGGATACCAGATAACCCAGTACATGGCTGGTGGGGATCTCCCAATAGGTATTAGGGGAGGGATGCTCTTCAGGGATAGGTATATGGGGATAAGGAGGATACAGCTGGAGGAGGATCCCGCCAGGCTGGAGCATCCAGGTGGGCTGGGCGAGTCTAGTAGGACGCTCATCGACTACAACAGGTCTGGAGCCCCACTTATAGAGCTGGTTACCGAGCCAGAGATATACAGCCCTAGGGAGGCGAGGATATTCATAGAGGAGCTGACCAGACTCCTTGTCACGATAGGAGTTATATCCGAGGATACCCAGCCAAAGGTAGACGCAAACATATCTATCGAGGGTGGGCCGAGGGTAGAGATCAAGAACATATCCTCCCCCAGGGATGTTGAGAAGGCCCTTAGCTACGAGGCCATGAGGATGGCTAGATACATGGAGGAGGGTATAGAGATAAGGCGGGAGACGCGGCACTGGGACGATAGGAGGAGGGTGACAATACCCCTTAGGGAGAAGGAGTATGAGGAGGAGTATAGATATATACCCGACCCCAACCTACCACCGATAGACATATCCGACATGATAGCCGAGGTCGAGGAGCCGGAGACCCCCCTGAAAATCCTGGAGAGGATCATCAGGGATGGGGTCGATGTGTACCCGGCCAAGATCATAGCATCGGACAGGAGACTCCTAAGAATCTACCGGGAGGCCTCGGAGGGACTTGGGAGAAGGGCTAGGACGGAGCTGGCCAAGACACTTGTAAACGAGGCTAAACACATGCTAAACACCGGGAAGACCGTGGAGGAGCTAATAGAAACCATGAAGCCCCTATACCAGCTGGTGGATAAGGGTATCATCACACCGGCCGAGGCTAGGGAGAAGCTCCTAGGAAGAAGGGGGTTGAAACTGGCCGATCAGGAGGAGATACTAAAGACGGTTGATAAGGTTCTTAGAGAGGTTGATACTAGTAGGAGGAGGAGTATAGACTACGTGGTCGGTACCGTTCTTAGAAGGCTTAGGGAGAGGGGTCTCGATGCGGACCCGAGGAGTATAGCCGAGTATGCCCGTGGAAAGATCGAGACAGCCAGGAAGATAGAGGTGAGGAGGGCTAGGGATGGAGAGGATAGGATGTATAAGGGTGTCGCGGAGGCCCCTAGACCAGTGGATCCTAGCGAGTTACCCAGCCTAGTCGGATCTGAAGTGGTTATAGGTGGCTGGCTAGAGACGAGGGCATATGTTGGGGACAAGCTCTTCCTACGGCTCAGGCATTGGAGAGGCACTGTACAGGTAGTGGCTCATGGAGATAGCCCGGCCTACAGAGAATTGTCGAGGCTCCCCAGAGAGGCATATATAGTCGTGAGGGGCAGGGTAGTCAGGGACTCAAGGGCCCCCGGCGGGCTAGAGATCCACGCATCAGAGGTAATCCCCGTAGGTACATCCACCGACCCACCATTGACACTGATGGACCTGGCTAGGTCAAGCCTCCCAACCAGGGTCAGGCATAGATACCTCGACATAAGGCGGCGTAGGGTGAGGGCTGTCCTATACATAAGGGCAAGGCTACTAGAGATCGTGAGGAGCCTCCTAACCAGGAAGGGCTTCGTAGAGATACAGACACCCACGATAATAGCCTCGGCCACAGAAGGAGGGGCGGAGCTATTCCCACTGATATACTATGGTAGGGAGGCCTTCCTAGCCCAGAGCCCCCAGCTATATAAACAGATGGCTATAAACGCCTTCGAGAAGGTCTTCGAGATCGATAGCTACTACCGGGCCCAGAAATTCGACACCCCACGCCACCTAGCAGAGTTCTGGTCCCTAGACGTCGAGGCCGCCCACCACGGGCTGGGAGACCTGATCAGCCTAGCTAGGGAGATACTTCTCGAGATACATAGGACGCTCCCCTCAAAGGCGGGTGACGAGCTCATGCTCCTAGGGGTCGAGCTTGAGCCAGAGCCTAGCTTCGCGGAGATGAGTTATGACGAGGCTGTGGAGATATCGGGGACGAGGTATGGCGAGGACATCTCTGCAGAGGCGTTAAGAGAGGTGTATAAGGAGGCGAACGCTAGATACCTGTTCATAACCCACTGGCCAGAGGAGACCAGGGCCTTCTACTACCGATCGATAGACGGGATAACCAGGAGCTTCGACCTAGTAGGACCCTTCACAGGGACGCCTATAGAACTTGCCAGTGGTGGGGAGAGGATAAACAGCTATGACGAGCTCGTCAGGAGCATTAGGCGTAGGGGGCTTAGGGAGGAATCGTATGGATGGTACCTAGAGATGTTTAGGTATGGAATGCCCCCACACGGAGGCTTCGGGTTGGGGATAGACAGGCTACTAGCATCCATCCTAGGCCTCGACTCCGTCTTGGAGGCAACCCTAATACCCAGGACACCCAAGTACTACGTCCCATAGGTGGTGCACGTGCTCAGACTACTAGACCTGTTCGAGGCGGACGACCCGATAAGCCTAAGCGAGAAGTATTACGAGAGGCTCAGAAGGTGGGAAGGGAGGCTAAACATGTTCATAACACTTAGGGAGTGGGGCGAGATCCAGCTAGTCCACGAGCCAGGTAAGCCCCTCTCAGGAGGCCTAATACCTATAAAGGACAACATATCCACAAGGGGTCTGAGAACCACATGTGGAAGCAGGATACTCGAGAACTATATACCCCCCTACGACGCCTACGCCGTGGAGAGGCTGAGGGAGATAGGTCTAGAAGTGGTTGGTAAGACGAACATGGACGAGTTCGGGATGGGGAGCACCGGCGAGAATAGTGGCTATGGCCCAACCCTTAATCCATGGAACACTGGCCATGTCCCCGGAGGGAGCAGCTCAGGGAGTGCCGCCGCTGTAGCAGTGGCTGGAGGAGCCGCCCTCGGAAGCGATACCGGTGGTAGCGTCAGGCTACCCGCGGCATACTGCTACGTACTAGGTCTTAAGCCGACATATGGACTCGTGAGCCGCTACGGACTAGTATCCTACGCCGACAGCCTTGAGCAGATAGGGATACTTGCCAGATATCCGGAGGACATGGCCTACATACTATACCACATCTCCAAGCTCGATACTAGAGACATGACCATGTCACGTACAGAGGCTAGGGAGGAGCTTAGAGAGAGGCTGATAAACCTCTACACTGGAGGGCCCAGTGGACTGGACGGGTTAAGGATAGGCTACTCACCAGAACTGATTGAGATGGCCGATGATGAGGTAGCGGGGGAGGTATACAGGGCACTTGACAAGCTGGTGGAGCTGGGGGTCAAAGCCGAGGAGATAGATCTCGGATTCATGGAGGCAGGCCTATCCACCTACTACGCCATAGCGATGGCCGAGGCATCATCAAACCTTATGAGGTACGACGGCGTCCTATACGGCTCCATGGAGAGGGAGGGGGACTACTGGAGCAGCGTATACAGGACACGGGGGATGAGGCTCGGAGAGGAGGTCAAGAGGCGCATCGTCTACGGCACCCTAATAACCTCCGCGGGCTACAGTGGGAGGTACTACATCAAGGCACTCAGGATAAGGAGGTGGATAAGGGATATGCTGATAGAGAGGCTTGGGAGGGTCGACGCCGTGCTGATGCCAACATCACCCTCCACACCACCCAGGCTAGGAGAGGTTGAGGGTGTAGACATGTATGCCCTCGACCTATACACTGTGATACCCAACCTCACCGGCCATCCAGCCATAAACATCCCCGCCGGATTCGTAGGCGGCCTACCTGTGGGGATACAGCTAGTAACACGCTACTTCAATGACGATCTATTGATAAGGATCGCCAGGGGACTAGTGGGTGTCTTATACGACCCTTCGAAGGAGGTGGAGATGGATGGATAGACAGGACGTGGAGAAGGCGTTGAGACTGGCTGGTATAGGGGACGATCCCGAGAAGTATATGGAGCAGCTGGAGAAGGTTGAGAGGCTCTTCAGCCAGCTAGACAGGTGGCTCGACGAGGCTCCTGATGAGCCTCTCTACCACCCCCTAGACATAGATACCGAGCCTAGGAAGGACGAGCCCATCACCAGTGATGCCAGGGACTGGATAGAGGGGGATGAGGAGGGCTATGTAGAGGCCCCACCCCTAAGACGTAGATAGGCCCTCCAATAGGCTCTCCACATAGCCCTCCTTGACACCCTCCGAGACGATGTTGAGTATGAGCCTGGTATGGGTCCTGTCGACATACTCGATCCTCTGAACCTCCTTTATGAAGCTGTCCAGCTCACTCCTGGTGCGGAACCAGGCATACAGGGTTATGTCATACTCACCAGTGATGTCGTATACAGCCTGGACATTAGGCATAGATGCCAGGCGCTCCTCAACCTCCCTGAGGAAGCCTCCCCTCACCTTGACATCGATCATCACTGGGAATATGTAGCCAAGCCTCTCCAAGTCGATATCCACGGTATACCTCCTTATCACACCCATATCCTCAAGCCTCTTCCTCCTAGCCTCGACAGTCCCCACAGAGACGCCGAGCCTCCTAGAGAGTTCACGGCTACTTATACGGCCCTCCCTAAGGAGGATGGAGAGTATCTTGAGGTCTAGCCTATCCAGCTCCATATGTATTTCTATATACACCGCGAGACATAAACAAATGTCCAATTTGAAACGTGTTGGATGGATAAACATTAAACAAGTGTCAAGACCTGTTTTATGGCTGACCCGTGGGAAGCTCTTTACATATACACTCATGAGGTGGTAATCCTTGGACGAGGTTGTTGAGAAGGTATTCGAGGATATGGAGCTGAACAAGGTGAGATGGGTAACACTCACCTTCACAGACCTACGAGGCTACCAGAAACAGGTGACTATCAAGAGAAAGCCAGAGAAGGAGTGGCTGGAGAAGCTCTTCACGAGAGGGGTGGGGAAGCTTGACGGGAGCAGCATCGAGGGGTTCCAAGATATATCGGAGAGCGACCTGATGCTGAGGCCCGACCCCACTACCTACGCTATCCTCCCATGGTCAGGCGACACAGCCAGACTAATATCCAACATATTGATCAGGGGTGAGGACTATCCCAAGGATCCCAGGGGAGCCCTGGCCAAGACGGTGGAGAAGATGGGGCCATACATCCCCTTGATGGGTGCAGAGGTAGAGTTCTTCATACTCAACGGCCTATCCACGATCGTCAACGACCTTGAATATACATTCCTGACCAGCCTAGAGACGCTTGAAGCCCCAGTTACACAGGGATACCCCTACAGGCCGAAGACTGGGTACTACATGGAGTGGGGTCTCGACACAGTGATAGGCTTCAGGAGGAGGCTGGTCGAGGTGCTGGAGGGGTGGTTCGGGATGGAGGTTGAGAGCCACCATCACGAGGTCGCCATAGCGGGGCAGAGCGAGATAAACATCAGGTATGGAGACCCCGTATCCACTGCTGACAACGTCATGACCCTGAAATACGTGGCCCGTGTATTGGCTAGGGAGGAGTTTGGAGGCATAACACCCCTATTCATGCCCAAGCCCATACCCACAGACAACGGTTCAGGCCTACATATGCATATAAGCCTGGTTAGGAATGGTAGGAACGTATTCTACGACCCAGACGACGAATATGCACATCTAAGCCAGGAGGCGAGATACTTCATAGGTGGGCTTCTCGAGCATGGAAGGGCATTATCAGCACTGGTCTCACCCACCGTCAACAGCTACCACAGATTGGTGCCAGGCTATGAGGCACCGATATACCTGACATGGGGCAGATCCAATAGGAGCGCCGCAGTCAGGGTCCCATTCTACGACCCTGAAAGCAGGAATGCGAAGCTTGAGTATAGGCCTCCCGACCCATCATGCAACCCATACATAGCGATGGCGGGGATACTAGCGGCCGGGATGGACGGTATAAAGAAGAAGAGGGATCCAGGGCCACCTGTAGATGAGAATGTCTATAAGATGCCTAAGCAGAGGGTTAGGGAACTGGGTATAAAGACCCTACCAGCCAGCCTACTAGAGGCCCTTGAGGAACTTGAGAGCGACATGACATTCCTAGAGAAGTACATCCCCAAGGAGCTGCTAGAGAGCTATATAGAGCTTAAGAGGGAGGAGGCCAAGACACTGGCTAAGTATCCGTCCCCAGCCGAGTTCCAGCTATACTCCACGCTCTAGAACACCCATACTCTTAATACTTTTTAGACCCGCACCACACCCGTCTAAACGCCTTATTTATAGAGTTGCCCCCGTATAATCTTGTTAGTCCACGTCCAAGGAGTTGAAACGAGAGATGCCGAACGTATTCGTCTTCAACAGCCTGATGAGCACCTACCGCCACCCATGGCGGGAGAGCGTGGAGGACGGGAAGCTAAAGATACTGCTAGGAGCCTACAAGAGGAGTGTCGGGGTACTCGACGAATATATAATAGTCTGGAAAAAGGACAGCTCCTACCCATACCTCGTCAGAGATCCGGAGGGACTCGTCATTGGAGAGGTGATATTCGACGTCCCCCAGGACGTGATAGGCGTCCTGGATGAGTATGAGATGAGCCCAAGGAAGAACTATAGGGTTGAGGAGCAGATACGCCTCCCAGATGGACAGGTTGTAGACGCATTTGTATATGTGTGGAAAGGCGAGGACACCCATGAGAAGGATGAGGAGTTCAGGACGCTCCTACCTGCAGATAAGATCCCGGAGGAGCTGAAGAGCGAGGTAAAGACCGACTAGAGATGCTACGTAGGATAATCGAGACCGTAGGTATAACCATACTCCTACTATTTATCCTTATAGTCCTGGGAGCCATAACCTTCTCACTCATAGAGGGGAGGAACCTACTAGACTCCCTCTACTATATGATAACCGTCCTAACCACGGTGGGGTTTGGAGATATAACCCCTCAGACCGAGCTTGGCAAGATACACTTCATGATAACCATCTTCCTAGGCCTAGCCCTATTCGGATACTTCATATCCAGCGTATCCTCAATACTATCTGAGGATAGGCTGGCCAAGCTATTCCCCGGCCTCGTCGGATATGGAGTGGAGGGGGAGAAGTTGAGGGACCACGTGATAATCATTGGGTGGAACGAGTTCGCCAGCAACGCGTATCAAGAGGCGACGCTCAACGGTCTTGAGGCAGTGGTCTTAGTCCCGAGCGAGGAGCAGGCTAAGACACTGGCTAGGGAAGGGATAACCACGTATCCAGGGAGCCTAGACGATCCAAAGACGTATGAGGAGCTTAAGATGGAGGAGGCGAGGGGTATAATACTTACGGAGCCCGATCCTACCAGGCTAATCATAGACATCCTTAAGATTAGGAAGCGGGTTAGGAATACCCCGATAACCGTTCTGGTATATAGCTCCGAGCTAGAGGACATACTTAGACAGGCGGGGGCCAACTTCGTCCTTAATATTGCGGAGGTAGGCGGTAGACTACTGGCCAACAGCGTGATAGAGCCCAGGGCGACACATATAGAGATAGACATGCTGAAGAGGGGCGGCCTAGACATCATGGAGTACGAGGTTAAGGACAACCTCACCGGTAAGACCATGGGGGAGGTGGAGGAGGAGATCGGGAGCGACGTACTGGCACTGGTCCGGGGCGACGAGTATATCCTCAAGCCAGACAGGAACACCAGGCTGAAGCAGGGAGACAGGATAATACTGATGGGCTACAGCGACCAGATGCAGAGGGATATGGAGAGACTGGATAGGAAGGACTAGACGCATCTACGGACACAGTAATTTATGTGGAACACTTTCACACTACACATCACCTAGATGATAAACAGCTAGGCTCCCCATACACTATTGATGAGGAGCACCGGTGTATGGTTCCTAGACAAGATATTCGGCGGTATAAGGCCTGGGAAGACGTATGAGGTGGACGGCTATCCATGGAACCTCTTAAAAGAGGTTATGCACCGGGTGGTGGCCCACCTATCCATGGAGGGCCGTGTAGTCATCATATATGGGCAGTACTTCGACGGGCTAGACCCATACCTCCTGATAAGGATTGGGCGTGAGGAGGGGCTGGACACGGGCCTCCTGAAGAGGAATATAAGGCTTGCCCGCTGCTTCAAGGGGGAGGACATGGCCACAAATATTAGGCGGGGTGTCAAGACGGCTGGATACCTAGTCGTGGTAGACCCCTACCTACACACATACATGACTGAGAGGTCGGATCTCTACCCCATGATAGCCTCCGAGCTATACAGGGCCAAGATGAGGGGTAGGGGGATACTCATCTTCAACAGGATAAGGTGGGATGGGAAGCCCCTAGGCGGGAGCCTCCATAGACACTCCCTCGACTATGTAGCCAGGCTCGTTATGATGGATAGGCTTATACACGTGGAGCTGGTCAAGGCGCTGGATAGGCCACCGATAAGCTTCGCCGTCGACGCGTCGAACCCCTGGAGAAGGAGGGTGCAACACCTCCTCGACAGGTGGATATGAGATGGGGAGGTCTATACCCAGCCCAACCAGGCATATAGACCGTGAGATAAGGAGGATTAGGAGGCTGGCCAGGAGATACCCGATGTATAGGGAGGGGCTAGAGAGGCTGGCCAGGATACTGAGACGGCGTAGGAGCATAGTATACCTCCTAACCGACCCCGAGGACGTGGCAGACCTACCATACCTAGTCGCCGCATCGGTGCTACAGGGTGGTGAGGATGGGGACGGGCTGGATACTCAGGGTATTGAGAGACCTCGAGAGGGATAGATACGTACTCGTCATCAGGGAGTTTATGGGTAGGAGGATCCTCAGGGACCTGGTGCACCACCCCTCGATATACGTCAGTGGGGATAGGGAGGATCTGAGGGAGCTGCTTAGGGGGCTAGAGGCCTCGGACTACCTAGTCGACTATGCATATGAGGAGTGGCTCCTCCCACCCTGGTATAGGAGGAGGGGGAGGATACTGAGGATAGACCTGCCAGGCCCTAGGGAGTATGACGAGGTTCTTAGACACCTGAGGCTGGATGGGAGGTATAGGCTTTGGAACACCTATCCAAGCGATACCCAGATGATGATGTATAGGATGGGTATAGCCCCCTCACTACTCCTAAGGACCATGGATCTCCACCCCATAGACAATCCATGGGAGATGAACTATCTAGAGCCCGGATTCAGAAGGGTGGTCATAAGGCTCCTAGACTGGTACGGAGAAGTGGTGAATCCATGGGCTAAGGAGCCGATGATCTACGAGGTGTCCTACAACGTGGATGGCTACTGGGACGAGGCTATATATAGAGGCCTGGACAGCCTCATAGACGACCTGAGGGAGTATGACCCCGACGTGGTGGAGTTCACCTCTACATCAGCATATGTATGGCTGAGGGAGAGGGATGGATTCTTCAGGGACACGGCGAGGGCATATATAGACTATGAGAGGAACGTCCTGGAGCCCCATGAATACCACGGCTTCATAGAGCTGAGCAGGCTAAGCAGGACAGATATACACGAGGTATCGAGGTACAGCATAGGGAAGATACTCACCACGATAGAGGCCTACGAGGCACTATCCATGGGGCGTGCCATACCCGAGGTGAGGACTGAGTGGGAGGGCTACAAAGACATCAAGCTCCTAAGCAGGGTCGACAGGGGTGGATACATAGCCAGCCCCAGGCCCGGTCTATACTGGAACGTGGCCCAGTGCGACTTCACAAGCCTATATCCCTCCATAATCGTGAGGTACAACATTGGGAACGAGACCGTCAACAGGCCTGGCTGCAGCAGGGAGATAAGGGTTCCAGAGGCGGGGCACAGGATATGCCTAGACACTAGATCTGTGGTGGCAAGCACACTAGAGAAGCTCTTGAAGAGGAGGATAAGGCTTAAAGACATGGCTAGGGAGACCGGCGACCCCATCCTAAATAGTCGGCAGAACGCCCTGAAATGGATACTCGTAACATGCTTCGGATATCTGGGCTATAGGAACGCCCGGTTCGGGAAGATAGAGGCATATGAATCGGTGACCTCCTATGCGAGACACATAATGTATAGAGCCGCCGAGATAGCCAGGGAGATGGGGCTGGAGGCTATCCACATACTCGTAGACAGTATATGGGTCTCGGGGGGAGACGAGAAGACCTATAGAAAGTATTGTATAAGGGTTACACGGGAGACGGGGTTCAGGATGGAGCTCGAGGCACTCTACAGGTGGCTATACATACCCCCAAACAGGTCCGGCATGGGGGAGGCGGCGATAAACAGGTATGTAGGCGGACTGGTGGATGGGGGCTACAAGGCCAAGGGGGTAGAGATGGTTAGGAGCGACGTCCCAAGGATAGTAGCCGAGTTCCAGCGCCAGGCACTCGCACTACTAGCCAGGGCGGAGAACCCCGAGGAGATGGAGCGTATAGTAGGCAAGATACCCAGGCTGATAGAGATATTCAGGAAAGCAATCATGAAAGGCGAGGTGGAGCTGGAATACCTCGTAGTAACACGTAGACTCTCCAAGAAGCCGGGTGAATACCTATCTAGACAGCCACATGTAGAGGCGGCCAAGAAGCTGGGTAGATGGGTTGGTAAGGTGAAGTATATACTTACATCGAGGGGGGCTGTGCCGGTAGAGCTATGGAAGCCCTCTATGGGCTACGACGTGGACAAATATGTCGAGATGATGGTTAGGAGCCTAGCCAGCCTACCGGTACCACTCGAGAGGCTTGGACTATAGACCCCCAACAACGACCCTGCCGCCAAGTATAAACTGAATCTCTGAATATATATTCAATAAGCAATATACAATGGATACAGAGATGCATGTGATGCCTCTTGAATAGATATCTCTACCTTCTACTAACCATCCCACTACTCCTCCTAATACCACAGACAGTAGCGACGGCTAACACCTATCTAGTGCCGATAGACTATCCAACCATACAGGACGCAGTGAATAACGTCCCCCCAGGATCCACGATAAGGATACTTGGGACAGTGGTGGAGAACGGGATAGTGATAGACAAGACCCTGACTATAGAGGGCGGAGTGGTGGACTATGGTGATGACTGGGGCTTCTACGTAAGGCGGGGAACGACGACGTTCAGAGACATCACTCTCAAGGCTAGGTATCTATGGTACAACGGTATAATTTCACCTACATTTACCTACTCATCCTCAGTAGGGATAATAGCGATGGACTCTGAGGTCGTGATAGACAACGTCACTATCTATACTGATGGCCGTATAGAGGATAGGTCGGAGAAGATCTCCTACTACTACGGCATAGTCGGTAGGGATAGGAGCATAGTAAGGGGCTACGGCCTCAACATATCCGGGATGGATATAGGGATTGAGATGAGCGACACACAGAGATCCATAACCCCTCAATGCTACCTGATATCCACTTCATATACGAAGTGCCTCATAGGCGGAGTCGACAAGATGGTTACCCTAGACATCTCCAACGCCACGATCCAAAGCGAGATAGGCGTAGCCATATTCAGCACATACCCCAATGATTACTACAGGGTAAGGGACTTCAACATCACCAGTGAGATCCCGATCTACATACGGAACATATTCAAGGACTCCAGCAAGACCGACTACTCCACATACACCTTCTCTGGCGGAGAATTGAGGAGCAGCCCTGATAGGGGCAAGTTCAACCAGCCATACGGAACAGGTGTATACATCATATCCATGGGGATGACCGACTTTACACTTAGCCAAGCCCTGGTATATGGCGAGAGGTATGGAGTACAGCATCAGGAGGCGGGTGGAGAGGTCAAGTATACACGTTGGCGCATAGCGGTGGAGAGGAGCAGTATACTGGCCTATACAAATGGATTCAGGTATGACTCGGCCCAACCAAAGGCAACCGTATCTAACGATGTAGACGTCTTCATCAGGGACACACTAATAAACTCTTACTCCAACACGACAAGTGAGGGGATATTGATAACCTCTCTGAACCCATTGCGGAACTACCTACATGTAGAGGTGATCAACACAAACATCAGCGGCTACGACATAGGCATATCATTCCAGTTCAACGTGATAAACACATTCAACTTCACGATGCACCGCCTATTCTTCCTCAACCCGAGTGGCTACGGACTCAGCGTACAGACGGTGTCCTTCGAGAAGGGATATCTATGGGCTGGATATAGCCTACTATACAGCATAATAGTGATTACAGAGACAGACTATCCCTTCTACCTATATGAGACTGTCTATGACGAGAAGAACTCCCTGATCTGGGGCAAGATCGAGATCGAGGTCTGGTGGACACTCCTGACCGAGGTGTTCAGCAGCTTGACTAACAACCCGATCCAGGGAGCCACAGTGACCTATAACTGGGACATAGGTACAGCGTCTGGCCTTACAGACTCCGCTGGGAGGTATACCTACCAGTTCCACTATAGATACGGGGTTGGCCCAAGATATGGGCCTAGTTACACCTTTGTAAACACTATCTGGGTGGGTGCCAACTACTACGGGGTATCAGGATCCACGACCCATCAACTATACTTTGGAGACACGTTGACAAGCCCCAGCTGGTTCCGACACATAGACTTCTACCTACCAGCCCTTATCCTAAAAGTGCTCGGCTTCAGCCACGACATGGGTACGACATACCTAGTCATAAGAGGGTTGGAGGGAGCCTTCATAGGCTACTATAGCTACACACCCGATGAGATAAAGGTTCCACCGAGCATCCAGGACATGTCTACAGGGTTTAGAAGATACCCACTGAGGGTGACCTCGATAGTCTTCCAGGGCGTCTATACCAGGGTCGATGCACAGATATTCTACGACGGCTACTGGCAGCCAACCACGATATATATTGGACGGGTGACCGGGATGGTCTGGAGCCCTGGCCCGGTGGACTTCAGGGGCTGGCTAGGATAGCCCCGACCCCAAAACCTTTTTAACCATACCCCCAAGACACTCCTCCCGAGCCAAACCATTTAATCCCCATCATATAGGGATTATTATCCACATGGAGGAGTTTTGGCACCCGCCCCAGGAGCTCGTTGAGAACAGTAATGTGATGAGAGTTGTCAGGGAGCTTGGACTTGAGAGCTACGAAGACCTCCTTAGGAGGAGTATTGAGGATCATGAATGGTTCTGGGGATGGCTCCCCGATCTACTTGGCATAGAGTGGTTCAGACCCTTCGACAAGGTGGTCGACTATAGCGAGGGTGTAGAATGGGCTAAATGGTACATAGGCGGCCTAATCAACGCGACATACAACGTGCTGGATAAACACATGGGTAGTGAGGTGGAGAGGAGGACTGCCTTCATATGGCAGGGTGAAGACGGGTCCGTGGTGGAGTATAGCTATAGGAGGCTCTACAGCGAGGTCAACAGGCTAGCATCAGCCCTCAAGAGGAGGGGTGTGGAGAGGGGGGAGACCATAGCCATGTATATGCCGATGATGCCCGAGACAGTGGTCATCCTACTAGCCGCTATGAGGATAGGGGCGGTGCCCACACCCATATTCTCCGGCTTCGGGCGTGAGGCGGTTAGAACCAGGGTGGAGGACGCCCATTCAAGGCTCATATTCACCACCGACGTCAGCTATAGGAGGGGGCGTAGGATAGACCTCCTATCAACACTTAGAGATGCTGTTAAGGGCCTAGACTATGTAGAGGACATCATAATTGTTAAGAGGGCGGGCTCGGACGGGACTGACTATAGAGACTTCATAGGCGAGGGCGGGTCTTACCAGAGGCCAGAGGAGCTCGACCCCAACCATCCAGCCCTACTCCTATACAGCTCCGGAACCACTGGGAAGCCGAAGGGAATAGTGATCTCACATATAGGCGCCTTGATCCAGCCGAGCAAGGAGATATACTTCAACCTAGACCTGAAGCCGGAGGACCTCTTCATGTGGATAACCGATATCGGCTGGATGATGGGGCCCTGGCAGATAATAGGCGTTGGAAACCTGGGAGGAACCCACGCCATCATGGAGGGTGCCCCAGACTATCCAGGGCCCGACAGGATATGGAGGTTCGTGGCTGAGCATCGGGTAACCATCCTAGGCGGCTCGGCAACACTCTTCCGGATGTTCAAGAAGTATGGGAGGAGTTATGTAGAGATGCACGACACATCCTCAATAAGGATACTGGGCAACACGGGTGAGCCTATAGACGAGGATACGTGGAGATGGGTGATGGAGGTTATCGGGAGGTGGAGAGCCCCGATGATAAACCTTAGCGGAGGAACAGAGATATTCGGATGCCTAGTCCTACCCTCCCCGACAGTCCCCCTGAAACCCTCAACAGTCTATGGACCCGGACTAGGGATGGATGTAGACGTCTTCAACGACGAGGGGAGACCCGTCAGGGAGGAGGTTGGATACCTCGTCTGCAAGACCCCAGTGCCATCCATGACCAGGGGCTTCTGGCGAGACCCGGAGAGATACCTCAAGACCTACTGGAGCAGGTGGGAGGGCATATGGTACCACGGCGACTGGGCCTACATCGATGGGGACGGCTACTGGTTCCTACTGGGGAGGGCCGACGACGTCATCAAGATAGCTGGGAAACGTCTAGGCCCAGCCGAGGTGGAGACTATACTCAACTCGCACCCCATGGTGGCAGAGTCCGCCTGTATAGGCGCCCCAGACCCATTTAAGGGTGAGAAGCTAGTCTGCTTCGTAAAGACCGTTGGGGAACGTGGACCGGGACTGATCGATGAGCTTAGGGACATGGTGGGGGAGAGGCTAGGCAAGCCCTTCAGGCCGGAGGAGATATACATAGTCCCAGACCTACCCAGGACGAGGAGCGGCAAGATTATGAGGCGGGTGCTGAGGGCTATATACACTGATAGCCCGGTCGGCGACATATCGACCCTGGAGAACCCAGAGGCACTCGAGGGGGTCAGAGAGGCTCTAAGACACGCCTGAAGCCAAGAATCTGGAGGCCTCCCTCCTAGCCACGACCCTATCCAGTAAGAGGAGAGCCACACCCACACCGATTATCGGCCCTCCAAAGACATAGGTAAAGTCGTAGTCGGGCTCGACCAAGATATCCAGCAGCATCCTCGGCCTAGAGCCATTCACCAATTCATTGGTCGGCATCAACTCGATATAGACGTAGTAGGAGCTGGGCACATCAGTAGCAAACTCCAACTTCTCCAACCCCTCGACCACCCTTTCAAACAGCTTCTCAGGCCCACCTCCAAACACACTTCTATAGATAGTGACGTAGGCCTCCGCCTCACTAATGATGCTTATCCTAACAACACCTGAGGTTAGCGAGACATACTTAACGTCTCTTTCAGGCAATATCTCGTGGAACTCGTAGAGGAAGCTCTCCGAGATAGGCTCCCGAACACCACCCAAGACACCCATCAGGACTATTGCTACACCGATGACGAGGAAATATATCGCCAACACCCTCAGCCAGATCAATCCACCTCAACCCTCCTCAGGAAATAAGCGGTTAGGAGAACGATCAAGAGAGAGACTGCTATGACCACTATAATATAGATGGTAAAGACAACAAAAGACGCTTGAAGATCCACATGGGGTGATATCCCTAATCTTCCTCTTATAAGATCACCTATCACATCACCTGTTTCAATTTCGTCCAGAATTCCAAGGGAAACTATATATCCATACATGGGAGAGACTACAGGATCATTATTTGGAGGCCCATTCTCACTTGAGAGCCATCGGTTCAGACCCAAAACCAATTGTGTAAAGATAATATAGAGACCACCGCTAGAGAGTATAAAGGCCATCATCTCCCTCCTCACTACCAATGAGATGGAGAAGGCTATCGACGACATTAGGAGAAGCTCAGGGAGACTTATGAGGGATGCTAATAGAAGGGTAATGTCTGGACGATAAAAGATAGTACCTACTAAAAAGTAAGTAGTAACTACCGAGTATGCCACCACAATTATATTAAATAGAATCTTACCAAAGATGTACTCCTCCCTAGTTATTGGCAGCGTCATATATCTCTTAAACACACCTGATCTTAACATTGATGAAGCCTCCATAGAGATATAGGCCGCCACTCCGAGCATTAGGAACAGAGGCTCTATTGAAGTCGTAAAAGACAGTATCGAGATATATGCAAAGTTAAAGAGCCCATTATCAATCAGCATGTAGACCTTTTTCTCGAGATAAGCTATCCTATTTATATCTATAATCACTTCATATTCGGGCTTATCATAGATAATGAGCTTTGCGAGTGATTCCAATCCTGCTCTATCCCCCATATCTATGAAGCCATCTGTAATCAGTGGATAGAACATCAGTATCGTCGACCCAACGAGGATCAGGAGGTTGAGGAGGTTCAGCTGGCCTACCTCCATCCTCATAACCCGAAGTACAGCCCTAAGCCTCATCCCCACCACCCAGCCGGAAGAACACCTGGGTCAAAGGATCCGGGTAGAGGGAGACCTCCCACATGTACACCCCTAGATCCCGGCAGAGCTCAAGGACCCCCATCAACGACTTACGCGGATCCCTCAGGAATATGTGGAGGCCGAGCTCATCAATATGATACTCCTCCACACCCTCTATGGTTGAGAGGCCCTCAACGAGGCCCTCAACATCCCCCTCCAGTCTTAGAAGGTAGTGGAACCTATCTAGACGCGACAGGAGCTCCCTGAAGCCTCCAGATGCAACGATCCGTCCACTCCTGATGAAAACGAAGTCGTCGCATATCGGTAGGAGGTGTGGCAGAATATGAGACGCTATGATGAAGCTCTTACCACTCCTGGACAGCTCCCTGATCAGGCCTACAAAAGTGATTATACTCTCGACATCAACGTTTGAGAAGGGCTCGTCGAGGATAAATAGTTTGACATCAGGGTTCAGAAGAGTCCTAGCCATCAAGAGCCTCTTAAACATACCCGTCGAGTAGCCCCCTACCCGCATCCCCAATGCCCAGTCGATCCCAACCATCCTAGCAAGCTCTAGGATACGCGCATCATAATCATCTATACCCATGGCCTGGGCCTCCACCCTCAGCAACTGATAGCCAGTAAGCCACCCGGGAAACACAATCTCATCAGGCATGACACCCATCCTACTAAAGACCTCCGCCCTCTCCACCCAAGGGTCAAGGTCGAAAACCCTCACTACACCACTATCAGGCTTGATAAACCCACTAATAATATTGATCGTCGTAGTCTTACCAGCCCCATTAGGCCCTATAAAACCTAGGACACCCCCATCAAACTCTAGAGACAATCCGTCCAAAGCCCTAACCCCACCAAAACTCTTATACACATCTCTAAGCAGAAGAATCAAATGAAACCACCCCATCAAAACCAGTACCATACATGACAAAATAAAGCATTCATCAATGATCTAACTAAAATATTTAAATAAAGATTATACAACAAATCTCAGGTATATATAGAAAAAAATTAGATAAATACACTAACAAATAAAAAATAAAGGATCTATATAGATTGTATGAGAGCTTTGATCGTATTACTGATAGTAATATCAAGTATGCTAATCATAGGCAACTTCTATGTACAAGCGAGAACAGTGCCTAAATCCATTGACCCTCGATATGACTATGACAGTTACGAGTTGCTTGGGACTTACGAGAATGCAGAGTACTATATATTCGGATCTGTTAAGGCATGGTGGGTCCCGAGAGACTCGGGATATTTCAGGACAATCCACTATGGGCGTGCTGAAGACAGACCCTATTATACATCAGGGTTATGGAGAAGTGAAGTGGAATGGATCAGAGTATGCTCTAGAACCTATGATTCCAGTGATGTAATGATCGTTAATTCATGTTCTCAGAAGATTGAAGTATCATTACTTCTAAAGGGAGTTGAATATTCGATGACGCATGACTTTGGATCATACAGACCCTATAGAGCACAAACCAAGGTAATAGCTCATTTCCACTATCACTTCATGGCGTTCCACATTAGTGAGTTCACTGACGAAATACCTTACAGCTATATCGAAGTAAATTGGTGAGAACATGACATGATGACCAGGGAAATTCTTGCGTACATCTCATTATCCCTAATCCTTTTTTATGGTATTACATATGCGGTCCCACTCTTTGAGGAAAGTACCTACTTTATATATGAGGGTATATTTAGCATAAACTCAGTATTAGGCGGTAGGTATTTTGATAATCATGAAATAATTGGTTTTACATTTAAGGGTTATCTGATAATTGAAGTAAAGAAAAATATGGTCAATGACATATTCCTTTCAATGAAAATATTGACTGAAAAAGAACTTTCTCAAAAAATATCAGCATTGATTCTTAGTGAAAAAACTATTAGAGTATCGAGGGAGGGTGTACTCGTCCATATAGATAACCAAGTTCTGCCATATCTACTTATTGTCGATTTTGACTATTTTACCAAACCTTCTGTAACTTTTAATATCTCTTTTGATGGCAAAACTAACATCTCAATGTATGATTTCAAACTAAGTGAGGAAGAAGGAGGAATAACTCTTAGAATGAAGTATTTTTTGTCAACAGTGGTTCCATCAGAAACAGATTATGTATATACTGAAGGCACATTTGATGGCTATGCTAAAGTCGCAACATATTCCCATTATGGGTATGCCAAGAGTTATAGCTTCTATATAGTCCCGTTCTTTGAAGAAGGACTTGCTATAGACTTTGATGGGAGGCTTGTCGATACTAATGCTGAGAGGGAGCCTGTGGATATGGTGGCGGCTCTCCTAGAGGGCTACCTTAGGTTCCTGGTGTTCAGCCTTGGGCCTCTGGGCCTCGCCATATACTATGGCACAATGATACTCGCCGCTGGTCTAGTGGCTGCTTTTGTCTACTGGCTTGTCAGGAGGCTTAGGTAGGGTTTTGGCGGGGCCTCCACCTCGATAACCTCCTGTCGAACTCCTCGTACTCCTCGTAGCCTATCAGCCTGTAGAACTCCCTCCTCTCCATCAGCCTGTCTAGGAAGGGTTTCTGGGTCCCATGCTCCCTGAGGGCCTGGTATATCTCCAATGCGTTCTTGGCGTTGGCCCTGAATACGGTGACTGGGAATACTACGAACTTAACACCCACACTCCTAAACTCCTCGTGGCTGATGTATGGCGTCCTCCCAAACTCCGTCATGTTGGCCAGGATGGGTGCGTCGACCTTCTCCACGAATATCCTATACTCCTCCAGGCTCTCCAGTGCTTCGGGGAATATTATGTCCGCCCCCGCCTCGACGTATAGCTTCGCCCTCCTCAGAGCCTCCTCCAGGCCGTAAACATTCCTGGCGTCTGTCCTCGCGACTATTAGGAAGTCCCTACTCCTCCTAGCCTCGACAGCCGCCCTGATCTTCCTAGCCATTTCCATCGGGTTCACCAGCTCCTTCCCCGAGAGGTGTCCACACTTCTTGGGGAGCACCTGATCCTCGATCTGTATCGCCGCTGCCCCCGCGTCCTCCAGCTCCCTAACAGCCCTGGCAACGTTCAAGACCTCCCCGAAACCCGTGTCGGCATCGACTATCAGGGGGATGCCCGCCACCCTGGTGATCAGCCGTGTGAAGAATACGAGCTCGGAGAGGGTTATGAGCCCGAGGTCCGGCATGGCTAGGCTCCCTGTCAGGGCGGCCCCGCTTAGATATATAGCCCTATAGCCCAGCCTCTCAGCCAGTAGGGCTGTGAATGGGTTGTATACCCCGGGCACTATATATGTCTCCCCATCCCCTAGAAGCCGCCGCAACACCGGCTTGGTATCACCCGTGGGTAGGAGGTGCCTCATACTAGATCACCAGTAGCTCTAGGAGCTCGTAGTAGTTGTGCTTCTCGAAGTTCATCGTGACCTTGATAATCTCCTCAATCACGTCTTCTGGGTAGTAGGGCCTGAGTAGGCGGAAGACCTTCTCCCTGAGGAGGTCGTCGACGTTGTGTCCGGAGCCTGGGTAGCCCCTTGGCCTGGTTACGAGGCTCTCGAGGACTGTTCCATCCCTCAGCCTGACAACCACCTTGTTGGGCACCTCCCTCGGGTAGAGCCTGTCGAGCTCCGGGTCGACCTTGACATCCATCTTGGCCATCACCCTCTTGATATCCTCACTCCTAAGTTTGTCCATGCTGTAGGCGTCTAGCCAGATATCCCCGTGTAGGAGGGTGTATGCCACTATGTATGGTAGGCTATGGTCAGCCGTCTCCCTATTCTCCGGCCTCCACTTCTCGGGGTGCTTAACGATTATGTCGTAGGTCGCCTGCACAGTATATACCTCCACCCTCTCGATCTCCTCAGGCCTGAGAGGCCTCCCACCCAGCAGCTCCAGCACAGCATCAACTGCCGACTGGGCATGGTACTCCACCGGGTGGAACTTCATATATGTCCTGAGTATCCCGGTGGGCTCAGGCCTCTCCCTAAGCTCCTTTATAGGGCTGGGGTCGAACTCTATGCCGAGCTGGTTTATAAACCCCATCTCACCTGTAAAGGGCTCCGCAGGCCCCTCATAACCAGCCCTGGCCAGGTATGTCGCGTACATCGCGTGTCTACAGGCATCGGCGGCTGCCGAGGCCTTCCACATCGTTATCCTTCCTGCACGGGTCTGCCTAAGGGCTATATGTGGGACAACAGCTATGGCCAGGGCCTCCGCCGCCATCTCCTTAGAGAGTTTTAATAGGTTTGAGAGTGCCGCCACGGCCCCAATCATGGTGAAGTTTACGTGGTCCCACCCCTTCACACGTAGGGAGGCTGAGTCGCAGAGCCTGACACCCACCTCATAACCCACTGCGATAGCCGTCAATAGGTCGCCCTCCGGAGCCCCAGACTCCTCCAACGCTGCTGCGAGTACACCTATCATGTCGCTGGGGTGTAGGGGCTCCTTCGATAGATAGGTATCGTTGAAGTCGAGGGCCCGGGTCATGGTGCTGTTCACGAAGCCCGCATACTCGGGGAGGGTGGTGAAGTGGGTGAACCATATTGTCGAGCCGAGCTCCAAGGGGTATAGGCCTAGGAACGCCTTCCTTAAGACCTGGACTGGTTTGAAGGGTAGGGAGGCTGCCGACACGGCTATGGAGTCTAGGAGGCGTCTCTTAGCCTCCAGTATAGCCTCTATAGGTATGTCCTCCCAGGATATGCTCGTTGCATACTCCGCGATAGCCTCCTGTATATAGTCGTACCGACTCATGTAAACAGAATCCCAGACAGCGTTATATGAATAGTGGCTATCGAGGAAATAATTATAAAAGAGGTGGAGGATCGCGGCTATGCACGGAGCCCGCTTAGGAACTCGCTGAGTGGTACATCACTAACCTGGGTTGCCCAGCTGGGTACTGGGACGTCACCCGCGAAGGGTTTGAGGCTAACCCTGCCATCCTCCACCTTGAAGACCAGGAGGTCTGGGATGTATATCGGCTTATCCCTGAGGAGGCCAGCCATAAACGCCATGTTGGATGGTATACCCTCAGGACCCAGCCTCCCGTTTATCGCCATTATGACCGTCTCCCCAGGCCTGTATAGGACATCCGTACTCTTCACAGCCATCTTCCCAGTATCGGGGTCGTAGCCATATGACCAGAGGAAGATGTAGAACCTATCCTCTGGTAACTCGCCCCTGAGAACCTGCTTCACCTCAAGGAGTACAAGTGTATTTAAACGCTTGACCTCCCGTGAGCCCAGCCTCTCAACAGTTATGTAGGTACTCAGCTCCCTAACCTCAGCCACCACGAGGGCTATACCCCTCTCATTCAGAAACTCCTCGAGATCCGCTGGGAAGGCGTCATGCCTAATCAGTGGCTCCGAGGTCACCACGTATTCAGTTGGGAGTGGTCTCTCACCGATTAGGCTCGGCTCCTCCCCAGGACTATATTTATAGACAGCTACGCTGGGCTGCCCCTGCTGGAAAAGGGGCATCCCTGGGAAAACAAGTATCATGGTGATGCTTGCTAGGAGCACTGCTATCAGTGGGAGTGTCTTCATCTAATCCCCACTACGTATCTATATCCCTCTAAATATATTAGTATAGAGATTTGTACACCGATAATTCTTCTATAGATTGTTAACTAATTGTTAAGCCATTTCCCAAGATAGTTATTGACCTAGCCTATACCCCGTAATATATTCCTGACCCGTGGATGAATATCTACATGGCGGAGGAGAGGGTGTCTATCTATAGGGGGTTGAAGAACGTCTATGTGGCTGAGTCCAAGATCTGCCTGATCGACCATGAGAGGGGTAAGATCTACTACTATGGATATGACCTTGACGAGCTGGCACAGAAGAGTAGTTATGAGGAGGTCCTCTACCTACTCCTCCATGGTAGGCTACCCACAAGGAGGGAGTTCCAAGAGTTCCTGGATAGGATAAGGGGGTCTATGCGGCTCGACCCCGAGGTCCTAGAGGTTATGAAGCGGGTTCCAAAGGATATCGATATGATGGAGGCCCTACGCACAGTGGTTTCGTACATGGGGAACCTCCGGAGCCGTGGACCGGAGTATACACGTGAGGACGTCGTGGACTATACCATAGACCTCGTTGCCAAGATGCCGAGCATTATAGGTGGGCTATACAGGATGTGGAGGGGTGAGGAGCCCCTCGAGCCTAGAGAGGATCTAAGCCTGGCCGCCAACCTCCTATACCTCATAACTGGGAGGGAGTATGACGAGAGGGATGTCAGGGGCCTAGACATGAGCCTAATCCTCTATGCGGAGCATGGTATGAACGCCTCCACCTTCGCAGCCGTAGTGGTAGCATCAACAGGTAGTGACTACTACTCCTCCATAGTCGCTGGTATAGGGGCTCTTAGGGGGCCGCTACATGGATACGCCAACACCGGTGCATTGGAGCAGTTCCTAGAGATAGGAGACCCCTCCAATGTTGAGAGGTGGTTCAAGGAGAATATTGAGAGTAGGAAGAGGAGGCTGATAGGGTTTGGCCACAGGCTATACAGGATACACGACCCCAGGGCGAAGCACTACAGGAGGTGGCTAGAGGAGAATAGGGAGAGGTTCGACGAGGAGACCCGGCGGGTATACGAGACAGCTATGAAGCTCTACGAGGTGGCTATGAACAGCTTCTTAACCGAGAAGGGAATATATCCCAACTGTGACTACTGGAGCGCCCTACTATACTATGTCCTTAAACTCCCGAAGGAGGTCTACACACCAATATTCGCAATGTCACGAATAGCCGGGTGGAGCAGCCACATAGCAGAGTACCGTGAGGACAATATACTGATAAGGCCTAAGGCATACTACATTGGCGAGAGAGACAAAAAATATGTGCCCCTCGATGAGAGGTAGCCGGTTACAGCCTAACCAAGCCTATGCTGGAGGAGCCTGTCCCGACCTTATATAACACCACATATACTTCTCCATTCCCCTCAGCCATGCCTAGCAGGTTATAGCTACCACTGATAACATCAGTATCAAGTACCTCTCCACCAGGCATCTTCACCAGTGCTAGATAGGTATTAGAGAAACGCTGACCAACCAGTAGATAATGATCACCACCTACATGTATCATATTCCTCATTATCACTACCTCCTCAAAGGGATTTGGTAGGATTCCGACTGTAGGGGATAGGGCCTCGAGATCTATGAACTGGACCTCGCTGCTTTCATCGGCATAGATCACAGTGAAGAATATCTTTCCATCGGAAGCTCCCAGGGGAAGTATGTCTACAACGGGTGTGTCCCCACCTTGTATAGGGTATTCAAAGACTGTCTTGTTCTCGACAATGTTATACACCACAACCTTTAAGCCGGAGTCGTATCTAGTAACCGCGATAAAGTAGTCACCAGCCACACCGAACCTTACGGTCCCATCGATCCTCGTCAGGAACTTCTTCCCCGTCTCATCAACAAGGTATATCTCGTCATAGGGATATAGGGACATGACCCTAACCAGCAAACCATCACCAACAGGATAGACGCTTATGGGTGAGACGCTGAAGTAGAAGGATCTCTCTACGACCAGATCACCATCTACTAGGCGTAGGATACTAACATTACCATCGACCACGGCAATAATGCGGTTCCCCATGACGAAGACCCTTGGAGAAGCGCCGCTACCCAGTGTAACAGATGCCTCCAACTCCCAGTCAACTCCATATACCCCGATCCATAGCTCGCTATCCAGGCCGTTTGATAATAGGGCTGGTACCACCACCATATCGCCTAGGAACCGGGGCTCTAGAAATCCTAGACTCGAATATCCGATAAGTGTTGGGAAACTCTCTAGAGAGCGTGTATCAACCCGACCATCACCGAGCCCGACAATCACTATAGATACTCCGGGTTCACTACTTAGACCCACAACATATATCTTACCACCAACAATCCCGACGTCAGTGGGGATATGGAGGTTTTTAACAGCAATATTCTCTAGAGTTATTCCTGAGGCGGGAGGCCCAGTAGCTGGTATGCCAGAAAATAGTGGGAGCCACTCCATCAGCATTATCAGGATGACTATTAGACCAACGGCTACAAGGATAGCGATAGGAACCCTCCTATCCCTATGATTTTCACTCATGCTTATCCCTATCCCTCTTACTAAAATTATATGTCATTAAGGTTTGTAAATAATCGATACTGATGTCATTACTATACCAAGTAGTGAGGAATCACATCTAATAGTCGCTATGGATTGGCCAGCAACTACTGATAAGCTATGTGCCTCTAGGCAGTCCCAGTACGTGTCTCGCTATGTAGTTTAGGGCTAGTTGCTGGGTTACCGGTGCCAGTCTGAGTAGGTTTATCTCTCTCCACCAGCGCTCTACATCGAACTCCCTAGCATAGCCGTAGCCCCCGAAGGTCTGCATGGCCCAGTAGACGGCCTCTATCCCCGCCTCTATAGCTACGTACTTCGCTATGTTGCTGTTCCTCCCAACCTCTGATAGGCCTGTAGACCTCGAGACGACCTCGTCGAAGCTCTTCGGATCCCTCGGCGGGGCCAGCCTGTCATACGTGGCTGCCGCCCTATAGGCTAGTAGGCGTGCCCCCTCGAGCATGGCGTAGGACCTGGCTAGTGGGTGCTGGACAGCCTGGTAGGAGCCTATAGGCCGGTCGAAGACGACCCTGTTCTTGGCATACTCAACAGCCTTTGAGAGGGCTAGGTATCCAATGGCTGTAGCGCCTATAGCGAAGCCTATCCTCTCAGGGTTCAGTATATCTAGGAGGACGTACCAACCAGCGTCGAGGGGGCCTAGGAGGTTCTCCTCGGGTATCCTGAGATCCTCTATATAGACCTCGCATGACTTGCTGTAGTTAATCCCATGCTTAGGGATCGGGCTATACCTAACATTCTTACTCGGCATATCCACTATGAAGAGTGATAGGCCTAGGCTCCTCCTCCCAGTCTCCTCGGGACTCTTTGTACGGGCCACTAGGATGAAGGCCCCCGCCCTATCGATCCCGCTTATAAATACCTTCCTCCCATTCACAACATACTCGTCACCCTCCTTCACGGCAGTCGTCTTTATCAATAGGGTGTTGGAGCCTACATCCGGCTCGGTCAGGGCCAGGGCACCCTCTATCCTCCCCTCCGCTATGCCCGGGAGATACTTCTCCTTCTGCTCCTTAGTACCGAACCTGGTTATGGGGAGGGCCAGGAATATCTCGGTAAGCATTATATACCATACACCGGCCATCCCCGCTCCGCCCCTCACGAGGCCCTCTATAGCGACGGCCAGCTCCTCCAGTCCATAGCCGCTCCCCCCATACTCCTGGGGGATCACTATACCCATGAACCCCTGCTCGGCTATCGCCCTGAAGAACTCCTCTGCAAACTCCTCCTTAAGATCCTTCTCCCTCCAGTACTCGGGTGGGAACTGGCTAGAGACCTCGTAGGCAGTCCTATATATAAGCTCCTTATCCCCTGATAGGTCGGGAGGTATCTCCATAGGAGACTATATCCAGTTCGGATGATTTAAGCACTAGGGGCCAAGGGCTAATAGGAGAAGCTGATAGGCGACGAACATTATGGTAAGGGGGATCAGGAGATACTTAAGACTCTCCTTCAAGCCCCTATATTCTCTCCGGGCTAGGAAAGCGAGGTATATCCCGACCCCAACAAGGAATATCATGACGAGTATATCCCCATCGACCCCGAAGGTATCCATGACCCATCTGGCGAAGAGGGTGTAGGTAATGAATAGGATTGAGAAGTGGACAGCCAGCATAGCCCCCTTCCTAGCTCCACCGGCCTCTGAACCCCTATAGATGGTTATCCACCTCCTAGGTGCCCAAACAATAAACATTGTACAATATAGATGTGGATATAAGGCCCGATTCCGCATCTAGATAGCCATCGACCGAAGACCCTTTATGGATGGCTCGCCACATACCGACCAAGAGGTTTCCGGATAGAAGGGGACTGGCTGGACACCGGTGACTTTACATATATATATGTGGTGGATGAGATGATTAGGGTGGGTCTTCATGATGATCCAGATTAGTTTCGACGATGAGGCGGATGCATTATACATAAAGCTTAGGGACGATGCAGTTGAAGAGTCTAGGGAGGTCGCCCCAGGAGTCATAATAGACTTTAATAGGGATGGGAGGGTTGTCGGCATAGAGGTTCTGAGGGGTGTAGATGGTTAGAGACCTGTTTCTCGGTTGTTGGAGGATGCCCTATACAGGGATTATAGCGACATAGTGGTACCCCTCAGGCTCTCTCTGCCTAACCTCGAGCCTCACCTCCATATCAGGCTTCAGTGAGTCGAAGTCCGTCTCCACTAGGCCTAGGACCTTGAAGCCTCCTACCTCGGCTACGCCCACTATGTAGTCTGGGTAGTGGCTATGTGTCTTGGGCTTAACATTTATCTCTGTGTATGTCAGGAGCCTACCCACCCCCTCTATCCTCCTCTCCTCCAGGTCTCTTGAGCTACAGCTCCTACATATGGGGCCGGGTGGGTACTGCCTATATCCACAGGCCCTACATACCTGTCCAAGTATCACGCCCTCCTCCAGCATCCTATAATACTTCTCCAGGCCGCCTAGGGAGCTCCTCAGGCTCAGTGGGAAGACCCTCTGATCCTCGAGGACCGGCATACCAGTCTTCTCATCCCTAGAGATCCTATCCATCACGCCTCACCTCGAGAGGATGGATACATATGCGTACTGCCCGACACCACCTATGTTGTGGGTCAGGCCTACACCCCTCCTTATAACGGCCTGCCTACCCCTCTCCGCCTCACCACGGAGCTGCTTAACGATCTCTACATACATAGCCACTCCGGTTGCCCCTACCGGGTGGCCCTTAGCCTTCAGGCCACCGTCTAGGTTCACCTGCACCTCTCCCCCCACATATGTCTGCTCCTCCCTGATAAGCTCCACGCCACGCCCACGCTCGGCGAAGCCCAGATCCTCATAGGCCAGGATCTCAGCTATGGTGAAGCAGTCATGTACCGTTGCCACGTCTATATCTGACCTAGGATCCTCGATCCCCGCGGCTCTATAGGCCTTCTCAGCCGCCCTCCTGGCAGACTCTATTGATGTGTAGTCAGCCCTACCCGTAAGGCTGGCAGGCATGGATGAGTAGCCTATCCCCCTTATCCATATAGGGGTATCAACACCTAGCTCCCTGATCGAGTCCTCACTACTTATGACCACTGCTGCTGAGCCATCTGTGATAGGGCTACAGTCATAGAGCTTTATCGGCCTCGCTATATACCTACTCCCCATACACTCCTCGAGGCTTATCTCCCTCTGGTACTGGGCCTTCGGATTCCTAGCCCCGTAGAAATGGTTCTTCACAGCTACTCGGCAGAAGTCCTCCTCCGTAGCCCCATACTCATGCATATACCTAGTCATGAACAGGGCGTAGTAGCCTGGGAAGGTTATGCCGTAGTCCCTCACCTCCCAGAAGTATGATCCCAGCCTAGCCAGATACTCAACCGCACCCGGGGTCCCGAACTCGTTCATCTTCTCAAGCCCTATGACGAGCACGTTCCTAGCCGCACCACTACGAACCATGTTATAGGCTGTGTAGATACCTGCACTCCCCGAGGCACAGGCCGCCTCCACCCTATGCACAGCTATAGGGTTGAGCCCTAGATGCTCGATATAGACCCCTGCAGGGCTAAACTCGGGTGTGAAACCCGTGCTCGTAAAGACGATGTAGTCTATATCCTCAGGCGATACGTAGCCCTCGTCCCACACCTCACGTACAGCCTCCTCCACAAGCTCGAATATATTGACGTCGGTCCTCCTACCGAAGCGGGAGATGCCTATTGATGCTACCCCTACCCTCATCCCAATCCACATGATTGTATAGGGGGTTTACAACCCATAAGTCTATACTGTGAATATCCATCCATACCCAAGGTATGCTAAGGCGAGTAGGATGACTACCCCCAATAGGAATCCCAGCTTCCTACCGGATAGGAGCATGATACCAGAGGGTAGATGAACAGCCCCGAGGAGTGGTAGCACCGTGAACCATTCACGAGGCTCTAGAGTCATCAGGGCAGTATAGACAGCCGGGGTCAGTATCAGAACTACCCCTAATGCCTTGGCCAATGCTCCGTCTCCATATACAGCTATGCTCCCTATCAGGATGAGGATCGATGAGAAGAGGTAGAGACCCCCTCCTATCAGGGCTATCACGAGGAACAGGCCTATAGCTCCAAGTCCACCCTTGAAGTCAGAGAGTCCTCTTAGGAAGTACCATCCAACAAGGGAGAGGATCTCCCCCGACACTATTAGGAGAATGCCTACCCGACGCGACACACCAAGTAAATGGGTTGGGAGGGATAAATTAATGGGTTACCCCCTGATATACTCCCTCCCAATATAGTCCCTCGCTATGATGATCTTCATGATGTTCTGACCGCCCTCAGCCCCCACCAGGTAGCTCAGTATCCCTAGCCATCCACGGTAGACGTTGGACTCCTTCATATAGCTGTAGGCACCCATCCACTTCATAACCTCCTCATAGATCCGGGCAGCAGTCTCAGGCCCCTTATACTTCGCCAGTGCCACGGGGATATTAAGGTCCTTGGGGTTGAGGGTTGGGTCACCCTCACGGTATATCCTGTCAACCATCCAGGCGGCTCTGAGCGTGAAGAGCCTGGCGGCCTCCAGCTCGGCGTAGAGCTCGGAGAACCTCATGTATATCCCCTGGAAGGATGAGAGTCTACGCCCGTTGAAGAGCCGCCTATTACGTATCCACTCGACACCCTGGTCCAACGCCCACCTAGCACTACCTACACAGGCGGCTGCCACGAGGATCCTGGCTATGTTGAACCCCTCCATCAATATGTAGAAGCCCTTCCCCTCCTCACCAACCCTATACCTATCCTCTATAGGGAAGCCCTCAACCTTAAAGCCGCCCGTGGAGAGGCCTCCCCTACCGATCTCCTCAAAAATTGTGTAGTCTATCTCGCCTAGGAGCTCACCATTCCTCCTCGGGAGGAAGGCGAAGGTCGTTATGTTCCTATGCCCATAGTCGAGGCTCCCAGTCTTAGATACGAGGAGCCATCCACCACCGTCGAGCTGCTCCAAAACCTCGCGGACACCGCTTATATAGATCTTCTCACCACTAACCCTCCAGACCCCATCGCCCTTCTCAGCAAACGTCTTTATCCCAGCCACGTCAGAGCCTCCATGGGCCTCTGTAGAGGCTATCCCGAAGAAATACTCCCCCTTAACCACCCTAGGCAGCACCTCAGCCTTCACATCATCGTTGGCATAGAGCTGTAGGAGGTATGGCCACCCATTGTTCAGGAGTACATAGACCGCTATCGCCACTGCGGGGTCGTGATAGGCGAGCTCCTCTATCGCGAGGGCCGTCCTTAGATAGGTCTCGCCCAGGCCTCCATACTCCTCGGAGATCGGCATACCCAGGAGGCCCTGCTCCCCCATCCTCCTGATGAGGTCCGTGGGTATCACGCCCGACTCGTCGATCTCCACCCACCTAGGCTCTATATACTCCTTGGCAAACTCGGCTACATTCCTCTTGAAGAGCTCATCCTCCCTCGATAGGCTGAAGTCCATCTCACGACACCTAGGTATTAGATCCCGGATCCCCGTATTTATTGCCAGCCTACTCGCCCCGCCTCCTATATGGCATGCCCAGCGTCCTAGGAGCCCCGACAAGCCTCCTTAGTCTGGGTATGTGGAGCATGGTGAGGAAGATTATTGTTGCTACATAGGGTGTGGTCGAGGCTAGGCGTGAGTCTATGGGTAGATCCAATACCTGGACGAGTATTCCCGCCTGGGTCAATAGGCCGAATAGATGTGAGACTGGCAGGGCCAACAATGGGTTCCATAGGGAGGTTATCACAAGTGCGAGGGCTATCCATCCCCTCCCACCAGATACGCCGAAGCTCCACACCGGGATGAGAGACAGGGTGAGCTTCGCACCCGCCAAGCCGACGATGAACCCGCCTATAACGACTATGTAGAGCCTAAGCCTATACACGTCGTAGCCGAGGTAGTCCAGCCCCTCAGGATTATCCCCAAGACCCCTGATGACGAGGCCGGCCTTAGTCCTACTCAGTATGATATAGAGGGTCGGAGCCAGGAGATATGCCGATAGCGTCAGGATGTCTAGCATAGGTAGGATGTGGGGAAGCTTCTCAACCTCAATACCCGTGAAACCACTTCCCAGCGCACTGCTCAGGCCTAGGCCTATGAAGAGGACGGCTAATCCGCTTAGGACCTGGTCGCCCCTGAGGTATATGCTTAGGAAGCCATGGATAGAGGCCAGGATGGATCCGACTAGTCCAGCCAGGATAATGGCTACCAAGTGGCTCCCAGTGGAGATGTAGATAGCTACCGCTGTGAGGGCGGATAGGGATATAATCCCCTCGACACCCAGGTTTAGTATCCCAGCCCTCTCCTTCAACAGCTCCCCCAGCGACGCTAGTAGGAGTATTGTGGAGGAGTCTATCACAAGCTGCATTATAGCCTCCTGGCCAGCCATCCAATCCACCTCTCCATGTACTGGGTGGAGACGAGCATAGCGAGGAGGAGGCCTGTCATCAGGTATGTAGCCTCCGTAGGTATATCTGCCACTATAGCCAGGGTATATGAGCCGTATAGGAAGCCTGCGAAGAGTATAGAGGCTATGGGGACTATCAGTGGATGGTTATAGGCTAGTAGGGCGACTATAATAGCCGTGTATCCAAGGCCGGAGGAGAACCTCGGCATCAGTCTATAGTAGCTTCCGAGGAAGTCCCCCGCTCCGGCCAGGCCAGCTAGGAGGCCACTTATGAAGAGGCCACCCACTATTATAGCCCTCCTGTCATACCCGGCATACTCAGCCGCCTCACGGTTGAGACCGTAGACCCTCAGTTTGAAGCCGTACCTCGTGTGGAAGAGGAGGTAGTATAGAGCAGGCGCAATTAGGAGCATGATGGCCAGGCCCCCGACGAAGCCACCTACCTCAGGCAGCCTATAGGCACCGGGTATCTCAGGCGTGACGGGGAACCCGGTCTGGGGATCCCTCCAGACGCCATAGACCACGTAGTAGAGGAGGTATAGAGCCACGTAGTTCAGCATGAGGGTCGTGAGCACCTCGTTGACGCCGAGCCTCCACCTCAATACTCCCGGGATAGCAGCATATAGACCCCCTGTCAACGCACCGATGAGGAGCGGCGCCAACGGCCCGCCTTGCTGGAGACCCAGTACATAGACTACATAGCCCGCGGCCAGCCCTCCAAGGACATACTGCCCCTCCGCACCTATGTTCCATAGACCCGCTCTGAAGACTATGGATAGGCCTAGGGATATTATCCCCAAGGCCGAGGCAAGCCTCATCGTCTCCCTCAGTCCATAGGGGTCTAGGAAGGCGTTCCTAAACATCTTGGTATAGGCCTCCACAGGGTCTCCACCGTATAGGATGATCACCCCGCTATACACAGCCACCGCTATGGACACAGCCAGTATAGTGGCTACCCCCCTATATATCTGCATAGGGCTCAGCTCCACCCTATCCCCGACATAAGCATCTTCAGACGATCCACATCAGCCTCATCAGCCGATACAGGCTCTGAGACCCGACCCCTATAGACCACCGATATCATACCACCCAGCATCAAAGCCTCCTCCATATCCTCCGTGAAGTATATGACCTCACACCCCCGCTCCACAGCATCCCAGACCCTCCTATGGACTAGGGCCATACTCCTCATGTCAAGGCCCCGGGTGGGATACATCAGGACACACCTATCCTCGGAAAGCTCTACCTCCCTACCCACTATGAACCTCTGCATATTACCACCGGATAGACGGTCTATAGGGGTATAGATATCCCTAGCCACGACCTCATAGGACCTTACAATCCTTAGGGTGAGACCTTCATAATCAATATCCTGGTCCAGAACCCTAAACCTCACGTTGTCGACTAGGGACATCCCTGGAACCATGGCGCTATAGGGATTCCCGGGGACATAGCCGGTGAAGCCTCTTGAGCCCGATAGATACTTCCTAGCCAGCTCCTCCTGCCCGTTACCCTCGATTCCGAGAAAGACCCTCAACATGGGGGAGATACGCCTCATTGAGGAGGCTTCTAGATACTCCTCCCCCCTAAACATCAACCTGTATAGCTTCTCAACCTCATCCACACCACCGGAATAGGCTACCTGGCCATCCCTCAGTACAGTCACCCTGTCACATATCTCGACAACCTCATCCAGCCTATGGGATATGAATATGAAGGAGTATCCAGCCCCCCTCAACGTCTTCAATAGCCTGGATAGGTCCTCCACCTCTACGGGGGACATCACAGAGGTCGGCTCGTCAAGTATCACTATCTTGGCTCCAGTAGCGAGGGCCCTCAAAACCTCTATCTTCTTCACCATACCCCTCTCAAGCCTCTCAACAGGGGTATCGAGATCCACATCTATGCCCAGCTCATCAACCAATCTATAGACCCTATCCACAGCCTCGGCACCATTGGACAGCCTTATGTTATCCAAGCCGGTCAGCGTAGGTATCAATACGTTGTGCTGGGGAACCATGAATATCCCGTGTCTCCGCGCATCCTGGGGACTCGCTATACGTGTCTTGACACCCTGTATATATATCTCACCAGCAGATGGCCGGACAACTCCATAAAGCACATGGACGAAGCTCGTCTTACCAGCCCCATTCTCACCAACCAGTCCGTGTATCTCACCCTCGTAGAGGGTTAGGGAGACACCCTTGTTCGCGACAGTACCGTCGCTATAGACTACCCATATGTTCCTAGCCTTGAGGAGGGGGCTACTCCTCCCCTGGGAGGTCACCCACAACACCCTCTAGGAACCACTTCATGCTGAGGAGCTCCGACTTGGTCAGCTGCCTACCAGGCTCCGCCCTAACCCTCCCCCGCCTATCAACCAACGGTCCGGTGAACGGCTCAAAACTATTCTCAACCATTAAATCCCTGATCCTAAGTATCTCCTCCTTAACCTCCTCTGGTACAACATCGGATATTGGGGATATCTCGACGGCACCCTCATAGAAACCCCACCAGTAATCCTTGCTCTCCCATACACCAGTATATGCCCTTATAAGCACATCCTCATAGATCACGCCCCAGTTTGCTAGATGCCCTGTGAGGTGGGCGTTGGGGCCATACCTAGACATGTCGCTATAGTGGCTAAAGCTATAAACACCGTTTTCCTCAGCAACCTGGAGAACGGTGGGTGTATCCTCTGTAAAGGCAAGAACGTCGCATCCAATGCCTATTAGCTGCTCCGCTGCGGCACGGGCGGCCTCGGGGTTAAACCATGCGTTTATCCATATCACATAGGTCTCCACATCTGGATTAACCCTCCTTGCCCCTAGGTGGAAGGCGTTGATATGCCTTATAACCTCTGGTATTGGGTGGGCGGCCACATAGCCAAGTTTATTAGACTCGGTCACAGCCCCAGCAGCCAAACCGGTGAGGTAGAAGGGCTGGTACATACGTACGAAGTATGTACCTACGTTCTCCCTTCTCTTGTAGCCAGAGCAGTGCATGAATATCCTGTCTGGATATCTCTTACCAGCCTCTATAGTATCGTCCATATAGCCGAAGCTAGTCGTGAATATGACCTCATAACCCTCATTAACTAGCTGTGTAATCACCGGTAGAGACTCATTCTCAGGAACGGACTCCACATACTCAGTCTCGAGGAAATCCAGCCTCTCAGCTACGTATCTCCTCCCAAGATCATGGGCATATGTCCATCCAAAGTCCTCTACATTAGATATATAGATCCACGCTGCTCGGAGGACGTCCTTCTCCCCAGCGGGTGAGGGAACCTCGGCAACCTTACTTTCAGCGGATAGGGCTCCAGCCAGATATCCACCTGCCAAGCCAGCCACACCAGCACCAAAGACCTTTATGAACTCACGCCTATCACTCATCCTAGACACCTTTACAAAAATGTTTAAAACAGGGATTTTAAATAAAAATGATTTTTAAATATATAGTTAAAGTGTTAGAGGATTCCCCAACAGCTTTAACGATATGCTTAAATAATGGGGGTGAGATTATTTTGGGAGACTGGATAATTTAAAGGGTTGTTTAAAATGAAGATGAAGTATGGATACATAGTCAAGACGATGTATTTCAGGGAGCTGCTGAGACAGGCTAAGAAGCTTTATAGTTGGGAGCAGATAAGGGAGAGGACTGGTATAGCCCCCTCCACCCTGAGTAGATATCTACATGGGCGGATCATTCCGAGCCCCGAGAGGTTAGACAAGCTGATAAACATTCTGGAGGAAATGGTTGATATTAAGGAGCTTATACTTAGCTACCTAGCTACGGATAGGTACGGATACCTCAACAACCAGAGAATTATAAGCGACATAGGTCTTCTCAAGTTTATAGCAATAAAGACCAGCGTGAAATACGGCGGCATGCCAGACGTAGTCCTAAGCCCAGCTACAGATGGGGTTCCCTACGCAACCCTCGTGGCCGAGTATCTAGGAACCCCACTAGTCATAGCTAAGGATAGAAAGGAGGTGGGTGTCCAGAGACATATAGAGGCCACTGTCATCAATGAGGACGGTAGTGTAAGGACGCTATACATAGCCAGGGGCCTGATAAACAAGAACTATAGAGTATTGATAGTCGACGACGTTATCAGGACCGGTGAGACACATAGAGCTCTGCTTCAGCTGGTGAAGAGAGCTGGGGCGATACCCATCGGTATCCACGTGATAGTATCTGTGGGAGAAAGGTGGAGAAGCCTAGTTGAGGAACACTCTATAACCGTGGACGCCATAGTTCAGATAGGTTCGCGGCTCGGACAAGGCTGAATACGTCATCCCCCGGGGCAGGTCAGCTCCGGGTAGTGTCGTCATAGCCACTCATCAATATCTACAGGAGTTCCTGATAAGACTTCTACTCATTTTCAATACTGAAGACGAATACACTACCTTGATACATGAATAGCTGGATACCCCGTTAAATCCAATCCAACCCTTACTATCTCTATGCGATGAGGAGGAGCAAGTATATAGCCCTCACCTCAGTATTTGGAGGCCTAGCAATCCTAACCTCTATCTCCGGCTTCTCTAGAATACTGGTATATCCCCTCGTCCCATACTTGAGGTTCGACCCTGCAGAGATCTTCATAGTTATCGCATATCTCATAGGAGGGATATCCATCGGGCTGACAACCTCGGTTATACACTTTGTGGGTCTCATGTTACTGGCGGATGAGCCTATAGGCCCAGTGATGAAGTTCCTAGCAGTCGGGTCTATGCTCCTAGGATTAGAGATGAGTAGAAGACTCGGCCTAGGCAGGTTGAAGACCTACGTCTTTACAACCGGTGTAAGGGTCTTCACCATGACGCTTGTAAATGCGGTTGTTCTATACATCCTATTCCCCAGCTTCCTAGATTTCTTCCACGGCTATGTATCTGGCCTAGGCCTTGAAGGTGCCCTCTCAGCTCTATTCATAGCCCTCATACTCACAGGTATCTACAACGCGATACACACTGTATTTACACTCATACCCTCAGAGACTGTGGTGGCGAAGATAATACCCATCATATCTCCTGTATCACCCTTACAACGTCGAGGCGACGAACCTTGAGATAGTTCACTATGTAGACCACTCCAAGAACTAGTAGGAATACTACTAGTATATTCCCACTGATTAGAGAGTCTACTGGCCTTAGGGGCTCTACATAGCCGATAGCAGTAGCACCACTCCTGGATATTAGATCCGCCAGGAACAGCCCCACTCCAAACGCTAGTGGAGCTGCTAGAGGGATTATAAGTATCAGTTGCAGGGCGTTCAGACCGGCTATCAAGCCGTTACCCATACCGAGACTCTTCATGATGGCGAGTTCCTTGTTACGGGCTTCCGAATCAACGGAGTAGATCGATGATAGGCTTATCAGGCTGGCTACTAGGAGGGCGAATACTATACCTGTGTTTAGCCCCAGTATGAAGTTCATCATGAACTGGATATTATCGATGATCTCCTCTTTAGTCACGTAGTCCACGGAGACGAGTGGGTTCTCCTCTATCGCCTCCTTAACCTCCTCAGAGACCTCCTCAGGGTCTCCAGAGACATCGAGGTATGCCACTAGGGAACGCCTCCCAAGCTCCTCCTCAGGGGTGTCCGTCATGAGTATGTGCTGTTCCGGGGTGACGAGTAGGTAGTAACCGTTGTTAAGCCTCGAGATTGATATGCCGACTACCTCGAGCCTATATATGTCTCCGTCGATCGATGCCTCCAGATAGTCACCCACATCCACACCTTTGAGGAGGGCTAGGCTCCTCGATATGACGGCCTCTCCAAGGCCTCTTGGATATCTGCCCTTCTCAAGTGGGAATGCCACACTTGGATCTCCAGCAAGGCCGGTGACTATCTGGGACACCTCTACCTGGCCAAAGACATCTAGAATAGTCTCCCTAGCTATCAGGTAGTAGCCGATAACATTATCATTACTGGACACAGCCTCCTCCACTATCGATGGCAGGTCGTCCAGGACTATACCTGATGTGGTGGATACGAATAGGTTTGTGTCGAAGGGAATATCTCCCCGGTAATTCTCAACGATCCCGTGTAGGCCATAGGCCTCCATGTTCAGGGCTGCAACCGCCCCCCAGAGAATCACTATACTCAGTAATACCCCTACGAATTTCCATGGCCTTGAGAAGAGGTCCCTCACACCTATGTTTATAGATGTTCTCAGGAGCCTGAGCCTAATCGGTGTCCTCACTGAGTAGAGCCCAGTTGTCGATATGGATCTAACTATGTTTACCGAGGAGGCTATCGCGAAGGGTATCAACGCGCCTAGGCCAACCATCCCCATCACGATCAGGGTAATGGAGGCAATAACATCCTCACCAGCATAGAAGCCCAGGGTCGAGATCAGTATCTCAGCAATCTCCGAGTCCCTAACTATGAAGTTTACATAGATATACTCGGCGGCCATGGGGGCGAAGGCTACCCCGAGTAGCGTGCCTATCAAGCCCCTCACGATCCATGGGAGGCTGTAATACTTGAATATACCCGCCCTAGACATGCCCATCGACTTAAGCGTCGCGACTATCTTAACCTCCCTGATGACTAGGGTTGAGCCCGCCGAGGCTACCAGTAGGGGGATAAGGCCTATCACTATGGAGATGGGTATGGTTAGGATCGTGGATGCGCTCTCTAGGAGAACCACGACGGGGTTCGTCTCCTTCTTATTGACGAGGGTGAAGAAGTGCCTATACCCGTTCTCATCGACCAGGGCCTCGAGCCTCTCAGCTAGACGATCCAGATCAATATCGGAGTCGGGGTCTACATATACCCCTATCACAATCGCCCTATCACCAACCAACTGGTCGATAAACTCCTTGTCGAGGATTAGGGCATGGGACATGCCACCTAGGTGGGCGAATCCTCGGGCTACACCTACTATCTCAACAGTGGTGTTAACCTGCCTACCATCTGGTGAGACGGCGAAGATCTCTACCCTATCCCCAATCTCTAGGAGCCTCTCACCACCTGGTGAGGGGCCTGTCAAGGCGTAGTAGAAGACCGCCTCCCCGGTATCCATAGGCATCGAACCGTTAAGGTCGAAGACCGTTAGGGGCTCGACATATCTCTCATCTGTGAGGCTCACCGCATATTTAGACCCGTTTATCTCGATATCGCCGAACCAGACCTTGTATGACTTAACCGTATCAACACCAGCCTCCTCCCTAACAGTATCGACAAAGTCCAGTGGGAAGACCCCGAATATAGCGACGTCACCGATCACCGCTCTGAACTGTTTATAGGCATGCTCTGACATGTTCTCCGCCAGTATGACGAGTGAGCCGTAGGACATTATCGAGACGAAGATGAGGAGTATGATTGAGATGGTCTCTACCTTCCTCCTATATACTAGGCGGAGCCCTCCCTTGGCAATAGTCATTGCAGGACACCGTCCCTGATCGAGATGATCCTATCTGCATAGCTGGCTAGCTGGGTGTCGTGAGTAGCAAAGACTACTGTCTTGCCCAGCTCCCTAGCCTTCTTGAGAAGCTCTACTATACGCAGTTTATTTGTATAGTCCAGGTTGGCTGTGGGCTCATCAGCGAGTATCAGCTTGGGATCCCCTGCAAGGGCCCTGGCTATAGCTACCCTCTGCTGCTCCCCACCGCTCAGCTCGGAGGGGAAGCGGTCCATCTTATCCCCAAGCCCCACAAATTCTAGGAGCTCCCTAGCCTTCTCCATCCTCTCCTTCTTGGGTAGACCCGCGAGCTCGGCCTGTAGGAGTACGTTCTCATAGGCAGTCAACACAGGTATTAGGTGGAAGAACTGGAAGACTATACCTACGTTACGCCTCCTCCACATAGCTAGGCGTGAGTCTGAGAGGCCCGTGATATCCTCCCCACCGACACTTATAGAGCCCTTGGTAGGCCTGTCAAGCCCACCTATCAGGTATAGGAGCGTAGACTTCCCTGACCCGCTGGGGCCTACGAGGGCTACAAACTCGGACTCGCCTATATCTAGGGAGACGCCCCTCAGGGCAGGGACAACCACCTTACCGATCCTATACTCCTTCCAGACATCCCTTACCTCAACCATAGCCCCCATGGCACAACCCCCAGCGGAGTATTCACTAAACCCAATGGCTACACGGATTATCTAGCCTAATATATATCCCTCTCAGACATCAAGTTGATTAAAGCCAAGGTAGGTCGTCATGGCTAGGTACCTAATCCTAGGGGGTGGGGAGCCTAGATACACATATATCCTCATGGGTATCAGTATAGGGGCATACATAGCCGGGGCCATAGCCTCGGGTAACCCTCTACAGATCTATAGGAGTGGATACTTCTATCTATACGCCTTCACCAAGACCGTATTCGGAGGAATCTATCCATGGCAGCTCGTCACGTCCCTATTCATCCACCTCGACATCATACACATCATGTTCAACATGTTCTTCCTATTCCTACTAGGGACACAGCTAGAGAGATTGGCGGGGAGCACTAAGCTCCTAGAGGTATACCTCATCTCGGGACTGGCTGGGAACATCCTCAGCCTACTAATGGCGCCTGGGGTCATAGTAGCCGGTGCAAGCGGGGCAATATTTGGGATCTTCGGCTACCTCATAATGTTCTCAGGAACCCTCGGTGGCCAGATAAGGACTATGCTGCTCTACGCACTATTCATATTCCTGATAAACTCCCTGATACCAGGTGTCGATATAGCCGGGCATCTGGGAGGCCTCTTCGCAGGCCTCGTTCTAGGCTACATGGATGGTAGGAGGTTAATATCAGAGATCCGCCGTTTCAGGTTTTAGACACGGCTATGAAGATCCTCTCGATCGACGGTGGGGGGAGCAAGACAGAGATACTCCTATGGGAAGACGGGGAGGCCCATCTCGAGAGGCTTGAGGCCGGGATAAACCACCACATCCATGGAGGCGATGCAACGAGGAGGCTCCTCGGAATACTCGATAGGTATGAGGCCGATATCGTCGTCCTGGGGCTGGCGGGCCTCGACACACCCAGGGACTGGATGCATTGGAGAGAGGCCCTAGGCGAGAGGTATGGCAGGGACATCATCCTCGTCCACGACGTTGATATGGCCCTCTACGCAGGCGAGGGTAGGGGTGTTGGGATAGTCGTCATCTCAGGGACTGGATCGAATGTATACGCTAGGAATGGTGACGGGTGGCTCAAGATGGGGGACTGGGGCTCCCCCTATGGAGACGACTACTCCGCCCATGAGCTTGGCAGAATAGTCCTCAGGAGGTTCCTAAGGATGTATGACGGCAGGGCCCCAAGAACCGCGCTCTACGAATACCTGATGGATAGGCTTGGCCCCAGCCCGGTCGACACGATATATGACTTAGACATACCCAGCGTGGCAAGGATAGGCGTGGAGACATGCATAGAGATGCCTAATGAGGTGATAGATGCCCTGGAGGAGATAGCCTATGGACTGGCCAGAACCGCCCAACTAGCTGCTGAGAGGCTGGGACTGTTAGACGCCAGGATCCACTACACCGGTGGGCTCTTTAGATGCCGGTTATACGCCAAGCTCTTCAAGAAGCATATTAGGTATAGGGGGCTAATACTAGGTAGGTATATAGGCCACCCCGTAGTAGGTGGGGTGGCGATGGCCCTCGAGAAGATGGGGCGACCAGTCGATCCAAGAATTATTGAGGAGCTGGATAAGAGGCTTGATCACTATGAGCAGGGCTAGGATGGCTGGCTACACGGCCTACACCGTGATATTCTTACTAGGCATCCTACTCGGGGGTGGGATGCCGGGCGAGGCTATGGAGCTTGTCAGACTCATATTCGGAGAGGGTGGTGAAGAGACCCTCGAGCCCTATACACCCATACTCCTCATAACAATTTTCCTGAGGAACCTTGCAACCGCTACATTGATACTTGCATCAGCCCCCTTCGCAGGACTACTCCCCGGCGTGATACTACTCCTCAACGGCTTCATAGTCGGCGGCGTCGTGACATACTCAGTCACAGAGATGGGTAGGACACCCCTAGAGGTAGCCGCCCTCCTACTCCCACACGGAATAGTCGAGATACCCACCCTAATCTATGCATCGACCCTGAGCCTAGAGGCGGGTCTAAAGATAGTTAGGGGATTGTTCACAAGGGAGGACGGCGAGGCCCTACTCAGGAGCTACGTCAGGGTCATACTACCCCTTATATTCATAGCCGCATTGATAGAGACATTTATAACCCCATGGATAGCCTCCCAAGCGGTGTAGAACATTGCTCAGGATAACGAGGAACAAGAACCTCAGGGTAATGGCCATCTTCTACCTCGTCATGGGCCTAGTAATGGGCTTCGCAGCCCCATTAATACCCAGCCTGGTTATAGATGTGGGGCTCACCTTCACAGAGCTGGGTGGGGCCTCGTCACTCGCCGCACTACTGGCCGGGCTCGGACTCCCAGTCCTAGGATACCTGGGGGACAAGTATGGTAAGAAGAAGATGCTCATCCTAGCCACCGGGATAAGGATCTCCGCCTTAGCCATCTTCGCCGCCACGATGGATAGGGAGCTTATACTCCTGGCCTACATGCTCAACGAGCTCGGATTCATACTATACCTACCCTTCGCCAGAGCAGTCGTCAGCGAGGCAGCGGGTAAGGAGGAGATGGGTAGGGCCTACGGAGAATTGATAACCATAGTGAGCTTCACCGAGGTGGTGGCACCACTCATCTCCGGCCAGATCTACAGGTTTGTACAGGACTATAACGCCATGTTCCTACCACTATTCCTAGCCAGCGTAGGAGCTACACCAATCCTCCTCCTACTAGACGAGGTCAAGGCTGAGAAGCCTATACACCCGAGGGAGATATTGAGGCTATCCAAGATGGAGAGGAGGGTCTACATACCAGCCATACTAGAGGCGGTTGCATGGAGGGTATGGATCTTCCTACTATATACTGCTCCTAAGGATAGGCTCGGTATAGGGCCCGACTTCATAGGGATAGCCTATACAGCCCAGAGCGGGGCGTGGTTCCTCACCCAGTACGTAGCGGGCCACCTGACGGACAGGGTGGGGGCCAAGAAAATGTATATAGTCTCCGACTCACTCATGATCCCGATGGCGCTACTCTACATCTTCTACATGTCTGAGGCCACCGTACTGATCAACGCCGCCCTATTCGGCCTAAGCATCTCACTATGGATACCAGCCTTCAACAGGGTCGTCTTCGAGGCATCCACCCAGGAGACCAGGGCACTGACATATTCAAAGGTCGATAGCTTCCGATACCTAGCAAGTACGCCAGCCGCCCAGATAGGGGGTATGATGTATGAGGGGCTGGACCCTGCATCCCCCTTTATACTAGGAATCGCCCTGGTGGCTATAGATATATACCTAGAGTATAGGTTATTCCCCGATGTATAGCCAATTATTAAGGGATGATGGGGAGAGACCCGATAGACGAGATCAGGGGGACATATGGAGACGAGCTGAGGGATAGGAGGATCATGCTAGTTGTGACCGGGAGCATCTCAGCATATAAGGCTCCCGATATAGCTAGGGAGCTGATTAGGCATGGGGCAGAGGTCTACATAGTGGCGAGCCAAGACGCCCTGAGATTCGCCGCTAGGGATACCCTGGCATGGAGCGTGGGTGGTAGGCTGATAACCGAGATGTCATACCTAGCAGAACATATATACCTACTCAGGGATGCGGACCTCCTCCTAGTGGCGCCTGCAACGGCCAACACAGTGGCGAAGGCCGCCTATGGAGTTGCCGATACACCTGCGACACTGGCTATACACTCTGCACTGGGGTATGGGAAGAAGGTCTTGATAGCCCCTGTGATGCATCTAAACATGATGGAGAACCCTCTGTATAGGGAGGCTGTGGAGAGGCTTAGGAGGATGGGGGCAGTATTCATAGATCCCCTCGTCGAGGAGGAGAAGGCTAAGCTACCACCCACTAGGGACATCAAGATGGAGGTCTTCAGAGCGCTATACCCAGACATATTATCGGGGAGAAAGGTCGTCGTCACGGCTGGCCCCACCATAGAGTATATCGACCCGGTCAGGATAATCACGAATAAGAGTAGTGGCAAGATGGGTGTCTACATAGCTGAGGAGGCCTACCTAATGGGGGCAGAGGTCACCCTGATACACGGGCCTATAAGGGTCGAGCCATATAGAAAGCTGGATAGGATACCTGTCGAGACTACTGAGGAGATGCTGGAAGCCACTATCGAGGCCCTCGAGGGGGCAGACATATTCATAAGCGCAGCGGCACCAGTGGACTATAGGCCAGCCCTCCAGTGGGAGGAGAAGATAGATACCCGTAGCACGGGTGGGCTGGATCTCGAGCTAGTTCTGACACCCAAGATCGTGGCCGAGGCCAGGGAGAGGTTTCCCGACCTATACATAGTGAGCTTCAAGGCCCTGTACAACGTGGGTGACGAGGAGCTTATAAGAGCGGCGGCTGAGCATGCCAGGAGATATGGGTTCAACCTAACAGTGGCGAATGACGTGGCGCGTGAAGGGGCTGGGTTCCAGCACGAGACAAACGAGGTCTTCATAGTCGGTAAGAGTGGCGAGCTTGTGAAGAGGCTCAGGGGGCATAAGAGGGTCTTGGCTAGGGAGCTACTCAGGATTATAGCGGGAGAGCTGGGATAGCCTATCCCTTATTCGCCTCAAAACTGCTCCGAGAACAGCCTCATTATCATATTGAGCCAGTATCTCCCGGGCCTCCTCCCTACTGATCCTCATCATCTCCCTGGTCAGTATTGGGAAGACCCTCACAAGGTTATCCACAATGGTTATATCAGAGTTCCTAGCCGTCCTACTCAGGGGGTTTAGATCGATCGATATGACCCTCTTCCCCAGCCTTCTAAGCCCCTCAGGCATATCTCCATCCTCGATCATCAGCATCACGGTATCTGCGGAGTAGATCCCCATGCTTGATACGAGTCTCCTCCTACTCGATACGGTGGGTATCTCCACATCATGGTCAGTATATACCGGTACAGATAGTCCTCGGAAGAGCCTAGCTATAGCCTCGACCCTCTCCCTGGAATAGTGGAAGAGGTTTATCTCGATAGGGATCCCAAACCTCTCGGCGAAACGGGCTATATCCTCATGGGCAAGAGCCGCAGCATTACCATTAACGGCTATAACCGGCCTCTTAGAGAGTTTTAAAAGGGCTGCTGCAGCCCTATAGGCTGGTTGGGCCTCCTCGGGCGTCTCCTCACCAAGGAGGTAGTCGAAGCACTCCCCCCTGCCATGGGCTATTAGCCCCTGGGGTACGACGACATCCCCAAGCATACTAACCAGTCGTTCACGTATGACAAGGCTCCTGTATCGGGGGTGGCTAGGGGGGATATCAGTCATCAATTATCCTTAATCCACACCTCGATATTTTAAGAACCTCTGTATAACCCATACCAGAAAGACTATCAGCCACCTCAGGGCCGAGGCCCTTATCAACATAGACTAGGACGATATTCTTCTTCCTATGGAACCCGATGAGGGAGCCCCTCCTCATGAAGGTTCTCAGCCTCTCCGCCAATTCATCATGGAGAGTCTTATCCATAAGCCCCGTTAACAATGAGAATCTTTGACTAGCCTCCACAAACCTCTCTAGACTTGGGTCCTCGAGGAAGTATCTATGTATCTCGGGGCCCACAGCCGAGACCTTCTCACCCACCCTCCGGAGCATCTCAGGCGTAGTCTCCGACCCAGTCTCGAGGGCCACCACATCGGGATCACCATCCACCCTGACCGACTCTACAACCGCATGTCCAGGCCCACCGGGGAAGCGCCTAACCTCGAGTCCACCCCTTATAATGGCTACCACGTCCCCATAGCCAGTCCTGTTTAGAACCTCCGCACTGTGGACAGCCCTACCAGCCTCCTCCACAGTGTGGACACCAGCTAGGAGGAGGCCAGCCATCGAGAGGCCCGCGCTCATGCCATAGCCAATACCTAGTAGTGGGCGTGAATAGGCCTCTATAGCGATGGGCCTGAGCCCTAGATAGGAGAAGCTGTCCAGGTAGGTCTTGAAGACTATACCCTCAGTACCCCAGAAGTATACCCCGGGGGAGCCGTCTCTCGGGCCTACCCTTATAGGGGTCAGGTTCACCCCGGCGCCTACACTACCAGTCGTCTGGGGGTCATGCCCCTCAACAACATACCAATACCCAGTCACATGTCTAGGAACCTCTATGATCATGACTAGAAAGAATATGGTGGTTCTCCAGGAGGTATAAAGAAGTGTTTAGTGGGTGGGTGACCTAACGAGTAGACCGTTCTCCTCGAGCCACCTCACCATGTTCTGGTAGGCCAGTATCCTGGATATCGACTTCCCACCCTTCGGCCCAGGCTTCTTCATGTAGAAGGCATTTACCTCGTATATCGTACCTGTGTAGCCAGCGTCCAACGCCAGCCTTCCCAGCCTAGCAAGGTCGACCATGTAGCCAGCCAGTGCCGGGCTATCGTTGATCCTCATGTTGACGTAGATACTGTCCCTAACCCCGTTGAAGCTCTTATATTCGATATGTATACTGACGAACTTCTTGTCGCCGAGAGGCTCCAAGTAGCCCGTGGGCTTGATATAGTGTGGAGCGTCATACCCAAGGATGTCCTCGACGATGCTGCTCTTCGTCTTCTCCTTCATCAGGTTCTTATCCGGATCGGTGAGGGCGTAGAAGTCTAGGTTACCCCCAATGTTGAACTGGACCACGAACTCGACATACCTATTCCTCTCACTGAGGTGCTCCAATACATCGGCGGTGAAGGGGGTCGCCCCTGTAGCGCCGTCGTCACCCAGTATCAGTCCACCAGCTTCCCTATACATCTTTACGTAGAGATCGTCATTAGCGAGAGGAGTGGGTATCAGATTTACGAAGGCGACTGGGCTATGCCTCCTACTATACTCTGCAGCTACATAGGCGTAGAACTGGCCAGCCGATACCCTACCCTCGGCCAGCCTCTCCTCCAAGACCTCTATAGACCCTATCTCATAGGCATATTCCGTAGTAATCACGTTGATGATGACGTCGGGCTCCAGCTCCCTCCACTGATCGATCAAGGTCTCCGCAGCCTCGAGAAGACTCATCCTATAGTCGAGCCCCCTAGATCTGATGCCAAGCCTGTCCAGGTTGCCCAGATGGACACCCTCCAAGACCCTGAGCTTCTTAAGAGTGTCAGGTATAGGTACAACATCCCCAATCTGCCTCTCTGCAACCTCGTAGACCGTCTTCCCGACCTTAGACTCGTCGACGTCGTATGCAGCCACCACCTCGATATCAGATATACTCTTCTCCAGCTTACCCGCGAGCGGTACTCCATAAGGCTCTATCTCACCAGCCTTTATCCTCTCAAGCCCCACAACGAAGTGTGAGGCCGCCATACCCATACCCAGCAATACAACCCTTACCACTTCTCACCACCTCCATAGGGATAGATGGAGGAATATGGTTTAGGCGTGGAGCTAGTAGCCCACAGGATCCACGGAGTCCTCCATCCAAAAAAATATAGTGATTATTTTTGTCAGATATAAATCCTCTCCATCGGCCCTACCAGTTCTCCACGTATGTCTTGGCCTCCGCCACCACCTTGGCAGCGTCGTTCAACGCCTCTATATGCGCCTCAATATCCTCCATCGTGTGCTGTACACTTATTGTCCACATCTCTTCAGGCCCTGTAGCCATGGGTATAACACCCCTGTTTAGCATTGCGTAGTAGTAGGGGTACCATAGCTCGAATGGGAGGTTTAGGAGGTCTCTGAAGCTGTGTACAGGTTCTGGGGAGAATAGGAATGCTCCTGAGACGCCGAAGGTCTCGACCACGACATCAACGCCATTCTCATGGAAGATCTTCTCATACCCCTTGCTGAGCTCCTCGTTAAGCCCAATCATCTCACGGTACGCATCATTGGTCAGGATCTCCGTCAACGTGGTGTATAGTGCTCTCAGGCTGAAGGGGTTGGCGTTATACGTGCCCGCGTGTAGGACGCCCTGCTCCCTAATACTCTCGCTCGGCCCTATCAACGACATTATCTCGTCGATCCCACCTATCATGCTGATGACCGCCCCGCCGCCAATAGCCTTGGCCGCTGTTATTATGTCCGGCTCCACACCAAAGATCTGGGCCGCGGTCGTCCTTCCAGCCCTGAAAGCTGTTTTCACCTCGTCGAAGATGAGGACCACGTCATACTCGTCGGCGATCCTCCTCAGCTTCTGTAGATAGTCGTTCTCCGGCTTGATTATACCGGCGTTCATCATCACGGGCTCGACAATTATGGCCGCTACATCGTCGCCCTCCTCCTCAAGGATGTCTATGAGAGGCTCCGTATCGTTGAAGGGCACCACCCTGACCAGCTCCTCCATCTTGTCTGGCACGCCGAGGGTCTCCAGGACGCTGACAGGCATCTTCCTAGGCCCGGCTAGCCCCCTGAAGGGCCATATGCTGAATAGGACGTTGTCATAGGTGCCGTGGTAGCTCCCCTCAACCTTTATGATGATGTCCCTACCCGTGAATGCCCTGGCCAGCCTGATCGCGAACATCACGGCCTCGCTGCCGCTGTTGCTGAAGCGGAACATGTCGACGTCTAAGATATCAGTGATCAGATCTGTAATCTCGTCTAGGAGGTAGTAGGGGAAGGTGTAGAGTATCCCCTCCTCGATCTGCCTATGAAGAGCCTCGTTCAGCTTTGGATGGCTATGCCCAACTAGGAGCGTCCCATACCCCATGTTGAAGTCTAGGTACTCGTTGCCATCAACGTCCCATATCCTGCTCCCCCTAGCCCTGGTGAAGTATATCGGGTATGGCGGGTAGTACCTCTGGTTACTGTTTACACCGTAGGGTATGTACTCCGAGACCTTCTCGAAGACCTCTCTACTCCTCCTCGTCCTATCGAGGTAACGCCTAACCTCCTTCAGGGTCGAGGGTCCATAGTCTTCAAAATCGGCTAGGTAAGCCTCATACATAAGGAATATACACCCCAGTGCATACGAGGAGTGTCAAGCCGTTTCTCAATGGAGGGTCATCCGGCTCCACACTCAAACCTCCGTATGTATTAGGTTTCTACTGGCCGGGGTATATAAAATATAGTGTATATCCAGGCTACCCACCCGCCGGAGGATGTAGAGCCACTACGTCCCCTTCACAAAGCTCTGTATCGACTCCTGAGAGTAGATCTATGTCCCGCCCATTAACGGTGACCCTGTGATATGGCGCTGGGCGTCCCTCCTCGATAACAAGGCCTCCTAGACCGGGGTAGATATCAATAAGCTTTTTTAGGAGATCCCCAACGGTGGAGCCCCTTGGAAGGTCTATAACGGTCTCCATCACACCAGTTGCCAGGTATGAGTATCCGTAGAGCCTGACTATGACCTTCATAAATAGGTTGGGGAGGGGTTAGGCCGGATACTCCAGCTTCCTAGCCTCTTTCGTGAGGCGTAGGCTCCTAAGCTTACCCTTTCTAGGTATCCCGTTCTTGTCCCATCCCCTTAGCCTATAGTAGTCGTCCAGCATCTTCTCAAACTTCTCCCTGCCCAGCACCTTCCCTGCTGGTGGACCGCTCTTGAGAGGCTCGTTAAGTATCCTGTAGGGGACGTAGTCGTCCTTCCTTGTGAAACCCTCCCTCACGTTGAATAGTCTTATAAGGTTCCAGATCCTCTCGCCCCTCCAGCGTAGATCCTCTACCGTCATGTCCCATCCGGTGGCCAGCTTTAGATACTTGGCCATCTCCTCATAGTTGATAGCTATGAAGTCGCACCAGACCATGCTCCACTTGATCGTGTTGAGGTCCTGGAGCCTGATAACCACCTCTGCCTTGCCCTCCGGTGTGAATGGGTCTAGCTCTCCGAAGGCCTCCTCAGCGATGCTCCAAGCCCTCAGGTGGCAGGCACCCCTGTCGGCGGTTGCATATGCCAGTGCCATTGAGACGCTTCCACGTGGGTCATATGCTGGATACTCCAGACCCTTTGTCTCAATGGCGAATTTGTAGGCGTCTCCACCTACATATGCGGCTATGCCCTTTACACCCTCGGCCATGATGTCTCCGAAGCCTATCCTATGCGCCATCATCTTGATCAGCTCATACTCGGCCTCGGGGTCGCCGAACTTCGCCTCAACACCGTTTAGATCCTTCTTTGTTAAATAGCCCTTCTCATAGAGCTCCATCACGTAGCCCACGATGTTCCCGGCGGAGATACTGTCCATACCCATGTCATCGAGTAGGGCGTTGAGGGATACGATGGCCTTGAAGTCGCCAACACCCGCTGACCCTCCTACCATTGCTATAGTCTCATACTCAGGCCCGTCGATGTGGAACTCCCCCCACCTCGGATCCTTAACCTTCACCAGGTTCCTACATGCTATTGAGCATCTGTAGCATGCAGCCTTACTAGTCCTGAACCTCTTTAGGACGTCGGCGGATATCTCCTCCCACTCCTCGAAGACGCCGTCCTGGAAGTTCCTTGTCGGGAATACACCCACGTTGTTGCTCCACTCGACAATCGAGGGGGTACCACCGTTCTTGGCCCAGGCATACTCCTCGCTGAAGATCTTCTCCTTTATATACCACCTGTTATACTCGTTGAAGCCGTCCGGATCCGCCAGCTCGAACCTCGGGTTCTTGGGATCGGCGGAGATCACAACAGCCTTCAGGTTCTTACTACCCATGACCGCTCCTACACCGCCCCTAGCATGTATATGGTGCTTATCAACCACTACCCCAGCGATCTTAACCAGGTTCTCACCAGCCGGGCCTATAGCAGCGACCTTTGCATCCTTGTCACCAACCTCCTCCCTTAGAGCCTCCTCAGTGGCGAAGACCCCCCATCCCCAGTATTGGGAGGCGTCTCGGAAGTGGAACTTCCCATCGTGATCAACATAGATGTATGTCGGCTTCTCAGCCCTACCCATGAATACGATGGCGTCAAAACCGGCTATCTTCATGTAGCTGGTGAAGAAGCCACCACCATTACTGTCGTTGAAGGTGCCTGTAGCAGGGGACTTCGTAGCTATCACGCCCCTGGCGGAGGCGGGTGCACCGGTCCCTGTGAGGGGGCCGACGGCGAATACAAGGATGTTTGCTGGGGAGAGGGGGTCTATCCTAGGAGGGAGCATATCGTAGAGCAGCTTAGCTGCCAGCCCCTTACCCCCTATATACTCCTTTAGGAGGCTCTCCCTAGGCTTCCTGATCTTCACCTTCCTCCTTGTAAGGTCTACATAGGCGATCCTGTTGCCATAGCCATATGCCATGATCCCACCAGGAGTATAACCTATTCTCAATAGAGTAGGGAGGGACGTATTTTAGCCCCTATATATAGGGGGCTAGGTAGTGGTCAATGCTTATGCCCACGGTACACCCTTATCAGGTGGTCAGCCTCGGGGAGTATAAGCCTCTCTATACATAGCTCGACAGCCTTTGGGGAGCCGGGTATTGCATATACTAGGACACCCTTGATGAATCCTGCTGTGGCCCTAGACGCCATGGCCCTTGCCCCGATCTCCTTCTCACTATAAAGCGTATATAGGGTGTTGAAACCAGTGATCTCCTTCTCAAACATCTTCCTCAGCGTCTCATAGGTATAGTCGTCCTTAGCCACCCCAGTCCCACCTATGAATACCAGTATGTTGTATGACTCCCTCCTAGCCATATCCACTGTCCGCCTAATCATGTCTGGATCGTCCCTGATCAATACCCGCTTAACCTCCCTATACCCAGCCCTCCTGAAGAGCTTCTCCGCCAGGTCGCCCGAGACGTCCTCTATCCTCTCCCCCTCCATCAACTTGTCATACCTACTGGTGCTCACCGTCGCTATGAGCACCCGATGCATGGGTCGCTCCCCCTCCACAGGGGGCCACCTACCTAGGCATCTTCTTCTTATAGACCACCTCTACACCCTCTATCCTAGTGTCGGGATAGTTACCAGTCTCGTCCTTCTCATACTGCTTAACCATGTCCCATATACAGAGGAGCGCGGCGGCCACACCCGTCAGGGCCTCCATCTCCACGCCGGTCTGCTCAATACTCTTGACCCTGACCCAGACATCGACATACTCATCGCCAAGCTCGTGGCCCACCTCTACACCAGTGATCTTGATGGGGTGGCAGTATGGGAGTATATCAGGGGTCTTCTTCACAGCGTTTATAGCCGCGACCTTAGACGACTCGATGACATCCCCCTTCTCAACCTTACCAGCCTTGATCCTCTCAACAGTCTCCCTCCTAAGGACTATCCTACCCCTAGCCTCGGCCTCCCTATATACAAACTCCTTCTTAGTTATGTCGACCATCCCGGGCATCAGGGGCACCACCCAAATATAGTGTATAGACACGATATTAACGGTTCCAGCCATGGGATGAGGGATATATTACCAGAGGGGGCAGACCTACTTATAATGTGGATCCAGGATGGCGAAATACATCTTCGTGACAGGCGGCGTCCTCTCAAGCGTAGGTAAGGGGATAACAACAGCCTCGATAGCCAAGCTTATACAGGCCAGGGGATATAGTGTAACCGCTGTGAAGATAGACCCCTACATCAACGTAGACGCGGGTACGATGAACCCCTATATGCATGGAGAGGTCTTCGTCACAGACGATGGGGGAGAGACGGACCTAGACATCGGGCATTACGAGAGATTCCTAGGGAAGGACTTGGGAAAGCACAACAACATCACGACTGGGAAGGTCTATCTAAACGTGATAGAGAGGGAGAGGAGGGGTGACTACCTAGGCAAATGTGTCCAGATCATACCCCACATAACCGACGAGATAAAACGGCTGATCAGGGAGGCGGTCAGGAAGGACGGGGCGGACATAGGGATAGTCGAGATAGGCGGCACCGTAGGAGATATAGAGGGCCTCCCATTCCTCGAGGCTATTAGGCAGATGAGGTTTGAGTATGGCTCTGAGAACACCTTCTTCATCCATGTCGGGCTAGTACCCATACTCGACACGACGGGTGAGCAGAAGACGAAGCCCCTCCAGCACAGTATACAGGAGCTTAGACGTATAGGTATACAGCCCGACATGGTGATAGCCAGGTCGAGGAAGAAGCTCCTGAAGGAGACGGTGGCTAAGATCGCGCTCTACGGCAACGTCCCCGAGGAGATGGTTATATCATCCCATGACGTGGAGACGGTGTATGAAGTACCACTCCTCCTGGAGAAGCAGGGCGTATCCAGCAAGATACTTGGGAGGCTAGGCCTAGAGGATGGAGAGCCGGACCTAAGCGACCTGGAGGCATATGTGAACCGTTGGAAAAGGCTCTCAAAGACGGTTAGCATCGGGATGATAGGGAAGTATACCAAGCTGAGGGACAGCTACATAAGCATAGTCGAGGCGATAAAACACGCGGCTACACAGGTGGGGGCAAAGCCTGAGCTCCACTGGCTAGAATCCACAGATATTGAGAGGGACAGGGCGGACCTAGAAGGGTTCATAGAAGAGATAGAGGGAGCCGTCATACTACCAGGATTCGGGAGGAGGGGCGCCGAGGGTAAGATAATGGCTCTAAACGCCCTAAGGGAAGGTGGGAAGCCCACACTAGGCATATGCTTCGGCTTCCAGCTAATGGTGGTGGAGTACGCCAGGAACGTGGCAGGCCTCAAAGGAGCCAACAGTACGGAGATAGACCCATCGACCCCACACCCAGTCATAGACCTGATGGAGGAGCAGAGGAAGATGGATAGGCTGGGCGGAACCATGAGGCTAGGTGGATACGACATAGACCTGGTTGAGAACACACTTGTCTATAGCCTATATGGAAGGAAGAGGGTGAGGGAGAGGCATAGACACAGGTATGAGGTAAACCCGAGATACTGGGACAGGATATTCGTCGACGGCCTCATACCGGCTGGATACAGCTTCGACGGAAGGGTAGAGTTCATCGAGCTGGAGGAGGAGCAGCACCCCTTCTACATAGGTACACAGGCCCACCCAGAGTTCAGGTCTAGATACAACAACCCAGCCCCACTCTTCATCGGACTCTTGAGGGCCTCGTTGAAAAAGGCGATAAAGGTATAGTCCATACTTTCACCGGGGTTTTAAAACCCGCCCATAGAATCAATATATATTGGTTTAAAGGTGGTACAATGCGGTTTGACGTGGAGAAGGCGAAGAATGTCCAGACCCTCCTAGCCCCAAGAATAGTCGAGAGAGACATGTTCGTCTACCCCCCTAGAAACGTAGCCGGTGTAGACGTGGCATACCTAGAGGACTATGCGATAGGGGCGGCAGTCCTCATGGACTACGAGGGGCTATACGTAATAGAGACGGCGGTGGCGGCTGTAAAGGTGGATATACCCTATGTACCTACGCTCCTAGCATTTAGAGAGATACCTGCAATGGCTAAGGCCGTTAAGAGGCTTAAGTCTAGGCCCGATGTACTACTTGTAGATGCACATGGGAAGATCCATCCGAGGAGGCTGGGGGCAGCCTCACATCTAGGGCTTATCCTAGGGATACCCACTATTGGAGTGGCTAAGAAGCATCTATATGGGAGAGACATGGGAGGCAACATCGTAAACGGCAACGAGATCCTGGGGAGGAAGCTGGATAGGGGTATCTATGTAAGCGTGGGACACATGGTCTCGCTAGACACAGCCGTGAAGATCGTAGAGAAGCTGCGCCTATACAGCCTACCTGAGCCGGTCAGGAGGGCCCATAAACTAGCCGACAAGGTAAAGAATATGGTTAAGCTTGGAGAGCTAGACCTAGATAAGATTATGAATGAGGGGCTCAACGGGGTCTTCTCCTAGTGAATGGCAGGGCTAGGCTCTTCAACCCCCTATACCTACCCCTATAGGGCCTATCACTGGGGGTAGCGGCCCTAAGTAGTACTAGGTGGAGAATCCTCTCACCCCTCCTAAGCACGACGTCTAGATTCGTGGGGTATAGAGCCACCGTCAACCTCCCCTCATAGCCAGCGTCCACCACCGTCGGAGCTATGAAGACGCCTAGCCTGGCATAGCTACTCCTAATCTCGATCAGGCCCACAACGTCCTCGGGGAGTGAGACATACTCCATCGTAGATATCAGCGTCAATACGCCACGCCTCAGGATGAGCTCGTCGGAGGAACCCATATCAAAGAAATCCTCGGGATCAGACTCACCAGGCCTGAATAGCCCCTCCCTAGCCAGTGCATACTCGCCTGAGAACCTCAGGTCAAGGCCATTCTCCCTTACCGTGTCCTCCCCCAGGGGCTCGATCTTAAGCCTCCCCTCCCTGATAAGCCTCTCTATATCTGTGGAGCTCAGTATCAAGGCTTTCCACCAGGGATTTTCCTAGGCTCGAGATACTCCTTGTCATAACCCATCGCGTCGAGATACTTCCTGAGGACAGGCGGTATCCTAACCCTCCCATCCCCCTCCTGGAAGTTCTCGATGATAGCGGTTATAGTCCTCTGCATAGCCATCGCTGTACCGTTAAGGGTATGGACATATCCCTTTATCTCCTTACCCCTCTCTACGGCATACCTGATGTTCAGCCTGTAGGACTGCCAGTCTGTACAGTTACTGGCCGAGCATAGCTCCCTATACCTGAGCTGCGCGGGCATCCAGGCCTCAAGGTCATACTGCTTAATAGCCAGCCTATTCATGTCGCCACTAGCAAGCACCACTACCTGATAGGGTATCCCCAGACCCCTGTAGAGCTCCTCCTCATTCCTTATAAGCTCCTCATGGAGCTCCTCACTCTGACCCGGCTCGCAGAATATGAACTGCTCCACCTTGTTGAACTGGTGGACCCTGAAGATACCCTTAGTATCCTTCCCATGGGCCCCGGCCTCCCTCCTGAAGCATGGGCTCCACCCAGCAAGCTTTATAGGGAGCTCCCTAGTCTCAAGGACCTCGTCCATGTAGAGCCCGGCTATCGACTGCTCACTAGTCGCTATGAGGTAGAGATCCTCGTCACAGACCTTGTAGAGCATCTCCTCAAACGCCTCGAAGAAGGCGGCCCCCTCCATAACCCTCCTCCTAATCATGTAGGGCGGCTCGACAGGGATGTAGCCCCTCTTGACGAGGAACTCCATAGTATACATGGTGAGGGCCAGCTCGAGGATTACAAGGTCATTGAAGAGGTAGTAGAAGCGGGAGCCACTCGCCCTCCCAGCCCTGATAATATCCACATAGCCCATCTCCTCACCCCAGTCCGCATGGCCAATAGGCCTGAAGTCTATAACCTCCGGCTCAACATCGGGGAACAGCTCCCCAAACCTGTCGAGATCCTCTCTATATACACGGGGCCTACCCCATCGCCTAACAACCCTGTTCCCACTCTCATCCTCAGCCACAGGGACGTCAGGAGCGACTAGGTTGGGTATCCTATTGAGTACAGACCTATACTCCCTATCTATCTTGGCTATCCTCTCCTCCAGGCTACGTATCTCCCCATCGATCATCCTCGACTCCTCGATCAAGGCCTTCCTCTCATCCTGGCCAGCCTTGGGAATCCTCTTGGTGAGGCTGTTCTTATATGCCCTAAGCTCCTCGAGAGACCTCTGGAGCGCCTTCCTAGTCCTGAGAAGTCTCTCAGCCCTATAGGCGAGGGACTTATCCATAAACCTCTTCTCCAGACTCTCGATCAATAGGCTGGGCATATTCTCAAGTACATACTCGATACTGTACTTCTTACCGACCTCTGACCAGTCAAGCATGGCTCAACACCGGGGGACGGAATAATCAATATATCACACTAGCCATGTATTAATGGCCAGTCCATAGGTAGCCAACTATATAATCCACACATCCCAATAAGGGTTGTGATGAGCCAGGAGCCTCCGCACTACCGCGTCTCACGGATAGCTAAAGAGCTAGAGGCCAGCGGCAGGGACGTTATACACATGGAGATCGGGGATCCCGAGCTGGATACAGATCCCAGGATAGTGGATGCGATGTGTAGAGCCGCTAGGGAGGGTCATACCCACTACGCCCCTACAAGGGGTGTAAAGCCCCTACTAGAGAGGCTGGTAGGCTATATGGAGAGGTTCATAAAGCCCGGGTTCGACCTATCGATAGACAACATAGTAGTCACGCCGGGAAGCAAGGTAGCTATATACACTGCTCTACGCCTACTCAGGCCCAGGAAGATCTTCGTGGTAGAGCCGATGTGGGGCCTATACCACAGCTTCGCCTCCGAGATGGGGATAGAGATTGTACACATACCTACAAGGATGGAGGATGGATGGGAGCTGAGGACCGAGATCAATGGGGTGGAGAAGGGAGACGTGATAGCCGTCGTGAATCCGAACAATCCTACCGGGACGATCCTCAGCAGAGAATCTATATCCAACATCCTGGAGACAGCCAGGGAGGCAGACGCATACATCCTTGCCGACGAGGTATACTTCGACCTGATCTACAGGGGGTCGATGACCAGCTTCCTATCCATGGATTACGACAGGGTACTGGCCTTCTACACCTTCTCAAAAAACTTCGTCATGTCAGGCTTCAGGGTGGGCTGGGTAGTAAGCCCGAGCAAGGATCTGGCCAACAACTTCCTAAACAGGCTGAGACTCATAGTCGGGGGGCCGCCACCCTTCTCACAATACGGGGCGGCAGAGGCATTAACACTCATGGATGTACTGGAGAAGAATAGGAGGTTCTACATGGAGACCCTACAATACTCTGTGGAGAGGCTTAGAGAGATGGGTTTCAGGTTTGTAGAGCCGAGCGCCGGGATGTACATCTTCGCTGAGCCACCAGTGGAGGAGATGAATGGGGTGGAGTTTACATATAGACTCTTGGAGGAGGAGGCGGTTGCAGTGGCGCCGGGCACAGGGTTCGGCGACTACCCCGGATATGTAAGGTTCACCACCTCTCTTAGAATGGAGAGGCTGGAAGAGGCGTTTAACAGGATAGAGAGGTTCCTAGAGAGGCGCTAGACGAAGCTTATCCCATCAACCGACCTGACAACCACGCCCTTATAGAGGAAGTCAATCTGCCTCAGCGCTAGGTGATAGTCGAACTCATTTATGGCGCTTATCCCATCCATAGGCACGTATACCTTGTACCACCTGAGCGCCGCGCTACCAGCCGTGTGGAGGACACATATGTTTGCCACGGTACCCACCACTACAAGGTTCTTAATACCATAGATCCTCAGTAGGTCGTCAAGAGGAGTCCCATAGAAGCCGTCATACCTAGTCTTCCTAACAACTATCTCGCCGTCCCTGGGGGAGAGCTCCTCCACAATCTCCCAGCCCCACGTCCCATACTTTGCATGGACACCCCAGATCCTATACTCAGGGTCGTCCTCATAATGAGTGTCCTGGGTATAGAATATCCTCACGCCGGCCTCCCTAGCCTTATCGAGCAGCCTCCTAATCGGCTCGATAGTCGCCTCGGCTGTAGGGACTCTAAGGGCTCCCCCCTCCTTCACAAAGTCGTTCTGCATATCGACGATTATGACGGCTGTCGACCTACTATCCAGCTCGACCCTATCAACAACCTCATATTCGGGAACCTCTACACTCACCACTCCAATCACCAGCCTATTCAATCTGGGCTGGGCTAGATAAGGAGGTGTATAACCCTATATGGATAGGTCGACACCCACCTATAACCCGGGGAGAAGCATCAATATTGGTATGGAGGAGAGGAGGAGCATAACCAGGAGCAGTAGGGGTAGGCTTGAGCAGAGGATCCTAGTGGAGAGGGGCGTCTATACCATTGTGAAGTACCGCGACTTAAAGACGGGTGAAGAGATTGGCGGGAAGTGGAAGATCTACCTCAAGGGGCCAGGAGGGCTAAGGGGCTACCTAATGATCAGGCTAAAGGATGGGGATAGATACCTAGCCATACCCGACGAGGACGTAGACCCGGAGACATACGTCTATAACGAGGCCGAGGATAGGGAGGAGCCCCTATTCCCAGACTAATATATGCGATATAAATCCCACCTGATGCGAATATGGCTTAGACAGAGGTGTCCTAAATGACCGACTACAACGAGCTGAGGAAGAAGTATGTCCCACGGGGAGTATACCTCGTAAACAACGTAACAGTTGTCAAGGGTGAGGGGGCGAAGGTATGGGACATAAACGGAAAGGAGTATATAGACTTCACAACAGGGATAGCCGTCCTAAACCTTGGGCATAGACCCAAGGAGGTGGTAGAGGCTATAAAGGAGCAGGCCGACAAGCTACTACACCAGTGTATCCACGTAGCCAACTACCCGCCATACCTAGAGCTGGCCGAGAAGCTCAGTAATAAGTATATATGGGGAGAGGCCAAGACCCTACTCCTAAACAGCGGTGCAGAGGCCGTTGAGAACGCCGTCAAGATAGCCAGGTACTGGACGAGGGCGATGGGGATAATAGTCTTCGACTACAGCTTCCACGGGAGGACAAACCTAACCATGACGATGACGAGTAAGCATAGGCCCTACAAACTATGGTTCGGGGCATACTCACCCGGGATAATAAGGCTACCATACCCAGACCCATATAGATGCCCCTTCAAGGCCGACACCCCAGAGGAGTGTGGGGAATATGCTCTGGAATATCTTGAGAAAGCCTTGAAGACACACACCGATAAGGAGGAGACCGCAGCAATAGTACTTGAGCCAGTGGCTGGAGAGGGTGGATACGTAGTCCCACCCAAAAACTTCGTCGAGGGCGTTGCAAGGATAGCCAGGGAGAACTGTATCCTCTTCGTCAGCGACGAGGTCCAGACAGGCCTAGGAAGGACTGGCAAGTTCTGGGGGATAGAGCACTTCAAGGCCGAGCCAGACCTAATAACTGTTGGGAAGGCCCTAGCATCAGGCCTACCACTCTCCGCAGTAGTGGGCAGGAAGGAGATCATGGACGCTGTTCATGAGGGCGGCCTAGGCGGGACATTCGGCGGAAACCCATTGGCAGCCGCGGCGGCGATCAAGACTATCGAGCTGGTGGAGAAGAACCTAGACAGGGCTAAGGAGGTAGGGGAGATGATGGAGAAGAGGATGGATGAGCTGAAGGAAAGGTATGACGTAATAGGAGACCATAGAGGCCTAGGACCCATGAGGGCCTTCGAGTTCGTGAAGGATAGGGAGAAGAAGACTCCCTACCCAGAGCTTGTGAAGGAACTCATCAAGAAGGGCGTCGATAAGGGTGTCCTACTCCTATCGGCAGGAATATATGGAAATGTGGTCAGGATAGTTCCACCGATAAACATCGGCGACGAGGAGCTAGAGGAGGGCTTCAACAGGTTCGAGGAGGCCCTCAAGGAGGCGCTTAGGAGTGTCAAGTGAGAAGCCCCTCTTCATAGTCCTCGAAGGCATAGACGGCTCAGGCAAGACGACACAGGCCTTCAGGCTTGAGAGGTGGTTCAAGAGGAGTGGTAGGAAGGCATACACGACTAGGGAGCCCACCGACGGGATAATAGGCGGCATAATAAGAGCCGCCCTAAGCACAAAGCTGAGGATAAGCCCGATGACCCTCCAGATACTCTTCGCCGCAGACCGGAGCGAGCATGTCAGGGAGATGGAGGAGAGGAGGGCGAGTGGATACAACGTGATATGCGATAGATACATACTCTCCAGCGTGGCATACGGCATGATAGATCTGGACAGGGACTGGCTACTCAGGATGAACAGCCCCTTCCCAAGGCCTGACCTCACGATAATCCTCGACCTACCCGCAGAGACCGCTCTAAGGAGGGTTGGGAAGAGGTTCTCAAAGACACTCTTCGAGAGGAGGAGCCTACTAGAACGTGTAAGGGAGAACTTCCTATCCCTCCACAACGACCTCGGTAATGAGTATAACACCGTGGTGATCGATGCTTCACGAAGCCCGGAGGAGATCCACCGAGACATACTTGAGGTGCTGGGGGATAGGCTGGGCCTAGAAATCTAGCCGGTATACATGAATAAGCCTCGAAAGCCATCCAATTATTATTGGAGATGGACATAGAGGTATACACATACCTCGTAAGGCCAGACACGTTCGGGATATGGAACCATAAGGAGGTTAGGGAGAGGCTCTCATGGTACTACAGCGTCATGAAGAAGATATACCCACCAAGATACCTCATAGCCAAATACACCCCCGCAGAATATACGCGGGAAGCCGGGCTAGATGAGCTCCTAGAGATACACATAAGGACTAGGAAGGATTTTGAGAAGCTCCTGAGAGACGTCGTCAACGGTGAGAGGCTAGACAGTCTGGAGAAGCCGGGGAAGAGCTTCCTAGACCTGAAGATAGACATAGCCTATAAACTCCTCGAGAACTGTGGCCTATGCGAGTGGAACTGCAGGATAAACAGGCTGGCCGGGAGGAGAGGAGTATGTGGACTGGGGAGGGAGGCCTATATAGGATCCGCGTTCCTACACTTCGGTGAGGAGGCCCCACTAGTCCCAAGTGGGACGATATTCTTCACAGGATGCAGCCTAAAATGCGTCTTCTGCCAGAACTGGGACATAAGCCACCACGCCGAGGCCGGGGTAGTGGCTGATGCCCATAGGATAGCCGAGGTGGCCACGGAGCTAGCGGATTCAGGCGCCAAGAACATCAACTATGTAGGTGGCAACCCCGACCAGAGCCTACACCTGATACTGGAGTCGATGAGGTATCTAGACAGGTGGATACCACAGCTATGGAACAGCAACATGTACATGACGACCGAGGCGCTGGAGCTCCTCCTAGACGTAATAGACATATGGCTACCCGACCTGAAGTGGTGGGACGATAGCCACGCCTTCGCCTACAGCAGGATAAAGAGGTATAGAGAGGTGGTGACGAGGAACATCAAGATGGTGCATGACCACGGGGCAGACCTGATTATACGCCACCTCATAATGCCAAACCATGTAGAGTGCTGCACACTACCAATACTAGACTGGATAGCGGAGAACACGCCCCGAGCACTGGTAAACATAATGGATCAGTATAGGCCTGAGTACAAGGCGGCCAAGGAGGAGAGGTTCAGAGAGATAGGGAGGAGGGTTACTAGGGAGGAGGTTAGGAAGGCCATGCGCCACGCATCTAGACTAGGGATAGTCTATGAGCCCATATCCTAGGCCTCCACAACCTCATCCACACTACTCAGCTTGGAGTATAGCTTTATACGATTGAAGCTGCCCGAGACCCTTAGCCTACCAACCCTATGTATCTTAACAATACGGTCGATAGCCTCGTCATCAAGATCCACCAGCTCCAGCTCCCTGATGTAGGCGAATATTACAGGCCTCTCAAGACTCTTCAGCTCCTTACCCCTAATACTCAGCCTATCCAGCCCCTTAACGATGTAGGACCGTGAGACGAGGCTACTCAGCCTATCACTAGCCTCATCAGTAAACCTTATGAAGAGCTCAAGCGCCTCATTCACCACCTCACCAACGGTCTTGTCCAACTCCTTAGCTATACTAGATACTTTCTTATAGAGATCCCTATCCACACCCCTTATGGATACGACGCCCCTATCCCTACGATCCTCACGGACATCATCCTCCCTCCTCTCCTCAGCCATCATACCCACCTAGTAATGAAATAATTGTATTCATCGTTATAAATGTATTACTAGTAGTTATAGGAATACTTGTTATACGAGTATATCAACGCTTCTCCAGGGCCTCCCTAAACTTCTTATTCGTTATGGATAGCTCCCTCACTGCCGAGGCTATATCCTCGCCGGGCCGGAGGACATACTCGAGGAAGACGCCGGTCCTCCCATAGACCATCCTCTTGGACAGGATGTATACACGCTCGTTGACAATGGCCTCTGGGATCCCAAGCTCCCTAGCTGCGTATCCCGTCCTACCAAGGATGCACTCCTCCCTATGCCCATGCTCCAGGGGCTTGATCAGCATGAGCCTCTTATCAACGCCCTTTACCCTCATATCCCGCCGAAGCCCATCAGTATCCAGCATCCCCCCGAACCTGTAGAAGTATAGCTCGTTACTGGTGAGCTCCCTGAGTGGATAGCTCAGCACCCGGGTCTCCTTCTCATCGAAGATGTAGTATACCTTTGGGGTTGAGGAGGGGGTCGCCTGTACAATCATCTTCTTAAGGACTTCATAGCCGCCGGACATTAGGATCGTGTCGAGGATTGCTGGGCTGACATACTTAGGTATTACGATGTCTATATCGCTCCACTCATCCACATCCCCACGGGCAATGCTCCCATGGACATATGTCTTTATCCCCTTGGACTCAAGGAGGGTCATCAGGCCAAGGGCCCACTCCCTAAGCCTCCTGAGAAGCTTGAACCTCTCCTCTGGATATGTGACCTCCCTCTCCTCACCCTGTCTACATATCCTCATCAAAAAATATTTAGGTGTATGGCCAGATTAATCCGGACAGGTTAAAAAGGGTTTTAGATAGAGATTATCCCGCGCCAGTCGACGTCGAAGACCTCGGCCACTCCGCTATACTCTACATAGGCCCTTAGGAGTAGATCCACGATCTCCTCGTCGGAGAGCCCCATCTTACGTAGGTAGAACATCCTATACTCGTCCAGCCTACTCACCGATGTGGAGTGGCTAGCGCCTGCGACTATGCCTGTGTCGACCTCCAGCATAGGTATCGAGTGGGCCGTCCCATGCTCCCCGAAGATGGTTAGGTAGCTCTTCACAGCTGTCTCGGCCTCGTGGGACTTGTTCAGTATCCTAGCGGCGCCCCTGTGGACTAGATAGCCCTGTTCAAGGACTCCTCCTCTGACCGATAGTACACTCTTACTATAGTCACCATGATGCGTAACATTGGTGATGACGTCTGTCTTGGTGTCACTCCTAGCTATCAGGCTTCCATAGGTGTAGCCCTCACTCTCCCTCCCAACAGGATGCATATGGCTCCTCACATGGGTCATGTAGCCGCCGAACCCTAGGAACCGGAAGTCTATCCTTGAGGACTCACCAGCCCTCATCAAGTACTCCACATATACCGGTGCCTCCCTCTGGTGGAGGAAGAAGTAGTTTATCTCGAGCCTGGCACCATCATCTACATCAACCTCTACGAATAGGGTCTTCAACCCCCTGTCCAGGGCTAGATCCACTAGGTTGAGCCTATTCTCACCCTCCTCAACCCTAACGACTAGGTGGTTAGGTAGGTAGCCCTTCGGGGACGGTGATACGGCTGTGACCTCCCCACCACCCATTGTTAGGACTGCTACATACTTGTTTAGAAGCCTGTGATACGCCTCCATCTTGTTAAGCTCGGAGGCATCCTTCCTATAGAGCTCTGAGACGTCCTCAAAACCCTCCTTGGAAACCTTTACAGAGTCGTAGTCACCCTCTACACCGTCAAGTGTAAAAAGGATGTTGGGGGTGAAGCTCGCGAACCGGAGGTCATGTCTAAGCTCCTCGGCATAGCCTATTCCGAGGAGCTCCTCGAAACGTTTCCAGTCGGTGTAGTACTTGACGGTGGGGCTGTCCCTCACCTTCTGGAAGGGTATATCGCTTAGCTGCTTCAGCACCTGCTCTGTCGATGTCATCCTACGCCACCCAGCTTCTCAAACTCTATCTCCAGCACCTTCTTCAGTACGTGGGCTACCTCGAATGGCACCTCGATGAAGAGCTCGTCTAGGAAGCCCATTATTAGGAGGTTCTTAGCATCGTCCTCGTCAAGTCCCCTGCTCAGTAGGTAGAAGATCTGGTCCTCCGTCAGCCTCATCGTGGTGGCCTCGTGGGAGACCGATGCTGTGGGCTCCTCGATCTGGTTGTGTGGATAGGTGTATGCATAGCTCTTATCGTCTAGGATGAGGCTCTCACACTCCACGTTGGATACCGCGTTCCTAGCTCCATAGGGTATCCTGATCACTCCCCTGTATACGTTGATGCCGCCGTCTACACTGATGCTCTTGTTCACAATCCTGCTCTTAGTGTTGGGTGCAACGTGGAACATCTTACTGCCGCTGTCCTTGAGGTATGGGCCCTTAGCCAGTGTGAATACAACGCTCCTACTGCTGCTCCCCTTACCCCTGAGCACGGTCGATGGGTATACATAGGTGAGCATGCTGCCGATGCTTCCCTCTACCCAGTCCACCCTGGCGTTCTCCTCTGCGATGGCCCTCTTATTGTTGAAGTTGATGACGTGCTTACTCCAGTTCTGGAAGGTCGTGAACCTTATGTGGGCACCCCTATGTGCATAGAGCTCTACCATACCGTCGTGGAAGCTGAAGCCCTTATACATAGGTGCTGTACATCCCTCGATGAAGTAGATGTAGCTGTTCTCATCGGCTATCAATAGGGTATGCTCGAACTGGCTCTCGAAGGCCCTACCAATCAGGAAGAAGGCCTCTATAGGCGCCTCGACCCTGACGCCCTTAGGCACATATACGAATACTCCCCCGCTCCAGAGGGCCCCGTGTAGCGCGGCGAACTTATGGTCGCTGGGTGGGAAGATCCTTAGGAAGTACCTCTTCACGATGTCTGGATATTTCTGGACAGCCTCCTCCATAGGTATCATTACTACGCCCTTGTCCTCTAGGCTCTTCTTCATCTTGTGGTAGATGGTCTCGCTCTCATACTGTGCGGAGAGGCCGTGTAGAACCTTCGCCTCGAGCTCAGGTATACCGATCTTCTCGTAGTACTCCCTAACCTCCTTTGGGATATCGTCCCAGCTACTGCTAAGCTCTATGTCGGGCTTGACGTAGTGGGCCATGGTGTCCAGGTCAAGCATCTCGATGCCCTGTAGCCAGTTGGGCATCGGGAGCTTGTAGAAGAGCTCCAGACTCTTCAGCCTCAGCCTAGTCATCCACTCAGGCTCCTTCTTAACCTTTGAGATCTCCCTGATAAGGCTCTCCGTGATCCTACCCTTCAGCTCTACCTCCGCTGGATAGTCCTTGGCGAATCCCAGCAGCTCCTCCGGCTCGCGATACCTCACGAGCTCCTCAGGCTTCTCGATAGACATTAAACATCACCTCGTAACAACCTTATCATAACCATGGGTCTCGACGAACTCGGCCACGTCGAGACCCCCGGTCATCACAATCTTCCCATCAATCAGGACATTCACCTCATCAGGGGTTATGAAGTGGAGGAGCCTCGGATTATGAGTGATCAGCAGGACCCCCTTCCCATTCTTCCTCATATCGTCTATCACGCGTGCAACCATCTTTACACCATCCACATCCAGGCCTGAGTCGGGCTCGTCTAGAATAACTATCTTAGGGTCATACGCCAATGCCTGGAAGAGCTCAAACCTCTTCTTCTCACCGCCGGAGAAGCCTACGTTGACCTCCCTCCCCATGTAGGAGCTGTCCAGACCAACCAGCTCAAGCTTGGGCCTAACCTCACGTAGGATCTTGATATCAGCGAACTTGTCATCCATAGGTATCCCACGCCTCTTCTTAATCACAGCAGGTACGAGCAGGGACCCCTTAACTCCGGGGAGGGGTGGCGGCTCCTGGACACTGAGGAAGATCCCGAGCCTGCTCCTCTCGTCTGGGCCGAGCTCAAGTATGGACTCCCCGTTGAATAGGATGTCGCCCTTGGTGACCTCGTATCCCTCACGCCCCATTATAGCATAGGCTAGTGTAGACTTACCGCCAGCGTTGGGGCCCATCACGACGACTAGCTTCCCTGGTTCGACCTTGAGGTTAACCCCCTTCAGTATCTCCTTCTCCTCCACAGTGACGTGGAGATCCTTGACCTCCAACATCCCTTATAACACCGTTATAGAAGACGGGTTTTAACATATATAAAATCATGCATATTCAGGAGGGGTCTAGGTATATTCAGTTATGACTCTTCCCAGCCCCACTACCCACGCGGCGCTCCATCAGTTTATAGGCCCTATAACCCCCTAGGAGGTAGTAGGCCTCGACACCCTTCTCCCTAAGCTTCTCCACAAGCTCGATACTCTCTAGCCCGACTGGGCATACCAGGACAACCGGCCTCCCCTCCTCCTTGAACTCCCGCCACCTATTCAGAACCTCCTCAGGCTTCATGTTTATCGATCCCGGTATATGGCCCAGCATATAGCTGAAGCTCCCCCTGATATCTATGACTAGGGCGTCCCTAGGTATCTCCCCCGGCTCCACGCCATACTCATCGGGTATATCCAGGTTTACATTGTAAAGATCCCGTAGGCTATACTTCATGGCGTTGGAGACAGCCTCCTCCACCAGCTCCATAGGTATCTTAGCCTCCTCCTCAGCAGCTATCTCTGGATCGGCCCAGGTAACAGGGGCCTCCTCAACGAGGGCACAGACCTCCTCCACAACCCTGCTCACGTCGTAGAGGCCTATTCTACGGGACATCCCAATAACCTCATCCTTATCCATCCCCACCAGGGGCCTAAGCACCGTGGAGCCTATGGCCATATCAGTTACGACAAGGTTCCTCAGGGTCTGGCTACTGACCTGGCCTATCGACTCCCCAGTAACTAGGGCCTCGCCACCAATCATCTTGAGAAGCATCTCGGCGGCCCTGTACATCAGCCTCTTTAGTATGACTATCCTGTAGTCCTGCCTCACCCTACTCCTGATCTCCCTAGCCACGTCCCTGAAGTCTACCCTATAGAGGATGGGTTTATAGCCGTATGCCCAGTCCCTAGCCAGCTGGATAGCCACCCTCAAAACCTTGTTGAAGTGCCTCTCCCCTCCAAGCTGGAAGTGGATCATATGCATCTCTATGCCACGCCTCATAGCCAGCCAGGTAGCCACTGGGCTGTCGAAGCCCCCTGAGAATAGTGCTAGTGCAGAGCCACCAGTCCCTATGGGCAGGCCGCCAGGGCCTTCACCCTCCTCAAGGTAGTAGTAGACCTTGTCACCCCTGATCTCCAGCCTTACCCATATATCTGGATTAGTCAGGTCGACCTTCTCCGCATATTTCAGGAGGGCCTCCCCCAGAGCCCTGTTCACATCTATACTCCTGAAGCTGTGTCTACCCACCCTCCTAGCCCTGACGCCAAAGCTCCTCCCCCTGACCAGCTCCCTATATATTTCGACACCCTTCTCAACAATGTCGTCTAGCGACTCGAACCTATGGCTTATCACTCTCACAACTCCGACGATCCCGAAGACACGTGTGAGGACACCCATGGCGTCCCCATCAACCTTTACATATATCCTCCCCGGGCTTACCGAGACCTCATATTCCCTGAACCCGTTAGACTCCAGAGCGTCCCTAATGTTATTGACCAGCCTAGACTCAAACCTCTCCCTACTCCTACCCGTCTTGAGGGTAAGCTCACCAAGTCTGAGGAGGTATTCCATCTCCAACTCCCAAGACCTTTAAACAGACCACGACCTATTTATCTAGGGATGCCCAGATATGTACTCGTATACACCAAGAAGTCAAGGAAGCCGGAGGTTGGCGAGGTAGTCACCTATGACCCCGAGGGGGTCATAGGAATCTTCCATAGGAAAGCCCCGTTGACACCAAAGTTGAGGGAGGGTATGCTTGTCATAGCCAAGATACTGAGCCCGAAGAGTAGGGAGAGGAACTTCTATATCCTCTGGCCAGTCAAGATCGTGGATGAGGAGGGCATCCCACCAGAGTATGACAGAGATATAAAGGTATGGGGTAGGCCGGCCTACAAGGCCTTAAGAGCCCTCAAAAGGAGAAGAGCTCGGACAAGACGCTGACCAGCTCCTCCTCATCCCTAACCCCCGAGACAACTATCCTCCCATTCTCGAAGACACTTACCTCATAACCCTTGTAGAGGCCCTTCGTGAATACCTTCCCAATCCTCCTAGGATTCTCAAGTTTGGAGACCACAGTATCCCTGAGACCTTCCCACGCCTCCCTCCTCACGTAGACGCTGTAGGTATCCGTCTCTCCACAATGCTTCTCAACAGTCTCTAGCAGATCCTTCACTACCCACTCACCAGTTCCTCGATGAGACTGGCTACATACTCGGCCTCCTCATATGTGTTGTAGATGTAGAAGCTCGCCCTTGCACTAGCCTCTATACCCAGCCTCTTATGGAGCGGCCCAGTACAGTGATGCCCACTCCTAATAGCTACCCCGTGGCTATCAAGATATGCGGCGACCTCATGGGCGTTGAAGCCCTCAACATTGAATGATACTAGGCCAGCCCGATCCTCACGCCTACTTGGGCCATAGACCTCCACACCATCAAGCTCGGCCAGTCTCGTGTAGAGGATCCACATAAGGCTATTGACATATCTATGGATATTCTCCATACCTATCGACTCTAGATACTCGAGGGCCACGGGGAAGACCGCTATCTCTGCGAAGGCCGGTGTACCCGCCTCATATTTGATGGGGGGATCGGCATAGGTCACGACCGGAGTATAGTCGTCACGGTAGGAGACGCTCCTAATCATGTCGCCACCACCCTCGAAGACCCCCATCTCCCTATACAGGTCCTTCCTCACATAGAGGACACCCACACCTGTTGGGCCAAGCATCTTATGGGAGCTGAAGACCATGAAGTCTATATCGAGCCGCTTAACATCCAGCTTCATATGTGGTGCCGACTGGGTAGCATCTAGTAGGACCAGGGCACCCGCCTCACGGGCCAGCTTAACAACACTCGATACGTCGTTTATCGTGGATAGTACGTTGGATACGTGGGGAAAAGTTATGATCTTGGCCCCCCTAATCTTCTCCGCCAGATCCTCCATATCGATATACCCATCATCAGTTATCTCAACACCTATATGCTCAGCCCCCCTGAAACCAGTCACGATGTGGAATGGGACTATGGTGGCGTGGTGATCCATGAGGGTATAGAGAACCTTATCACCCCTATCAAGGTTGTAGAGGCCCCATGCATAGGCTACTAGGTTTACACCCTCGGTGGCGCTCCTAACGAAGATTATCTCCTCAGGCTCGGCGTTTATGAACCGGGCTACCTTCTCACGGGCTTCCTCATACATCTTACTCGCCTCATTGCCTAGGCTATGTATACCCCTATGGACATTGGCATTCCTCATCAGGTAGAACTCCTTCAAAGCCTCAACAACCTGTACAGGCTTCTGGGTTGTAGCTGCGTTGTCCAGATATATTAGTTTGCGACCGTTGAGACTCCTCTCGAGGATAGGAAAGTCCCGACGTATATATGCTACGTCAAGGCTACACATACATATATATTGATAACACTAGCTCGAATAAAGGGTTAGGTATAGATATTAGGCGGTGTATAGATATGGGTGAGAAGCATATCGAGATCATAAGGAGACTAGAGGCGGAAGAGATACCCTACACTCTCTACTACGACCCACGGGGCTTCGAGACCGTACAAAAGGTTGTTGAATACCTCGGTGTCGACCCAGACATGGTTCTTAAGACTATGCTTATAAGGTCTGGAGACGGGATCTACGCATTCCTAATAAGGGGCGGTAAGGAACTGGACATGGATGTCGTGCGTGGAGAGCTGCAGGACGAGGAGGCCCGACTTGCCACTCCCGAGGAGATGAGGAGTATGGTCGGCATGGGTCCGGGAGAGGTGAGCCCCCTACACCCAAATATTGAGAGTAGGAGGGCCTACCTAGACCTAGACTCCACCAGGTATGACCACGTGATCGTTGGTGGTGGAACGCCTAAACATGTCTTCAAGATCTCCCTAGACGACCTGGTCAGGCTATTGAAGCCCTTCTACACCTCTATTTAGCCCCCTACCCAGCATCAGAGGGACTAGGAGGGTCATCCCAAGGGCTGCTACGAGGGGTATCCACATCATACTTATGCCGAACAGGTCAGCCAGTAATCCTGATAGTGGGGCCCCTACAGCTATACCCATTATGTTAAAGGTCTGCTGGAGACCTGTGGTCACCCCCCTTATACTGTCATCCACGGTTACGGCCAAGTAGGTACTACCCACCATTAGGAAACCTATCGCCCCTCCAAGTATGATGGAGCTTATGAATAACCCTCTAGGCTCGGGATTAACCATCAAGATATACAGTGAGGCGACTAGTAATAACCCGCCGAAGACAGCCACCATCCTCTCCCTACCTGAACTTAGGATCCTACCGGTTAGGAACATTACGGGTATGCTAACCAGGGTGGCCACACCCATATACATACCCATCAGACCTGAGACCCTCTCCTCAGGCAGCCCTAGTATATCTACTAGTAATGTGGGATACCCACCCACGATGAACCCGAAGGCTATGTAGAGGCTGAAGATCATAGCGATGCTGGCCACTACCCTATCCCCAAATACCTTTACCAGCCTGACGTCGACGCTCCTCCTACTAACTTCAGGAATGTCAAGAAAGCTTGGGAGGAGGAGTGTTAATAGCCCACCAATAAATATAATCCCTGCCAGGAGTAGGAATACGAGGCGGAAACCAAATAGCGTGACAATCGTGGCCGAGGTAACGGCTCCAGCAGCCACGGATATGGCTATGAATATCAGGAATAGGGATATGCCTGGGGCTATCCTCTCCCTCCTGCTATACCTGGCCACCAGCGATATACCGCTGGGGAAGAGCATACTACCACCGATGGCGTGGACCACCCGGGTAGCCATTAACATCTGGGGAGTCATGGATAGGTAGTAGAGGATCATGCTTAGGAAGTCTAGGAATAGTCCGAGCCTAAGCATCCTCCACCTACCTATCCTATCCATCATGAGCCCGGCGAAGACGCTGGCGGGTATCGCGACTATTGAGTATAGACCAGCTATCAGCCCAGCCTCGAACTTCGTGGCTCCCAGGCTATACGAGAATGGGGAGATGATGGAGATGAGGAAGCTCGTATCTATCACGCCTATGAAGGCTATGAGGCTGAGTATATAGATAATAAGGCCCTCAAGACCCTTCTCTTCCCCTATCCTCTCCACCCTCAAGCACCTCCAACAAGTTATTCACAAGGTTTCTAAATTCTTTAGAGAACTCACTATCAGGATCCTGGATCAGTAGGCTATAACCACTATCCCCAAGCTCCGCCACCCTCGGGTCAATAGGTATCCTACCGAGGAGGGGGACGTTAAACATCTTGCTCAGCATCTCCCCACCGTTTCCAGAGAAGATCTTATACTTCTTACCATCACCACATACAAAGTAGCTCATGTTCTCCACTATCCCCAGCACCCGTATATTCGTCTTCCTGGCGAAGTTTATCGACTTAGCCACGGCTAGTGCCGAGACCTCCGTAGGCTGGGTTACGGCTATAACACCAGCCAGATCCTTTATCGACTGTGCAAGGTTCAGAGCCTCGTCACCCGTGCCTGGAGGCAGGTCGAAGAGTAGGAAGTCCAGCTCACCCCACTGGGTATAGAGGGCTAGGTCGTCGAAGAACTTCTTCTTTAAAGGACCCCTCCAGATAACTGCCTCGGTCTTCTCAGGGAGTAGGTAGAGGATACTCACTATCTTGATACCGTAGGGCCCCGTTACGGGGAGGATCTTCTTATCCTTCGTAACCTCCAAGGTCGCGTCCTCCACCCCCAGCATCTTGGGTATAGAGGGGCCGTGGAAGTCGCTGTCGAAGACGGCAACCCTATAACCCTCCAGGGCCAGGGCCACCGCGAGGTTAGCAGTAACTGTCGACTTTCCGACTCCCCCCTTCCCACTTATAACCCCTATCTTATACCTGATACTCTTCATATTCTCCGCTATACGGGCCTCAATACTCTTCATCTGGAATAGGCTGGCCAGCTTCTGCTTAGTCTCCTCATCGATATCCCTAGACATCCCCATCTCCTCAGAATATTTGCCGTGAACCATCAGTTATTAATAAGGAGGATATAGAAACTATATTTTTGGGAAATGATTATAGGCTTCACTGAGGCGGTATTACTATTCATACTGGCCGGGATAATACTCCTCATGCTGGCTATGGCCATAATAGTCCACAGGTCTAGGGGCGACCTAGGAGGAGTAGTTCTGATAGGCCCCATACCCATCATATTCGGCAACTCCAAGTTCCTCAGGAGATACTGGTGGATGCTGGCCCTAATGGGTGTAGCTATCCTAGCACTATACCTACTACCAATACTCATCGTAACCATAGCGGTTTAACACTGGGATAATACATTAATAGATTGGAATGGACGTGAGGGACTACTGCGAGATCTGTGGAATAGAGAGGGCAGTATATCGATGCAGCTCATGCGGGAGGAGGGTATGTAAGGACGACTTCAACCTCTCGGAGAAGGTCTGTGCAGAATGCTATGAGGCTCGCAGGGCTGTAACGATTGATAACGTGGGCAGCATAATGCTGGCAGGCATACTATCCATAGTTGCGATACTACTCCTATTCATAGGATTCACATTCCTACTAGATACATTCCCACGCGGAGAGTCGATAGTCATCATATTCCCCTTCATAGTAATCTCAGACCCCTACACAGGGCTATTCATAGCACTGGTCTACGCAGCCATAATAATAGGTATAATGGCTCTATTCGTCAGATACTTCCTCAGGAGCATCTCGAGGTAGGAAGGGGCCTGAGTAGTAGGGAGGTATCAAGATACGCCTGGGATACACCTCTCTATAGATCGCCTCCGAAGCCACTAGCTTCGGCACAATATATAGGGAGAGGGCAGCCTCGAACCCTACCTTCCTAGCTATCAGCCTCAGTATCGGGTCTCCAGCCCCAGGATCCACGACGGGTAGGAGCCTCTTTATACGCCTAGCACCATCCTTATCTATCAGCCCCTCCCTAACCAGGAGACTTATAGCCTTATCGACCCATGCAGGCCTCTTAATAGGTAGGCCATAGACCTCCCTCTCCTTGGGCCGAGACTGTACAGCCCTACACGCCTCTGGTGTGGAGAGTTCATAGACATTCCTAACAGTGTTGAAGAGGCCATATCCGGCTGAGCGTGCCACTATGTATAAGGTATAGATAGGGCTGACGACGTTATACATATATATCGTCCCCAAGATATCGAGGACCCCCTCTAGTGGTGCCGCCACCTGCTCAACGGCCCTTAGGAAGCTTATATAGTGACTCCCGAGGAGACTCTTAGCAACACTCTCCAGGCCATTCTCCATCCACTTATCTAGGGGAGCCCCCTTTAGATACACATCACCACTATACCTGTTCAGATGGAAGAGCCCCGTCCTAAGCAGGTAGACCTCGTCATCAATGTGGAAGGGACGGCTCATACAACAAGGGATTATCCCCCCGATAATAATTATTGGCTGGATAGGGGGAACATTATCTAGGGGCCGATGAAGGTCTCCACCGATCCGAGCCGATAGGCTTTGAGGAGAGTTGCACGTATGAGGCCCCCATAGACCACCCATTTTTCAGTAACCAATCCAGATGAATACTCTTGGTGTCAGGCTTGAGCGACCCTATAAACAGGATATTATCCGAGGCCCTTAGAAACGGCCGTAAAGCCCTCCTCGAACATGAGGCACTGGCACTCGCTAAGTCAGCTGGGATACCCATACCCCACTACGTATTCATACCTCTCGGAGCGAAGCCGGAGCCAGACTTCCCACCCCCATACGTTCTGAAGATAGTCTCCTCAGACATTATACACAAATCTGATGTAGGGGGTGTAAAGCTCAACGTTAGTGGTGAGGCCCTCGAAAGTGAGGTTGAGGAACTTATAAGCAGGGTTAGATCGAATGCCCCTGAGGCCGAGATCCTAGGAGTGCTAGTCATGGAGATGGCTGAGGAGGGGGTCGAGACCCTCGTAGGCCTGACTAGGGATCCACAGTTCGGCCCGGTAGTAGCCTTCGGCCTCGGAGGGATATTCGTCGAGATATACCGGGACGTAAGCTTCAGACTAGCGCCCATCCCTATAGAGGAGGCGAGGGAGATGATCAGGGAGGTCAAGGCATATAAGATACTCCGCGGTTATAGGGGTAGGCCACCAGCAGACATAGACGCGATAGCCGATGTAATAGTAAAGGTCTCAGAGCTCGGGGATAAGTATCCCGAGATCATGGAGATGGATATAAACCCATTGATAGCCTATCCACGGGGAGCGCTAGCCGTGGATGTGAGGGTGATACTAGGTGAATAGGCCCTGGCTAAAGGAGGTATTAAGGAGAACACTCTACCCAGACTCCGTAGCTGTTATAGGGGCTAGTAGGAGTCCCAGGAAGATAGGTTTCCAAGTGGTATACAACCTTATCAAGGACGGCTTCAGGGGGAGGATATACCCAGTAAACCCCAATGCAGAGGAGATTATGGGGCTTAAGGCCTATCCCTCCATAACATCCATCCCCGACGAGGTGGACGTGGCGGTCATAGCCATACCCGCAGAGAAGGTTATGAGAGCCTTGAAGGAGAGTATAGAGAAGGGCGTCTCAGGAGTCGTAGTAATAACCTCGGGCTTCGCAGAAGTGGGTAGAGCCGAGGAGGAGAGGGAGCTCGTCAGGATGGCCGACGAGGCTGGGATAGCCCTCCTAGGTCCGAATGTGGTGGGGATACTCAACACCGACCACAACATGAACCTAAGCTTCTGCCCAAGCCTACCATACAGGGGGCGGATAACAATGGTTACACAGAGCGGGGCACTAGCAATAGGATTGGTTGGATGGACATGGGCCAACAGGATAGGGCTCTCAAAGATGGTGAGCATAGGCAACATGGCCCAGATAGGCTTCGAGGAGATGCTGGAATACCTAGGTGACGACGACGATACTGAGACGATCCTCCTATACATGGAGAGCCTAAAGGAGGGGAGGAGATTCGTCGAGATAGCTAGGGAGGTCTCGAAGAAGAAGCCCATAGTAGCGATAAAGTCGGGGAGGAGCCAGAGGGGGGCAAAGGCCGCAATGAGCCATACGGGCAGCCTCGCAGGTGATGTCAAGCTCTACGACGTTGCGTTCAGGGCTAGCGGAGTAATACCTGCATATGGCCTAGAAGACGGGTTCGACAAGGCGTTGGCCCTACATCTACAGCCACCCATGAGGGAACCCAACCTGGTAGTAGTTACCAATGGTGGTGGGGCGGGAGTATTAGCGTCAGACTTCGCGGAGGAGTATGGAATACCCCTCAGGGATATGCCCCAGGATCTTGAGAGAGACGTTAGGAGGGCAATATCACCCTTCGGGAGCCCTAAGAACCCTATAGACCTGACGGGCAACGCCTATAAGGAGGATTACATCGAGGTTCTGGACAAGGTCCTCTCACATCCATGGGTTGATGGTGTAGTCGCTATATATGTACACGCAGCGATAACCGATCCATACGAGATCGCCGATGGGATAGTCTCGATAGTCAAGAGGTATCCCGACAAGCCCGTAGTAATGTCTATGATAGGTGGCAGGGAGGTATCTATAGCGAATACATGGCTACGGGACAACGGGATACCCGTATATCCAAGCCCCAGGAGGGCTGTAGCAGCTGCCTCCGCCCTCTACCGCTATGGAGAGTTCCTGAAGAGGGTAGGAATGTGAATACCTGGCTCCTCGAGAGGGCTAGGCATTTAGAGAAGCTTGAAAAGGCCCTGAAGAAGGGTCTGGTGGATGAGGGGGTCATCCCCATACTCATGGCTATCAACAGATGTAGCAGCTACGTCACCAAGAGCAGCTGCTATGGGAGGATACACATAACGCTGGAGGAGGGCCTGATAAAGAAGGGACGTGGAAAGACCTTACTCAAGATACATGGACCCATAGGGATAGACATGGTTAGACAGGCCCTTACAGGGGCTGGAGACGGAGTGGTATGGATGAATGTAGAGGGGACTATACTACACGTAGCCGCCGAGAACCTTGAGAAGGCGGGTGAGCTACTAGGAGTAGCATGGGAGGCGGGCTACAGATACTCCAGTATCTACAGCCTGGGGGGTAGAGGCGTTACTGTAGAGATACTCTTGGCCCCTAAGTATAGCATACCCCTCATGGCCTGGGGAGAGGAGCTACTAGATGTGGAGGAGATACTCGAAGTCCTCAAATATGCTGAGAAACTCTTCAGTGAGGCCGAGAAGACTAGACACAGGTTTTTATCCCTACTGGGGAAAATGGGGTGTAGATAGCGATGATACGCCTAGCAGAGCCATATATCAGCGACGAGATCAAGGAGAAGATTCTAGAGGTGATAGACTCCAAGCAGTATGTCGATGGCCGCTATACCCGGGAGTTCGAGGAGAGATTTGCAAACTATATAGGCGTAAAACACGCAGTGGCGGTATCCAGCGGGACATCCGCACTCTTCCTCATACTAAGGGCCCTAGGAATAGGTAGGGGGGACAAGGTAGCGGTACCCTCATTCACATTCATAGCGACTGCCTCACAGGCCGTCGAGCTGGGGGCGGAGCCAGTCTTCATCGATGTCGACCCCGAGACGATGACCCTAGACCCATACGACCTCGAGAAGAAGATGGATCCAACGGTCAAGGCGATCATACCAGTCCATCTATTCGGCCACCCCGCAGACCTAGACCCGGTTATAGAGCTGGCCGAAAAATATGGCGCCTACGTCATAGAGGACGCCGCCCAAGCACATGGAGCAAGGTATAAAGGCAAACGTGTAGGTGGGATAGGCCACGTGGGATACTTCAGCCTATACCCCTCAAAGAACATGGGAGTATATGGGGAAGGCGGAGTCATAACCACCGACGACGAGGAGCTGGCCCAGAGGATTAGGAGCCTAAAGAACCATGGGATTAGGAATGGCGAGTTCGTAATGTTTGGATACAACATGAAGTTCAACGAGATAGGGGCGGTGGTCGCTCTTGAGCAGCTTAGGCTACTAGAAAGTTGGAACAAGAAGCGTAGGGAGAATGCATCGATCTATACAGAGGCCTTTAGAGACCTAGATATCGAGACACCAATCGAGAGGGAATGGGCATACCACGTATATAATCTCTACACCCTAAAGACAGGGTCGAGGGATAGGATAAGGAAGGTTCTAATGGAGAGAGGCGTAGCAACAGGGGTGTACTACGACAGGCCTATACACACCCTCGAAATTGTGAGGGAGAGGTTTGGATACACGAGGCTACCCATAACTGAAGACCTGGCCAAGAAGGTGATAAGCCTACCCGTCCACCCCCTACTCACAGGGGACGACTTAGAAACAGTTATAAAAGGTGTTAGAGAGGCTCTCCAGACTTCTCCCTAGACTCCTCGGCACTCCTAATCTCTTCACCAACAGAGGCGGGCCCGGTCTCGACAAGCTCCCTAACCATATCCACCTCGTGGTGGACACCGTTCACCATGAATACCAGGAGACCATCATTACTAGCAATCTCCCTGAACATGTCCTCAGGCTCCAGGTCGTAGAACTCAACAGCCTTACCACCCAGAACCTCCTTCACCTTCCTATAATACCTACCAGCCAGGAAGACCTTCTCCACACGGGTATCCCTGAAGATATCCTCGAAGAAGGGGATGAAGAAACTAGTCCTATCCGCCCTGTCTCCCCTGAAATACGCGAAGATATAGATGGGGCCGGAGTAGTTCCTCTTCAAATAGTTGTAGACCATCCTGGTCGAGGATGGGTCGTTCACCTTGGCTATATCTATGTACTTGAAGCCCCAGGGACTATACCTCGGCCTAAGCCTAGCCATGATATGGTGAACTATATGGTTGAACTCGGCCATCGAGAGGGGCTCCATACCCATTATGTCTAGGAGCTCCTGAACAATGTATACCCTCTCAATACCCAGTATATCCAGCTGCCCCTCAGGGACATCGACAACCCTAAGCTCAACCCCATACTTAATCGCATACTCCTCGAGGATTGGATACGTGGCCTCGAAGTTCTCCCTAATCGTCTCAGCATAGATAACGTACTCAAGGTCGTAGAACTGGCTCGCAAAAGTATGAGCCATCTCCTCCAGAGTCTCACCTAGCTCCGCATGCTCAAGCCTAATATTGGGTATTACCTCTATATTCGGCCTAAAGATCCTATGTATAACACCATTCGTATACTTCCTGATACTCTGGTTCTCAAACACGTAGATATCTGCGGGGAACTCTGCGATAATACCTCCATTCTCCCAGTCCAGCATAGGGTTCTTAGGCTTATCCCCCCTGTCAATAACCCACTCCTGACCATCATATCTGAAGCGGGGCCTATCCCCAGTCACCTTACCGAGAACCTTTACCCCAGACTCTCCCAGCCGATTATAAAGAACATCATAGATATCTAGGACAAGACCGGTCTTCCCCCTGCTACCAGAGACAAGGATCCTATAGATGGAGCGCCTAAGGTTCTCCCTATATCTAGCCAACATACCATTAGCCAGGGGGCGTACCTTGTAAATATTCAATTCTGGTTACCTCCCTAATCCTCGAACCAGGGGGATAGGAAACTAATGCTCCTCCATAAATATATAAATGGATACCAGTTCTGTACCACCCTATATAGCTATAACCCCTGCCAAGATGTAGATGATAAGGGCTATAATTATCACGGTGAGGAACTCGGCCATCCACACGAGGACAGGCTTCAGATAGTCACCGTTAGAGACGATCTCCTTATGCATGTTATAGGCGATAATCCCACCGATTAGTGAGGTGAATGCGGTTGATATCTGAGTACCTATCCAGTTATACGTACTAAGGAAGACGATCATACTGATGAATGCTGCCACGTAGAATGCACGCCTACCATATATCAGGTACCTGTCATGGACAATCTCAAGTGCAACCACCGCCAGAGATATGGCGAGTCCTGTAGAGAGGATTATCGCTGGCTCCTTAACCACGTATATAACGAGGAAGGGCGTGGCTATCACACCTCCCACCGCGGTTCTAAACTTGATATAGTAGAGATAGCCCACGACGAAGCCGAGCATGAGGACTAGTATGTCCAGTGCCAAGACATGTTCCATGGTTACACCTTCCTCCCCACCTCAATACAGCCCCATAAATATAAGGACGAGCCTCATATATCACTCTCCCCAATCCATCTAGACAGGGATGAGGATAATTGTATATGCAGAGCCCATAGGGATCGAGCGGAAAGACGTCAGGGAAGCGCTCTCAAAAGCCGGTATAGAGGCGGGACACATCATCCTAAGGACGGACTACGACCATATCGAGATAGATCTAGAAGTAGATGCTGATCCCAAAAGTATCCTAACCGTACTAAAGGGTATAGGGGTTAGGCCCCAGGGAATATCCGTAATAGAAGAGGACGGAGACGATGCAGATATAGATCCTATCCAGACCTTCCTAGAATACTTTGCTAGAGGGTGGTTCTGGGAGATCCATGAGAAACTCGAGAAGATATGGAGGAGGAGTGGAGATCCCTTCTTAAGAGGCCTAATACTGGCCACAATACCCTACGTAAAGCAGCAGATGAGGCAGTACGACAAGGTATGGGAAGCGATCGAGAGGCTGGAGAGATACGCAGCGGAGAGGGGCGATGAACGGCTAACCTGCCTAGCAAAGGAGATGAAGAAGGGATATAGAGACGGTAGGCTATCCCGGATAGACCCTAGGAGATGCCTCTCTAGACCTTGACCTCTGCCTGCGGCGCCTTGAACCCTATCTTGGCATGGGTACCATCACAGAATGGCTTCTTATTGCTACCTCCACATCTACAGAGCGCAGCTACCACCTTACCCTCCTTCATCACTAGGTAGGGACCATTCTCCTTAGCAACGATGACTACATCATCTGCCATATAACCACCACCAAATAATTAGTAGCACTACAAAGTATTTATACTGGTCAGGACATCTGCTTAATCCACTCACCCACTATGTCATAGCCGTAGAGTTCCTCCAGCATCTTCCTACCCTCCTCTGTTATCTTGGCGGGTGTCCATGGAGGCTCCATGACAAGCTCTACATTGACCTCCCAATCCTCGCCCAGCGCCTCCTTAATAGCCGCCTCAGCATCATCGATTATGGCATATGCTACTGGACATCCTATCGAGGTTATCGTCATATCGACATGTACCTTCTTGTTCTCTACATCGATATCGATCTTGTATACCAGGCCGAGGTCGTAGACATTGACGGGTATCTCAGGGTCGTGTACCTTCCTAAGGGCCTCAACAATTTTCCTTTCAACCTCAGCCCTATCCATCCTCTCCCCCACCCTAATTCTATAACCCCGTTATATGATATAAACCGGGCAAGCTATTTTTGACAGGTAATATAATATATGTACTATGCCTGGGGATGAGGAGATCCTACCCATCAAGGGAGATGAGAAACTTCTTACCGACCCGGTCCTGATACATAACGGGAGGATCTACAAGAGGGTGGACTTCGGATGGGAGAAGGATATATCCGCATATCTACAGAGGAATAAGAAGATCCTAAGCAGGATCTTCGGCGAGGGAAGCATATTCATCCCTACAGAGAGGATCATCGGGAAGAGTAGCAAGATAATGACGGATGCCCTCCTCCTAAAGACGGGTAGGAACAGGATGGAGATATGGGTGGTAGAGGTAGACATGCTTAGACATGGCGTCAACAGCCATATCAAGGACCAGGTATTGAAGATGAACGAGGCCCTGAAGCAGGTCGACCCCGCATCACTAGCCTTCAAGATCTACGAGGAGCTTAGGCGAAACAGATACATGTTCCAGAAGATCAGGGAGGAGGTACTGGGCCAGAGGAGGGATAAGGAAGATCTACTCCCCAAGATCAAGGAGGCCGTGGAGAAGATGTCCCAGAACATAATACTAATCATCGACAAGGTAAACACCGACCTCCTAAGGGCTGTAGAGGAGATTAGGAAGAGCAGGAGGAACGTCGAGCTCATCATTATACAGCGCTTCGTCGATATAGACCGGGTGGATGGAGACGGGTCGGAGATATTCCTGATCACCCCACTGAGGGGGAGTGAGGCTGAGAAGACCCGGATAGATACGAAGAGCCTCGTGAAGAGGAGGATGGATAAGTATTGGAACACTACCTTGAAGGAGGTACGTAGACTAGGATGTGAGACTAGGAGGAAGGAGGTGAAGAAGACGAGGTATTACATAGCGGTTGTAGAGGATAGGCCTATACTCGTGATGAGGAAGATGAGGAAGAAGGGTGGGGTAGAGGTATGGATAGACACCGAGCTTGTCGACGACGAGACTATTAGGGAGCTCTCAATACCCAGGAGGATAGTAAAGACCGGTAGGAGCAAGCTATTCAAGAAGCTCCTCGAGGATAAGACCTGGAGGGAGGCCTACAACTTCACCAGTAAGGAGGTTCCCATACCTCGTATGCTAGAGCTGCTCAAGAGGGCAATAGAGAGGGTTAGGAGGACTGGAGACGCCGGAGCTCCTCAAGAACCTCATCAACATGTCCAGCAACCCTGACATTCCTCCATATCCTCCTGATCCTACCCTCAGGGTCTATCAGGAAGGTAGACCTTATCACGCCTAGATACTCCTTCCCAAACCTCTTCTTGATCCCCAGGACACCATACTTCTCCAAGACCTTCCTCTCCACATCGCTGAGCAGTATTACCTTCAGCCTATGCCTCTCCCTAAACTTCCTATGGCTCTCGACCGGGTCAGGGCTCACACCTATGACCACCGCCCCGAGGCTGAGGAAGTCGTTGAGCCTACTGGTGAAGTCCACTGCCTCACGGGTACAGCCCGAGGTGTTGTCCTTGGGGTAGAAGTATAGAACCACCCACCTCCCCCTAAAGTCTCTTAGACAGACCTCCCTACCCTCATCAGATGGGAGGCAGAAGTCTGGGGCCTCCATACCCTCAATAACAGTCGTCACGATTACTCACCACATAGCTATATGGATGGGCTGGATAGAAATATAGGGTCTATCCATAGACAGTTATGGTCTCAACCATCTCCACACCCTTCATCTCCCTACCTAGGAAGACACCTATGACGCCTAATAGATGGACCAAGGCGAAGAGTGTGAAGACGATGTACCAATCCATACCCAGGAATGGAACCACGGTAGCCCCGAGTATACCCCCTATCCTCCCGAAGAACCCAGCCCAGCTAGATCCCAAGCCCCTGATATGGGTGGGGTACTGCTCAGGCGTATAGGTGTATAGCGCCGCCCACGCACCGAGGTCGAAGAAACTCAGTATTATCCCGTATAGATAAAGCTCGAGGACAGTCCTACTAGAGGCGAAGAGGAATGAGGAGAGGGCCGTCGCGGCTAGGTATATTCCTAGTACACGCCTCCTACCCACCCTGTCCACCAGTAGTACGGCGCTGAAGTAGCCGGGTAACTGGGCAAGTGTGATGACTAGTAGGTAGGTGAACCTGTTACCAGCTATATACTCCCCTATCTCTGGGGATATACTGCCGAGCATCGAGGGGAGCCATATGAAGATTCCGTAGTAGCCCATCGTTATGGAGAACCACGTTATCCATAGGCCTATCGACTCCCGGCGATATCTCGATAGGAGGAGCCTCACAGACTCTAGCCAGGAGAGCCTCCTTTCCTCAACCTCTGGTAGGGGAACGCCGTATATGGTGGCGAGCCTAGAGGCCTCCTCCCTACGGCCAAGCATCTTTAGGAAGCGGAGGGACTCGGGTAGCCTGGCTATGGAGCCTAGGAAGACGATTATTGAGAGGCCACCGGCGAGGAACATGTAGAGCCTCCAGTCGCCACTACTGAAGACCGTGAAGTAGGACAGTATTAGGGCGGATAGCCAGCCCACCGCCCAGAAGCTCTCGACCAGGCTGATGTTACGCCCCCTATGCTCAGGGCTGCTATACTCGGCTACGAGTGATGCTATTATGGGGAGCGCCCCACCAACCCCGAAGCCCGTGGCAACCCTGAACAGTATCAAGGACTCTGCACTAGGCGCCAGGCCGGCTAGGAGGGTAGCCAGGGAATGTATAGCTGCATAGATCCCTATGATCCTACGCCTCCCAACCCTGTCTGCCAGGAAGCCTGAGGTAAAGGCTCCTATAAGCATCCCTATGTTTGCACCGCCACCTATTAGGCTCTTGATAAGGGGCTCCTCGATAGATAGGCTGCTAATGATTGGGCGTAGGCTGAAGCTTATCACACCCACGTTCTGGGACGATATGAGCCATAGGAGCCCAGCCAGGACTACTATCCTAAGCTCCCCCCTCATCACCAGGTCAGCAATATACTGTCCATAGCCTTAAAACCTAGGCTACACATAATCACTACTCCAAACCCAGTATCACGGATGGGGGTCAGAGACCCCGCAGAGAGTTGATGAGTAGGCTGGTGACGCTGAGGACCATGAATATCATCGCCCAGTAGGGCTGTATAAGGCCTAGAGCGGCTAGTGGGATCCCAAGCCCATTATAGATAAAGGCGACGAATAGGTTGGTCCTAGTCCTACCATACATCCGCCTCGAGAGCCTGAAGAGATCAACCAGCCTATCGAACCTATCGCTTACAATCAACACATCACTATTCACAGCGGTTATGTCAGACCCAACACCGAAGGCTACACCCACATCAGCCAAGGTGACTGAGGGGGCGTCATTGAAACCGTCGCCAACCATGACCACTCTATACCCCCTTGCCTGTAGACTCCTCACGATACCAGCCTTCTCCCCAGGCTTTAGACCCGATCTATACCAGTCCAGGTTAAGACCTTTAACTAGCCTACTCGTACTCTCCTCAGAATCTCCCGTTATAAGAGCTACACCCGATACATACTGCCTCAGCTCTTCAACCGCATTAGCCACATCCTCCCTAAGAACATCCGAGAGGTAGAAGTACCCAGCCAATACACCGTCGATAGCTATATAGACCGTTCTAACCCCCTCCTCGCCAGCCACATCGACACTAACCCCTATGCTGTCCATAAACTCCCTACTCCCTATAGCCACCCAATGTCCATCTACCCTACCCTTGATCCCCATACCGGGAACTACCTCTATGCCAGAAACCTCTCCACAATCAATCTCCCCAAGCCTCTCAAGGATATAGCTATAGATAGCCTCAGCTACAGGGTGTCGGGAATAGCTCTCCAGACAACCCGCCACCCTAAGCAGCTCATCTACACCGAATCCGTTAAGTGCCCCAAGCCCCACCACTCTCGGCCTACCAAGAGTAATGGTACCCGTCTTATCCACGAGTAGGTATGGCCTCCCACTCAGGATCTCAATTGCCTCTCCATTCCTAATCAGGATCCCCCTCTCAGCGGCTACTCCGGAGCCCCTAATTATGGCGAGGGGTATGGCCATTCCTAGTGCACATGGATATCCCATGACTAGGACCGTCATAAAGACATAGAGTGGTCTAACCCACTCCAATGTCTGGCCCAGGATTAACGGAGCGATACCCCAGAGAATTAGTGCGACCACTGCCGTGATGAGGACGAAGGATATATACCTCTTTAATACACGGTCTAGGAGGCTCAGGATGGGCGGCTTGAGAGCCCTCGCCTCCCTGATATGCATGACTAGACGGTGGAGGAAGGAGTCTCTATACCTCCTCGTCACACTTATCTCCACAGGGTCAGACAGGTTGATGGAGCCTGAGACCACCTCATCCCCCCTATACTTATCCACTGGTAGAGGCTCACCCGTAACGATGCTCTCATCGATAGATGCATAGCTGCTTAGCAGTATCCCATCCAGGGGTATAGACTCACCCCTATCCACGATAACCACTTCACCTGGCTCCACATCCTCAACACCGACATATCTTACGGTTCCACCTCTCCTCACCCTAACAACTCTGGGACGATACCTTAGAAGCCTCCTAACAGCCTCGTCAGACTTCTTCCTAACATATGATGCCGAGTATCCACCCAACAGGTGATAAGTGGTCACAAATGAAGCTACTCCGAAGAAGTCTCCCGGCGGGTAGAAGCCTGTCAATAGACCGATGATGCCACCTAGGATCCCAGATAAACCTGTTAGGAACATGAGTACATGCTGGTTAAGGATCCCCCTGCGGAGTGAGTTGAGGGATATTACTATATATTCCCTACCCAGGAATAGGAAGTTAACCCCCGCTATAAGGCCCATAGCCACCGCTGCCTCCCTACCCAGAGTGCCGAGCCACATACCCAGCATAAACAGTCCAGTGACTAATGAGAGCATCGTTGATATTAGTAGACGTCTCCTTAGAACCCTGTAGACCTTCTCGTACTCAGGTGGCTCATCAACATCTCTAAGCCTATATCCAAGGCCCTCTAGCAAAGCCTCTATCTCAGACCCATCCACCCTCTCAGGATCATACTTAATGTAGATCTCCTCATGGGCTATACTGACATTATACTCCCTCACGCCATCAATACGGGAGAGGGCATCTTCAATATTCGAGACACAGAAGGAGCAGTGCAGCCCCTCAATCCTCCTATGTATAACCCTCTCCCTTCTGCTCACAACCTATAATCATAGTAAAACCACTACAAATATATTTGTATCAGTCCTCAGGACTGAAGCCTAGATCTCTTATAGCCCTGATCAGATCCTCCTTCGACACCTTTTCAGGGTCGTATCTAACCACTACACGTTTATCACTAAGGAGGACGCGTACTTCTGAGACCCCCTTTAAACTGGATAGGGAGTCTCTTATATTAGCAGCACACGCCACACAATGCATATCTACAACCCTTATAGAGACCAACCTCAACTCGGATCCCTACACCGCCCGATAATATGGATGTGAATGGCCTACAAGGTATATAGACATTTATATTAGACCCATGATGAGTGTCCTAGTATATACCGTGTATCGCCTGTAGAGGTCGGAGGTGTTGCGAGATAGTATATGACATACCCGGACCCAAGTCAAGGGAATATCAGGAGAGGCTTAAGAAGGTAGCCCCCGGAGGGCTGAATCCCAAGTATCTTGAGCTTCTAGAGGCTATGGCCTCGTTTATAACTGGTGGTGCAGACCTCTTCCATGTATACGACGTGGATGGTAACAAATATATAGATTTCACAACTGGCTGGGCCTCCAACAATGTTGGAAATATTCATCCAGAGGTTCTAGACGCAGTTATTGACGCGCTCAGGAAGTATGGTTTTCTATATTATCATCCACTTGCGATTGAGCTGGCCGAGAAGCTTGTAGAGATAACCCCTCCAAACCTTACTAGGGTATCGATGGAGGTCTCCGGAACGGAGGCTGCTGAGGCGGCGGTTTCATACATAATAACAGCGTCGAAGAGGCCACTTATCATCAGCTTCATGGGTGCATACCACGGCGATAGTATAGGGGCCAGGATGATAGGTGCACATGACGCGGCTAGGAAGAAGTATTTTGAGGGTATGGATGGAGGTGGAGTAATATTCATCCCTTACCCCAGGAGCTATAAGCTCCCACCGGGTATGAGCCAAGACGAGTTCGCCAGGCTCATACTATGGTATCTAGACGAGTTCATTCTTGAGCATATAGCTGAGCCAGACAGGATAGCAGGGATACTCTACGAGCCCATGATGGCAGAGGGTGGAAACTTCATACCACCCAAGTTCTTCGCCAAGAAGCTGATGGAGATGGCTAGGAAGTACAACTGGTTTGTAATTGCAGACGAGGTCTTGACCGGCTTCGGGAGGACGGGTAAGTTCTGGGCCTTCGAGCACTACGATATACAGCCAGACGTCGTAGTGACTGCGAAGGGCCTAACCGGCGGGTTAATACCTATTGGAGCGGTTATTCTGAGCGACGAGGTGGCTGGTAGCGAGAGGGCATACTCGGGAAGCACCTTCGCGGGTAGCCCAGCTGGATGTGCAGCAGCCCTCAAGACAATAGAGATCATATATAGGGAAAACCTACTGGAGAAGGTCACCAAGTATGGCGAGGAGGCCCTGAAGTATATGAAGGAGTGGCCGGAGAAGTATGAGATAATAGTGGATAGCAGGGGCATAGGCTACTTCTTAGCCACGTCGATAGAGACTGGGAAGGGTGACGAGGCGGATATAGAGCTGGCGAAGAGGATATTCATAGAGGCCAAGCGCTTCGGCGTATGGACGATATGGGATGACGAGCCCCATATCAGGGTATATCCACCCCTCAACATGGAGCTAGACCTCCTACTCGAAGGTCTTGAGAAGCTTGAGAAGGCCATCTCAAAGGTAGAGAAGGATCTTAAGGAGGGCTTGATAACCCTACCCGAGAAGAGGCAGACCATAGAGTTCTTCGAGTAGACCCCCTTTTTTATCTCCTCCTCTCAATAACAAGCCTCTTCACATACTCGATCCTTCTACAGGCAGAGCATACCTCCCCTGAGGATGGACCTCCACAGACCCTACACACCCTATACTCCACCGGCTCACCCTCCTCCTCAACCCTGTCAAGGAGCGGGATAAGCTTCTTCATAAAGCTCCCGAAGAGCTGGAACTTTATCATGGGCTCCCTCTCCTCCCAGAGCCTGAGTATCTCCTTCCTCCGTAGGCTACGGGCGTCCTCAGCGAAGGGGCAGTCGATCCTCTTTACAGGTAGGCCGTTGAACATAACGTAGAGAAGCACTTCGTACTCAGGAGTATTGATTAGGGGCTTGACCTTCCAGTAGTTGTTAGGTGGAGATGGGGGGAGCACTGGTCTTAGCCTCCTTATAGACTCGTAGTCCCCAGCTATGAAGGCGTTCAGCATAATCTCCAGGGTATCGTCTAGATTATGCCCCGTAGCCAGTATATCGACCCCAAGCTCCCTAGCAGCCTTGGAGAGGGCCCACCTCCTGATAGTGCCACACGTGGCGCATATCTTCCTACCATACTTAGTCTTCTTCACATCAGGTATCGTTATCCCGATCTCATCGCTATACCTGAATACGTGTAGCTCTACATCCAGGGACTCCGCCAGCTCCCTAGCCGCTCTAAGGCTATCCTCACTATAGTCGTAGATCCCGTGGTGTAGATGAATAGCGATATACCTCTTATCAGGGAAATACTTCTTCAGCACGGTGAGGAGGGCGGTGCTATCCTTACCCCCAGAGAGGCCCACTCCTATATAGTCTCCACGGCTAAGCATCCTATACTTCTCCACAGTCTTGACGATACGGGACTCGAAAAACTTGTTGAAACAGTCTATACATAGATACTGCCTCATATAGGGAATATAGATCTCAGAGTAGCTAGCCCTACACCTACTACACTTGACCGGCATCTCCATAAATCTTAAGGGATGGGTAGATATAAGGAGAGGATACTCTAGACCTGCTTAACCCCTATCACATACCCCTCCCCAGAGATCTCCCACTCCCTCCTGTAGTGGTCACTAGGTATCCTGACCCCAGGACCTATGACTAGGTTCTTAGCCCGAGTCTCATTGGCAATATAGCCGCTATGCTCCCTAAGCATCTCAGCAGTCTCCTCATCAGGCGTGGCCACATATACCGATACATATGCTGATATCGGGAGATCCATCTCCTTCCTCATAGCCTGTATCCTCCTGACCACGTCCCTAGCGAGGCCCATAGCCAGCTCCTCACGAGACACCTCCCTATCGAGGACGAGGACACCATGGGGGAAGCTCCTCACCACGTATCTCGGGTCTGGCTCCTCAACAATCTCCACCATATCAGGCGTAACCCTATACTCTTTTCCATCGACCTGGACTACATAGTACCCCTTCTCCTGTAGAGCCGTTACCACCTCTCCACCCTTCTCCACAACCATCTCCGCTACCCTGGACGCGTCAGCCTTGAAGACCGGGCCCATAGCCCTCATGACGGGTCTTACACGTCTAACCATGAAACTACTCTCCTCTGAGGTGGGTAGAACCTCCACCTCCTTGACGTTGAGCTGGCTCCTGAGAACCTCTCTAAACACCTCTACAGCGTCCCTCACCCCTGGATCGTCGCTAAGTATGAATATCTTCTTCACCGGGATCCTGAACTTCAGGCCGGCCTCCATCCTGGCGGCTCCACCGGCCTCCAACACCTCGTCTATATAGCTCATCAGCTCCTCCAGACGCGGATCTATAAGCTCCTCATCTGGGTCAGGCAACATGTCTAGATGGATACTCTCGGGCCCATCAGATAGGGCTGGTAGGAACATGTCCCTATAGATCTTCTCCGTTAGGAAGGGGGTTATCGGTGAGAGCATCAGGAGGAGGCGGTATAGGACATAATATAAAACTGCATAGGCGCTCAGCTTAGCGGGGTCGTCACCCTCGAGCCACGTCCTCCACCTAACCAGCCTAATATACAGCCTACTAAGATCCTCGACGAAGAAGTCCCTAAGAGTCCTGAGGGCCTCATGTATAAAAGCCCTGTCCATAGCACCTAGATACTCCTTGAGCACAGTGTTTACCCTACTCAGTATCCACCTATCCTCGGGCCTAAGGAAGTCGAGATACTTCTCCAGGGGATGCTCGTCATACCTATAACGATCAAGGTTCATATACATCGAGGCGAAGAGATATACGTTCCAGAGTATGTTGAGGTCCTTAAGGCTATGCTCAAGCTTCGCCCAGGAGAACTTCAGATCCTCCCATATAGTGTACTGTAGGAGTGTATAGCGGAGGATATCCCTACCAAACCTATCAACCACCTCGGTGGGAGATACATAGTTACCGAGGCTCTTATGCATCTCCCTACCCTTCTCATCAAGTACGAAGCCGTGGATCTGCAGCCTCTTATAGGGGGACTCGTCGAAACCTATGACGCCGGCCCTCAAGAGGCTGAAGAACCAGCCCCTGATCTGGTCATGCCCCTCTGTTATGAAGTCCACGGGATAGAGAGTCTTGAAGGGCTCCTCCCTCATGGGGTAGGAGAGGCTCGCGTAGAAGGCCACGCCACTATCGAACCATACGTCTAGAACGTCTGGGACGCGCTCCATCACACCTCCACATCTACACCTAAGCCTAACCCTGTCTATCCAGGGCCTATGGAGGTCTTCAAGGCTGCCCTCAACGATACGCTCTTCTATCTCACTCCTAGAGCCTATGACGACGTAGTCTCCACAGTCCCTACAGACCCAGACAGGTATGGGTATTCCCCAGTATCTCTGCCTAGATATTACCCAGTCCCTAAGCTCCATCAACCAGTTCCTAAACCTCTCAACGCCCCAGCTAGGCGTTATATCGACCTCCTCCAAAGCCTTGATGAGCTCGTCCCTAATCTTTGTAACCCTTATGAACCACTGCTCAGTAGCCCTGATGATCAGCCTACTCTTACACCTCCAGCAGACAGGGTATTTATGGACTATGCTCTCCCTCTTGAAGAGGTATCCATCCCTCTCGAGATCCCTGATAATCTCCTCATTAGCCTCGAAGACGTTCATCCCAGCATACTTGCCGACCTCCTCCCTATACACGCCACGCTCATCGACAGGCGATACGACTGGGAAGCCCCTAGACCTACCGACCGTGAAGTCCTCCTCACCATGCCCAGGTGCTGCGTGCACTAGGCCAGTACCCTCCTCCCTAGAGACATGCTCCGCAGTGGTTACGACGATGTGGTACTCATCCAGACCCTCCTGGAGCTTCACATACTTCCTGAGGGGATGGACATATCTAAGCCCCTCAAGCTCCCTGCCGGGGAACCTTCTCAAGACCCTATACTCCTTATCACCCATCACGGCCTCCAGCCTAGCCTCCATAAGTATAAGCCTCTCCCCCTCAACCTCTACCTCGACATACTCCTCGTCTGGGTGGGCCATGACGAAGACATTGGCTGGCAAGGTCCAGGGAGTCGTCGTCCATACCAGGAGGCTTGCCCCACCATCCCTCAGGGGGAAGCGTACATAGATCGAGGGATCCTTGAGATCCCTATACTCAGAGACCTCATAGTCGGATAGGACGGTCTCACACCGGGGGCACCACCAGACTATGCCTAGATCCCTGGTTAGGAGCCCCTTCTCATGGGCCTTCTTAATCAGCCACCACGACGACTCTATATACTCGTTCTTAAGCGTGTAGTAGGGGTTGTCCCAGTCCATACTGACCCCTAGATCCCAGAAATGTCTACTCATACTCCTCGAGTTCTCTATAGCCAACCTCTTACACTCCTCTATGAAGCGCTCAACACCCACCTTCTCCTCAATCTCCCGCTTATTCGAGATTCCAAGCCTCTTCTCAGTAGCCACCTCTATCGGGAGGCCATGGGTATCATACCCGGGCTGGTCCCATACCCAGTAGCCCCTCATCCTCCTATACCTGATCACAGCATCCTTCATAGACTTGTTCCAGGCAGTCCCTATATGGGGAACGTCGCTGGAGGGGTATGGAGGCCCGTCTAGGAAATAGTATTTAGGGCCTCGGCGGGCCCTGGCCTTCTCGTATATCTTGGCCTCCTCCCAGAACCTGAGTATATTCTCCTCGAAGGATTTTGGCGAGTATCTACGCTCGAGACTACCTATGTATCGGCCCTCCTCACTAGCCATATATAATTGTTTCTAGGCCCAAGCGTTATTAACCCCCAACATTTGAAGGTGCATCACCATCGAGGTGTACACAGCCATTGATGTCCCTGTAAATCACGGGTAAACCCTGTTTACCACCGTTTACCTATGGTGAGACAGATATGTATATCCGCCTATTCCTCCTCCCCTTACTCTCATACTTCAGGAAGACTATCTCCCCGATCTCCCGGGTATTCTTGACATGTGTACCCCCGTCGAACTGGATATCTATATCCCCGATCTTCACCACCCTGAGGGGGCCCTTCATATACTTCTCATACTTGCTGAACTCAGCCACCCTGAAGAGATGCTTCATCTTCAAAGCCTCCTCGGGGGAGACGAAGAAGACCTCCACCTCGTACCCCTTACTAGCCAGCTTGTTGGCCTCCTCCACAATCTCCATCGCATACTCCTTATTCATCTCCTCCGCTGGGAAGTCTATCCTGGCACGATCCTCATAGATCTGGCTACCAGTTATGAGGACGCCGAGCCTGTTATACATCACCGCACTTATCACATGGAGCGAGGTATGCAGCCTCATAATCCTATACCTCCTATCCCAGTCTATCTCAAGCTCAACCTTCTCACCAATCTCTGGCAAGCCGTCCTCTGCCACGTGGTAGACTAGAGAGCCATCCCTATACGCCCTGACTATCCTATGCCCAGAGCCTCCCCATCTAGCTACACCAGTGTCATGGGGCTGTCCACCACCACCAGGGTAGAAGACGGTTCTATCCGTGGCGAAGCCCTCATCACTCCTAGCTATAACCTCTGCATCCACCTTCCTGGCGTAGGAGTCTCTCCAGTATATCGGGTCGGTCTCCATATCAATAATGGATGGGGTGGAGCCCCTATATCTCTTACAGGTGTCCAATGCATGACAGCTAAGAAAAGGGTGGAGAGGATTGTCGAGTCCCTACGGAATGGGGCCGAGGTAATCAAGATCGTCGGCGATAGACGGGGAAGGGCCTATGTAAAGACCAGCCTATCCATGGATGAGGCTAGACAGATCGTGGAGGATACGTTTAGAGATGTGGAGGAGGGTGAGGTGGTCAAGATCAGTATAGATAGGGGCGTATTCATCGACATGGGTAGTGAGACCGTCGAGATAACAGGTGGAGCCATATACGAGTACTACGACTACCCAACAACCTCACACCTATACCTAAGGCTCCTCAGGCTAAGGTATCTAGGGAGGGAGTGGACGGCGGTCTATATAGACTGGGATGCAGACTCACCCTGGTGGAGCGACTAGGAGCCAGTATCTATCAAGACCGGTGCCTCGACACCCCTCCACCTTAGGATAAAGTTTAGCTTATATCCACACTTTGGGCATCTACCATGCCTATCCAACTCAAACCTTGTGATGTAGAAGCCATACCTATCCACGACCTTATATCCACAGCCTGGGCAGTAGGTATCCTCATAGGGATGGCCCCATACATTCCCTATATAAACGTGGTGTAGCCCCATTGACCGGGCCTTCTCCACATACTTCTCGAGGAGCCCCACAGGGGTGTGCGGCACATCCATCATACGGTAGTCGGGATGGAAGCGGAGGAAGTGTAGTGGCGTATCAGGCCCAAGCTCGTCATATACAAACTTTACAAGCCTCTCGAAGCTCTCCTCCCTAAGACCCTCCTTAACCGGGACGACGAGGTCGGTAACCTCAATAAATATTCCACGCCTCTTCATCTCCCTAAGCGACTCGAATATATCCTCGGCATCCTTTACCCAGATATACTTCCTGTAGAAGGCCCTATCGCCATGCCCCTTGAAGTCCACTGTGGCTGCATCTAGGTCGCGGCTGATCTCTCCAAGCGCCTCAACCGTCATATACCCATTCGTCACCCATGTGTTGAAGAGCCCCCTGCTATGGGCAAGCGCCATGACATCCATGGCATACTCCGCGAATATTGTGGGCTCATTATAGGTATAGGATATTCCCGAGGCACCTCTCCTAACCGCCTCCTCAACCACATACTCAGGAGGTGTATAGGGCTCCTCCACACGCCTCCTCTGGCTTATATCCCAGTTCTGACAGTACTGGCAGGCATAGTTACAGCCAGCAGTGGCTATGGAGGCCACCAGGGCCCCGGGCATGAAGTGGCTAAGCGGCTTCTTCTCAATAGGATCCACGTTGAGAGTAACTATCCTACCATAGTTGAGGGCGTAGAGCCTACCATCCACAACCTTCCTCACACCACAGAAGCCTATACCACCCTCAGGGATCCGGCAGTGCCTAGCACATAGATAGCAGTGAACCCTACCATCCTCCCTCCGCCAGAACCTGGCCTCTACAAGGCCCGTCTCCACAGTCCACCTCCCACCCATATAGACTAGGCAGGGTAGTGATAAAGGATATTGGTGGAGACCTACATCAGGGCTGCGGTCACAGCTATAGCAGCTGGACCAGCCGCTATAAGGGGGATAGCTGAGCCCTCAAGCCCAAGGAAGTTCCTCAGATAGGGTATGAAGAGCCCAATTGTATTAGTCATGAGGACCAGCATGAGATAGGCGGCCAACCCACCAAAGATAGATGCGTAGAATACGTAGAGGAAGTAGAGTATCATATCACCCTCGCCAAAACCCTCACCAAGCCTGTTGAGGACGACATATACCGGGATAAAGATGACTATGTAGAAGGGTATTATCTCGATAACCCTATAGGGGAAGTGGGTCAGGGAGTAGATAACCACTGGTATCGTGGGTAGCCACATAAAGTCGTCTACATAGTAGTCGACGAAGTCGTCTATCGCCGCTGGAACCAGTGAGAGCACTAGGAATATGTCTGGCAGGGTGAGCATCTAATGACTTTACCCTTCCACGCCCAGCTCCTTCCTAACATCCTCAGTCGCATTCTTACTCAGTATCTCGTCCTTATCGAACACCTCCACCTCGATATCCACGGGGATGACCTTACTATCCTCGACCCTGAACTTCAGGTTGATATTCGTAACGGCCTGCTTAGGAACCTTATACTTCTCAGCCAAGACCCTATAGATAGCCCTGTTAACCTCCGTTATACTGTCGTTCAAAGCCTTGGAGTCCACCTTGCCAGCCTTGACCTCGTCCCTGAGGACTCCGTTGATCACCCTCCTAAGCTTCAGGGCATACCCACTGACCCTCACCGGGCCAGTCCTAACCTCGAGGACATCAGTACTCATAGCTACCACAATAACCATAATATTATTATACTCATAGTTAATTAAGCAGGGTCTGGGGGCGGTGGGGATACCCCCTTAAATACTCGTTAGACCCGTAAAAAATACCAGATGAAGACTGGACATCTACATGGGATATACCTATCAGGATGTATAGTATGTGGAGGCCCCATAGGGGACGACAGGCTGATGATGGGCCTCCCATGCAGGAGATGTATACCCGATGATGACCTCTCTAGGCTCGGCCCCAAGCCAAGCCTCCTAGATATAGATAGGCATATCAGGGAGAGGGGGGTCGAGCCCAGCGAGACATTTAGACTCATGGTTGAGGTAGAGAAGAAGACAGAAGAGTTTAGAGAACTATTCCAGAGGGCCGTGGGGAACAGGCCCTGGGCCGCCCAGCTGACCTGGGCCAGGCGAGTGTTTAAGAAGGAGAGCTTCTCGATAGTAGCCCCCACCGGCATCGGGAAGACCGTCTTCGGGATAGTCATGAGCATATACAAGACCTACGTCGAGCTGGAGAGGGGGAAGTATAAGGACAAGGCATATATAGTCCTACCCACAACCGCCCTGGTCAAACAGGTTTACCAGAAGACACTCGAATTTCTCGGGAGGCTGGGCCTAGACCCCAGCCACGTAGTGGCATACCACAGCGATTTAAGGACGAGGGAGAGGAGGGAGGTAGTAGAGAAGATACTGAATGGAGACTTCAAGATACTGATAACCACTAACCAGTTCCTATCCACGAGGTTCGACCTACTCAGCGACAAGAAGTTTGAGTTCATATTCGTCGACGATGTAGACGCGGTGCTCAGGAGCAGCAAGAACATCGAGAACATCATAATCCTACTTATGAGGCGTGGAAGATCCAAGGCTGAGACACTTAGGAAGGACCTAAAGGAGATACTGGACGCCCTAATAGAGATAAGGAGGGCTAGTAGGGAGGGAGACCCTGAGAAGATAGCCGAGTATAGACGTAGGGTAGACGAGATAAAGGAGAGGATGAGGGCCATAGGTACACTGGTCATCTCGAGCGCCACTGGGAGGCCAAGGGGTATAAAGGTCAAGCTATTCAAGGAGCTGCTAGGCTTCGAGGTAGGCCTGAGAAGCGAGACGATAAGGAACATAGTCGATACATACCTCCTCGTAAAGAGTGAGGATGAAGCCCTAGAGAGGCTCGTCTACTACACGAAGATCCTGGGGAGAGGCGGCCTAATATACGTCCCAGTGGATAAGGGGGTGGAATACGCAAAGAGGCTGGCGGAATACCTAGTCATGAGAGGCGTGAGAGCCGACTACATGGCGAGTGGCAGGCTAACACCACTCGAGAAGTTCCTCTCCGGCGAGATCGACGTCCTAATAGGAGTATCTATATACTACGGCGTAATGGTTAGGGGGCTGGACTATCCCGAACATATTCGATACGCGATCTTCCTGGGAACACCCCGGTTCAGGTTCAGCGCACGGCTTACAGAGCCCAATGTCAGCCAGATAGCCAAGACACTAAACATCCTAAAGGACATAGTGCCTCAGGAGGAGATAGCCTACTGGCACCGACTAGCAAACAAGATCATCAAGACAGGCACCATCTATTATATCAAGAGGCTCAACGAGGTTCTACAGGGGGCCAGGGAGCCGGAGACGAAGACAGAGAGGGAGCTCCTAAAGGCACTGGAATACATTAGGGAGAGGCTATCGCAAGAGGAGGTGAGGGAGGCTCTTAAGAAGCATCCGGAGGTCGTGATCGAGGAGGAGGGTGGAGAGCTATACCTGGTCATACCAGATGTATACACCTATATACAGGCCAGTGGAAGGACTAGCAGGCTATACGCTGGAGGCGTCACTAAAGGCCTATCCCTCGTTATAGAGACGGAGGAGAAGCTCCTAAGGATACTGATCAGGAGGATGGAGATAATCTTCGAGGAGGCTAGGTGGAGTAGTATCGAGGAGATAGATCTAGAGAAGCTCCTCAGGGAGATAGATGAGGATAGACAGAGAGTGGTTATGGTCAGGACAGGCCAGCTAAAGGCCGAGTTCAGAGACCCGATAAGACCGATACTAATAATCGTGGAGAGTCCAAACAAGGCCCGGACAATAGCCCGGTTCTTCGGGAGGCCGAGCATAAGGAGGAGGAATGGACACATAGTATACGAGGTCACAACCGGAGACATGTTGATATCCGTCACGGCCACCGGAGGCCACATATACGATATTGTAGAGAGGCTGGATGAGGAGACCCTACGAGAGATATCCAAACTACTCGGTGAGGAGCTAGAGAATATATACGGCGTCCTGAGAGGAGGGAGTAGATACATCCCGGTATATGGAAGGATAAAGATATGTAGAAATGGACATCAATACATAGTCCCCGAGAAATACGAGATAGACGGTGAGACCTACGAGGTCTGCCCCAAATGTCTAAGAAGCCTTAGGAGGAAGAGCCATAGGAAGAACCATCAAGAGAAGCTGAGGCTCGAGATACCACTCCTAGCAAGTGACGTGAGAGATAAGGGTGAGGCGGTAGACTTTATCAGGGGCATAGCCTCAGAGGTAGAGACTGTACTCGTGGGGACAGATCCCGACACAGAGGGTGAGAAGATAGGCTGGGACATAGCCTCACTCGTAAACCCCTACGCCAGGGAGATGCATAGGATAGAGTTCCACGAGGTGACTAGGAGGGCTATATCAAACGCGATAAGGGAGAAGAGGGAGCTTAACGAGAGGCTTGTCGAGGCGCAGCTAGTCAGGAGGATCGAGGACCGCTGGATAGGCTTCGAACTATCCAGGAGGATCTACGGCGAGATATCTAGGGAGAGGGATAGCTGGCTAGTCCAGACTCTACAGGGCGGCTGGAGCGCAGGGCGTGTACAGACACCGGTACTAGGATGGATAGTCCAGAGGACTGAGGAGGCCGACAGGAATAAGAAGGAGGGTATAAGGCTCAGCATACCAAGCCTCGACATAGTGGTATGGCTAACCTACGACGAACTCAGGAAGCTAGGCATAGACCCTGGGGAGATACCACGCAAAACAGAGGAGAAGGAGGATGGGGAGAAGAATGTAGACTCCGAGATACTCCTCCAGCTCAGGCTCGGCGATGAATACACAGCAGAGGCCAAGCCGCCACCCCCACTTACGACAGACGCCCTCCTACGCGAGGCCTCGAGGCTCTATGGAATGGATAGTAGGAGGACGATGAGGATAGCCCAGGAGCTCTTCGAGTCAGGACTAATAACCTACCACAGGACAGACAGCACCAGGATATCGGAGGAGGGTATGGGTATAGCCAAGAAATACCTTGAGACCCGATACGGCGAGGATGGGCTTAGAGACTACTATCCAAGGAGGTGGGGCGAGGGAGGGGCCCACGAAGCGATACGCCCCACAAGACCCTTGGACGTTGATACCCTCCTCGACATGGTTAGCCAGGGAGACATAATAATACCTATAAACCTATCGAAGGACCATCTCCGGATATACGGACTAATATTCGACCGCTTCATACTCAGCCAACTAGCCCCGGCAAAGCTCAGCAAGAGACTCGTCAAGCTACTGTACAGGGGTAGGGAGATATATAGTGCGGAGCTAACGATTGGGGCGGACACACCTATAAAGGAGAGGTTCTACAGAATAGTCCATCCAATCAAGAGGATCGAGTTGAGGGATGGATATGTAAAGGCGCTTGCCAGGCATGGCACAGTATATCTAGTAAGGTTCTACACCGAGGGCGAGGTGGTAGAGGAGATGAAGAGGAAGGGCATAGGTAGGCCCAGCACATACGCGAGTATAATCCAGACACTTAAGGAGAGGAGGTATGTAAAGGCGGTGCTTAGGATCTACCTCCTAGCAACGCTAAAGGGTAAGAAGGCCTATAGGATACTGAGTACCAAGTATGGAGACCTAGTCTCGGAGGAGAGGACGAGGTTTGTACAGATGCTTATGGACATGGTTGAGAGGGGTGAGAAGGACTATATATCAGTCCTAGACGAGCTATACGAGGAGATAGAGTATCTCAGGCATCGAGACTCGACCGAGGCCCAGTCAGAGGAGGTAAGGACTGCCGGACCAAGGATGAGGCCCTAGACTTATATACATGCCCCACTAGCTAGTGATTAATATGCAGAGCCTCATCGAGAGCCTCCTAGAAGTCATCGACAGCCACGTATCTATAAGAAGGTATAAGCCCCACGAGATGGACGACGAGACCCTGGAGAAGCTTATATACGCAGGTGTAAGAGCCCCATCCTCCGCCAACCTACAGCCATACACCATCATAGCTGTTAGGGACAAGGCGAAGAAGGATAAGATCGCCGAGCTATGTGGAAACCAGCTCCACATAAGGCAGTGCTCAGTATTCCTACTCTTCACAGCCGATTATTACAGAGCCTCCAAGGCTATGGAGAGGCTCGGCATAGAGCCGGCCCAGCCGAACATATATGGACTCTACGTCGCCGCGGTGGACGCCGCATTGGCAGCCCAGAACATAGCATTAGCGGCTGAGGCTATGGGCTATGGAATATGCTACATAGGCGCGGTCCAGAACAATCCATGCAGGATAGCCGAGCTCCTAGGCCTACCCGAGAAGACATACCCCCTCTTCGGGATGACGATAGGCGTCCCAGACGAGGAGCCCCCCAAGAGGCTCAGGCTCCCTGTAGACACAATCCTACATAGAGATTCATATGAGGGGGCCAAGGAGGACAGTGTGATCAACACCTATAGGGAGGCGGGCCACCTAGACAGTCTCGTGAGACGGTTCAAGAGATACCTATCAACAGAGGGCGGCATTGCTAGGCGCTTCCCCAGCTTCATAGAGTGTCTCGAGAGGAGGGGGTTCCGGACTACCCCCTAACCCGGAACTCCTCGTTGAAGGCCTCCTCAAGAATCCTAAGCCTGTTATACCTCCTGATAAACTCCTCCGCCGATAGGGATCCTGCCCTAAACTCCTCGACGAGCCTCTCCATCTCCATCCTAATCTCCTCCAGCCTCCTACGTATGTAGTCGGAGACAGACTTCTCCATATCGGCCATCGAGGTGACCTCAGCAGGGCGGTAAGTACCCACTACCCTACCATCCTCCAGGAGTACTACCCTGTCAGCCTCCCTTGCAACTCTAGGGTCATGTGTATTAACCACGACGGTCTTACCCCTAGAGACCTCCTCACGGAGTAGGCTGACGACCCTACGGATATTCTCACCATCCAGCTCAGCGGTCGGCTCATCAGCCAGTATGATGTCTGGATCGTTGGCCAGGGCCGCCGCTATAGCAACCCTCTGCTGCTCACCGCCACTCAGCTCCTCCACAAGCTTGTCAAGCTTGTCCCTGATGCCAAGCCTATCGGCTAATGTCTCAACCCTCTCCCTCCTCTCACGCTCCGGGATTCCCAGGACGGACATGGGGAGCTCGATATTCTCCCTAGCAGTCAGCCTATGAACAAGGTTGAGGAACTGGAATACCACGCCGATCCTCCTAAGCCTAAGCTCCTCAAGCTCATCCTCCCTCATGGCTGAGAGGCTCCTACCCTCCAGGAGTATACGGCCAGAGCTAGGCATGTCGAGGCCTGACAAGAGGTTTAGGAGCGTGGTCTTACCACTCCCACTGGGCCCCATAACCACCAGGAACTCTCCACGGTAGACCTCTAGTGAGACGCCGCGCAGCGCGACTACTCCCGACTCCCCCATGGGGTAGACCTTAACGACGTCCTCCACTACATATATAGGTTCATCCAACCCTACTCACCTCCAGAGCTGCCTTCCTACCCAGGCGGGAGACATATAAGTATGGGATGACAAGGGCCAAGACTAGGGAGACCAACATCACTATCAGGTTCAGCTCGTTGAGGATGATTGGGTATATCACCAACCTATCAACCGTTACAAAAGTGTTTATGAACTGGTTACTACTCCCATAGCCACCTATGAAGCCGGAGACCACGCCCACAGCTACACTGAATATTATGACTGGTAGGATTAGTGAATAGACGATCCTAACCGTATATCTACCCATCCCCCTAGCCTTTAACACAGCTATATCCCTCCTTAGACTCCTCATATAGACTGATGAGGCTAGGACCATGACTATCACGACGAGGCCGGCGCTATACACGTTGAAGGGGTAGAGGATCCTCTGAGACTGGCCAAAAGTCTCTAGGAAGGTGGTCCCCGATGAGAAGGAGCGTCCAAAACTCGCCAAGGCCTGTCCAGCATCCTCGAAGACCTGCATCAGGGTGGTGAGCCTCACAGGCCCCTTAGACAGTATCCTGAAGGAGACGAGGCCGTGTTGGGGTAGCCTGTACTCCCGGACATTATCGTAGTGGGTAACAATCCCGTTTATCAGGCCCCTAGGATCTATAAGGAGGTAGCCATCTATAGCCAGCCTGACACCCTCCTCATCCGATGAATACTTGCCCTCCCAGGCCGGGACAACCAGCAGCTCAATATCCTCGGGATACTCTCCGAATAGGTTCTCAAACATCGATGCGAACCTCCCAGTGGCGTAGACCCCCTCCTCAAGATCAGCCTCACCGGTGGAGAACATCCAGTCCTTCAGGTTGAATATCGACCCAACCCTATCGCTAGGTATGAGGATGCCTAGTGTCACCTCTGTTACCATCCCCCGATGATTAATGTAGGAGGGGATATCCATGACGAGGATAGCGGGCTCAGATAGAGAGCTGTTTAGGAGTGTCGCGAGCCTGTCACCCAGCTCCCCAACCGTCGTCTCATTGACCACACGCATATAGATCAAGTATTCATACTCATACTGGGAGGCGCCTGTATAGTCATTGATAAAGGCTATAGACCTACCCATGAAGACCATGTAGTACATCATGAGGAAGAGGATGAGAGCCACTAGAAAGGCGGTCTTAGGGATCATACCCGGCAGCCTCATCGAGTATCTATAGGATATGCTACCAACAGGCCCTGCCACGGCGCCGGACAATGACTTGGTGAGCCTTGCAACAAGCCCGGTTCTGTGGAGCACATAGTTGATGACGAAGTAGGGGAATACAACTGGAGCGATTATCTCCATAAAACCGCTTATCATGGCGTAGATAAGCAGGAGTATCCCTAGAAGACCCATGCCGAACAGGTCAGGTGTGAAGGTGAAGCCCGAGGCCCACTCAACGATCTTTAGACAGCTGAGTATGAAGAGTATCGTCACGGTGGTTGAGGGCCTCCACTCAACCCTCTCCTCCCCATGTAGATAGACCCTGGAAGCCTCTAACGGACCCATCCTAACAATCTGGCTATACACCTTCCTATAGGCTAGGAGGACAAAGAGGGCGCCTAGGACAACCGTAGCCAACAGGACGTCTAGGGAGTAGAAGAGTGGGGAGACCTCGATGGATATCCCTACAACCCTGGCTAGGGAGTCCCCAGTCAGGCTAGCCAGTAGTATACCGATCAGGGCGGCGACTAGGAATAGTATGATCGTCACCACCAAGAATGAGAGGGAGATACTCCTACTACCCACACCCCTGAGCCTGAGGATCCCGATATCCCTCCTATAGTTGGAGACCACGAGGTCCAGCACGATGTACGTCAGGTAGATGGTGGCGAAGGCGTAGGGTATACTTGACCAGGCTATGGAGAAGTTCAGGGCAAGGTCTATGAAGTTGGCGAAGGTGAGCTGCGACTCGATAAGGTTGACCCATGATACTGGGCTATCCAGAATAGCGGTTATCCTGCCACTCAGCTGCCCACCTAGGGATGCCGCATTCTCGTTGATCGTATCCACATCCAGGCCTAGATAATCAAGGCTAACCCTGACGAGGATCTCCAGCCCACCCACAAACTCCCTATCCCCAATATCCACAAGCCCGGGCTCGAGGAAGACCGTGTCAAGCGACAACTCATCCGCAATCGGGATCTGGGGCCCGAAGGGGGAGCCCACAAACCCTGTATCAACCTCTATTATCCCCTTTACCCGAGTCTCTATACTGCCCTCCTCCCCATACAGCCCGATTACTACGGGGTCACCAACATCTATCAAGGCTATATCCGCGAAGTCCATGGATATATATACACCCTCCTCGACCGATGGATCCTCACTAATAACCTGCATACCCGCCAGCTCGAGGAAGGAGAGGAGATCCGGGTAAACGATAGCTACGTCCATGGATCCAGACTCATTACCCACCTCAACAGAGGCGGGGTAATACATGAGCAGGGCGTATGACTCGAGCCTATCATCACTCCCCAGGAAATCAAGTATCTCGGCTACCTCCCCACCGGTATAGTCCCCCTCATACCTAAGTATAAGGTGGGGCGTCACAGCATCCACCAGAGCCCTTATCCTCTCCACCCTAGTGGCGTTGGAGAGAACCATGGGTGTCGAGACTATCATGGATATGAGGATGAAGATTATGAAGAGGGTCGCCAGCCTATACCCAGTCCTAGCAAAGTATTTATACACCACTCCGGGCATATCCTCTACTCACCGCACCCTAAACATCAACGCCTTATCAAAACTATCCCAATAAGAGGTATTTATTAGGCCAACTATATCGAAGAAAAGTATCTCCTAACTATCGTTTCCTCTATCTCCAAAATATGATGATAATCCCTCAGGAAGACCTCCCTCAACACCCTCTTGCGGAGTAGTAGAGAATCATACTTCTCAAGTGCCTCTCGAGACTTGATACTGGCCAATAAACCGTTACGCACTAAACTATTGAGGTAGGCACCACCACCAAGGAGGTTTAGGAGGGTGTTACCACCCCTGAACATTCCATAGGCAATCCCTCCCAGGAGGTGGCTATATCCCCGGCTCTCAAGGAAGCCCTCGCCACCAACATAGTCCGAAGCCAGGACTATATCTAGGGGGAAGCCCCATAGATCACCCTCGACAACGGCTATGTATATAGCGTCACTATAGATAGTGTTTGCAATTGCTGTTCTCACCCTTCTAAGAAGCCCTATATACTCATCAATATCCAGGTCCCCACTCCCCAACTGTCTAAACGGGTTGGAGCCTCCCCTCGCCAGCCTTATAACTACGACGCCCTCCTCAACGGAGAACCACTTCTCCAACATGGATACATATTGATTATCCAGCCTATCTGGATACCTATCAAGCCTATACTCGACAATATCCCTTCCCAAGAAGTACCACCATCCATATAGATGCCGGTGGCTATGAGTAATATGTGTAATGGATAGGCTCGGTGAGCTGGAGGAGCTTGCTAACGAGATTAGGAGCTGCACACTATGTAGGCTTCACGAGAACAGGATCAACGCGGTCCCTGGGGAGGGTAGTGGATCCTCGGGAGTCATGTTTATAGGTGAGGCCCCTGGTAGGAGTGAGGACGAGATGGGTAGGCCCTTCGTCGGGAGGGCGGGCCAGCTACTCACCGAGCTAATATCACTCGCCGGGCTAAGGAGAGAGGATGTCTACATAACAAATGTTGTCAAGTGTAGGCCCCCTGGGAATAGGGACCCCTTGGAGGATGAGATTAGGGCCTGCCTACCCTACCTGAGGAGGCAGATACAGATACTCAGGCCCCGTCTAATAGTCACCCTAGGTAGACACGCAGCCAAGACCATAGCGATGGAGGCCGGGAGGAGCTTCAGGGGGATGACGCGGGAGAGGGGGAGGAGCTACATAGCAGTGGTAGCCGGTGTTGAGGTGACGATATTCATGACCTACCACCCCGCAGCAGCCCTCTACAACCCGGGCCTACTAGAGAGGCTGAGGGAAGACTTTATGAAGATACCCAGCCTACTAAGCCCTGCCAAACGGGGTGCAACTCTAGACGACTTCCTCTAATGCTTACCCTTCTTCTCGGCCTCTAGACGCTCCTTAAAGTATGCCTCAAGATCAATATCCCTATACTCATCCGCAAGGAGATCCCTCTTATCAGGGTTCTTCAGGAAGTAGTAGACGCTGTAGCTACATATGGGGACTATCTTAAGCCCATTCTCCCTCGCATATTCTATTGCCTTCTCCACAAGCTTCCTAGCCAGTCCACGCCCCCTCCACTGCTCAGGGGTATAGGTGGCGTCGAGGAAGAGCCTACCATCATCCTTGTGATACCTTAGGTATGCCTTTGAACCGTCGGGCAGCCTGATGAAGAAGACCCTACCAGTCATCTCAACAGTATAGTCCTCAGACATCCCAAGACCAGCTATGATGGAGGGGGTTTATAAATCTTCCCCACGAGTCTATAGGTGATGCGGAGATGGTTGTATACGACGGCGCCGAGATAGAGCCGATACTACGGCGGATAAGGGATATGGATCGGGTAAGGCTGGCGATATTCGATATCGACAACACGCTTATAGACTCTACCGAGAGGTTTAGGAAGAGCCTAGAGGAGGTGGCTGGCAGGAGGGTCGAGAGCCTGGAGGAGCTAGGCCCAGAGGAGAGGAACAGGTTCTGGGACGTATTCCTAAGCCCCAAGTATCTCCACCTAGATAGGCCTATGGAGAGGGGTATAAAGGAGCTCCTAGAGAGGAGGGGGGAGGGCTACTACATACTCATCCTCACGGGGAGGCCGGAGAGGATGAGGGAGGTAACTGTCGAGCAGCTCAGGGAGATAGGTGTGGAGTACGACGCCCTACTCATGAGGAGGGATGACGACAGGAGGCCCGACCACATCTATAAGCCAGTGAGGATAGGAATGATTATGCGGGGGATAGACTCTAGAGACGCCTCGATAGAGTATCACGAGGATATGCCCAAGACCATAGAGGCTGTGAGGCAGAGGTTCCCATACATCAGGATATGTGTCCACGGCCCCGGCACATAGGTATGTACCCGTATATCCCCACCCCAAGCCTAATATGTATAGAGTGGTGGTAAGCTGTGGAGGATAAGGAGCTAGAGAAGATTATGCAGAGGAAGATGATGGAGTATATGGAGAGGCTACGGAGGCTCCAGGAACAGGGAGCCGAGAAGGAGAGGAAGGAGGATATCCTTGAGAAGATACGCCCAATCCTAACCAGCGATGCATACAACCACCTCAAGAAGATAAGGAGTGGGAACCCCCGTCTAGGGGAAGAGATGATCAAGATCCTTATAGAGCTGGTATACCTCGGCTACATAAGACCCCCGATAGACTATGTTGTGGTTGAGAGGCTCCGGAGGAAGCTGACCGGGGAGACGGGCAAGATCTACGTATATAGGAAGGGGGAGCTCAAAGACCTAGGCGACGCACTCACCGGAGACGAGTAGCCAAGAGGGCTGCCCCCAGAACAATAATGATTCCCAGGATGATGGGAACAATATCCACACCACCCCTAATGGAGAAGCTGGAGGAGTACACCTCCTCACCATAGTCAGAGACGAGGATAAAGTAGTAGTAATCCCCAGGCTCGACATCCTCAGGCAGCCTAACAGCCAGGGTTGCCTCTCCACTCCTAGGGATCTCCAGGCCTACCTCTATCCTGCCTAGATAAATCCTCTCAGAACCTGGAGCCGATATATACACCTCGAAATACTTAACCTCCCTAGGCCCATCACCAATATTCTTCACGTGGAGCATAACCTCCTCACCGGGTGAGAAGCTCTCACCCTCTGTGTAGCATACCAGTGACCTAGGGGCACACTTTGGGCAGCCACCCATAACTAGAACGGGAAGGAATAGGAGGATGATCAGCATTAACATGGCCGCCCTAGCCATGCAAAATAATTTACTGGTGCTGGACTAATATTGTTAATCGGTGTCCGACTTGGCTGGGACTGGGTGGCACAGGAGGATCCTATGGGTAGACCTGAGTAGAGGTAAGTCTTGGGTCGAGGAGTATCCTGAGTCAATGGCCAATGAATTTCTAGGTGGGAGGGGCTACGCCATACGAATACTCTGGGACAGGCTGGAGCCCGGGACTGATCCACTCTCTCCGGAAAATATAATTGTCTACGCGATAGGGCCACTCACGGGCCTGCCCCTACCAAGCAGTGGTAAGATGGTGATAGCCTCAAAATCCCCACTTACAGGGGGGTATGGAGACGGGAACATAGGTACGAGGGCCGCCGTACATCTAAGAAAGGCTGGCTACGACGCATTAGCAGTTACTGGAAGGGCGGAGAAGCCGGTATACCTCTACATAGACGAGAAGGGTGCCGAGATACATAGCGCCGAGGACCTCTGGGGACTGGACGCCGAGGAGGTAGACAACGAGCTCGGCAAGAGGCATGGGAGGAGGAGCGGTATACTAACCATAGGCCCGGCAGGCGAGAGGCTAGTGAGATACGCTGTAGTCATGAGTGAGAAGGATAGGGCTGGCGGTAGACCCGGCATGGGCGCCGTGATGGGTAGTAAGAACCTAAAGGCGATAGTGATCCATGGCGAGGGGGAGATCCCCGCAAAGGATCCCGACAAGGTGAAGGAGATAGGTAAGCAGGCCTATTCAGACGTGAAGAACGCGGAGAACTATCAGCACTGGATGAGCGAGGGTACAATGGCTATCCTGATGTGGTGCCAGGAGATGTCTGTCCTCCCTACATACAACTTCAGGGAGGGTGTCTTCGACGGGGCGGAGAAGGTCAGCGGCGAGATAATGGCTAGGGAGTATAAGGTCTTCCAGAAGGGATGCCCCCAGTGCAACATGGTATGTGGAAACGTTGGTGAGGCCAAGACGGGGCCCTTCGCAGGTACGAGGGCTGAGCTCGACTATGAGAACGTGGAGATGCTAGGGCCCAACCTAGGCATAGACAGTCTAGACGAGATAATAGGCCTAGTCCGGATGGCCGACAACATGGGCTTCGACACCATATCACTCGGCTCCGTCCTAGGCTTCGCCACCGAGGCCTACGAGAAGGGTCTGATAACCAAGGAGGACCTAGACGGGATAGAGCCTAGATGGGGAGAGACCGAGACATATGTAGACCTGATAAACCTGATACTCGAGAGGAAGAAGTTCGGAAACACACTGGCAAAGGGGACCAAGCTCGCAGCCCTCAAGCTAGGCAACGGTGCAATAGGGTTCGCCATGCAGGTGAAGGGCCTCGAGGCCAGTGCATATGACGCCCACATAGCACATGGGATGGCGCTAGCATTCGGCACGAGCCCGATAGGCGCCCACCACAAGGATGCATGGTACATCTATAGAGAGGCCCTAAGAGGCTTCGACGTCAATGATAGGCAGAAGGTGGAGGAGATAATCAACCTACAGAGGATTAGGGGAGGTCTCTTCGAGACATTCGTGACATGTAGATTCCCCTTCGTAGAGGTAGGCCTCAACCTAGACTACTACCCCAGGCTCCTAGAGGCCGCTACAGGGCTCAGCTACACCATGAACCAGCTCTTCAACATGGCGGACAAGATATACGACCTTATACGCCTCTTCTGGGTAAGGGAGTACGGCTGGTGGGACAGGTCGATGGACACGCCCCCCGCCAGATGGTTCGACGAACCCCTAACCAAGGGGCCGAGGAAGGGTGCCCACCTAGACAGGAAGATCTATAACCAGCTCCTAGACTGGTACTACGAGATAAGGGGTTGGGACGAGAGGGGTATACCAAGGAGGTCCACCCTAGAGGCTAGGAGGCTTGGAAGAGAGGCTAGAGAGATAGAGTCGATGGGGATAAAGCTCTCCCCATAGCCAATCCCCAACCTTTCTACCTAGGCTCAAGCCTCGCGAAGAGCTCAATATGCGGCGTATGTGGAAACATGTCTATCAGGTATAGGCCGTCAGATACCCTATAGCCCCTGGAGAGAACCTCCAGGTCCCTAGCCATGCTTAGAGGGTTACAGCTGAAGTATAGTATCTCGCCAACCTCCATCCTGAGGAGGGTCTCCTTAACCTCCCTCGAGAGGCCTGGCCTGGGAGGATCCACAACAACTGTGTCAAACCTCCCAGACATCTTGGTGAGCCTATCCTCAGCCCTATCCTTGATTATAGCCACGTTCTCAGCCCCGAGCTCCTCCCTAACAACCTCTGCACTATAGACAGAGTATTCATCCACCTCCACAGAGACTACACGGTCATACCTATCCATCAGGGTATAGCTGAATAGCCCCACACCGCTATACACGTCTAGGAGGGTGGAGCCGCCAGACGCATGCCTCCTAGCTAAGTCTACAAGCGTATTCGCCTGATACGAGTTCGTCTGGAAGAAGGCGTTGGGATGGATATAGAACTCTATCCCGCCCACACGCTCCCTGAGAAAGTCCCTGCCATATACAGGCCTAAGATCCCTCCCGACCGAGACGTCGGTCAACGTATCGTTCACGCTCCAGACTATCCCGGTAACCAGGTCTGAGAGCTCGGTGATCAGCCTATCAAGGCCTATGAAGCCGCCACCCCTATAGGTCACGAAGTTTACCAGCCTATCACCAGTATACTTACCCTCCCTAACAACCACATATCTGAGGAACCCCCTCTGCCTAATAATGTCGTAGGGCTCCAAGCCATATTTCTCCATATGCTCCTCAACCCTATGGATAATCTCCACAGCCTCGGGCGACATCAAGAAACACTCGTCTAGATCCACGACCACGTCCCACCTACCAAGCATCTTCAGGCCGACCACGCCCCTACCATCAACAATACCTACTGGGAAGTCCATCCTATTCCTGTAGAACCATATCTCCGGGCTCGGGATCGGCTTATGGATTGTTGGGAGGGCCACGTTAAACTCGTCGAAGATCTCCTCAACCATCTCCCTCTTGATAACGAGCTGCCTCTGATAATCCAGATCCTGGAACCTACACCCTCCACAGGTGCCGAAGTGTCTACACCTTGGCTCAACCCTATAGGGAGAGGGGTCGAGAACCTCCTTCACAACACCCCAGTACTCCCTACCCCTACGCCCCTTAGGCTTGGCAGTGACCTCCGCCAGAACCGTCTCCCCGGGAATACCGTAGTGGAAGTATATCTTCCTACCGTTTGAGACACCGTATATCCGGCCCCTATGGTCGAGGCCCCTGATCCTAACCCTCTCCAGCGACACGGGACCCTCCATACCTCCTAAGGTAGAGGAAGAGGAACAGATATATTATCCACAATGGGAAGACTAGGGAGACCCCTCCGATAAGGGGTATTATGAAGAATATTAGGTATCCGGCCCCGACAAGTATGCTCCCCACCCTGTATAGGCTGAGCTGCTCACCACCCTTAAAATATGCATAGAAGATTATGACGAGCCCCACAACCACAGCTAGGAGTGGAAGGAGGAGTAGCTGGGGAGCCCCCAGGATCATGGTACGTATCCCCTGGTTCAATATCATGTCGAGGGCCGTAGCTATCGATAGCATGAGGACGAGGCCGTTGAACAGCCTCGAATACGCCTCACCCCCCAGGGATAGGTCGAGCCTAACAACAATCTTTGCCCCACATTTGAGGCAGTAGACGGCCTCGTCAGGATTCTCATACCCACACTTCGGGCACGTCTTCATAGCTGAGCACCACACTGGAAAATCTATTATAAATGATATTCATCCAAATAAAATCTTGATTAGGGAACAGGGACATGTACGTCGTTATAGCCGGGGGAGGTGCCACAGGACTCATCCTAGCCCAGAGACTTGAGAAGAAGAATATTGATGTGACGATCATTGAGAAGGATGTAGAGAGGTGTGACGAACTCCTAATGAGGACACGCGCCCACGTGATAAGGGGCGACGCCACCGATCCAGAGGTTCTGGAGGAGGCGGAGATAACTAGGGCTGACTACCTAGTATGTGTTACTGGTGATGACAAGACAAACCTACTAGTGGCCACCATAGGGATGCATATAGGGGTGGAGAACATCATCGTGAGGGTTGAGCACCCCACCTATGAGAAGATAGCTAGGGAGATGGGCTTCAAAAACCTGATCAACCCGGCCGAGATAGGCGCCACCATGATAGAGTCCGTCATAAGGGGTATCAGGGTCATAGAGATGTTCCGGATAGAGGACGACTCAGTCGATATGGAGGAGATAACCATAGACGAGAAGTCGATATTTAAGGACAAGCCTTTGAAATACATCCTAGAAAAGTCTAAGGACACAGTATATCCACTCATGATCCTGAGGAACGGGGAGATAATCATACCGGATCCAAACTATAGGCTTAAGGTTGGGGAGAAGGTCTGGGTACTCAGGAAGAGGAGACGCTTCCTATTTTAGGCTCCTCCAGTGGGCCGGGCTCCTCTCCCTATCCTCCACCTGTTCCGAGTAGATACTATACCTACCCGTCAAGAAGTATGAGATGGCTATGGAGAGCATAGCGGGGGCCATCAACTCATAGGAGCCAGTCATCTCACTCACCATTATTAGGACGGCTAGGGGGGCTTTAGACACACCCCCGAATAGGCTCACCATACCCACGATAACCATGGAGGCGGTGAAGCCCTTAGGGTCAGAGACATACCCGGGGAAAAACGTGAGTATAAGTATCGAGGTTATCAGGCCGACCACACCCCCTATGAAGAGGCCCGGCGCGAATACACCTCCACTCCCACCACTCCCGACCGAGAACCCCGTGGCGAGTATCTTTACAGGGATAAGGAGGAGTATCGCGAGTACTGGGACGACGTCCCTATAGAGGTTGAAGTAGTAGGCCTCCCCGAACAGGCTGATGAATACCTCGCCCTCCACAAACACCCCCATCCATTCATAGCCGCCACCGAGTACCTGGGGAGCGAATATTGCCAATACGCCGGTCAATACTCCTCCGATGAAGGGCTTCACCGGCCTAGGGAGGGAAATGGTTTTGAACAGCCCATGTATACCGTAGAAAATCTTTACGTAGGCAACCCCCGCAACAGCCGTGAAAAGCCCGAGGATGGCGAAGAATAGGAGCTCCACAACACTTGTGAGAGGCTTAAACTCCATCACGAAGACGTGTTCAAACCCAGTTGCATAGCCCATGACGGCATACCCAGTCAACGCCGCTATAAAGGCGGGTATCAAGGCCTCAGCCTCGAAGTCCCTCCTATAGATCACCTCGATAGCGAAGACGGAGGCCCCAAGGGGAGCCTTGAACATCGCCCCTATACCTGTGGCCATACCCACCAGGACAGCCGTCCTCTGGAGCCTGATGGGCGAGTTGAATAGCCTGCTAAGGATAGAAGCTATGCCACCCCCTATCTGAGCCATAGGCCCCTCCCTACCGGCACTCCCGCCAAAGCCTATAGTCGCTATTGATGCCAGGAACTTGGCTAGGGGGGCCAACCCACTTATCTGGCCAGCCCTCCTATGGAATGCGGCCACCACAGCATCTGTACCATGCCCCTCAGCCTCGGGGGCTAGTGAATAGACTATCACCCCCGATAAGAGGCCTCCAAGACCCACGACCAGTGGGGCTAGGAACCACTGGCTAGGCGGATGGCCAGCCTCCATACCCATGAGTGTAAATACCCAGTGCTCAACAGAGAGTAGTGTGAGGTAGAAACCCACGGATACCCCGCCAACCACCAGGCCGATTAACAGTGATAGGAGTATCTGATCCCTAATCGTCCCCCTTACCCTGAAGGCCCTGACAGCCAGTCTATGTACAACGTGGAAGATCATTCATAGACACCCACGTAGCCTATGTAGCCGTGGGGCCTAGCGACACCCATCCTCATAATCGAGATAACCATACCATCCCCAGGATATCGTACACGCTCCATAACATTCCCCAGGAGATCCTTAACCACGGCGATGTCCTCATACGCCCTGAACTCCTCCCCAGCCTTCTTAAAAGGCTCCACCAGACCGGGATGCTCAGAGGAGAGGATACGCCTAATCATGGCCCTACCCGGCTGACTCACCTCATCTATCCTCCTAGGCTCCTCCTCCACGACGCCCAGGCCAGCCATGAGGTTAATCATGGCCCTTACAGATATGGATAGGAGTGACTCATCCATATACTCAGGGCCTGGAACCTCGTACGTAAATGCGGGGACACCCCTCCTAATCAGGTGTGGAGGGAGGCTATCACCAATCATATCAGCACGTATCTCGTCCACGTCAAGCGAGTCTATAACGACTGGTAGGCCTGTAGACAGGCCGCGGCTATAAACCTCCCTATCCAGGTCACTCCCAAGCCTATCCACGATTATATGGGGGATACAGTTACCAGCAGCATGCATATCAACTACGAAGTCATAGCCCTTTGAAGCCACTTGGAAGACTGTCTTGGCTATGCTCCTACCAAGCCCAGCCTTCTCAAGCCCTGGGTACACCCTGTTGATATTGATGTTTGATAGGGGCTCATTCCTACTAGCCGTTAGGAGGCCTAGATAGTTAGGTCCAATCAGGAAGTCGGCTCCCCCACTAACCCCTGAGGAGGAGAGGTACTCCATCAGCCTCCACATCACATATATCGTGGATACCTCACCCCCATGGACAGGCCCGGTGAACAGTATCCTAGGAGACCCATCCCCAATCCTAACAAGCGGTATCCTGACATCCTCTCCATTTAGGAGTTTGAAGAGGGGTATCCAGGAGACCTCCACCATCTAAAGACACACCCAAAATGCTTATTGGAGACCCACCACCCTATAAACACGGCGGGGGAGAAACATTTTTAGTATGATGAGGGCGACGAAGTATCTCCCCATGCTTGACAACGAGAGGACTAGAGACATAATCATCAGGGAGCTGAGGAGCTTCTTCGACGAGGCCGGACTGGACAGGGCGGTGCTGGGTCTCAGCGGGGGAGTTGATAGTAGCACTACCCTCATGCTGGTCAAGGAGGCAATAGGCCCTGAGAACACCTATGTATACCTACTACCCAGCAGGACAACCTCCCAGGAGAGCATAGCAAACGCGTTGAGAATGGTTAAGGTGGCGGGCATACCAGAGGATAACTACAGGATAATCAATATTGAGCCGATACTCAAGACCTTCACATCGGCACTAGGCATAACAGATAGGGTGGTGAGAGGCAATACAGCCGCCAGGACCAGGATGACGATTCTATACGCAGAGGCAAAGAGGCTGGGCGCCGCAGTCATAGGCACAGGAGATAGGAGCGAGTGGCTAATAGGATACTTCACAAAGTATGGCGACGGAGCTGCGGACATCTTCCCAATAATGGATATCTATAAGACACAGCTCAGGAGGTTCGCGGAGTACCTAGGAGTACCCCCAGAGATAGCATATAGGCCTAGCACACCCGAGCTATGGGAGGGCCAGACCGCCGAGGGGGAGCTAGGCCTGAGCTACGAGACGATCGACGACATCCTATACCTAATCTTCGACGAGGGTCTGAGTAGGGAAGAGGTGGTGGAGAAGGGCTTCAACGAGAGGGATGTAGACCTAGTGCTAGAGCTACATAGGAGGTCGGAACACAAGAGGAGGATGCCAAAAATAATTAGTGTGAGGGGCTAGGCCCCCTTCCCAGATGGCTGGGCGTACTCCTTAACCTCCTTTATCCACTTAACGTTATACTCAGGGTTCTCCAGCGTCCTGTTAATAGTTATCTCCGCTATCGAGTCCACACTATCGGCGATCATCTGTATATAGCTGATCATGAGCCTGAAGGAGCTGAGCAGATCCACATCATCCCTGATCGTGTTTATGAACCAGCGGTCGACATCCTTCACATCCTCCCTGAACATCCCTATCTTATTCAGGATCTCATTGGCCCTAACAATATTCAGCTCTATCAAGGCCTGCATAGAGTCGCCAACCATCATGTTGATATAGTCCAGGAGGTATAGGATCTTATTCACAGCCTCGGGATACTTATGGAGATCCTGGAAGTCCAGCTTCCTCACAACCATGCTGAAGTCATGGATCCTATCAGCAATCTCCTCAAGACTCTTCACGATCGCCCTGTTACCCACGATGTGGTATGGATGCTCAACACCCACCTCCTTAGCCAGCCTCCAACTCTTCTGGCTCAGGAGGAGCTGCCTAACAGTGAGCCAGTACACCCTGTCAGCCTCATCCTCCATCTTATCAACCTGCTCAATTACCGAGGGGTCGCCCTCCTTTATGTATACCTCGATGGCCTCAAGCATAGAGAAGATGAGTGTATAGATCCTCCTGATCAGGCCGTTAAGCTTAAACTTAGTAGAGTCTATGAGGCACTGGACAGTGATCTTGTTCAGGCTCTGGTCCACAATCTGTACACCGCTAAGCCTATTAATTGCGCTCTGAATCTCATCAATAACCCAGTTGGGCAGCCTCTGCCCATTGATATAGAACGTTATATTGTCATGGCCCACTAGGTAGCTCCCAATCAGGATCCTCTTCACAAGACCCTTAGAAGTGATCTTAGAGACATCTACCTGGTAGCTCTCCCCAATACCCGTATCCCCAACATCGTTATACGGAATTATCCTGAGAGACCCGTCATCCTCGATCCTGATGATGACGTTGTCCCCCTTCTTAATCCCCTTATCCCTAACCCATGACCTTGGGAGCGAGACCACGATCGTGCTGTAGCCCAGCTTCTGGACCTTCCTAATCTCCATGTGCCCGCTCATTTCATATACCTAATCTACCCGTGTATATATAAAATTTACACCCCACATCGAAGTATTAAGGGGCTCCCCCCGAGTTTATACGATTAAGTGGATAGGCCAACAACATATACTGGGATGAGGAGATTGGGGGGAGGGTTTCTATAAAGATTATATACGGATACCCCCCTATAGTATTTAAACTTGGAGCCGGAACGCATATGGGTGAATAGGAGATGGATAAGTATCTCATACTCCCCGACCTTGTGAAGAGGGGATACCTATATAAGGCCCTCGAGAAGGGGGATCTAAAAGGCGAGCTACTCATCCCCTGGAGGGCCATGAACAAGCTGATATCCGAGGAGCAGAACGAGTTCTACAGGGAGAAGAATATTCGTGAGCTGGAGAGGGTTAAGAAGCTTGCCGACGAGGGGAGGATAAAGATTAGATATATAGACGACGAGGTGGGTAACGACCTAGAGGCTATACACAACGTCAGCGATAAGTACGAGGCGGTTGTCGCCACATCTGACGAGATCATCTATAGGGGGCTAAGAGTGATAAACACTCCAGCTGTATTGATAAGCTACGACACCCTAGAGACACCAAGTATAGAGAAGTTCTTCGACGAGCACACGATGTCTATACACCTCAAAGAGGGTGTGGAGCCACATGCTAAGAAGGGATACCCCGGTGAATGGAGGTTCGAGAAGATAGGTGAAAAACCCCTCACCAGGGAGGAGATAATCGACCTGATCGACGAGATAATGGACTTTGTCGAGGAGGATGAGGAGAGCTTCATAGAGAGCGACTCAAGGGGAGTTACAATAATACAGATGCGTAACTACAGGATAGTGATCGCCAGGCCGCCATTCAGCGACGGCTATGAACTCACGGCTGTTAGGCCGGTCAAGAGCCTGAAGCTAGAGGACTACAACCTCCCCAGAGAGCTTATCAAGAGGCTTACTGAGAGGGCAGAGGGAATACTCATATCGGGCGCACCGGGCGAGGGTAAGACGACCTTCTGCCAGGCATTGGCAGAGTACTACATCAGCATGGGCAAGGTAGTAAAGACGATTGAGAGCCCTAGAGACTTGAACCTACCTCCCAACGCCAGCCAGTACAGCAAGTCCTACGGCGATGAGCAGACGATACACGATATACTTCTTCTCTCCAGACCCGACTACACAATATTCGACGAGATGAGGAATACCGAGGACTTCAAACTATACATAGACCTCAGGCTGGCGGGTGTAGGAATGGTTGGGGTGGTACACGCGACAAAGCCTATAGACGCGGTCCAGAGATTCGTAGACAGGCTGGAGCTCGGCATGATACCCAGCGTCATAGACACCGTGATCTACATTAAGGGTGGGAAGGTAGCGAAGGTATACGAGATCTCCATGGCGGCCAAGGTCCCACACGGCCTATCAGGCGAGGAGCTAGCCAGGCCAGTAGTCGAGGTCAGGGACTTCTTCACCAAGAAGATCGAGTATGAGTTCTACATATTCGGCAAACGGGTCTTCGTAATCCCGGTTGGTAAGGAGCACCTATACACGGAGGAGGGTGGCTACACCATCGAGGACGAGATAAAGCGTGACCTAGGAGACCTAGGCGAAGACATCGAGGTCAAGGTCCTGAACAACAGGGAGGTAGTGATCTACGTACCACCATGGAACTACAGGGGTATAAAGCGTGCACTTAGGAGGAAGAGCAAGCTGATAAAGAAGAAGTATGGGTTGAAGGTGAGTATAGAGCCGGTTATAGGCTACGAGTAGAGCTAGACACTACTTATACTTGTTAAGGATCTCCCTAACGTCCCTAGCCTCCCTAGGCCTCAGTGCAGGTGGGTCATTCACCAGGTCGAACTCGACCTCCAAAGCCTTCTGCGAAGTATCCCTATAGAAGATCCCTATGGGGAACTTGTCACCATCCACATAGGCCATCTTGTAAGCCATAGTGATGTCGCTGGGGTCATAGTTCGGATCCTTCTGCAAGTCATACTCCCTCTTCTTATAGTAGGTTATGAAGGGCTCGCCGAAGATGACGGGGTTATACGTGATACAGTACTGGATAATGTCTACAAAGGCGAAGCCATAGCCCTCCTGGACATGCTTGATAGCCTCCTTAATCACATACTCCATGTGGTTCGGGTTGCCAGTCCATGTCCTCGCCACGAAGGTAGCGCCAGCTGATAATGCCACCGGGATCGGCTGGAAAGGCCTGTAGATATTACCCCTGAAGCCCTTCGGAGCCGTTGGGGAAGGCTGCCCAGTAGTGAGGCCGAAGACACCGTTGTTCTGGGCCAAGTGTACAATCCCAATGTTAGACCTAGGCACGTTGGCGAAGTGGCCAGCGCCTATCCCGAAGGTGTCGCCATCACCACCTATACTTATGACCGTGAGGTCCGGCCTAGCTATCTTGAGACCCATAGCTATAGGCAGGGCCCTACCGTGTATCGTGTGGAAGCCGTTAACCCTGATATAGTGTGGAAGCTTACTCCCACACCCTATACCACTGACTATCACGACCTCATGGGGCGGGAGACCCATACTGGCGAAGACCTTCTTCAACACGTTCAGTATCGTGAAGTCTCCACAGCCTGGGCACCAGGTAGGCTTCTTATAGTCATAGTCCCGGATGGTATACTTAGTGCTCATCCTACCACCCTCACCTCCTTCAAGAGAGATATAAACCTGTCATATAGATACTCAAGGCTGAAGGGCCTACCATCATACTTCCTGATACTATAATCCATCTCGATCAGGGCGTTCTCCCTTATCAAGCCCTCCATAAGCCCGTCGAAGTTGTTCTCAACAATTATCTTCAGCTTGGCATCCCCCAAGGCACTCTTCACAGCCTCTGTGGGGAAGGGATAGGCAAACCTTATCTGTACGAACTTCGCGTTTATACCGTCCTCAGACAGTAGCTCGAGCAGGTCGAGGATCACGCCCTTCGTGCTTCCCCAGCCTACTATAGCTATCTCTGCATCTGGCTCTCCATACACCTTGACCGGCATATAGTAGTTGAACCTCTCCTCCAACTCCCTCTTAAACGTCTCGATCTTCCTATACCTCTTATCCATCTGGACAACCCTCTCATCAGCCCTCTCAGTAATGTCTCCATACTCGTTATGCTCATTACCAGTCGACCAGATGACCAGGTCCTCGGTACCCAGATCCATGAGCGGGCTTATACCATCCTCGGTGACCTTGAACCTCTTATAGTTATCACCGGCCTCCCTAATACTCTTCAACTCCTCCTCCGAGAGCCACTTACCATCCTCATAGACATACATATCCTGGTCTGGGTATGGGAAGGTGTAGAAGCTCTCAGCAATATGCTTGTCATAGTTGACTATCACGGGCATCTGATACTTCCAGGCAATGTTGAAGGCATTGGCCACGTCGAAGAATACCTCATACGGATCACCCGGCAATATAACCGCCTTTGGATAGTATCCCTGACTAGCATGGAGCACCTGCCTCAGATCACCCTGCTCCTGCCTAGTCGGTAGTCCCGTACTAGGCCCCGGCCTACTAGCAACTATCACTACGATAGGCACCTCGGCGATCCCCGCAAGGCCGAGGGCCTCAGTCATAAGTGCGAATCCACCGCCTGACGTGGCTACACCGGCCCTGGCACCGGCGAAGGCGGCGCCAATAGCTATGTTGATGACGGCCAGCTCGCTCTCGGGCTGGACGAGGAATATCCCATACTTATCCTTCACCTCCTCGAGGTAGCGGTATATCCTGCTGGCAGGGGTCATAGGATACTGGGCCCAGACCCTAAGCCCAGCCCTAACCGCACCTGCAGCGGCCATATGGTTACCAGTGGCTATCAAAACCTCATCCTTCGTGGATGGGGGATCGAGGATTATCCTACGCCCATCACGGAAGTTCTCCATTGCATATTTGTATCCAAGGTCGTGAAGCTTAACGTTAGCCTCGGCCACCGCCTCTTTCTTGGCGAACCTCTCCCTAATGACTGACTCCACAACCTCCTTATCTAGGCCAAGGACATAGGTAGACACGCCGAAGCCCACCATATTCCTTACCACGAGGTTAACCTTACCCCCAGCGGCGGCCTCCCTAACGATCCTCGTCATGGGGACGTCATAGACATATACTCCCCGGGACTCCAGCTCATCAAACACCTCGTCCTCAACCCTACTAGACTCCCTGTCAAATATGACTACACTCCCCTCGTGAAGCTCATGTATATGGCCATCACTATGCTCACCACCATCCCCGACTAGGCTTGGGTCGTCGAGGGCTAGGAGGACATCCACATAGTCGACGTGGCTATTCAGGGGCCTAGTGTCATACCTCACCCTATAATAGCTATGCCCACCCCTGATCAGGCTCTCATACTCGATATTCGCGAAGACGTAGAACCCCTCCCTAACCAGAACCTTGGAGAGAAGCTCCGCGACCGTGTTGATACCGAGGCCCGCCGCACCACCAATCATCCAGCTGATGCCTCTAAACCGTCTCATCCCCACCATCCCGTCATAACATTTGTGACCCTGTTTCAATGATAAACACTACGTTAAAAACCCATATAGCAATATATATACCCCTGGAGAGTATATACCCCCGGCTTATCACCTAGAAACCTCTCTAAACACCTCCTCCATAATGTCGAGAGCCTCCTCCGCCGCGTCCATGGTGATGTTGAGAGGGGGAGCTATCCTAAGAGTCGACACACCGGCCCCAATCAGTAGGAGGCCCCGTCTAAACGACTCCTCCATAACCCGCTCCATAAGCTTGGGAGCCGGCTCCTTAGACTCCCTATCCCTGACCAGCTCGACACCGATCATCAAGCCCCTCCCACGTACATCACCTATGAAGCTATAGGTATCCATCATCTCGAGGAGCCTCTTCTTGATATACTCACCGACCTTGGCGGCATTCTCAATATATTTCCCGAGTAGGAGCCGTAGTGTAGCCTTTGCAGCGGCCAGGGCTACTGGGTTGCCTCCAAAAGTGTTTGCATGGCTACCCGGAGGGAGATTCATAACCTCCTCCCTACCTATTAGGACGCCTAGTGGAAGGCCGCTAGCGATACCCTTGGCACTAGCCACGAGGTCTGGCTCCACCCCGTGATGCATATATGTGAAGAGTTTACCAGTCCTACCAAACCCGCTCTGAACCTCGTCGAGCATGAGAAGAGCTCCATACCGCTCCATAAGCCTCTTAAGCCCCCTTAGGAAGTCTGGGGGAGCCTCTACATACCCACCCTCACCTGAGATCGGCTCTATAACCGCTGCTGCCAACTCCTCACCAGGGAGATACTTGTTCAAGACCCAGTCCTCGATATAGTCTAGGCATGCCAGTCCACAGGAGGGATACTCCTGCTTGAAGGGGCATCGGTAACAGTAGGGATAAGGCACGTGTACAGCCCCTGGCACCATTGGGTAGAAGAACCTCCTCTGGACAGGCTTACTAGCTGTTAGGGAGAGGCTACCCAACGTCCTGCCGTGGAACCCGCCTATAAAGGCTAGGAAGTAGTGTCTAGCCCCCCTGTGGAAGCCCTTAGCCACTTTCATGCCCGCCTCAATGCTCTCAGTACCACTATTCGTGTAGAAGACCTTGCCCCTGATACCTATAGCCTTAAGGAGCGCCTCGGCATACTCCACAGCCAGCTCATAGTAGAAGTCCGTCAGGCTATAGTGTAGAAACCTATCCAGCTGAGCCTTGATAGCCTCAACAACCTCGGGATGCCTATGCCCAGTCGAGAGAACCGCTAAACCGGCGTTGAAGTCTATATACCTATTCCCATCAACATCCTCTACTATGAAGCCCTCCCCCCTCCTAATCACGAGGGGGAACCACCTCACATAGGATTGCATAAGGACTTTAGAGTCACGCTCAATCACCTCCCTAGCTCGTGGACCGGGAGGAGGAACCTTTACCTCGGCATATCGTCTCCGCCTCATGGGATATAATTAATGAGAACACCCGTGTTATAACACGCCGGACAATACTCAATATTTAGGCCTCGGGGTGCTACGGATGGAGATGGAGGACTACTACCATCAATGGGGCGATAACCTCCTCAGCGGCTACAAGGGAGCTAAGAAGATGCATATAGATAGGGCCCTAATAGTCGGGATGGGCGGCTCAGGGATAGTGGGCCATATAGCTAGGGACATAGTAAATACCCTAGACCTCGAGATAGAGATCGAGGTGGAGAACACCCCCCACATACCGCGATGGAGAGCAATGTGTAAGACCCTCATACTCATAAGTCATAGTGGAAACACCTTGGAGACTCTTGAGGCTGCGGATAGGCTAAGCGAGGAGGCTGTAGAGACAGTAGCTATATCAACTGGTGGCAAGCTACTCGAAACGGCTAGGGATAAAGGCTGGATAGGGATCAAGGTGGATCCAGCCCCACTCCCTCGGCTAGGGCTTCCACAGATGCTTGGGGCCTTACTCAAGACGCTGGGTGTGGATGAAAATATGGTGAGGGAAGCATCTCAACAACTATCGGGTGAGATGAGAGGCATAAGATCCAAGGCTGATGAGTTAGCTGATTGGCTAGACAGTAGAAATGAGGTGTACGTGGCATATCCACTACACCTATCATCATTAGGTCTGAGGATGTGGCAGATGATGGCTGAGAACGCTAAGAGAGGGGTCTACCTAGCCCCATACCCAGAGGCTAGCCACAACATTATAGAGGCTATGATGAAGAACAGGGAAGGCAGGGGGATCTACCTAGTATCCACAGGGGATAAATATGGAGAGGCATTAAAGAGGATAGCCACGGGGGAGGGTATAGACCTATATAAGGCTGATATAGACCCATCTACAAATATCATCGGAGGGGTTTTAAAGACCATAGCGACACAGGATCTGGCGACTATACACTACGCCAGGAAGAAGGGAGTAGATCCCGCGGCAACCCCCTATATAGACAGGTTCAAGGAGTTGATCCGGGAGTGGCGGGGCTAGAAGAGATACAGGTAGTCGTCATAGACATAGACGGCACCATAACAGATGAGCTTGGCAGGATAAGCCTGGAGGCGGTGGAGAAGATTAGGGAGCTTGAGATGCGGGGCTACATGACCCTACTAGCCAGTGGGAACGCCCTCCCAGTAGTGAAGGGCCTGGCCCACTACCTAGGCTCTACAGGGCCGACAATTGGAGAGGCGGGATGCGTCTTCGAATATATGGGCGACATATACGTACTGGGAGACCCCGACAGGACTATGGAGGCCCTTGAGAGGCTCAGGAGGAGGTTCGGCCCCCGCCTCAAGGAGAGCTGGTCAAACATATACCGCCATGTAGACAAGGCCATAAAGCCCACAATACCCCGTGAGAAGCTGGAGGCAGTGATCAAGGACATGGAGGACATCGTCATCCTAGACAGCAAGTTCGCCTACCATATCCACCCCAGGGACGTGGATAAGCTCAACGCTCTAGACGCGATATCCCACCTGATAAACCTCCCACTAGAATACTTCGCAGCGATAGGGGATAGCGAGCTCGATATAAGGATGCTCAAGGAGGTTGGCTACGGAGTAGCTGTCGCAAATGCCGATGATAGGGTGAAGGAGGCTGCTGACCACGTGACTAAGGAGCCGCTTTACAGGGGATTCCTAGAGTTCGCCGATATGCTCCTCGGGGGTGGAGAGGGCTGAGATACGAGAGGCTCAGACCCAAGCCCGAGGTAATAGCAAGCCTAAGAGGAGACGAGATGGAGCCGGTAGACCTAGTGGTATACGGGGCCTACAGCACCCTAAAGAAGTCTCCAAGCCACGTCCTCAAGAAGATGGATGTAGAGGCTGGGAATGTCGAGAAGAGGAGGGAGCGGCTCCTAAACATCACACTAGAGAGCGGGCATCTAAGCGTCCTGGACCAGGCGGTCTTCACGGTGTACGTATCGGACATACCAAGGCTCTCAACACTCTTCCTGGTGCAGCCCCTTTACCTAAGCCATCTACAGCAGAGTATGAGGAGGGTCGAGCCATATGGATTAACACTCCCCGAGAGCCTAGCTGGGATAGACTGGCTAGACAACCTGCTCGACAAGTCCCTAGACCTATACTACGAGATGGTGGAGGATGGGATACCAAAGGAGGACGCGAGATACGTCATCCCACTCTACACCTCGACAAATATACAGACCGTGGGGAACGCCAGGGAATATACCAACCTACTACTCCTCTCACGCCAGGAGGGAGTGCCAAGCATAACCAGGGAGATAGTCGAGGGGATTATCAAGGAGCTTAGACGGGTCTCCAAAGGACTCTTCGAGGAGTATGGGGAGAACATGAATATACTCAAGTACTACCCACCGCCAAACATGTTCCGACTCCGACCCCTAGTAGTTGATAGACTGGCGGAAGAGGGTGGATCCCCACGCCTCTTAGACTACTCAGTAGTATATAGGCCCAGTAGGGAGGAGGTTGAGGAGGCCCTAATGGGGCTTAACACACCATTATTATCAGTCCTCAGGAACAACGTCTACCACGTCCTGACGAAGATGAGTATATCCACCCTACACCAGTTCCTACGCCAGAGGACACTGGGCCACATACCCGAGTCTATATACCACGCCCTTGAGAGGAGGGACTACGTAACCCCGCCCACCATCCAGCGCTCAAGCTATAGGGAGAGGTATATAGAGATGGTTGGCAAGCTCCACGAGGCCTATCATAGGCTGGTGAGGATGGGGATACCCAGGGAGGACGCCGTAGGAGTCGTCAGCCATGCACACGCCATATACGACCTGGTCAAGGTGGATGGGTGGAACATAATAGGGGCAATGCCGACCAGGAGATGTGTAAAGGCCCAGTGGGAGATCAGGAGGGTGGTTGGAGACATGGTCTTCAGGATTAGGGAGGTAGACCCAGTCCTACCCCTCTACAGCCTACCGGGATGCATAGTATTCGGGAAGTGTCCAGAGAAGTATCCCTGTGAGTGGAAGGAGGAGTTCGAGAGTAAAGGGCCACTTGTCAGTAGGCCTCATACTCCCACTTATTGACCCCCTCCTGCAGGGGGATAGTTATCCTACACCTGCCGCCCTTGAAGGTCACACTAATCCCGCTAGCCACGGCCCTGGATAGGGCATCCCTAATCATCATCTCCACACATAGCCTACACACCTGTCTAAGCCCTCCACTAGCGACGTTCCTATCAACTGCACGGGATAGTAGCCTAGCCATCCTAGGATATCTACAGTAAGACTTGACTACATACCCACCCTCGGAGGCATCACTACCAGCCCAGTAGAGATAGGCATAGATCTCCCTATAGTGGTTCAGGAGGCCCATCTCCACCAAGTAGGACATGCCGAAGTCCCGGGCCAGCTCCACCATCAAATCCCAAGGCCTCACAGCGTCATACAGGCTATAGCCATCCACATAGTCAGAGACCATATCCATATAGAGCATGAACTCCAGCCTCCTAGAGATATGGCCAAGCGACACCGTAACCCCCAGATCCATAAGCCTCCTCAGGAGACTGTGGAAACTGCCGCCGTCCCCACCGCCCATATACCCAGTCTCCACAAGCCTAACCACATCCCTGAAGTACCTAGCCATCGTCTGCCTATCCGGGGGAGACCTGAAGCTGGACATGTTGAGTATCTCCATAACACGTCCACGCTTAATGCCATACCTATCAAGCATCCTGATCTCGATATCGCTGAGCATCTCCCTAAGCAGCCTGGAGAACCTGATCCTAGCCCTACGGAGACGGGCCTGTGGAACAGCCCCCCTAGGGACATGCTCGGAGACCTTGCTATAAACCCGGTTTATGAGATACGTGTCATACACCATGAAGAAGAGGTAGCCTAGATACCCAGGCCCAGCATAGCTGCTGGGATCATATGTAATAGGCATCTCAACCACGGAGGAGTAGAAAGACTCGTATACAACCCCCCTCCACCCAACATCTACATAGGCCCTCTCATACCTCCTCCCATACTCGAGGGGGAGGTATAGGACGGAGGAGAAGTTGTCGCTGGGCCTAGGAGACATCTCTAATAATTAAGAGCAGCATAGACAGGATATTTCCCCGATGTGTAACCCTGACACGGCCTAGGCGGCACACCCCAGAGACCCATCAATAAATCAATGGAGACATATAGTTTATCATTGGTCGGGATGAGCAAGAGGAAGTGCATGTGGTGCGGCGGAGAGGCGACTATAGAGCTTAGATACGCCAGGCTCCTACTATGCGACGACTGCTTCAAGAAATACTTCATAAAGAGGATAGCCAAGACAGTTGAGGAGTATAGGATGGTTAGGGAGGGGGAGAGGATAGGCGTATTCTACGACGGCTCAAAGCCATCGATAGCCCTCCTAGACGCCCTACCCCAGGCCCTCCCCAGACACGAGGTCCACGCCATTATGATAGACATGGGCCTACCATACTACACGATAGAGGCCCGTACACCCCTCGAGGAGATAGCTAAAGAGAGGGGTGTAGAGATACATGTATATAGCCTGCCAGACCAGAGGGGCTACTCGATAGAGGACTTCAGGGGGACGAAGTACTGGCCACGTATATGCAGCACATGCGCCCTACTAAAGAGGTACTACAGCTCCTACGTAGCCAAGCAGACAGGCCTCGACGTACTGGCGACGCCACACACCCTAGACGACGCCGTAGAGCTCCTCCTCACACTACTGGTGGATGGGAAGCTTGAGGAGCTAGCCAGCTTCACACCCGTACAGGAGCCTGAGTTCCCAAACCAGGTCAGGAGGGTGAAGCCACTCATAAAGACCTATGAATGGGAGGTGGAGAAGTATATCGAGGTATCCGGCCTAGACACTCCCGGCGAATGCCCACTGAGAGAGGGGGCCCGGAGCGCCTGGAGGAAGGAGGTTCTAGCCAGGTTCGAGGAGCACGAGCCAGCCTTCCTAAGGAAGATGTATAGGAGCCTCACCAAGAAGCTGTCCCCAGTCCTGAGGGAGAGGTATGAGAGGCCCAGGCCAGTACCATGCAGGATATGCGGCGGGCCAAGCACTACAGGGATATGTGGGAGATGCGTGAGGGAGATCTACCTAAGGGATAGGAAGAAGCTGGACATCAAGATAGGGTGAGGCGATGGGGGAGATAAGCCTAGACAGAGATACAAAGATAATAATCCACAGGGGGGAGAACGAGATAGGCGGCACGATAATAGAGATAAGGACCAGGGACGAGGCGATCATCCTAGACTTCGGCATATCATACTCCAGGAGGAAGAAGTTCTACGACCCCCTATATAGACGGCCAAGAGGGGTCGATGAGCTCATACGCCTAGGCATAGTACCTCCTAGGGAGGGGCTATACACAACCTGGCTCGACGATGGAGAGTATAATGAGAATCCCGAGACCGACGTGATAGGCGCCTTCATATCCCATGCCCATACAGACCACATAGGCCTACTAGCCCACATAAACGGGAACATACCCGTGTACCTAGGCCACGCAGCACATCTAATCAACAACGTATACCTGGAGAAGGCTAGGAGGGAGAGGTACAGCCTCAAGAGGAGGGAGGACATAGAGATAGAGACCTTCAGGACGGGAGACGTGATAAGGGTGGGGAGCTTCAGGGTGAGGCCGATACACGTAGACCACAGCATACCCGGGGCATACTCATTCCTAGTAGAGACCCCCGGCGGGCTTATCCTCTACACTGGGGACTTTAGGCACCATGGGAACAACTATAGGCTGACCGAGGACATGGTCGCTACAGCTGAGGCTGAAGACGTGGAGCTTATGATCACCGAGGGCACCAGGGTACACGGCGGGACGAGTATGGATGAGGAGAGTGTATACAGGGAGATGATGAAGATAATGGATTCCTACCACGGGGAGGTCCTGATAGAGAGCAACGCCAGGGACTACGACAGATACGTATCGATACTCAGGGCCGCCGCCGAGACGGGTAGGAAGGTCGTTATGACCGATGAGCACCTAATATACTTCGTCAGGGGGATGTATAGAGACCATAAGCTGAGGAGGACCCTGGAGAGGGATATAGGCGACCCTAGAGACCTGGTACAAGGACTAGTCCCAGGCGGTGTGGAGAAGAGGAGAGATAAGAAGAAGGACGTCCTGGAGAAGATTATGGATGACGATGGATTCACAGTTCTAGGGGAGTATCGATACGACGAGGACAACGTACTCCTAGGATTCTACAGGATAGTCCAGGATATATACGACAAGGGAGAAGACAGGATAGCCATAATAAGCAACTCAGAACCCTTCGACGAGGAGGGAGAGGCCGACGAGGCTAGGCTTAGGAACTGGCTGACAGTGATGGGATCACCATCATACAGGATCCACTGCAGCGGCCACATATCCATGCTAGACCTGAAGAAGATAGTCGAGAGGATAGAGCCGAGGAGGCTTAAGGTAGTCCACTCCGAGTATCCCGAGCTGGTATCAAGGTTCCTCGGGATAGGGGAGGGGTAATTACACCCTATTATATTGTATCTCGCCACAATCATAGATACTTGTCCGGGGGGTAGATGTGGAGAGGATCCTCCATGACCTAGTAATAATCGGCAGCGGCCTGGCAGGGCTCAGGGCAGCCGCCGCAGCGACACTCAAGAGCGGTGGGAAGCTCGACATAGCCGTGATATCCAAGCTATACGCTAATAGGAGCCACAGCGTAGCCGCCCAGGGAGGAACAGCGGCGGTGCTCTACCCCAACGAGGGGGACAGCTTCATACTACATGCATGGGACACGATCAAGGGCTCAGACTTCCTGGCAGACCAGGACGCAGTCATGATACTCGTCAGAGAGGCTCCTAAGGAGATCTACTTCCTAGAGCACTGGGGGATGCCCTGGAACAGGAGGGAGGATGGAAGGATAGCTCAGAGGAAGTTCGGGGGGCACAGCTTCCCCAGGGCGACCTATGCAGTAGATAAGACCGGCCTCTTCGAGATGCAGACCCTATGGGGGATCATACAGAGATACGACAACATAACGGTCTACAACGAGCACTACGTTACAAACCTGATAGTGGAGCAGGGAAGGTTCAAGGGCGTATTCGCCATAGACATGAAGACGGGGGAGATGAAGGCGATACTGGGAAAGGCCGGGATCCTAGCCACGGGGATGGGGCTCAGGATGTACAAGTTCACTACCTACAGCCTAAGCCAGACAGGGGATGGCGGAGCCATTGCATTGAGGGCGGGGCTAGCCCTGAAGGATATGGAGTTCGTCCAGTTCCACCCCACAGGCCTAGTACCATCAGGCATACTCATCACCGAGGGGGCCAGGGGCGAGGGTGGATATCTTAGAAACAACAAGGGGGAGAGATTCATGAAGAGATATGCCCCCGACAGGATGGAGATAGCCCCTAGAGACGTGGTCTCAAGGGCTGAGATGACCGAGATACTCGAGGGACGCGGATTCAAGGGCCCTGGAGGCCTGGACTATGTCCATCTAGACCTGACACATCTAGGGGCTGACCACATAAACTCTAAGCTACCCCTAGTCAGGGAGGTATCCATAAAATTCGCGGGGGTAGACCCTATAAACGAGCCGATACCCGTAAGGCCGGTGGCCCACTACCCAATGGGGGGCGTTAAGATATCGATATACGGAGAGACCGATATCAAGGGGCTATGGGCCGCCGGAGAGGTCGGGTGCCTAAGTGTACACGGAGCCAACAGGCTTGGGAGCAACTCAACAATAGAATGCCTAGTCTGGGGGAGGATAACTGGAGAGGCGGCTGCAGAGTACCTGATGAACCATGCGGACGGCACAGTCACAATAGATAAGGAGAGGGAGAAGGAGGAGGAGCGCTGGGTATACGACCACTTCATGGGTAGGGAGACTGGTGAAGACCCCTACCAGATAAGGAGGGAGCTGAGGGAGGTCATGGACAAGGACTTCTACGTATTCAGGAACGGGAGGGATATGGAGGAGGGCCTAAAGAAGATCAGGGAGTTGAGGGAGCGGGCAGAGAAGATGTATGTAGCCGATAAGAACAAGGTCTACAACCTAGACCTGATATACACACTGGAGACCTACAACATGGTACAGGTATCAGAGGCCATAGCACTAGGCGCATACCTCAGGACAGAGTCAAGGGGAGCCCACTACAGAACCGACTATCCAAAGAGGGATGACAAGAACTGGCTGAAACACACCCTCGTATGGCTCACAAAGGACGGCCTCGAGGTCGGATACGAACCCGTGAGGATCCTCCTATGGAAACCCACCGAGAGGAAATATTGAGGTGGTGAATATGTCGAGGAAGGGGAGGAAGGGGATCCTCGGATGGATAATACCAATAACGAATATGGAGAGGCTCCTCTACAGCCTCCACAGGATAACAGGTATAGGGCTCACCCTATACCTCTTCATACACATATACGAGACTAGCATGCGTGCACTGGGTCGAGAGACATGGATATCAACGTCCGAGTTCCTAGACAACCCGGTCTTCCACATAGGCCTACTCCTAGTAGTCCTGGCAGCCATATTCCACGGGGCCAACGGGATAAGGCTTATACTACAGGAGCTCGGCCTCATAGCACCGAAGCCCACCCAGCCAGTATACCCCTATAGGAAGTACCATAGGGAGAGGAGGGTATACATCGTCACGATCACAATGCTGATCCTAGGCATAGGCGTAGCGATATTCGCCCTCCGAGACTTCCTGATCCTACTGGAGGTGCTTGGGAAGTGAATGGGAGGATAAGGCTTGGAATATACTTCTCAGGAGCCCTACTAGCAGTACTCGTCCTAATACACCTATCACTATTCTCATACTGGTTCGTCGAGGGGGGATACTACACAAACATGTCGTGGGAAGCCGTCTCTGAGAGGATGAACAGCCTACTATGGGACGCCTTCTACCTAGTATTCCTCACCACGGTAATGGCACACTCCTACATAGGGATCAGGAACATCCTATTCGAATACATAACCTCTGACGGGGGGAGGAGACTCGTAACCTATGCCCTAGCCCTGATATGGATATCCGCATACATCTATGGACTAATACCTATAATAGCCTCGGCGGGTGGTTAGGATGGAGGAGAGGAAGGTCATATTTAGACTCAGGAGATATGACCCCGAGACAGGCGGGTATAGAGAGGACAGATATGAGATCCCCGTGTATAGGGGGATGACCGTACTCGACGGCCTAATATGGATAAAGGAGAACCTAGACAGGACGGTCAGCTATAGGGCCAGCTGCCGTATGGGACTATGTGGTAGCTGCGGGATGACCGTCAATGGGAGGCCCACCCTGACATGTGAGACCCAGATACTCAGCCTAGAGAGGGACGAACTGACTATAGAGCCCCTCTACAACATGGAGCCTGTAAGGGACCTAGTCGCAGACTTCCACCAGTTCTTCAAGAACCAGAGGGCTATAAAGCCATACCTGATAAGGAGGGATATCGAGGAGCAGGTCGAGCCGACGAGGGAGTATCTACAAGACCCGGAGGAGTGGAACCTCTACATACAGTTCGCCATGTGTATAACCTGCGGCCTATGCTACTCGGCATGCCCCACCACAGCTACCAACGAGAAGTATCTAGGTCCACAGGCACTGGCGAACCTCTTCCGCTTCTACATAGACAGTAGGGACGAGGGGTGGGAGGAGAGGCTCGCCATAGCAGACTCAGAGGACGGGGTGTGGGGATGCCACCTAGCCACGGGCTGCTCAGAGGTATGCCCCAAGGGTGTAGACCCAGCACTAGCTATACAGCTCCTGAGAAGGGAGATACTGAGGAAGAGCCTGGGGAAGAAGACGAGGCGTGAGGCCAGGCCACTGGCACCACTACTACCACCTGAGGAGGAGAGTCCATATAGGGCCTTCGGAGAGGCCCCAGAATTCACGGTTGAGGGTGCGGAGGAGGCTGCCGAGAAGTTCAACATACTACACGACCCCAGGAAGAGGTAAACCGGACACATGGATATCCACGATGTATACAGAGGGGTTGAGAAGGGGGAGCTTCTCAACCTGGCCTACCCATCGCTGGGCCATATAGCAGAGCCAAGCGACGTACCTAGGCGGGATGTAGACCTCTCAATAGCGGCCGAGAAGTATATGGAGAGCCTCGGACTAGGTAGTGGCTGGATAGCATCTGCAGTCCCGAGCCCCAGGGAGGCCATAGAGGCAGTAGCATCCCTACTACCGAGGGGTAGGACAGCCTATATACTTCCCTGGCATACAGAGGCCGAGAAGGCTCTGAAGAGGATCTACAAGCCACTAGTCTCCATACCCGTAGATGGAGTCGACCCGATACCCAGCTTCCTAGACTACAACTTCGAGTACGACGGCCTATACTACATCGAGATCCCAGACAGGACCACGGGAAAGACCTACCTGAACCTCCTAGCAAAGACCGTGGAGACACTCGTAGACAAGGCGGGACTCATACTCGTCGACATCACATATCTACACACAGCCCCCAGCGATGAGAGGGAAGCCGTAGCCAGGCTCCTATCCATAGAGGAGGTATGGTCAGCATACCTAGCCAGGCTGCCAGAGTCCCTCACGAGGCACGACTATACAGCCACGATCCTCATACATAGGATAGACGGCTTAGACATAGACCCGGCACCACCACCCATAGCCAGGTCAACGGCATCGGACCTCATCTACCAGGTCAGCCTCTGGGACGGTCTCATAGACACCGTCTCCGAGACTCTGAGCCAGAGAAAGGAGTTACTGAGGGAGATAGGTATAGAGGCTGGGGGAGCCTCCGTAGCGATTGAGGTTGAAGACCCGGGAGACGCGGAGTTGATAGCTAGGTCTAGGGGAGTCATACTCAGGAGGCTTGACAAAATCGGGAGGATAGGGATGAGCCTCTACACCAAGACAGACTTCCCAAAGGCTGTGGAGAAGATCCGGGATGTCCTCGAGGCCAGACCCTAGGGAGGTATATAGGAGGCTGAGGAGAGCCGTAAAGCTAAGGAGGCAGAGGTTCACCACCCTAGAGGCAGGCCAGGACATATTCGCCAAGGCGGTGGCCACAATACTCAGCCAGAACACCAACGACGAGAACAGCATAGCAGCCTACCAAGAGCTGAGCAGGAATTTGGAGGTGACCCCAGAGTCGATGCTCAGGATAGGCCTAGAGGAGCTTGAGAACCTCATCAGGAGGGCCGGCCTCCAGAGGCAGAAGGCGAGAGCCATAAAGAACCTCGCCAAGAAGGTTGTTGAGGAGCTGGATGGAGACCTAGCCAGACTAGCGGAGATGGATACCGAGGAGGCCAGGGAATGGCTCCTAGGGATAGAGGGGATAGGAAAGAAGACGGCCGATATAATCCTGATAAACCTGGGCCACCCCACGTTCCCAGTGGACACCCACATCTCCAGGATCACATGTAGACTCGGGATAACAGATAGTAGGCGGTACGACGAGGTCTCGAAGGCATGGATAGAGGCCCTAGACCCGAGCCAGTACCACGATGCACACCTAAGGCTAATAGCATTCGGCAGAACAGTCTGCACAAGCAGGAACCCGAGGTGTGGAGACTGCGTTTTAAACGATATATGCCGATACTATAGCGAAGATGGTCAAGGTTGTAAGGCTTAGGAGGGGTGTAGAGACGCCAAGGCCCACCATATACAGCAAATGGGTCTATGACCATGGTGGGGCCGAGCCAGGGGAGGAAGTCATCGTCGAGACATATGATAGGGAGACGATAGGCGTAGGGATCTACGACGGGGCAGGCCCAATAGCTGTTAGGATGCTAGGGATAGGGGTGGCCGCACCCGCAGCACAGCTCCTAGAGGAGAACCTCCTCAAGGCATACACCCTCAGGAGAGGCCTAGGCTGGGACTCATATAGACTGGTGAACTCGGACGGCGACATGATACCAGGGATAATCATAGACATCTATAGAGACACAGCCGTTATACAGAGCGGGAGCCTAGGGATGGACCACCACCTAGAGACGATAGCACGGATACTGAAGAAGCACGGGATTGCAGAATACATCTACATAAGGAATGACCAGAGGAGCAGGCGTGAAGCCGGCCTAGACACGTGGAAGGACTGGCTCGGTAAGAGAGGCGATACACTAATAACCATCAATGAAGGAGAAGCGACGTTCCTAGTCGACATAGAGAACGGCCACAAGACAGGCTTCTTCCTAGACCAGCGGATGAATAGGCTGGAGACGAGGCTATACACTAGAGACAGGGTCGTACACGACCTCTACGCCTATACAGGCGGCTTCGGCATCCATGCCCTACTATCAGGGGCCAAGAAGGTCTACTTCATAGAGAGGGATGGATGGGCCGCCGAGATGATCGAGGAGAATATTAGGCTAAACAAGCTTGGTAACCATAGCTACGAGGTGGTAGTGGGAGACGCCATGGAGTGGCTAAGAGAGGCTAGGGGAGGCCTAATCATAGCAGATCCAAACGCCTTCATACAGAGCCGGAGAGAGACCGAACAAGGCACGGAGAGGTATAGAGAGCTCTATAGAGGGGTATATGCCTCCCTAGAATATGGGGGAGTAGCCTTCCTAAGCAGCTGCAGCTACTTCCTAAGTGAGAAGCGGTTCTTAGAGATTGTCTCCAGCCTGGGGAGCCACAGGATCCTAGGCTGGATAAGGGGCGCCTCGCCAGACCACGTAGTTAGACACGACACCCCAGAGCTACGATACCTAAAGGCGGTCTTCATCTACAAGGCCTAGCTTATCTCGATACTCTCTATAAACTCAAGCTCCCTAATCTCCTCTATAGCCTTACCAGGCACCGGGCCCTCAGTAACTATGTACAGCTTCTGAGCCTCCTTGAGATAGGGGCTCTCAGCAATAACCTGGACAATATTGACCCCATGCCTAGCCAGTATACTAGATACACCAGCAATGATACCTGGCTGATCCCTCCTAGGCGTTATCGATAATACGGAGTAGCCCAGTAGGCGGGCCACATCCCTCAGGAAGGGACCTGCAGGCAATAGCCTCTCAAAGAAGTTGGAGAGCCACTCGTCACGACCTATAAACTCGACGGCGCTCTGTACAACACGCCTATCAACACCTAGGGCCTCAGCCATGGATGAGAAGGGGATCCTAACACTCCCGAGGTAGATCTTGCCAGACCTCACGGAGAGGCCATAGTTCACCAGGGCCTCAACAACCCTCTTCTGGGCGGGGCGGTCGCGGAAGACCTCATCGATATAGCTGGGGAGATCCTTCAAGCCGATCCACCATAGACTCGATACATCAGTCACATATTTAATGCTCCAGAGCCTCTTAATGTTCATTAATGCTTAAATATGTTCATCGATGTATATCTATTATCATGACTCCGAGAACCATCCACCTAGACCCTGAGGAGATGCCACGGAGATGGTACAACATACTCCCAGACCTCCCAGAGCCACTGCCACCACCACTAGACCCAGAGACTGGTAAGCCACTGGGCCCAGAGAAGCTAGCCCCACTATTCCCGATGGAGCTTATCAAGCAGGAGGTGAGCACCAAACGCTTCATAGACATACCTGAGGAGGTGTTGGAGGTATATAGGATCTACAGACCCACCCCCCTATTCAGGGCGAAGTATCTAGAGGAGAAGCTGGGAACGCCAGCCAAGATCTTCTATAAATATGAGGGGGTGAGCCCTACTGGTAGCCATAAGCCGAACACAGCTATAGCCCAGGCCTACTACAATATGAGGGAGGGCGTTGAGAGGCTAACCACCGAGACGGGGGCTGGACAGTGGGGAAGCGCCCTATCCTTCGCCGGATACGTCTATGGACTCAAGGTCACAGTCTACATGGTGAGGATAAGCTACCTACAGAAACCCTTCCGGAAGGTATTGATGAAGCTATATGGGGCAGACGTAGTGCCCAGCCCTAGCGAGAGAACCCCCTATGGCAGGGAGCTTCTAAAGGAGGATCCGGAGCACCCGGGCAGCCTAGGCATCGCTATTACAGAGGCGGTCTACGACGCGGCTACAAACGAGAATACCAAGTATAGCCTAGGCAGCGTACTCAACCATGTCCTGATGCACCAGACCATCATGGGGCTCGAGGCGATCAAGCAGATGGAGATGATAGATATGATGCCCGACTACGTCGTGGGAGCAGTTGGGGGAGGGAGCAACTTCGCCGGCCTAGCATATCCATTCTACATGTTGAAGAAGGAGGGGAAGGCCAACCCCAAGCTCCTGGCCGTGGAGCCTACAGCCGCCCCCACACTCACCAAGGGAGTCTATACCTACGACTTCGGAGACACGGGTAGGATGACACCACTGCTGAAGATGTATACACTGGGACACACCTTCATACCACCCCCCATCCACGCGGGTGGGCTCAGATACCATGGCGATGCACCCACGCTATGCCTCCTGAAGGAGAAGGGTGAGATAGATGCCGTAGCCTATAACCAGGTCGAGGTCTTCGAGGCGGCAAAGCTATTCTTCACCACCGAGGGGATACTACCAGCCCCAGAGTCTGCCCATGCTGTGAAGGCTGCTATAGACCTAGCTGTCGAGGCCAAGGAGAAGGGTGAGGAGAGGGTTATACTCTTCAACCTGAGTGGGCATGGATTCTTCGATATGAAGGCTTATGAAGAGTTTATCGAGGGGAGGCTGGAGCCCTACGACTATCCAGAGGAGGAGATCAGGCGGAATATTGAGAAGCTCAGGGAGATAGTCAAGGTCTGAGGCGGAGGAGTAGGAGCTCCTCCCCACCCATATCCATTTTATCCACTATACCCCCTCCATACCTCTCAAGTATCCCTTCATAGCTAGTCAGGCTAGAGACCACTACATAGATCTCTGAGCCACATCCTCTAAGCCTATCCAGAATCTTCAACAGGGTCTCGACACCACCCTCACCACCCAGGAACAGGCTATCCACAGTTGTTGAGGGATCCCCAGGCAGGTATGGAGGATTTATAAGGACCAGTCCGAATCCACACCTAAAGGCTTCATACCCATCGGCTAGGACGAGATCCACATATCCATCGACACCATTACGTATAACGTTTCTAGAGGCCCAGGCCAGAGCCTCCCAGGAGATATCGGTTCCGACTGCGTAGACACCCCTCCTACCCAGCAGGATAGCCAAGACACCCGACCCAGTCCCAATATCCAGTGCGGAGCACCCCTCGTCGACCCCCTCAGCCACCGACGCTATGAGGAGGGTGTCCTCAGCAGGCCTGTAGACATGGCTATCACCCTCAAGCTCCACACCCCTGAACACTGTTCTCCACATCCCTAGCCACCCATAGCGCCTTAATACCCAGCAGACATTGTCCATACTATGTAGCGATGACAAAGATAGTAGAGAGGCTAGACCTAGGAGAATATGCCACATTCAAGCCTAATAAGGACCTCCCCCGCCACAGATGGTTCTACTTCAAAGAGGGATTCTCACGCCACCTAGTCGACTATATGATTAGGAGGTTCAAGATAGGCGGGGGAGACACAGTCCTAGACCCCTTCATGGGTGTAGGGACAACCCCATTGACATGTAGAGAACTGGGTATAAACACCGTCGGGGTCGAGGTAAGCCCCCTATTCAAGATGGTGGCCGAGGCCAAGATCTCCGACTACGACATTGACAGGCTGAGGGAGGTATCCAGTGAGATAATGTCTAGGAGGGGGAGGGTAGACCTATCGGGGCAGCACCCACTACTGATAAAGGCGTTTCCACGCCACAACCTCTACGACATCATACTCTATAGGGAGGCGATAGAGGAGATACCCGAGGCGAGGTATAGAAACTTCTTCTACACAGCCCTGGTATCAGCGGCTAACAAGGCGGGATACGCCTTCAAAGACGGTAGCAGGGTCAAGATAGTCCCCAAGAAACACGTCCCGCCCTTCAAGGAGATGTTCCGGAGGACGGTCAAGACGATGATCAGCGACGTGGAGAATCTACCCCTAAAGGATGTCGAGTACTCACTATACCAGGGAGACGCCAGGAGACTCACCATGCTGGGGGATGAAGAGATAGACGCCGTAATAACCTCTCCCCCATACCTAAACAAGATAGAATACACCACCCTCTACGAGATAGAATACCTACTTGTATATGGAGACACCAGGGTAAACCCTATAAGGAGCTATATAGGCCTAACCTTCAGCAGGGAGGACGTACTAGAGCTCCCCAGGGAGTATGAAGACCTACCGCCCGGGGCTAGGGCATACTTCGCAGATCTTAGACAGGCGGTCGAGGAGATGTATAGAGTCCTGAGGAGGAATGGGAGGGCGGCCATAGTCATCGGCCAGGGAATATATCCGGACAGGATCATACCATCAGACAGGATACTGGTAGAGATAGCCCGGGGAATAGGCTTCAGAGAGGCGGAGATATGGATAGTCAACAAGAGGATAGCCACTAGGAGCAGGACGATAAAGATAGGCGTCGCAGAGGAGTCGATAGTCATCCTAAGGAAGTAGCCATATATTTAGGGGTTGAGAGCCATACCTAGGGATAAGGGATGTATGTGATGACCCCCGACTATACACTGATAGATATCAATAGCGGTGGTGAAGCCACAGTCGCCGTGCTTGTGGAGGAGGCCTCATCAGAAAGTGGCCTGACGATCTACCTAGGGGAAGTGCATCAGCGGAGATGGATAATAAGCCTATCCATAGATATACTGGAGCGTCTAGCGGGTATGGAGGGTGAGCTATACATAGGCATGGAGCACTTCAACATCGAGCAACTGGACCTCCTAGACGCCTACCTAGAGGGAGAGATGGAGTGGGATGAGCTTGTAGAGAAGTATGAGGAGGGTCCGGAGGGCTTTGACCTCGAATACTACAGGCCACTGATAGAATGGGCCCGTGACAACAACACACATATATACGGCCTCATGCCCCCCAGGATATACGCCTCACAACTCGTAAGGCTATACATGTCTGGCGACAAGGAGGGTGTCGACAGGCTTCTAGCCAGATACGGGATAAGCATCGATGACCTGGACGCTGGGGAGGAGTATAGAGAGAGGTTTCTACAGCTCATCCCGAGGGAGGGGCCCATGGCCAGGCTGGATCCAGAGGCACTACTCCTAGCACAGTCGTTCAAGGACGAGGTGATGGCTAGGAGGATAGTAGAGCTCAGCAGGAGGTACAGGGCCGGATACATATTGACTGGCTCGGGCCACGTGGAGCACAAGGGGAGCGTCCCCACAAGGGTGGTGAAGCACGGATACAGAGGTGGATACACAGTGGTAACATCTAGGGAGGCGGGTAGGGAGGAGGCCCTAGAAGAGCTGAGGAGGGCCGGGAAATACCTGGTAGCGAGGTACCTAGCCCTACCCAGATAGGGGTGTAGCTGGATGAAGAGGTTCCTAGACATCCACTCATACAGGCTGGGCCGGAGGATAGGTGATAAGCTCCTCTACATCTCTGACAAGGAGGGGAGGCCCAAGCTATACCAGATGATGGACGGTGTCGAGACCCTACTACTCGACGTGGACAGGGTCATAGGCTATACCCTAGACCCTGGGAGGAGACTAGTCGTAGTAAACCATGACGAGGCCGGTAACGAGAGGTGGAGGATAACGGTCCTAGACAACGTTGGGCAGAGGCTGGCTGAGATCGGGGATGGGAGGAGCATAAACCACATAGGCACACCGGGGGAGACATATGAGATACCCTATACATCCAACAAGGAGTGGGGATCCGAGTTCGGACTATACATATATAGGCTGGAGGATGGGGAGGAGGAGTTCATCTACGGCCCCGAGACCGGGCTCTACGGCTCGGGCATGAGTAGAGACGGAGAGCTCCTCTACGCACAGGTATTCAGAAGCTCATCCGACGTGGAGCTCCTAATAATTGAGAGGGAGACCGGCAGGGTTGTAGACAGGATAGGCGGAGGGGGAGACGTGGTATACCTCCCCCGATGGAGGGATAGGGACAGCCTATACATAGTAACAGATATAGGGGAGGAGACCCCCTACCTAGCCCTCTACAGGGTAGGCGGAGGCATAGAGCCGATAATAAATAGTGAGTGGGGAGTAGAGACCTACGGAGTGACGAGCAGTGGAGAGATAATCTACAGCCTAAACGTGAGGGGTGACTCGAGGCTCTACATAGGTGAGAAGGAAGTCGAGAAGCCTATGGGTGTCGTGACCTATATAGACGTCGATGGAGAGGCCACCATCTCCATGAACACCGTCAAGTATGGAGAGTCTATATGGAGACTAGTCGGTGATACACTGGAGCCGATCCTCTACCCCAGGGAGATAGAGGATCTATGGGACACGATAGTCGAGCCCGAGATACATACCTACCAGTCATTCGACGGCCTCGAGATAGACCTCCTACTATATAGGCCTAGGAACAGGGAGAAGCCACACCCAACAATCATAAACCCCCATGGGGGGCCAGAGTCCCAGAGCAGGCCGATGTACAGCCCAATGATACAGGGCCTAGTGTCACTGGGCTACGCCGTCGCCCAGCCGAACTATAGGGGCGGCACGGGGTATGGAAAGACCTTCAAAGAGATGGATAGGGTGGAGAAGAGGGTGGACAGCCTACGAGACGTATACGAAGGAGCTAGATACCTCATAGAGACAGGCCTAGTAGACCCAGAGAGGCTCGGGATCATGGGTGGGAGCTACGGTGGATATGTCACCCTCTACATGGTGACCCACCACCCCAGACTATTCAAGGCAGCGGTATCAGTAGTCGGGATAGCAAACCTAGAGACCTTCCTCAGGAATACGGGGCCGTGGAGAAGGAGCCACAGGGAGTATAAGTATGGAAGCCTAGATAGGGATCTCGACACCCTGAGGAGGCTATCACCCATACACTACATCGATAGGGTAGAGACACCCCTCCTACTCATACACGGGAGGAACGACCCGAGAGTACCTGTGGAGGAGAGTATAGAGATGTATAGAAAGCTCTCCGAGAAGGGGGTGGAGACAAAGCTCATAATATACGAGGATGAGGGGCATGGCGTGGTAAAGAGGCGTAACAGGGAGCACTATATGGAGAGCGTGGCCCAGTGGTTCACCAGGCACATGCCCCCATAGCCCCGTTTTATATCCTCTATACATACCATTATATACTTTTTGGGAGAAGATGTTCACCCCCTACGAGGTAATAGTCAAGACGATACTACCAGCGATAAGAAGCATCCTCGTCAGGGAGCTGGCCGAGAAATATGGATATAAACAGATGGAGATAGCTAGGCATCTCTACATCACACAGGCCAGCGTATCATACTACCTGACCCACAGCAGGGGCAAGTATATCCAGGAGGTGGCTAAGTATCCAGACGTGACCGAGAGGATAAAGAGGCTTGCCGAGAAGATACACAGGGAGAAGCCGACGAAGGAGGAGCTGATCAAGGAGATAAACGACATAATCATGTATATCATGGCCAAGGAGTATATCTGCGAGGTACACAAGACACTCGAGCCCGACGTGGACATAGAGGAGTGTAAAGTCTGCGAAGCAATGATAATAGACAGATACAAGTAGGGATCCACAGTATAATAGATGCATGGCCGGGGAAGTAGAGATAGGCACACTCCTAAGACGGGCCTTCCAACTAGCTAAATATTCTTTTAGATGGGGTGTTATCCCCGGCCTAATAATCAGCAGACTCTCAAGCCGAGTTATAGACAGGCTAGGCGGCTATACGAGGCCCAGGCTAGAGGATCAGAGGAGCCTCATAGAGAGGAGGGACTGGAACGTCCTAGTCATACTAGACGCATGTAGATACGACGCCTACCTCATGAGTAGGGAGAGGCCCCAGTGGGGGAGGATCAAGCCTGTATATAGCCCCGCATCAATAACCCCCCACTGGCTCATCAGGACATGGCTCGGGGGCGACTGGAGAGACACTATATACATATCCGCAAACATCTTCGCCAACAAGTCTATAGGGCCTATGAAGCATCTACACCGATACTTCCAATACAGGCTTGGGGAGAGATTCTTAGATGTAGTGGAGGTATGGAGGAATAGTGACCCCGAGACCGGTGCGGTGCCCCCCGAGAGGGTGTACAGGGCCTACCGGATGATAAGGACTAAGATGAGGCTTAGGGGGCTACGCCTGGGGAGTGACTATAGACTGGTTATACACTTTATGCAGCCCCACACGCCCTACCTAGCCACGCCCAGGCTCAACCAGCTCGTAAATAAGCTCGATAGGGAGACCCGTAGAGACGGGATAGGCCTAGGCTTCGAATACATCTACATACCCATGCTACGCAGAGCCTTGGGAGCCGAGGCCGACAAGGCTTTATGGAGGCTCTACATGGACAACCTTGAGAGGGCAGCTAGATATGCACGCCTAATAGCGGAGGAGAATAGGGGCTACACAGTGATAACCGCCGACCATGGGGAGATGCTGGGCGAGTACAACCTATACTTCCACTTCGACGTGGCCACTCCACAGCTAAGGGTCGTGCCCTATCATAGACTATAGGAGCGGGAAGTCTACACCCTCCTCCCTAATAATCTTCTCAGCCTCCTCCCTATCAAACCCCCCGAAGAACTCCTCCCCATCCACAATCCTATAGATATGATAGTTGGTTACCGGGGGTATTGGACGTTCCCAGTCGACCCTATGGATACTCATAAGCCCCGGGTCGTCCGACTCATACTTATAGACCACCAGGTCATACTCATCGGCAGTGACGATATCGTTGAAGGTCAGCTTCCTCATATAGTGGGTGAAGACCCTCTCGAAGAAGAGTATAAACGGCTTGTCAGGGTCGATCTCCACACCCTCGACCTCCTCCCAGGAATCGCCGGCCTTCCTGTACAGCCTCCCATCCATCCTAAGCTTAAAGTCGTGGTAAGAGTTGTAATACTCCAGGACGATCCTATAGACCACCGGCATAAAAAGGGAAGATGCTAGTAGGGTGGCATTAAACCGGTGTAGATACTTCGGCTATCCAGGTATAAATATGTCGTGGGGCTTGATCTCCAAAGAGCCCTGCGGAGGTATATATGCAAACCTAGCCTTCTCCCACATCTCAGTTATCCTAGAAGCACCTACATAGCCCATAGCCGCCTGGAGACCAGCCCTAAGCTCACCCACCACATCAGATACCGAGCCCCTATATGGAACCCATCCCTCAACACCCTCATCAATATCCTTTGAAGGCTTGGAATACCTATCGAGCCCGGCCCTCTTAGCCCTGGCCCTCGCACTACCCATGCCGTAATACTCCTTGTAATACTTCCCCTGTATAGCTATGAGCCTACCGGGGCTCTCACGGGTACCCGCGAAGACGTTACCCATGATCACTGCAGAGGCCCCTGCAGCCAGTGCCAAGGCAATATCACCAGTATTCCTAACACCTCCATCAGCCAAGACAGGTATCTCCCCATGCAGACCAAGCTCGTCGAGAGCATCGGCAGCCTGTATAGTGGCGTAGAGGGTGGGGGCCGCCACACGGGTAACAACGCTAGTGGTACATATAGAGCCGCTACCCATACCCATACGTAGGCCGTCCACCCTCTCAATCCTCGATAGAACCTCCAACACCGCCTCCCTTGTACCCAGGTTACCCACGACGAACCTGGCCGATATCTCCCTAGACATCTTAGCAGCGGCCCTGATAACATTCTCATTATGGAAATGGGCCACGTCAGTCACTATGAGATCGACATATCTATCCAGCCTCTTGGCACGTTCAAGGTCGAAGGGGGATACAGCCGCCCCCACGAGGAGCCTACCATCCTCATCCCTACTAGCCATTGGATACCTCCCCTTGAGGGAGATGTCCCTAAAGGTTATGAGGCCCCTAAGCCTGCCCTCACCATCGACTATAGGCAGCTTCTCCACCCTATGCTCATGCATAAGCTGCTTAGCCTCCTCCAGCGAGACCTCCTCACTCGCCGTTACAAGCCTCTCCCTAGGCGTCATCACGGAGGATACCCTAAGCCCCCTATCACTATACCTGATATCCCTCCAAGTGACAATGCCTACAAGCCTATCCCCATCCTCCACCACTGGCAGTCCATGGATATTCTTCTCCTCCATAATCCTATAGGCCTCCCCAACAGTCGTGTCAGGAGTCACCACCACAACATCCCTAATTATCCTAGACTCAGCCCTCTTCACCCTCCTAGCCATCTCGACCTGCTCATCCACACTACAGTTCCTATGCAGGATGCCGAGGCCACCCTCCCTGGCAAGCGAGATAGCCAGCTCCGAGCCAGTAACGGTGTCCATGGGAGAGGATATGAAGGGCAGGTTTATCCTGAGCCCCCTAGCCGCATATGTGGATAGGTCGATCTCCCTCGGCTCCACATATGACTTCCCAGGCAGGAGGACAAGATCGTTAAAGGTGTATAGAGTCTCTATACCCTCAAGCTTAGAGGCGAACCTAGCCATTAAGAGACACCCCAGAACCTATTTAAAAGACTATTGAATAGCCGTCTAGGAATATAAATATCCCCTACTGGGCAGGGGGCGACTGAGAAGGAGTTTATAAAAATATTGGGTGTAGAGAGATTACTCCACAACGGGTATGCCGAACTTGATGGAGATCCTCTTCTTCTCCTCGTAGCTGATGCTGTCCGGATCCCAGAAGCCCTCGTAGGTCTGCCTGTAGAGCGGGTCGGACTCAAGCTTCTTAATATTCCTCTTATACCTCTCCTGGCTCAGGCTCTTGAGGCCTGTCCTCCTCAGATACTCCTTGAGGCTCATCGAGTACCTCTTGATCAGCCTATCCCTATACATCTCCGGCATGACGTTGTAGGTACAGAACGGCATTATCCTGCCGTCCGGGCCTACATAGTGGATGTCACACCTCTGTATCCTTGCCACGTCATAGTTATACTCGTCCTGGAAGTGCATCATACCGACGTAGAGCGTGTTGAGGTGGAACTTACCCAGTGAGCTGTAGTCATGCCTCACAAAGATGTCGAAGAACATCTTGTAGATCCTACCCCTCTTCCTCAGCTGCTCAGGAACATACTTCCTGTCTATGAAGCTCGGTATCTTGGCGAGGAGCTTCATTAGGGCCATCTTCCTGCTCCCGCCCTTCCTCATATACTCGTTCAGCTCCTTGATATACTCGGCGAAGGACTCTACATCCATGAACTTGGGGAGCGGGGTTATCCTACCAGTCCTCTGATCCTGGAATATGTATGTAGCTACTCCACATGCGAAGTGGTTAGTCATCTTGAACTGATGCTCACCAGTGACGAGCTCGACGAACTCGCTAATCGGTGCTGTGAAGGGGACTGAGAACCAGTGGTCCATCAAGACCTCTCCATTAGTACCCTCCTCGACAAGCTTGACGACGTCTGGGATCGTGATCCTAAGCCTCTGCCTCTCATGCTTAGGCATCCTACCAACCAGGCTGACGGGCTGGTAGTTAAGCCCCCTCACCACATCGTTGTGCTTAAGGGCGAAGTAGAGCATCTGGGCGACCTCATGGTCATTGACCGTCCTGATCACCGTTGGAACCAGTACTATACCCATCCCAGCCTTCCTAGCCGCGTCGAATATGAAGGGCACCTCCCAGTGGTTCTTCGGATTGGTATATGGAGTAACGCCGTCGAAGCTCATGTATAGCGTGTTGACACCAGCCTCCCTAAGCTCCTTGAGATACTCGGGCCTACCCACAAAGTTTATGCCGGTCGTGTTGAGCTGGACATGGATGAAGCCCAGCTCCTTAGCCATCTTCACGATATCCACTAGATCCTCCCTAAGAGTAGGCTCTCCACCAGTTATCTGTAGAGCCATGGCGGGCACAGGCTCCATACTCCTAGCCGACTCCATCATGAACCTTATGTGGTCCAGGGTCGGCTCATAGATATAGCCCGCAGCCTCGGCATAGAAGAAGCAGTACCAGCAGGATAGGTGGCACCTATTAGTTATGACAAGGTTTAGGAGAGCCGTGTGGCTCTTATGACGGGCACAGAGCCCACAGTTATATGGACATGGGTTGACAAGGTCTACGAAGGGGTTGCTAACACCATGCCCATCATAGGACTCCTTACTCTTCTTATAGAAGAACTCCGCATCGCTCCAATATACCTCCTCTACCTCTCCATGGTCTGGACAGACCTTCCTGATATATATTGCGCCGTCCCTCTCGAATACCACCGCCCTGATAAGGCTCCTACACTCTGGACAGATGCTGAGGGTGCTCTTAACCCTCTTCTCACCCTCCCTCAACGGAACCTTAGCCCTGATCTTGAACTGGAAGTCGACACCCTCCTTAGGCATCGTCTCCTCGACGACCTTCTGGCCTACTAGGGCGAATATCATGCTGTCCTTTACCTTGCTGAGCTCGTCATAGTTAACGTAGCCGTCCTCCCTAAAGTACTTACTGATGTCCAGCCTTATCTCCGACACTTCCACCACCTTAAAATAGATTCTATAGATTATCAGGACGATTCGTTATATAAGCGTTTCATACCTTTCACCATGGTATTTGTTATGAACCCGTAAGTAAATCTTGGGGGATGTATATACATCATATATCATTTACGGATAAGGCTAGCGCCTTGCCGTGAAGACCCTCCTCCTAGCCAGTAGGAGAAGCACCACGGCTAGTAGGAAGACTATGTATATTGTCAGGTCCGCCCCATCCCGTGGCTCAGGAAGCTCTGCAGTATCCTCACCGATTATATCCTCCCTTCCAAACTCGTTGGGATAGTCCTTGTAGACGGCATAGCCCTCCCTAACCATATATGCATTGACATTCACCAGGCCATCGTCGGATACGAGGTACAATATGGCTACTACCCTCCCATAGGGGTCGAATATCCCCTGGTCATCAACGTCTAGACAGACGTCCCACCCTATACTCGAGACCAGCCTATAGAGGGCGTCTGAAGCCTCCTCACCCTCTGGGGTACCCAGCTCCGGGGCGTTGATATCAGCCAGCCTGACCTTCACCAGGTCACCAACGGATACGCCGGGGATCCCCCTCTCCATCTCCTCCACAACGATCCATACCGTGTCCCCATCCACTATCCTATCTATGTATCCACAGACCTCAGTTGGATACGCATACACCACATCTGAGCCGTGAAAAACAATTGGCAGGAGTATTAGGAGGAGTAGGCTACTCCTCACCAGACCCATCTTTTAACCACCTGTCGAGCCATGACAGGATCTCCTTAAGCCTCTCAACCCTATGCTTAGGCTTCCCCTTACGGCTAAGGTCATGATCCTCCTTGGGGAACAGGACGAGCCTCGTGGGCACCCCGACCTTCTTCAGAGCCGTGAAGAAGATTAGGGCCTGATCCATCCAGCAGCGGTAATCATTCATCGAGTGTATAATGAGGGTGGGCGTCTTAGCCTTGTAGGCGTGGGCGACAGGACTCTTCTCTATACACCTAGATATCTCCTCCAGGGGGCTACAGCCTATCTGGTCCTCGACGAAGTAGAAGCCTATGTCTGTAGTCCCGAACATCGATATCCAGTCCGATATCGACCTCATAGTGACGGCGGCCCTAAACCTATCTGTCTGGGTCACTATCCAGTTGATCATGAAGCCTCCATAGCTCCCACCCGCGACGCCTATCCTCTCCCCGTCTAGGAAGCCGAACTTCTCGAGTACATGGTCAACAGCCTCCATCAGGTCTTGATAGTCCCTCTCCCCATAGCGGCCCCGGATATCGGCGAACTCCTCGTCATAACCGTCGCTACCCCTAGGATTGGTGAATACTACTGCATATCCATTCGAGACGTATAGCTGGAACTCCTCCATGAACGAGGGGCCGAACATCGTCTTAGGCCCTCCATGTATATATAGGACCCATGGGAAGGGGCCCTTACCCCTCGGCTTCAATACCCAGCCATCAATCTTAGCCCCGTCAGAAGCGGTGAACCTAAAGTGGAGGGGCGCCGCAAGGAAGTACTTCTCCCTAAACCCATCTGTGAAGCCGGTGGCCCTGCGAGGCTCACCCTCCTCATAGGTATAGATCTCCTTAGGCCTGTCGAACGACATGGCCGTGAAGACGAGACTGCCATCCCTAATGTCAAACTCGTCTATAGACATATCGCCAAGCTCGAGGAAGGGCTTGGCATCCCAGCCTGGTGGGGAAGCCCTGTAGAGGACGACCCTACCCCTCCTAGAAACCTGGAAATATAGATCTTCACCGTCCCAAACCACACGCCTACTACATGAGGGCCCCCTGACATCCGAGTTCACAGTATTGGATACATTGTATATCCCGGGCCTAACAATGGCTACTACATCAGGCTCCCCCGGATCCACCACATATATCCTGTTATGCGTGGCGAAGCCCCTAGCCCTCTCGTGGCCAAGCACGGCTATGAGGCCGGATCCGCTCCACGCCACACCCCAGAGGGTATATCCACCTAGGAGGGTGGCCTCCTCACCAGTCTCCATATCCAGGATATGTAGGCTCGTAACATAGGGTTTTAGCTCCTCATCCCTAGATATATAGGCGAGTAGACGGCCATCCCTTGACACAGCAGCATCCACGACATGGACCTCCTCGGGTGTAACCTCCCTCTTAACGCCTCCATAGGCGTCTAGGATATAGGCCCTGTTATAGAGGCTATATACGAATCCCGCCCCGTTGAACCATACTGGGAGACGCTCAATCCTCTTAACATCCTCCTCGACCTCACCCGTCCTCTCCAGGAGGAGTATCCTCCCATCATCTATCCATGACCAGGAGACTATGCCGTTCCTACTCCTGTAGAGCTCACGAGGCTCACCCCTAAGATCAGTTATCCAGAGCGAGACACCCCTCTCATCCTCCTTGAAACCCCTCCTACTGAGGAAGCCTATCCTCTCCCCGCTGGGGCTCCACCTCCCACAGAAGTCTGAGGGGCCACTGGTAATAGACTCGTAATGGCGGTTTCCATAATCCATAAGCCATAGGGTCGAGAGGTATCGATCCCTATCACCATCCATCCTCGTCACGGTGAAGAGGACCTTAGAGGCGTCAGGTGAGAAGCTCGGATCAGATACCAACGTGATCTCAAGGAGACTCTCAGGCGTGAGCCTCTTCCTCATAGCAAGGAAACTCCCTGGAACAACGATTTAAAACATGAGAACCATGCCCGAGTAGAGGCGTCATCTTTATCCATAGAGACCGGGAAATACTAGTCTATGGAGCTCAGACTATGTATAGTAGGCTTTGGAAACGTTGGTACCGGGTTTGCCAAGATCCTCCTCGATAAAGGCTACAACGTGATGGGGCGGGGCATAAGGATCACGGCCATAGTAGACCCGGTGAAGGGGAGCGTGATCAATCAGCGTGGAGTAGACCTGGCCAAGGCCCTGAGACTGGTTGCCGAGACTGGGAGGCTCGAGGGATATGGAGAGGGATATGTAGACGAGGTGGATACTTTGGAGGTTATAAAGCAGGATCTCCACGACGTGGTCATCGAGCTGACCCCAACCAACATAGAGACCGGGGAGCCGGGGTATAGCCATGTAAAGACAGCCCTAGAGACCGGGAAGCACGTCATAACCACTAACAAGGGTCCAGTAGCCCTCCACCTCTACGAACTCCTATCACTAGCTGGTGAGAAGGATCTATACCTAGGCTTCGAAGGCACCGTGATGAGTGGGACGCCACTGATAAAGACCCTCCTCTACGGGATGGATAGAGGGCTTGTAAAGAAGGTGGAGGGAGTCCTAAACGGGACTACGAACTACATACTGACGAGGATGGAGGAGGGCCTAACATATAGGGAGGCCCTGGAAGAGGCGAGGTTGAAGGGCTATGCAGAGGCGGATCCAAGCATGGATATAGATGGCCACGACCTAGCCGCGAAGGCCTCGATACTGGCTAGCCTGATAGAGGGTAGGCAGGTAACCCCCAGGATGATCAGGAGGACGAGCCTAAGGACATACCTAGAGGAGGCTGGGTATAGGGATGGGACCAAGTACGTACTCTCAGTCGAGCCTGGCGACTACAGGGTAGAACCCAGGGAGTATCCCGAAGGACACCCCCTCAGAATGCTTAGAGGGGTTGAGAACGGGGTCATCATAGAGACGGAATATCTCGGAAGGATATTCCTGAGCGGCCCCGGAGCCGGTAGGGAAGAGACCGGCTACGCCGTCTTGACAGACCTTATCGACCTTATACGCCGCCTCTAGGGTATTATCTCCACACTATTCGTGTAGGGTGGATACTTGATATCCCCCAGGCTCACGATACCCTCCCTCACCAGCTCCACGACCCGGGGCCGAATCCTCTCCAGCTCGTCAATAAGGTGGAAGACTGTTCTACAGACCTTGTGGAAACCATCCTCACCCCAGAACATCGTCTTATTCGTGAAGAGGCACCTACCCCCACAGAGGTCGAAGTAGCTACATGATCTACAGGGCTCACCAACCACCGCCCTACCCGGGAGATTCTCCGGCAAGTCCCTATCTATATGACCCACAACGTTAAACCTAAACTCAGGGGCTATTGGACACGCCAATATCCTACCATCCGTCGCTATGGCGAAGGCGTCTATACCCGAGCCGCAGCGGAGATACCTCCTCCGCTCACCGGTCAGCATACTCCACATCAGGCCCTTGAAGGGGGCTATCCCAAGCACATTACCATTCTCCATCTCCCTTATCCATAGCCTGACCAGCCTAGAGACCCCCTCGTTATACCTCTCCAGCCAAGAGTCGAAGTCGCTATACCTCTGCATAGGTGGGTAGTCCCAGAGCACGTCTAGCTGCCAATGGACATGGCTGAAGAGGCCGTCGAGGAAGAGTAGATGGGTCACCTCCCTATAGATATCCGTCTTGGAGGATACAGCCATACGGGCTACCAGGTCGCCTCGGAACCCAACACTCCTAACATACCTAGCCCTATCCAAGACCTTGTCATACACACCCCTGCCACGGTAATAGTCCGTAACCTCCCTACCCCCATCGATGCTCAGGAGGATCGTGTCGAACCTCCGGATATAGCTGTCACCCAGCCTATGGAGCATAACACCATTAGTCTGGATAACATAGTGCTTGGCAGGTACACGATCCATGATGAGCCTAACCAGGTCACCCCTCATCGAGGGATCCCCACCATAGAAACATATCACAGCCTCAGGGTCGCGGGATATGAAGCGGCGTATCTTCTCCACATCCACCTCGAGATGTATAGGCATGACCCTAGGGTTAGGCTCATTCATACAGTAGATACACTTCAACCCACAGACCTGGGTCAGTATAATGTAGTACAGCATTGATTACAAACTATCCACCAGAGGGGTAAATAACTCTGGATAAGGTCTGGAGCCGGCGGGGTAAATACATGTATTAACTTAGGCATAGGGTTATTATACCCGGCAGGGTGGAAATATCCATATTATGATTATAACCTTCGACTGCTACGGAACACTAATAGACTGGCTAGGAGGAGCCAAGAAGGCCTTCCTAGAACTATACCCAGGAGAGGAGGATAAGGTAGACAGCTTCATAAAATACTGGGGCGAGAAGGACTGGGAACTAGTTAGCAGCGGAGTATACAGGCCCTACAGGGAGATCCTGAGGATAGGCTTCAAATACGCCCTGGAGAAGCTAGGCCTGGAATACGATGAGGAGACCCTTGAGAGGCTGACCTACTCAATCTACGAGTGGAGACCCTTCCCAGACGTACACGACCCACTAGCAAGGCTCGTGGAGAAGGGTGTGGAGCTAGGCATAATATCAAACACCGATAGGGACTTCATAATGAAGAGTATAGAGCATATAGGCGTGGAGTTCCACCACATAATAGTCGCCGAGGACATAAAGATCTACAAGCCAGACCCAAGAGTATTCATAGAGGCCCGTAAAAGACTCCCCAAGGACAGGTGGATCCACGTATCGGCATATCCACAGTACGACATATACCCAGCACTAGAGGCGGGGGTAGAGACCATACTCCTAGACAGATACGGATACAGAGACCAGGTAGACCAGACAAAGGTCAGGGTAATAGAGAGGCTTGAAGAGCTACTAGAACTTCATGGTTAAAATTACCTATACCAAACCCTTTATTGACATAGGACAGCATTCCTGAGAATTAAAAGAACAAACATCTAACACTTGACACGAGAAGACCTAAAGCAGAACGATCCTTAGTCATTCATCCCAGTACAAGATATCCATAAAGAGAATCATGCGTGAGATCTCCATAATTGCCTGAAACTAATACTAAATCGTCAAGCAACAGGTGAGGGGTATCGCTAAATTTTGGCCCCTATCTAGTGCCATGTAGATCAACTCCGAAATCAATGTATATCTATAGGCTGTAGTTATTGAATTATGATTAAATATAATGGGATTACAGATAATTGATGGGATGACCTCAGGAGTAGGGCTAGTCAGGACTGAGAAGCTGAACAAGTACTTCGGCAGGGTACATGCCTTAAGGGACGTCACTATAACGATTGGGGGCGGCATAACAGGTGTAATAGGCCCCAACGGCGCTGGGAAGACTACATTGATGAATATCGTGGTTGGCCTGGTCAGGCCCAGCAGCGGTGAGGTGGAGGTCTTCGGCATGGATCCATGGAGCGAGGGGAGTATGGTTAGGGATAGGCTGGGCCTACTCCTAGAGGATATGGAGCTTCCTAGACGGTTTACGGGTAGGAGGTTTATAAAGTTCCTCTCAGACCTCTACGGGGTATCGATGGATAGCCTCATGGATATGGTTAGATACTTCGAGATGGAGTATGCATTGGATAGGGAGATATCGACATATTCCGCGGGCATGCTTAAGAGGATGGGACTAATAAACGCCTTCGCAAACCCCGAGGCAGAACTCGTAATGCTGGACGAGCCATCCGCAAACCTCGACATAGGTAGTAGGCTGAAGGTAATGGACTATATCAAGCAGATAAGGAGGGAGAGGAACGTGGTGATAGCGTCCCACATACTCCCAGAGCTCGAGGAGGTGTGTGACTGGGTGATACTGATAAACAGGGGACGCGTAGTGGAGTCTAAGAGGCTAGCCCACTACTATGAGGCTATGAAGCCGTATAGATACGTCGTGACATCCAACAATAACGAGGCCCTCTATAGGCTGCTTGAGGGGATAGATACAATAGATAACTACTGGGTGGAGGGGGGCAGGATAGGCCTCGAGACCAAGGAGCCAAACAAGACACTCAGGATACTAGTGGAGACCGCCGAACAGAACGGAATAGAGATATATGAGTTCAAACCAGCGGAGGACATACTCACAAGGATCTTCAGGGAGAAGATATACTCGGAGCAGGCCTGAGGAGAGGGTCAGCTCCTAAGCCTCCTAACAATCCTCACCACAACATATATGAGGAGCATTATCAAAGCTAATGGCAGTAGGCCAAATAGGAGGCCTAGCAAGGGGTTCACCAGACTCAGTGCTCTCTGTGTCCTAGTGAACATAAATAACAGCCCCTCAAAACTTAGAATCGGCAACTCGCTTAGCGGTAGATTAGTATCTAGGAGAGACAGTCCAACCATAACGAATAAGTCACGCTCTATAAGCTCTGGGAGGAACGACATACAGCTATAGGCCACACCCGAGGCAGCATCAAAACTACACGTGAACATCTGACTGATGTCGATAGTTACATCGAGCTCCGGATATGAGATATATATCTCCATGAATACTGTGAACTCAAAGGCCCTGTAATACCAATCCCGATGATTTATTGAACCCACCTCAGAAACCTCAATATCGACTACACTAGCGTTGAACCTGTCCATATATATCGCGTACTCACCCCTAGAAAGATCCTCGGCCTTGAAGACATCTACAAATGTTAGGAAGGGCATCTTCCCCCAGGGAAGCACAATATAGTGGCCCCTCCTATCAACGGTGAAACGCCCAGCAAGAATATCTAGAACCTCCATATCTCGTGATAGACTCTCGATCTCATACCGGATAACCAGGGAATCCACACTTATATCCTCAACAACATAGGTAAGCCTAAACCTCCTATCAACCAGACCCTCATTAACATCATACAAGTCCTTCAAGACACCAGAAGGTACAGTTTCTGTGGAGAGGGGAATCACGTCACTTACAGTGAGACTATACACTACGTAGGAGCCTTCAGAGAGGTATGGCATACCATCCAAGCCATTCTCCGCAAATACGGGGAAAGAGAACAGCAGGAGGAGGGCCGAAACAATTCCCAAGAAACGGTTAAAGCGGTACATCACCCACTACTCCCCTCGATGTCAACCGATCCATCTCATATCTAGATACCCCAGCCTCTCAACACTGGGAATTAGTGGATAGGCTAACACACAGGTATTCCTACATATATTCCTCGCGATACACGATAGGAGTGTAGCCCGGCTAATTAGAGACTCGGCTTGTACACTGTATATCCTCATAAAATTATGTAGTGTAAGACTTAGCCTATAAGTATTATGGCATCACATATCACTAATGAAGGGTATTTACCAAATGGGTGTCTATCGTGTCTATAGGGATGTGGATCTCCTCATACACTGGAGTAGACGGAGATTATTCGGGACGTGGAGAGGGCTATTTAGGGGTTGCTGAGGTCCTGGGACATGGTGTGAAGGTGATTTGGTGTTGACTAGTTCTTAAGGGGTGTATATAGGTGAGGAGGGTTTTAACTCTGTTGAAGTACGAGTTGTTTAGCCAGAGTGTCTATCCCTACGCCTTCCTCGTAATGCTGATAGTCTTCGCGGCTACCTACTCCCCTGATTTCAATAGGGGTATAGAGCTTCTGAGCCTCAGGGTGGTTGGTGGCGAACCGTCTGACGAGGTGTTGGAGAGGGCCATCCTATCGGGGTACCTGATCAATCTGAAGACCTTCCATATCGATTTCTATGGTGGAGTATTCTCCCCCTGGATGGTCCTAGGCATCTCAGCGGCCTATGCCTTCTCCATATGTAGGGATCTGGGGAGGGAGAGGCTTAGATACATGCTATCCCTACCCATCAGGAGGTCCGAGTATCTCCTGGCAAAGATAGCCGTAGTGACCATCCTAGTCCTGGCATCCTACTACCTATCCCTAGTAATGGTTTTAGGGCTTAGGTTCGGGTTTGGGGACATGGCCTACACCTACCCCTTGGTCTTCCTTAGGGATATAGCGATCGTCTCGAGCGCATCTATACTCGTCGCGGTGGCGACTAGGAACGACCTAGTCACAATATTCTCAGGAGTCATGGGTAAGTCGATCGTAGACTTCATATTCACCACCTACTTCGTGGGTGAGGAGGGCTACAACCTTATACACAGTATAGAGCCCTACTACTCAATGGGGATTATAGAGGTTGCTAGGGAGGTCGTCTCTGAACAACCTATAAGGATCTTCCTACTGGATCCCGAGTCTATAGACAGGGCGATAACCAACTCCAACCTCTACACCACCTATGTAATCCTGGCCTCACTCCTATTCATCGTAATAGCCCTAGCTATATTCAGCAGGAGGGAGGTGGACTAGATGAGGATCCGTGACATAGGCCTAGTCCTAGTCCTGGCAGCAGTCACGATCCTGGTTACACATATAGTTATAGCCGAGCCCCCAAACCTGAAGAAGGAGTACATATTTGAGCAGCCACCCGCGAGGTCGTCACACATCGTTGTTCTAGACATCCCTGCAAGAGACATATTCATAGAAGTAATTCCTGAGGGCAGGGTAGAGCTGAGGATATTCTACACCGAGACCGGTGAGACGATAATCGAGGAGACCCTGGAAGACGTGGCACGCTACACACTCAGGCCCGACAAGTCTACACACCTCTCCATAGAGGTCATCCTAGACAGGGATGAGAGGGCAGCCCTAACCATCCTGATACATGGGTTGAGGCGCGACCTGATCAACGCCTCAACCGTATTGCTTATGGCTGGCGCCCTGCTCTACCTAGGCTCTACACTCGTCTCCCGTAGATATGGCCTGGACTGGCTGTAGCGTGGCTCCTAGAATGCCTCTATAATCTTGATCCTAGGGATCTCCTCACTAAGGATCGGGGCGACCTCCTTAAGGGCCTCGATAGTCTTCTCAATATCCTCCTCCGTATGCTGTACACTTATCGTCCACTGCTCGTCATAGCCCGGTGCAGTGGCCACCACACCCCTATTCATCATAGCTATGAAGTAGGCCCACCACATCCCCACATGGTTATACCTCAGGAAGTCATGCCAGTTCTTCACCTCGTTATCGGTGAAGAATACCGTTGCACTGTTCCCGAACACCTTTATGTTGTGGGGGACACCAGCATCGCTAAGGACGTCGTCATAGGCCTTGGCCAACTCCTCATTCAGCCTGGCGCTCCTCTCCATAGCCTCCCTAGTCAACGCCTCTGTAAGCGTGGCTATAGCCGCGTCGACAGCCAATGGGTTGGAGTTGAAGGTCCCCGCATGGGGTATCTTACCCGGCCCAACCTCCTCCATGATCTCCTTCCTACCACCTATTATGGATAGTGGGTAGCCCCCTGCAACCGCCTTAGCCATCGTCTTCATATCAGGCCTGACGCCATAGTACTCCTCAGCCCCGCCGTAGAGCTTACCAGAGGTCTTGACCTCGTCGAAGATCAGGATAACTCCGTACTCGTCGCAGAGCCTCCTCAGACCCCACATAAACTCCTTATCCGCAGGTACAAGCCCGATATTCATGGCCACAGGCTCTAGGATAACGGCTGCAACCTCGTCGGGATGCTCCGACAGGAGGATCTCGACACTCTCCAGATCATTGAACTGTGCCACCAGTGTATCCTCCACAGCCAGGTCTGGAATGCCCGGCCCACTCTTAGGCCTGGCAGGATACTTGACATGGCCAGCCGCATATATGTTCGGCTTCGTACCCACCAGGACATAGTCGTGGCTACCATGGTAGTGCCCGAGGAACTTTATGATCTTATCCCTACCCGTATAGCCACGGGCGATCCTGATTGCGTGGAGAGTGGCCTCCAGACCGGTAGACTGGAACCTAACCATCTCCACGTTGAACCTCCTACGCACTATCTCCGCCAATTCATAGACCCTCTCATACTCGAAGCCCAGGATCGTCCCGTTAACTATCCTCTCCTTGACAGCCTCGACCACGGCTGGATGGTTATGCCCAGCCACCAGTACGCCGAAGGCGAGGTTATAGTCTATATACTCGTTCCCATCTGCGTCGAATATCTTTGAACCCCTACCACTGGAGAAGTATACTGGGTAGGGCTCCCAAGCCCTATAGTTACTGTTCACACCATAGGGTATCAGTGGAGCCGTCTTCCCAAATATCTCCCTTGACTTCTTAGTCCTCTCTCTGAAGACCTCGAGCTCCCTCTGAACAGCCTCTGGGAGACCACTCATAGACAACGGTTTTGTGAGATAGGGCTAAATATATATAGGTTTAAACCTGGGAGGCACTACTCCCTCATCACCTCCTTCTCGACCTCTACACCGGCCTCCCTGATAACCTTCTCGAAAAACATGCCTAGACGCTTCACACCCTCCCTAATAGTGTCCGGAGTCGGTAGGCTAAAGCTTAGGCGGAGGGTATTCTTACCCGACCCATCAGCATAGAAGCCCTCTCCAGGGACATAGGCAACCTTAACCTCCTCTATCGCCCTGTAGAGCAGCTCCATAGCATCAAGACCCCTAGGCAGGTATGTGAAGAAGAAGAACCCTGCATCAGGCTCAACCCAGTCAATAGAGCTAGGCATATACTCCCTCATAGCCTCGGCCATCGCATCCCTCTTGACACTATAGATCTCCCTTATCCTATCGATGTTAGAATCTATCCACCTGTTACGCAGGAAATACTCGACCACAAGCTGGTTGAAGGGAGGTGCACATAAGGTGGTTCCCTGCTTAGCCAGGACAACCCTCCTAACCACCTCCTCAGGCCCAGCTAGCCAACCTAGCCTAAAACCAGGTGCAAAGATCTTGCTGAAGGTCGATATATAGATAACCCTATCTCCACCATCCAGGGTTATGAGGCGAGGCGGCACCCTATCATAGGTTATGAAGCCATAGGGATCATCCTCCACTATATAGAAGTCATATCTATCCGCGAGCTCTAGGAGGTGCTTCCTCCTATCGAGGGGCATGACACTCCCCAGAGGGTTGTGTCCGGTCGGTATGGTGTAGACAAACTTGAGGTAGCCCCCATCGCTATAGAGCCTACGAAGCTTCTTCTCAAGGGCGTGTACATCCATACCCTTCTTATCAGTGGGGACGGTTATGTAGCGGGGTTTCCAGATGTTAAACACCTGTAGAGCCGCTATATAGGTGGGGAGCTCAACAGCGACCCAGCTATTCCTATCGAGAAAGAGCCTAGCAATAACGTCTAGGCTCTCCTGACTCCCCACGGAGACGACTATATTCTCTGGCGATAGCTTGACACTCATCATCCTAAGCATAAAGGCCGCTATCTGCTTCCTGAAGGAGGGGAGACCCTCCGTAGTACCATACTGGAAAGCCTTCTCATAATTGGTGAGGGCATACTCAACAGCCTCCTGGAAATTCTCAACCCGTGGAAAAGTCTTGGGGTCGGGAGCCCCACCGGCAAAGCTGATCACGTCCTGCTGGAGGAAGCTGAGGAGCTCACGTATAATGTTAGACCTCATCCCCTGCATCTGCTCCGAGAGGAATTTCTCATTCAAGTCGCGACTCATCTCACAAACTATATTTAACCCATACCGAATTAAAGTGGCGTCCCAACAGTATATACTTAATATAGTGATGAGGATAGGTCTGACTGAGCCCCCTCGACAGGGGCGTTGATGACGCTTGGCTTCACTGATGCTAGAGCCTCATCAGGGAGAAGAGCCACGCAGGCAGCGCCCAGACCTCTATATCGCCATACCTATGGACCTCCATAGTCTCCCTAACTACTAGGAAGCCCCAGTCACCACCCAGCCTCCTAAGGGCATTAGCCACCTTCTTAACATCCCTCTTACTAGCCCTCTTCACATACCTGACCAGTATAGGTATATAGCCCTGGTCAGACTCGTAGACCAGGACTGCGGAGCCGCTCGCCCTCTTCATATACGCCTTCACACCCCTCTCCATTATGATGTGGCTCTCCACAACAGCGCTCATAAAGGCCTCGTCATCCATCATCTCAGGGTGTAGAGCAAGTGGATAGGCAGGGGTATAGGGATAGATCCTAGGCATCTTACGACTCTCCTGGCCACGCCCAACCATATGCTTAATAGTCCTGATCATGAATGCATGCTCAAGACTCTTGACATAGCTAGTCACAGTCCTGATATCCTTACCAATAGCCTCGGCCAACTCGTTATAGTTCACCTGGATACCGGGCTCGTAGCAGAGCATGGTGAGGAGCTTATCAGCTATCTTAGGCTTCTTCCTCCTACCCGCCCTGGGGAGATACTTATATATCTGGGTATCCATCATCACCTTCAGCCAGTTCCTAACACCACTATCGTCAACCGATAGGTCGAGCCTCGGGAAGCCTCCCCTGATGAGGTACTTCGTGTAGAGGACGTCATAGTCCAGATGCTCTATATAGAAGTCCCTAACACTATAGATATCCCTCTCGAGGAGGGGAGCCTCGAAATCATGATACTCTAGGAACTCCCTGAAGCTGAGCGGTGGAAGCTGGTATACAACGGTCTCAACACCCCAGTCAATCTCCCTGTTCGGGAGGTAGCTAGAGACAAGGACCATGTGGATATTCTTAACATCACCCCTAGCCATCAACTCCCTGATCACGGATTCACAGTCAGGCATGAGGAGGAACTCGTCTATGAAGACATAGATATCCTCACCGGTACGTATCTTCTCGAAGAAGTAGTTGATCGCCTCGAAGGGCGAATAGCCCTCCTGGTCACAGGGGACATGAACCATAGAGGTGCCGGGCACAACCTGGGCAAGCTCATCCATCAAATACTTTATTAGAGTCGTCTTACCCACGCCCAAGGGGCCATATATTATGACGAGCCTCCTCTCAAGGACGTCTCGGAGGATCTTCTTGAAGACCTCCCTCCTATAGGCTACATGAGTCAATATACTCCTACCCTCCCACTGGACATTGTCCCTCTGGATACCTGAGAGGGACATGTCATCCCTCCTCATCCCAGGAGACACCCATATCTTGTAAGGCTGCCGCAGGATATAATTTAAAAACGTGGAGGAGCCAAACTAAATACGTCTCCCTCCCCCCAGGTGTATAGACATGCCCTATATAGAGGTTGACGACCCCTTCTACAGAGTCCTACATCCCAGGCCCGCATACCTAATAGTTAGTGGGCGTGGAGAGGACGTCAATATAATGGCGGCTAGCTGGGTAATGCCCATAAGCGAGGAGCCATGGACAGTCGGCCTAGCCCTAGACCGCGAGACCTACACCTATGGACTCGTCAAGAAGTATGGAGAGTTCACGGTAAACGTCGTCACCATCGATGAGGTGGACCTAGTATACTATGTCGGCCACGTCAGCAAGTATGAGGTCGACAAGATCAAGGAGAGGGGGATAGAGCTAGAGCCCTCAAAAGAGGTTGAGACGCCCCACTACAAGGGGGCGATTGGATACCTGGAGTGTAGAGTAGCAAAGATGATACCCGTGGGCGAGGTAGACCTAGTCATAGGTGAAGTACTCGGTGCATATGCGAAGGAGGAGCTCTTCACCCGCTACGGCTGGGACCTAAGGAGAACCAAGATCCTGATGCAGAACATTGGGAGGGGCTTCACAACCAACGAGTCTAGGGTCTACTACGCCTCCAAAGGTGGGAAGGAGTGAAGTATATAGAGACGATATTCAGCAACGTATCCAGCATACCGGCCGAGGAGATCAACCGGCTACACCGATCCCTACTAGAGGCGGATCTAGTGATACCCTACGGCTCGGGGAGGAGCTACTCATCACTAAAGATACCGATGAGCCAGTACGCGAAGCTGGACGACGCGCCTGTAGTCTTGACACCGGAGGACACCGGCTTCCCAGGGAACGACATGTTCGAGGCCCTAGAGAGACTTACAAAGAAGTATGACAAGATAGTCATGATCGTAAACTCTGGGAGCGGGGAGAGCTACGAGCCACTCGTACTCGCAAGGGACTTCGCCAGCTACAGGGAGGAGAGGGGCCTCGAGGATAGGCTAGAGCTATACGTGGTCACCTCCAACCCCGGTAGTAGCCTAGGGAGGCTGGGGGAGAGGTATGGAGGGGTTATCCACCTACCTGGGGCGGAGCGGATAGAGATCGACTATCCAACAACAGGGATAATGGGCGACGTGTTCGAGCTGGGCAGCCTACTACTATTCCACACACTAGTGAGGATGAGGTACGAGGGGGTGGATAGCCATAGAACAATTCTAGACTCCTACATATCAAGGATAAGGGAGCTGATCGAGGAGCATGTAGAGTCGGAGGAGTATTCAAGGGTCCTAGACATACTAGAGAGGAGGAGCAACGTCTTCATAGGGGGTAGGGGGAGCGCCTACGAAGTGGCTACCATGCTCGTCATCAGGCTGAACCACATTAAATACGCTATTGGTGACCACGTGTATAGGGCTAGGGGTTCAAACACGCCTAGGCCTCGGAAAGGGGACCTAGGCATACTAATATCATGCAGCGGCGAGACACCAGCGGTGATAAAATGGGCGGAGGACTTCACCAGGATAGGGATAGACATCTTCTCCATAATAGGTAGGAGAGGCTCCACACTGGAGAGATACACAAAGTACTGCATAGTACTAACCGAGTGTGAGGGCTACAGGATGGGCGTCCCCAGAGACTTCTACCTCTACGCCTCCTTCCTCCTAAGCCCACTACCAATAAAGCTGATAACCAGGCTCAAGGAGAGGGGTCTAGTACTTCCCGAGTCGATACTGAAGTACTACCACAGCATCATGGAGTAGCTGGCTACACCTTCACGACGTTATGCATATGCTTGATGAGGGCCTCGGTCCTCCTCCTATGCATAGGGTCATAGGCAACGAAGATCGGGGCTTCCTCACCGCCAAGGAAGGTGTTGCCAATGAAAGTCTTGGCCTTCCTAAGATACCTAAGGAAGTTATCCAGCTCGCTCCCCAGGAGGTATATGTAGAGGTCATTGACAACGAGTATATCCCTATCAGAGCTCATAAAGTCGTTGAAGAACTCCTCGGCAACCCTTACATTCTTCTCCAAGACCCTATTCATGGCTGAGGGGTCAGAAGAGATGTTGGGGACCTGGATCTCCCTCGAATACCTATAGATAGCGTTCTTGAAGCCATAGATAAACTTGGAGAGCCTCATGCCAACCCCCTTAGACTGTGGAGCCAGGTCGATGATGTATATCCTGTCGTCCAGCCCCCTCCTAATAAGCTCCCTCACAATCTCGGAGGTATACTTAGTCCTCCCACGCCCCGAGTCCGACAGGATAATAGTATATCGGTCGAGGAGCAGATCCACATTCATCTCTATAACATATGAAAATATGTTTCTACGAAAATAAGGTTGGGCCTCTATAGAGGCCTGGAGATAGGCCCCAAGATATAGTTGCCAGGCCTATCCATTGATTATCCAGGCGGTGTAGGAGGGGATGCTGAGCCAGCTAGTGGACTATCTCGTGGAGAGGATAGTGGAGCTGGACTGGATGGCCGTCGCAATAGGCGTCTTGATAGAGACGATAATAGTACCCATCCCCAGCCCATTGATACCTATGGCCGCGGGATTCGCCCTTCTAAGCAGAACAGAGGGGATAGGCTTCATAGCCACACTATTCATAAAGATCGGGCTGGTCGGTGCATTAACCGCGACCGTTGCAAACCTGCCCTTCTACTACATCGGGTTGAAGGGTGGGGAACCCGTAATGAGGAGGATGTCCCGCTGGATAGGTGTGGACGAGGAGGATATCGAGAAGGCGGTTAAGCTTGTCGGTGGTGGGAGGCCGGCCCATCTGATCATCTATAGGGCCCTACCCATAATGCCCCTATCCCTAGTCTCACTAGCCACTGGGGCCCTACGGAGAAGCACGAGAGAATTCACCATATACACCTTCACGGGATGCCTACCCAGATACATATTCCTAGGCTATCTAGGATGGGTGATGCAGGACCTATACATGGAGATGGCGGACCTCCTCGACAGCCTAGAGACGGCCACGATAGTCTTAATAATCCTAGCCGCCGGAACATATATTCTCGTGAAGAGGCTCCTGAGGAGGTGAAGAGGCGTGGAGAGACCCAGCCCAATAGTCTATAAACCAGGTACAGGCGGATTGAAGACCAGGAAGGGCAGGGGATTCTCCATAGGGGAGCTTAGGGAGGCAGGTATAGACCTCAACACGGCCAAGAAGCTTGGGATATATGTCGATAGGAGGAGGAAGAGCATACATAAAGAGAATGTTGAGGCCCTGAAGAAGTACCTAGAGGAGCTCAGGAGACAATAGCCTTCGCCAGCTTGAAGGCCACGCCAGGCGCCTTCAACAGCCTCCTCACAACACCCATCACATCCTCCCCATTAGCGATCTTCACAATATCATCAGGCTCCAAGACATCGGCCAGCTTATTCAGCTCCTCGTCAGACAGCTTCTCCAGGAAGCGCATAGCCTTCAGGCTATACCGTATCTTCTTACCCCATGGATCCTCATACCTCTTTACCCAGCGGCCCAGCGACGCTTCACTAGTATCACCCTCGAGAACAGCGTCCGCAGCCGTCTCACCAGCTACCAAGCCAGCAACCCCAGATGGATGCATACCAGCACCCGTGAGGGGCATAACCGTGCCTGCGGCGTCGCCTACAAGCATGAAGCCGTCGCCATAGGGCTTACTAATCATCCCCCCGATGGGGACAGGCGCACCCCTATAGTCTATGACCTGGGCGTCACCCAGCCAGTCACTATGATCCTTAACAAACTTGTCTAGATAGTACTTGGCGCTCCCACCCCTAACCCCTACACCGACCTCGGCCACCTTCTCACTCTTGGGGAATATCCATGCATACCCCTTTGGGGCGACCTCACTCCCGAGGTAGAAGTATGCTATGTCGGGCTCATCCAGCTTCACATTAGCCATGAGATAAATAAGCGTAGGTATAGGCTCGCTCTTCTCCCTAACCCCCAGCGACTTGGCGACTATACTGTGGTAGCCATCAGCACCGATCACGACCTTAGCCCTATATACACCATACTTAGTCTTGACCTTCATCACCCCATCGTCACGGGAGACGGCCTCTACAGGCTCCCTCACCCTTATATGCGCCCCGTTCTCCGCAGCCTTAAGAGCCAGCTCCTGGAGATACATCGTCTTGTTGATGGAGTAGGTCTCCGCAAAGCCTATATCGATATACTTACCATTCGGAGCATATACCCGGGGAATAACCTTATGTAGAACTATATATGGCTTGGGATCAATCCCCACATCCCTAAAGGTACCTATACTAGTAGCCTCCCCACAAGGCTTCTTAGCCATAATAGTCTCGTTCTTCTCTATCAGGAGGGTCTTCACACCCTTCTCAGCAGCCTTTATAGCTGCAGGGATACCGGCAGGCCCCGCACCCACGACAATGACGTCATAATCGGTGGACATAGTATTGATTTTCCCACTACCCAGTATTTTAAAGGGGGAATAATCAGGCCAGCCCCTTACATATACATCCTAATACATCCAGCAGGCAAGCTACTATACCGCCTCGACAACCCTGAGCCTAGAGACCTCACCCTCCCGATAAACCTCCACGACACTATTAAAGACCTGGGACGACCTGATCTCAAAGTCATGGGTGATGACTATCACCTGGCTAAGCAGACCATTATTGATCAGCTCCCCAATCGTCTCCAAGACTGCGTTCTTCTTCTCCCTATCCAGGTGTGGGAAGGCCTCATCAAAGACCATGAAATCGAGGGTATATGACTTCCCGCCGAGCTGGGAGATCAGGTTCCCAAGCCCGAGTCTAAAGGCTAGGCCGATAAGAGTGACCTCACCCCCACTCAACGTGTTTATCTCCCTCTTCCTATTCGCCTCTAAGACCTCGATCCTCACACCATGCTCAGTCGTCCTTAGATTGATCCTGAATAGACTCGACATCTCCTCTAGGAAGATGTTTATCATCCGCTCCAAGTTGGGTACTACAACATTATTTACGAAGTAGTTGGGGAACCCCCTCTCGGCAAATACCTTGTCCAACACCTCCAGAACCTCTATCTCAGAAGCTACTTCCTCGAGCCTCCTCCCCTTATCGACATACTCGCCATACTTTTTACGCATCTCATCCACATCTTTAAGCCTCTCACTCAGAACACCTATCTCTCTCTGAAGATTAGCCCTCTCCTCCTCGAGACTATTGATATTATTCTCAATCTCTACAATTCTCGACCTCCCCTCCTCGATCAACTTTCCCAGCCTATCCAGCATATCCTCCGTTAGGTCGAGTTCATCCATCTTTCTATCCAATGTCTCCTTGAGGCTCTCCAGCCTACCCATCTCTCTACTGAGGTGTTCCAACACCTTCCTAGCACTCTTAGCCCTAGAGACCCTCTTTATCAACCCGTCCCTAAATCTCTTAATATCCCTATGCAGAGAGGGGTCGATCATGATCCCCAGCCTATCAGCCTCCTCAACAAGCCTCTCCAAGAATGTCTTTGAAAGCTCTCCGACCCTCTCTATCAGCCCATCAATATCGACTACACCTAGTTCCGAGAGGATGTCTCCATACCTATCCCTGATCGACTTCATGCTATTACCGTACTCCCCCTCCTTTTTACTGATCTCCTTTTCCAGCTTCCTCGCTGTCTTCAGCCTCTTTTCCAGAGCATTATATGTCTCTTTAAGCCTCGGGATCCTCTCGTCTAGCTCCCTTATCTGCTCCGTATAGCTCTTTATCAAGCTGTTCCTATGCTCCTCAGTTAGCTCTGAACCGCATACCGGACACTTATCACCGGCCTTCCTAAGCTCCTCCACCCCCTTCTCCAGCTGCCTCTTGATGGTCTCCAGAGCCGAGATATCCTCTAGGGTTTGGGAAAGCTCTTCGCTAAGCTCGTCTATAGACTTTCCATCGACCTCCCTCTCCAGCCTCTCCCTAAGCTTCGTCAGCTCATCACGGACGGACTTGGCCCTCTCAATACTCGATACCAGTGAGATATAGTCATCAACCTTCTCCACCAGTGCCTCTATATCCTCTATCAGGGTATCTAACTCGTCCAGCACAACGTCCCTATACTCCTCTGGGAGCTCCCTCCTCCTTTTCTCTATCTGAGCCTCCAAACTCTTCACATCTCTGTAGATAGCCTTGACATCGCTGAGATTCCCAATCCTCTTCTCGATGCAGCCCTTCTCCTCTCTAAGCTCCCCGAGCCGCTTCTCCACCCTTTCCAACTCCTCCTCCTTAGACCTTAGCTCATCCTTGATGGACTCCTCATACTCCTCTATGGCTTCAAGGGTGATCTCCTCTAGCCCATTAGCGCGGAACCATCCCTTCAACTCATCTATAACACTCTGCAGCTCCTTCATCTCCTCTCCGAGACTCTTGAGATCCTTTGCGACCCTATCCCTCACCTTGTTGAAGAAGTTTATGTCCAGGATCTCTATGAGGAGGTTCCTCAACTCCTTCTCCTTCATGTAGAGTGGTTCCTCGGTTCTCCCCTGCCTAACAATATAGGTCTTTAGGAGCGAAGCATAGGTATGCCCTGTCAGCTCTTCGAAGCTTGGAGCCTTCCTCGATGAGCTACCTATAGCCATATTCCCCCTACCATTGTTGAAGACGTATATCACCCCATCGTCTGAGACCAGCTCTACAACTGCCTTCGCCTCATACTGCCCACCTAGGTGGTATCTACTCGCCAGCCTCTTCACCCCGGACTCTCTTTCATACGCCTTTCTCATAGCCCCGTAGGTGAGGGCGTCGACGAAGAATGTGGTCTTACCCGCCCCGTTTTGTCCGAGAACCAGGAGGGGCTGGTCTAAACCATCAATGTCCAGCTCCTCCCTTGTATATAGACCGAAGTTCTCGACCCGTATCCTACCAAGCCTGAGCCTAGACACTACCTTCTCCCCTCTTCCAAGTATTTAAGGGCGGTCTCAACCACCCTCCTCCTAAAACCTTGATCCCTATTCTCTAGGAGACCCTCGATATACTTCTTGAGGGCCTCCTCCATACTCTCAATACTGGTTTCACGTCTCTCATCCACCTTGCTACCCATAAATCTGGTCCTTATCTTCAATGCCCAGCCACCACCCTGAATCATAACATTCCTAAGCCCCTTTCTGACCTCGTCTATCCATCCTAGGAGATCGGGTTTCCAGTAGGAGATGTGGAGACTGACCATCGCCCCCTCCAGCCTATCGACCCCCTTGACCACCTGTTCCACAACCTCACCAGGGCTAGAGTACTTGTCGAGCTCGATCCTAAAGAAGTGCATATTCACTGTATCCACCGGTACCTTCTCAACCCTTGGACTGCCATCGGTAAGCTCCACATCTAGGAAAACCTTCTCGTCGCCAGACTCGGAAAACCGTAGCTTGTTCAGACTGCCTGAGTAGTATGCGGGGTACTCACCAATCCTCTGGGAAACATGGATATGACCCAGAGCTGCATAGTCAAACTCTCCAAGCCTCAGTTCACTGGTAGATATCTCCGGTAGGATCTTGACACCTGGATCCATGGCCTCGACCTCCTCCTTCCCAAACAATCTTGTGAACCTTACCCTGTCTACCTGTACATGGCCAAGGAGCACCTTATACCTCCCCTTGGCACTCTTGAGCTGGCGCTCCAGGTATTGGTAGGTGTCCTTCCTCCAATCAGTCTCATTGTCTTTATAGGGGACTACGTAGGGGAGGGGTATTATCGAGGCGTCCCCATGGTCGATGCCTACGAACTCCTCACTGTAAAACTTCTCAGGGTCTGGGTATATATCGAAGTAGCGTATATAGTGGGATATCCTCCTGGTGAAGATGGCTAGGCTGGACCTTGAGATCTCTCTAGTGGCCACGTCATGGTTCCCAGCCACGATGTATACATTTATTTTGTTATCTACGGCCCTCTCCAGGAACTCGGCTAAGCGGCGCTGGTAGATGAGGCTAGTCCTAACATCATCGAAGACATCCCCAGCTATGAGTATAACGTCTATACCCCTATCCACCGCATAGTCCAACGCCCTATCCATGTTAGAGAGGGTGACCTCGTTGATCCTCCTCATCAGGCCCTCCACGCCACCCTGGATATTAGGGAGTATCTCAACCCCCCTATGGGTGAAGCCTAGGTGGAGATCCGCCATGTGTAGGAACCTCATACCCACCACCTAAACATCATCGACTACGAACCTTCTCTCATCCCCCTTCTTCTGCTTGATGACCCACTCCATAGCCTTATAGATCTTCATATCCCTATCACTCCCCGGGGGCCTAACCGTGTCTTCACAGATGTTTATCGTCTTGAGGACCATGGGGAAGACCGACCTAATATTGTGGTAGACCGCCCTACCCCTACCCAGCTTAGCTATCAACTCCCTAAACATCCTCTTATTCTCTAGGCCAGAGATGACGGCCTCTATATCCGAGTCGTCGGTCAGCTGGAATATGAACATTGCCCAGAGCATAGAGATAACATCGCTGTCAAGGTCGCCCGGCTTCTGGTCGATAGGCACAACAATGACTCCATACTTCCTATACTCCCTAGCCAGACGGCCGAAGACCGTGCTCTTATTCTTCTCCAAGAATCGGTGGGCCTCCTCAAGATAGATGACCAGCTTATGATACATCCCACTAGGTTTTTGAGGAGTCGCCATCAGCTCATCGATCCTCTCCATGATCTTCTTGGCGAGGATATTGGCTATACTCATGTATACAACGACGTTCCTACTATACCTACCGCCCAAGTCTATCGTGACGTGTTCACCCCTATCAACCAGTAGCTCCACGATATCATCGTAGAGCTTAGCGTCAGCCCATTTGAAGGATATTGGTAGACCCCTGAGGTTATAGATCCTCCTCTTTAGAGCTCCTATCGACTGTCTAAGACCCATCGTATTCCTATCACTCAGTTTGTCTTCGAGGGTGAGCATCAGTTCCACCATGTCCTCGGCCAGCTCATCTGGGGAGGCATTACGCGGGAGGTCTATGAGGTTGTGACGTAGCAGGAGGCGTGCTAGGCTCTCTGCGCTATTCTTGCTGAAGTATAGGAGTGTTAGTGCCCAGTGCTCAGGCTTGATAAGTAGATCGGGTAGGCCCGATGACTGTCTCTCGCTATTCACATCGTCTATAGCCTCCAATACCTTGGCTCTGTATATCTCGAGGTTATGGATACTCACATCGGTGGGTGAGAGTGGCTCGAGGATCGTGGCTAGGGTTTCCACGGAGACGTCGTATAGGGGGATACGTAGGAGGCCATCGCCACCAACCTTCCTATACTCATCCTCGTCTACGCAGTAGATATAGACGTATTTCTTACCGTTTACTAGCTTCATCCTGGCTGAGGCTCCCTGACACACTTTCTGGTGCCTATCATCCAGGAGGTAGTGTGAATACTCTCCCTGGACATCGAAGACTAGGAGTGTAAGCTTCTCCTCGGGATGTAGAAAGCCGTGTACATAGGCGTTTAGGATGAGGAGGTTCGCCAGGTAGGTCTTCCCAGTCCCCGCCTTGCCGAAGATGCCGAAGCTTAGCTGATGGAGGTCATATATGTCATCGGCGACTATGACCTCCTCACCCGTGACGAGGTCAAGCATCCCTATTGGGAAGTATCTCTCGAAGTCAGCCTCTGGTATGAACTTCCTCGCCAAGGGAGCCTGCTCCATTGGGACTACGGAGCCGTGCTGGGGGATACTTGTGAACTTGGAGGCCTCTCCAAGAGCCTCGTCATACTCGGCTAGGGGGATGACAGCTAGGCTGGGCGAGGCCACCTCCTCCCTAATATACTCCATATATGGTTCCTGGAGCGTGCTTCCCTCAAGGATTCTATAGATCTTCATATGGCTCTCCGGAACGCTGTATCCAATGTCTAGGACTACACCTAGATAGAGCTTCTCCCCACCCTCCACGACTATCATCCTATCCTTCTCAACCTGCTCCAGCCTAGCCTCTGGCGAGAGGTCAATAACTATACCCTCTGAGGTCGAGGCACCCCTAACCCACCCAAAAACCTTCCTAGACACCCATACCCACCTCCATGAAGACACGTGTAACAGTCTCAACCACACGGATATCGTTCCCACTATTCCTAAGGAACTCCTTGTACAGCTCAGGCAGGGTGAGCCTCCTACCCAGCACCTTGGATAAGTAGGCCGCCAGGTTTCTCACGAGGATAATGTCCCTCAGGTCGAGATACCTGAGAAAGCTTAGGTCGGGCTCCTCACCAAGAAGGGAGGCGACCTGGTCATCGGGCAGTAGATAGACCGGGTTGTGGGGCTTCACGAAGAGCCTGAAGCTCCTCTGGATATTGCCGGCGCTGTCCACCTCGTATATGGGGTGGGTGGTGAAGAGGAACTCGTATAGCCTAGTAGTATCCACATTCATAATCGAGGACCTATTCAGCCTAGGCTGGAACTTACCCGCATACTTCGGGTCTATCGCCTTAGACCCGGCCACCACTATTACTCCTCCCTCCCCAGTATCTATGTATAGGAAGTTTCCAGGCCTCACCCTGTCCAGCCTATCTGGGAGGAGGTAGACCACTACATCACTACCTTCCAGCCTATACACCTCACCAACCGCATCCTCAAGGCCTATCCTACCAAGGTCTATACCAACAGTCATAGGATCCTCCACCTCTTCCCAATACTTTTACCGGTCATTGAGTATTCGGGGGGCTGACCCAGGAGGAGCTCCGATAGGATAGACTCGAGATCAGACCTCTGCCTAGAATATATCACCGCTGCATGGTGTGCCTCGGATAGGAGGTATGGATAGCCACCGCCACGCCTAGCATCTAGATAGACCGCGTTAAACATCCTCTCAAGACTATGTGGATCCCAGTCGAAGTGGTCGGTATATTCTACCATGAAAACGTTGAGCGTGGGGATATCCATGGGCTCTACATGCATATATACAGTTGAGACCCTGTAGACCCCCTCAATAGGGTCTGACACCACCTGGAAACGGCTGCTCCTACTATTCCTAGATAGGAGCCGACCCATTATCACCCTATCCCTGTACTCAGGCACGTCGGGGCTTATCAGGCCGGCCGTCTTTAGACACTTGATTATCGAGCTCCTACCACTATAGTATACGCCCACCGGGAGAACCCTACCACCACCCATCTCCTTAACATCCCTAAATAGCTCGTCATACATCCCTACATACTCCTTCCTAACACTGGCCGAGTACGTCGATGCATAGCCAAGGTTAAAGTTCTCGTCGAACATAACCACGGAGAGGTCTAGACCCTCACTCTTCATGATGTCTAGGAGGTACTTCACAAACCTCCTAACGAAGTGGTGCTCCACCTCCTTACTGATAAGCTCCCTAGGCTTATCATCAAGATCCCTAGGTATCACGAGGTAGGTCAGGTGGTAAGGCTCACCTGGAGATCTATATACATGGCCATCCTTGAAGATGGTGTATTGATACCCGATGTTGATGATCATCACGGGGATGGTGAAGTGCCCTCCGGGGGTGTGGTAGCTCGCGTCATAGGCTGCTAGAACCATATCACCAACGTTCTCCAGCGCCGACTCCTCGCTGGGCATCGGGTAGTAGGTGAAGGGCTCGAGGGGTTCTACATATGTATACTTCCCCTTGATATTACATCCATACTTCCCCGGCTCGAGGTACTTGGATATCTCCTCGGCAACCTCATCACCCGGGGTTACATCAATGTCCTTAGACAGCTCATCCCTAATATCCTCGAGATAGAGGCTAATGATACCCGGGTCAAACTCTCCAGGAGCCCAGCCTATCTCCCCAAGCTCATAGACTATATATCCACCCTCCTCACGCCTACTCACGGGGCTCGACACATCTACCACCCTCCAGAGTAGCTAGGAATGTGTTTGGGTACGACCCCAGACACATTTCCAGTAGCAACTATGCGGGGCGAATTATTTATAGGAGAATTGACACAGAGACGCCGGTAGAGCCGCCGGATACTTCTATGTGGGGGGAAATATTTATAGGAAAATTGACACGTATCCCTACGTAGCCCCCTTAATTATTACCTATGCCGAATAGAGTTTCTATTGACCCCCCGGTCCAAGGTGGTGACATTGGCGAGGACACGGTCATTCAGGAAGGTTCTAGAGACGCCCGAGGGCGTCACCCAGCTAGCCGTCGTAGGGGACATGGCCGACATCATAGTCGAGCCCCACGACGACGACACAATAGTTCTACACGGCTTCATACTGGGTGGGGATCCACCCCTCATAGACGTATCGGAGGGCGAGAAGCAGATAGACATAACGATCAAGAGGGCTAAGGCCGAGAGCAGGCTATACTCACTCAAGATGAAGATGTTCGTCCCCATAGAGAGGATAAAGGAGATGCTTAGCATAACACTAGAGATAGGGGACGTCAGGATAGACGGTGTACCCGTGAAGATCCTCAAGATAGACACCTCCAACGGCGACGTAATGGTGGGGGGTGTAAATGCGGAGCAGGCCAAGCTCTCATGTAGGAATGGAGACGTCATGTTCAGGGGAGGATCCTTTAAGGACGGGTACTTCACAACGATAAACGGCGACGTGAGGCTAGAGATACTCATGGAAAGGGGATACAGCCTCTACGCCTCCTCGAAGAGAGGTAGGATAAGGATATCCCTACCGGTAAACACATCGGCAAAGATCAGGGCCAGGGCACTGAGGGGGAGGGTAATGATAACGCCGAAATCGGCTATAAGGGAGGATGAGGGTGAGGAGGTCAGGACAATAGTATTTGGGGATGGAGACGCGGAGATTAAGTTGGAGACCCTGGACGGGGATATAAGTATAAACCTATTCGCCACGCCCCCAGTAGAGACGGAGTAGACCCCCTGGAGCCCCGGAATACTTTCACTACCCATATTTTTAAAGAGCCTCCACAACCCAGTTATTGTAGGAGGGGAAACTAGTGGTAAGGAAGTATAGGGTCTCGGGCTTCACCCTCCACTTCCAAGTCTCCCCGAGGACTGGGCTCCTCGAGAACATAGTCCTAGTCCTAGAGGTTGAGGGCGACCCGAACAAGGTATTGAAGATGCAGAACATCCCCCTGGAGATAGCCATAGAGCTGGAGAAGTTCGCCACTACCGAGTCCCAGCTCAACATAGAGAACAACGACTTCAGGATGAGCATCTTCGACGTCCTGATGGAGATACCAAACGTCGAGAAGATGCTGAGGCAGAGCGTCAAGGAGATAGTTATAAACAAGCTCCACAGGGATAGGAACGTCTACTCGGCGGAGGTTCACCTAGTAGACACTTATAGCGGTAAGCCCGCGGTGGTTGAGATGATACCTAGCCATGCACTACTCCTATCAGTAATGGGTAATATACCCGTCTATGTATCTGAGGACCTCCTAACCGATAGGAGCCAGGAGCCGACAGGGCCTGAGGACTACTTCAACATGTTCATAGACGACGAGATACTCGACCCTGACGAGATGGGCTTCTTCGACGACTGGGACGACGAGGACGACGACCTGGAGAACCTATAACGATAATAGGTCCAGCAGCCTCTCAAGGAGGTGTGGAGTAGAGGCTGACACGATCTTTATCCCATATATCCTGCTTAGCCTCACATCCCTGGAATCATCCTGGGTTATCCATACATGCCCCCCTGCCTCCCTAACAATCAATTGGCTAGCCGCTATGTCGAACACCCTTAGGCTCCCCCTTACATCTACATGGGCATCTAGACGGCCCTCAGCCACCATACAGTCCTCCAGGGCGGCGCTCCCAAAATGCCTGGGATAGTTCGTATATCTGAGGAGCTCCAGAGTTGGTGAGACGCCCGGGTATTGGTGTACGATGGAGATGGATATGAAGGCGTCGATAGTCTTCAGCGTTCTCGACACCCTTATCTCCCTACCGTCTTTATAGGCACCCCTCCCCCTGTAGGCCATGTAGGTCTCTCCCGTGAATATGTTCCTCACCATCCCAGCATAGACCCCCTCCATGGAGTCGGACTCGGCTATGGCGAGTGAGACCGCGCTGAAGGGGATCCCCCTGCTTAGATTACTAGTCCCATCTATAGGATCCACCACAAGTATCCAGTCCTCACCCGGCTCATAGTCGTCGAACCACTCCTCACTGATTACCCTTGGCCTGAGCCCCCTATCGAGTAGGAAGTCCCTCAGGGCTGATGCTGAGATATAGTCCATCCTACGGCCATACTCCTTGGGATCCTCTACACCCTGCTCCATATTCCTGAGGATCGCGTCGGCCATGTATTCAGACGCGGCTCTAAGTATGTCGCTAGCCTCTCCGAAGCTGAGCATCTAGCCCCTAGCCTCCTCATCAGCTATCTTTAGGGCCTCGTCGAGGGCCTCAACACCCTTGTCTATATCCTCCTCATCAACGATGAGTGGTGGGGCTATCACGAAGTGGCTTATCCAGTTCATCACTAGGACACCCTGCTCCCTCATCTTAGCAGCGACTCTATCGGTCATAAGCCTCCTTCCAGCCAGCTTATCCTCCCTAGTGTTGAAGGGCTCCTTAGTCTTCCTATCCTTCACGATCTCCACGGCCCAGAAGAGTCCTAGGCCTCTTACATCTCCTATGCATGGATGCCTATCCATAAGCTCCTGAAGCCTCTTACCCAGGTATTCACCCATGCGCCTACTCCTCTCGATCAGTCCGAGCCTCTTATACTCCTTTATACTAGCCTCTATAGCAGCCATAGTGACTGGGTGGAAGGCGAAGGTATGGCCAACCGCGAAGAAGTGGTCCTCGAAGAAGCTGGCCACCTTGCCATCAACAGCCGTTATACCTACGGGGACATAGCTTGAGGTGGCCCCCTTGGCTGTGGTCATGATATCAGGCTTAACATCCCAGTTCATATGGGCGAACCACTTCCCGGTACGGCCCCAGCCAGCCATAACCTCGTCGAATATGAGTAGGAGTCCATGCTCATCAGCAATCTCCCTAAGCATCTCATAGTAGCCTGGTGGAGGCACGATAACGCCATTAGTCCCAGTCACGGGCTCCATAAAGATAGCCGCCACGTTCCCCTCCCTCCTAACCATATAGTCCACATACTCTGCACAGGCCAGTCCACACTCGGGGTATGAGAGGCCGAAGGGGCATCGGTAGCAGTAGGGATCGGGTGCGAAGACGGTGCCCCTAACATTGGTATGCAGCTCCACAGAGACCCTCCTAGGATCACCCGTCAGGGATATTGCACCAGCTGAGGAGCCGTGGTAAGACTCATACCTAGCTATGACCTTATATGCCGGGGCCTTATACATCCTAGCTATCTTAAGGGCGTCCTCATTAGCTTCGGCCCCACTCACCGAGACGACAAACTTTGAGAGGTTGTCGGGAACAACCCCCCTAAGAGCTTTGAGGGCCCGAGCCCTGATCTCATGGGCATAGGCAGGGCCCAGATATGCCAGGTCCTCCAGCTGCTGCTTAACAGCCTCAATAACATTCCTATTCCCATACCCAAGGTTTACACAGACCAGCTGACTACTAAAGTCTAGGAACCTCCTCCCATCCCTGGCTACCAGGTAGGCACCCTCACCTGAGACGAACTCTAGGGGAGGCTTCCAGTCCCTCTGGTACCTCCACGTCCCAAAGGCAAGCTCATGAAAAACCTTTGACGGGTCACCCGCATCCATAGATAAATAGTATGGATGGTGGGGTGAAATAAGGCTCTAGAAGTACATCACCAGCCTAGATTCCCGATGATCTCTATAGGGCCTGGAGAGTAGAGTAGCCCCCTAGACCTGTCGAGTATCATGGTCTGGTTACCCTCGATGTATGGGTTGGTGAAGCGTATCCACATGATTAGGAAGTTGTCCACAGCCCTGTAGCCAAGCACCCTGAAGCTCCAGACCTCGACCTCTACAGGTTGGTACATAGATATTGGGATGTCGTTATAGATCCTTATCCATCCCTGGTCACCCGAGACAATGATCCTCATAGACTGGTGCTCAACATGCCCAGCGGCGGAGAAGTATATCACGCCTATACCCATCGTCAGGTTTCCATACCAGGATGGGAGCGTCTTACTCAGCCCCCAGTATAGGAGGTAGCCCCTCTGGAACGTGCCATAGCTCGTCGAGACCACTATGAATAGCTGGTCTATGAAGGGGTTCGACTCATCATATAGGTAACTCAGGGAGAAGTCTACATAGCCACCTAGACCCGTCTGGCCGAGAGTAACTAGGGTGGAGGAGTCGTAGAGAGAGACTGGGAGGAGAGGTATCGGGAATCCCGTCAGGCTGGAGACGACCCTCACTCTGAGGGTCCACTTACTAAGTATAGTCCCACCATTATTCACCGAGTTGAGCTCGTCATACACAGTCTCGTTAAGAACCATTAGGGAGGTGGAGCCAGGGACATCCCACATCTGAACCCTATCGAGGAGAGACCTATAGACCATTACCTTGGTACCGGGACTGTTTATAGACCAGTATACGAGGCTCCATGGAGATAGGGTTGTATTAACATCCCTGATATCCGTCCATGAACCTCCACCATTGTTGAAGTAGTCGACCTTTATGTTCTGTATACCAGCTGATGCCAGGTACGCCTTCCATATATGGGCCTCCTGGTAGGAGTTAGAGGTGGCACCGAGATACATGTTGTTTAGACCAGCAGCCGTTGCATTGAAATCGGTGAGCCAGACTACCTGCGATGAGGAGCCGGCGCTACTATATAGGACGATATTGGTGTCGCTAGCCCCTGCGAAGGAGGAGCTAGATACGTTTAGGTATAGGCTGCTGAAGTCCCTAGTATAGGTGGCTAGGTTATATCTCTGTGAGGAGACACCAGTCAACCCTTCAACCTCGGCTATCTGCATAGACGCACCGAAGGTGAGGAACCTTATATTAGCATCCCTAGGCCCGGAGAGATATGCACCATCAATCACGGATCTGAAGACCGCTGCAGAGTCTGAGTAGAGCTGGATATTTTCAAAGGACGGGATAGAATCCTCATACACAGTTAGGTTGTAGACCTCGAGATTAACCTCTGAGTTGTGGCTAGCCAGTATAACGAGGTTCCTCCATACATCAGCATCTATCAAGGCTGTATTCACGATTGATATGTTGAGCCTAGTCGAGGAGTACGCCTCGAAGAATAGGTTGTTAAAGGTACTGTCGAAGACCGTGACATTCTTGATGAATACCTCTGTATAGCTGTTTGGACTGTGAGGATTATTGAAGTATCCATAGATACCCTCTATAGCCTGGCCAGCTACGTAGGAGTCTCTGATCCAGATAGTCCTGTTATTATCCCCATAATCCCTGATTATAACCCCATAGTGTGCCGTGGTGACTGTTAGGTTGGTAATGTTTACCCAGGAGTATTGTGAGAGGCCCGGCGAATCTACTAGCTCAATGCCCCAGAACCCTCCCCCTAGATATGTGTTGATGAGAGTAGCGTTGGAGTGGTTTACCACTATCCTAGCTCTTGGCCCTGGCCCATTATCTATCACAGATACGTCTCTAAGCCGGATATTGTCGGAGATATTGATATGTATACCTGGGTACCACCACATCGTGTTTAGGTTTAGCTGGAGCCTTCTAAGGACTACGTCACTACTACCGTTTATGAATATCGTCTCGAAGGGGGCCGACCTAGTGATCACCAAGTCCCTCAGCACGATGTTCCTAGACGACAAGATCCTTACACTTGATGTGGGCTGTAGGATCCATGTATACCCATTCCCATCTATCAGTATCCCTACCTGGCCTACTATGTTGACTGTAGCTGTCTCCACTATATTGGAGCTAAGGAATATATGGGTACATCCATTGGCCAGAGCAGTAGCTACATCAGGATAGTCTACAGGGACGTTGCAAGATAGTGCAGCAACCTCATCTCCATATCCATTTATGCCTATTATAATTAGCAGTGGGAGGAGGAGCCACGCTAGGAACCGTGGCATGGAAATTATACGTTTACCGAAAATATATAAGTTATAAACTATATGTCCTAGCGAAACAAGTGAAATGAAACACTTCCTTATAAATTTTTCTTAAGACGTCTCTGGCCCCAAATATATATGGGTGTATATATCGTCCGAGTCAGAGGTGGTCTATGGAGGCACCGCCCAAAATGTCGCTGGCTAGGTACATAGCTAGGAGAGTTCTCCAAGCAATACCTACACTACTTATACTCATAGTATTCATGTTCATACTGGTTAGGATACTTCCTGGAGACCCTGCCAGGCTCATAGCTGGGCTGGAGGCTACAGAGGAGGATGTTGAGAGGATTAGGGAGGTGCTCGGGCTTAACAAGCCTCTACATGAACAGTTCATAGACTATATGTCCGGCCTACTGAGGGGGGATCTAGGCACATCTATAAAGTATGACCGGCCCGTCCTAGAGGAGATACTCGCCCGGTTCCCCAAGACGCTGGAGCTCGCTATAGCTGCCGAGCTGATAGCTATAGCTCTGGCAATACCCCTAGGCGTGGTATCCGCCCTGAAGCCCTATACAAAGACCGGCCTACTAGCCACCATCGTCTCCCTGATAGGCTCCTCCATGCCGATCTACTGGCTCGGCCTGATGCTTATATACATCTTCAGCGTCCAACTAAGACTACTACCCTCCTCAGGAACAGGCACACTGGCACACCTGGTACTTCCAGCCGTGACCCTTGCAACCCTACTGATGGGGAACCTTGTAAGGATAACAAGGGCCTCTGTACTCGAGGCGCTGGAGAGCAACTATATAGTCACCGCCAGGTCCAAGGGCCTTAGGGAAGAGGTGGTTGTCTATAGACACGCCCTGAGGAACGCCTTGATACCAATAATCACAATAACAGGTCTACAGCTAGGCGCACTACTAGGAGGCGCCATACTCACCGAGACAGTATTCGCATGGCCCGGCCTAGGCCAGCTACTATTGACAGCGATAAACAGTAGGGACTACCCCCTGATACAGGGCATCATCATCTTCTATGCAGTAATCCTAATTGTCATCAACCTCGTGATAGATATAGCCTATGCCTATATCGACCCGAGGGTGAGGGTATCACTATGGAGCAGCGGATAGAGACTAGGGAGAGGGAGGAGGAGAGATCGGGGATCAGGGAGTTCTGGGACAGGTTCAGCGCCAACAAAGCGGCGGTAATATCCCTATACGTAATAATAGGCCTCGGGATAGCCTCTATACTCGCCGACTACATAGCCCCATACGACCCATACGCCTTCGACATAGCCCGTAGACTGGAGCCCCCAAGCCCCCAACACCCCTTCGGCCTAGACCACCTCGGGAGAGACATACTGAGCAGGATCATCCACGGCGGGAGATACTCCATGGGGATAGCATATGCCTCAGTCCTCCTAGGGGCAGCCATAGGAGTCCTCCTAGGCGTCGTCTCAGGCTACTACGGTGGCTGGGTAGACGACGTCATACAGAGATTCACAGACGCGCTCCTATCACTACCAACCCTCCTACTAGCGATAGCCCTAGTCACCGTCCTAGGCCTAGGCCTACAGAGCCTAATACTCTCCATCGGGATAAGCACTGTACCGGTATACATAAGGCTGGCCCGTAGCCTAGCCCTACAGGAGAGGAATATGGACTACGTCGTAGCCGCGAAGATCATGGGGAAGGGCGACGCATACATAATGGCTAGACACATACTCCCAAACATAGTCTCACCAATACTCGTCCAGTCAACCTACTATATGGGGCTAACCATCCTCATAGCATCTGGCCTGGGATTCCTAGGCCTAGGCGTCCAACCACCAACCCCAGAATGGGGATCGATGATAGGACTAGGAAGGAACTATATCTATGCGGCGCCCCACGTAGTAGCGTTCCCCGGGATATTCATACTCATAACAAGCCTAGCCTTCAACATCCTGGGAGACGGGCTACGAGACGCCCTAGACCCCAGGATGGCCAAGTATATAAAGAGGGGTGTATAGAGATGCCGCTACTAGAGGTGAGGAACCTAAAGGTCTACTACGACCTCCCACAAGGCACGGTAAAGGCTGTGGACGGGGTATCCTTCAGCCTCGAGAAGGGTGAGATACTAGGCGTAGCTGGGGAGAGCGGATCAGGGAAGAGTACACTGGCACACTCAATAATAGGACTAGTAAAGCCTCCAGGCAGAGTAGTGGATGGAGAGATAATATTTGAGGGGAGAAACCTACTCGAGCTCAGCGAGGAGGAGCTCCGGGAGATAAGGGGTAAGGATATAACGATGGTGTTCCAAGATCCAAACACATATCTAAACCCGGTTCTAAGGATAGGGATCCAAGTAGGCGAGGTCTACGAGGCCCACCTCGGGATAGAGCCGAGGAAGGCGATCGACAAGGTGGTCGACCTACTCAGGAAGGTAAGGCTGACAGACCCTGAGAGGAGGGTGGAGTCATACCCCCACGAGCTGAGCGGCGGGATGAAGCAGAGAGTCATGATATCCATGGCCATAGCCCTCAAGCCGAAGCTGATAATACTCGACGAGCCCACATCTGCGCTGGACGTCACTATACAGGCCGAGATAATGGAGCTACTCATGGAGATGAGGGATGAGTTGGGGGCAGCCATGATCTTTATAAGCCACGACCTAGAGCTACTGGGCCAGGTCTCGGACAGGCTCATGATAATGTATGGGGGCAGACTGGTCGAGATAGGGGAGACCGAGGAGATATTCAGGGATCCGCTACACCCATATACAGAGGCCCTGATAAACGCGATAAAATACGTCAGGAAGGAGGAGCTCCCCACACTGGAGGGGGAGCCCCCAAGCCTACTCAAACCCCCACCAGGCTGTAGATTCCACCCGAGATGCCCCAAGAGGATGGATAGGTGTAGCCTGGTCGAGCCCGGCGAGTATATGGTAGGGGGTAGGAGGGTATCGTGCCTACTCTACGAGGAGGAGGGAGATGCCTGAGCCACTAATAAAGGCGGAGAACATAAAGAAGTACTTCCCCGTGAAGAAGGGACTAATAGGCGGGACAGAGTATGTAAGGGCGGTCGACGACGTATCCCTAGAGATAGGGGAGGAGACAATAACCGCCCTGGTGGGCGAGTCCGGCTCCGGGAAGACGACGCTGGGGAGGATAATGGCGGGTATATGGATGCCCACCAGTGGTAGGGTACTCTACCGGGGAATAGACATCCATAGAGACGGGATGAAGAGGGAGGTTAGGCATAGGATACAGATGATCTTCCAAAACCCAGACTCAAGCCTAAACCCACGGATGAAGATCCTAGACATACTGGGAGAGGCAATAACAGAGGCTGAGCCAGGGATCAAGAAGGACGAGCTGATAGAGAGGGCCACCAAGCTCCTCGAGGAGGTGAACCTACACCCAGACCACCTATACAAATACCCCCATGAGCTAAGCGGTGGAGAGAAGCAGAGGGTAGCCATAGCCAGGGCGATAGCCCTCGAGCCAGAGTTCATAGTGGCGGACGAGCCGGTCTCCGCCCTGGACATATCGATAAGGGCACAGATAATAAACCTACTGGCCCGTATACAGAGGGAACATGGGATAGCGATACTATACATAGCCCACGACCTAAGAACCGTGTGGAACATAAGCGACTACGTAGCCGTGATGTACCTAGGCAAGATCATGGAGTACGGCCCCACCGAGGAGGTATTCAAAAACACGGGCCACCCATACACAGCCACACTACTCTCGACGGCCCCACTCCTACCGGAGGAGTTCAGGAAGCATAGCCTAAAACCCATTGGTGAGCCTCCAAGCCTGATAAACCCGCCCAAGGGCTGCAGATTCCACACTAGATGCCCACTCGCCAGGGAGGAGTGTAGAGAGGTGGATATGAAGCTTATAGAGATCGGTAGAGAGCATTATACAGCATGCCCATTCTGGAGATGAATATATACCTGAATAAACAGATCCTTTTATATCTAGACAGGGGAGGATAAATATATACGAGGATTCTCTGTATATATCATTATAATCAAATCCTTAAATAGTATATACATCGGAATCTACCTAGGTGTAGAACCTTGAGGCGAAGGGTGGGACTCTCCACCAGGATAGTCGCTATAGCCGTTGTGATAGTCCTAGTAGTCGCCCTAGCAGGATACTTCCTACTACAGCAGGAGGCACCAGTAGAGAGGGAGCTCAGAGTAGCGATAGGTATCGACATGGACACTGTAGACCCCCATATGCAGACCACGACACTGGTCTTCAATATTAACAGGCATATCTACGACACACTTGTATGGTTCAATGAGGACGGCGAGATCATACCATGGCTAGCCACCGAGTGGAGCATATCTAGGGACGGCCTAGAATATACCTTCAAGCTTAGGCAGGGCGTGAAGTTCAGCGACGGGACAGAGTTCGACGCCTACGACGTGAAGGCCAATATAGATAGGTGGCTCGACCCCACGGTCAAGGTGCCCACAAGGAGCCAGCTAGGACCCGTTAAGGGAGCCGAGGTCATCGACAAATACACCATCAAGATAATCCTTGAGGATGCCTACGCACCCTTCCTAGCGGCTCTCGCCAACTACCTCATGATAACGAGCCAGGAGGCTATAGAGGAGTATGGTAACCAGTCGATCGACGAGCCTGTCGGTACTGGGCCCTACATCCTAAAGAGCTGGGAGAAGGAGTCAGAGATAGTGCTGGAGGCCAATCCCAACTGGTGGGGGCCGGAGCTGAAGATCAAGAAGATAGTCTGGAAGATCATCAAGGAGGCTGGTACCAGGGAGTCGGCCCTACTGGCAGGAGATGTGGATGTTGCCTTCCTACCACCAGCCGCTGATAAGGAGGCGTTGGAGAACAACCCTGATGTGGATATCTACATACCCGTCACCAACAGGATACTCTTCGTAGGTATAATGCCTAGGGGGCCGCTGGAGAACAAGCTTGTGAGGCAGGCTCTGAACTATGCTGTCGATAAGGAGGCCATAGTCAACGAGGTGCTCTTCGGCCTGGGAATACCCGCTGACGCACCGATACCGCCACACTTCTTCGGCTACGCCAAGATGGATCCATATGAGTATGACCCCGACAAGGCTAGGCAGCTCCTCGAGCAGGCAGGGTATGGAGACGGGCTCAGCCTAAAGATGATACATCCCACCGGCAGGTACCTCCAGGATAAGGAGGTTGCCGAGGCTATACAGGCATACCTCAGCAGGGTAGGAATCGACGTAGAGCTGGAGACGATGGACTGGCCATCCTTCGTACAGAGGCTCCTGAAGCCGCTGGACGAGGTTGACTACGACCTTGTACTGGTTGGATGGGGGCCGGGCGTTGCAGATGCACACTTCACGCTATACCCACAGTTCCACAGCAGCCAGATGATACCTAATGGCCTAGGGATAGCTAGGTATAACAATAGTGAGGTCGACCAGCTCCTGGAGAGGGCTATGAGGGAGCTGGACGAGGATACCAGGAGGGATCTATACCGCCAGGCGATAGAGATCATCTGGGAGGACGCTCCATGGATCTTCCTATACACCCAGAGAAACCTATTGGCGGTCAATAAGAATGTGAAGGGCGTCTTCATCCACCCAGGAGGAGAGATGTTCTTCTTCTACAGCGCCTACTTCGAGTAGCTCCTCATCCACCCCTCACTATTTTATATCATCCTCCTGAGAACCCTATCGATCTCCACAAGGGCCTTCTCCGCACCCATACCTATCCATATCGTTGATAACCCGGTTAGGGCTGATGGCTCGGGATTAACCTCGACTATCCTAGCTCTATTTGCGTGGGCCTCCTCCACAAGTGAGGCAACCGGATACACCACTCCGCTGGTGCCAATCACCAGGAGGGTGTCTGAGCGGAGAACCTCTGTCAACGCCCTCCTCCAGACTGCCTGGTCTAGGGGCTCGCCGAACCAGACAACGTCTGGTCGTAGGAGGCTATAGCAGTTTGGGCATATCGGTGGGAGGCTCTCTAGATCCAGGCTATCTATCTCGCCTCGGTACCAGCACCGGGTACATCTAAACCTGTGTAGGGAGCCATGTAGCTCGATTACATCGTCTATACCTACACGCCTAAAGAGGCCGTCCACATTCTGTGTAATCACCGTCTTAACCAAGCCCCCCCTCCACCAATCCCGGATAACATGGTACCCCTTGTGGGGCCTCGCCCTTCTAACCTTCTCCAGCCTGGATAGGTACCATCTCCAGACGAGCTCGGGGTTCCTCTGGAAGCCCTGTGGAGTGGCTAGGTCCTCCAGACTATACCTGTCCCATAGGCCGGAGCCACCCCTGAAGACGGGTATCCCCGAGTCGGCACTCATCCCAGCACCTGTGAATACGACTAGGTATCGTGAGCCGGCAATATACTCGGCCGCCCTAGTTATCTCCTCCATCACCCACAACCTCTATACCGTCGATGCTCTCCAGGACAGACTCCTTGTCACTCCCCACCAGCATAAACTTGTTGGCATGGTAGAATACTAGGCGGCCCCTCTCCCTAAGCTTCTCCGCCACCTTATCCAGGCTGATCATGTCCTGATACCTGGACAGCTTGATAACACTATACTGCTCAGGGTTCCTACTACTCGGCTGGATAATAACCTGTACATCCCCCCGCCTATTCATCACCTCGTAGGGAGGCACAGCCTTGTCGAGCACCAGTATCTTCACACCGTTTACAGTCATCTCCACAGCATTCTCAAGCGCCTCGGCTATCTCACGCATCTCCTCAACCCTCTCCCGGAGATAGTTGTAGAACCTCCTCCCCAACCACCTCAAAACCTGGTACTCCTCATCCTCCGGCGAGAGGTACTGTATATTTGCGAACCACCTCGTGAACACCCTCTCGAAGAAGAGTGTCTCGCTAGGAATCTCTACTCCTATAGCCCTATGCAGCCCGAACCTATCCCTCACGTCTATAAACTTCATCTCAGGCAGCTCCAAGGCTTCAACCAGCTCTGGGAAGTGGTGCTTAACGACTAGTACTAGGCTGCAGGGGATCTCTATATCCTGGTGATGGTCTAGTAGGTATGGAGGCTCGTATCTACGCCCGATATCGAGGTATATAGTCTCATCCTCAAAAGCATCTACACTGATGACACGCTCCACTGGAGCGCCATACTTATATGCTAGTAGGGCTGTACCCAGGAGGTCGTCCATATGGGCGTTCCCACCATGTGTAACTATCTTCCTAACCCTTAGAGGCTCCTCCACACTACCCACCACACAGCCACTACCCATCTAGAATGGGCTGGGACACGATATATCTATCCCCAGCGATATATAGGGATATATGATTAGGATAGGCTTCGCCGCATACAGCGGCGACCCCACCCACCGGGACATCGAGAACGCTAGGCAGCTAGTCACGACACTATACAGGGAGGTCGACTTCAACAGGGTGGCCTTCCTACTCGGCGGGTACTGGGGCCTCATGAGGGTCCTGGTGGACGAGCTTCTACAGCATGGAGGCAGGGTGGTGCTCTTCCCCCCGCTTGAGCTGGAGAAGCTGGAGTATCCAGAGGGGGCTATAGTCCTACGCCTAGGCCTCTCTATGAGGGCTAGGAGCATCCCCCTTGTCAGGAGCTCCGACGTATTCATAGTCATGGGTGGCGAGGGGGGCTCGATACTGGAGCTCGTCACCAGCTACGACGAGGGGATACCCACATACCTACTCACCGAGACTGGACACTCGACAGATAAGATGTCATTCCTAACACCATACCTCGACAGGAGGAGGACCGTGGAGATAAAGGTCTTCAACGACCCGGTACAGCTTGCAGAGGATCTGATACAGAACCACCTACAGAGCGTCCTGAGGAGCGGAGCCTCTAAGTAGGATCACATGGGTAGAGAAGGGGGTGGGGATTACCTACCCATCCTAATCACGAGGTATGCCACGGGTATGGCTAGGAGGAGGATTACCAGGTAGGTCAACGGGGTATTGACCGACCCATCCATCTCCTCCACACTGGCATCAGCCTCGCCAACCTCTTTGGAGACACCTTCACCTATGGCGTCCTCAGAGTCCTGGGGAGCCGAGTCACTACTGGAGATCCACTCCTCATATGGCGAGGTTGGGAGGGGTTCATACTCGGATTTGTTGAAGGCAATTACTAGTGGGTAGTCCCCAGGTATCACCTCCCTCACATATGCTGCGAAGGCCCTGATATCCTCCATGCTTGGCTGGATGTCACCCTGTATAACTATATGTAGGGTCATCCCAAGCCCTATCCTTATAGATGCGTGGAGACCCAGGAAGGTATCGATCTCACCATACCTGGAGAAGATCTGGACCGCCACGTTATCTATCTGCCTTATAACGCTATCCTCATCAAGCTGCACAGGCCCAAGCACATCCCTTAGATACTCCACAGTCGACATACTGCCCAGCGTCGCATACACCTCCACCCTCTCCACACATCTGGGAAGGCTACTTGTAGTCCGGCTAACCAGATCCTTGTCGAGCCCTCCCCAGACCACATATATTTCCAGGACTCCAGAGCGGTTATTAAAGTTCACATCCTCTGTCCAGGGGAGGCTCTCCAGGACAAGTTCCTCTATGACTCCCGGGCTACAGGGGCCATCAACATCTACAGCCCTAGGGACCGTATATTTGTCGGTAAGGCTATAGATGTTCTCACGGCCGAAGAGGATGTAGACATCACCACCCACATATGTATAGGCGTCATAGTCTACAGGCTCATAGACCCTGATAGATACCACATCCTCCGGGGTCTCTACAGCCTGTGCATACCACCCTGGAGACATGAACAGGATAGCCATCAGCAGGATAGGTAGGAATAGAGTCCTCATATAATCACCTCCGCGAGGTTTGGGCTATGATATTCTACTGTCGCTATCGGTAGCGGCTGTCTTATATCCCTCTTCAAGACGATCTCCTAATAATTTGTGGCTCGCTCAGGGTATATGTAGATAATATATCTATCCCCCGGAGGAGTTGGCACGTCTATATTCTCTGTATCTTGCTTGTAGGCATGTCGATGGCTATTTAAACACTACCCCCGTCTCCATAGCCCATAGGAGGAGGTCAAGCTCTGCTGGGAGCATCCCCAGGTATCTAGCCAGCCAGCGGAACCGGGTCTCAAGCTCGATATACCTCCTCCTAGAGAGGCTCTTGGGGTAGCTGTTTATCAGCCTGAGCCGGGCCATCCACCTGAGGATATGCCTGTCCAGTATTGCTAGGTGTAGGCCCCTACCGATGTTCCGGAGGAAGTGGCTCGCCTCCTTATATCCGAGGCCCTTCACACTCCTGACGAGCATCTCCCTAGCCATTAGGGGATCTTCTATGCTGAGTATCTCCCCTAGACGCCCCTCCATGTATAGCCTCCTAGCCCCAACTATGTATTGGGACTTCTTCCTCCAGAATCTACAGCCCCTGATCACCCTGCCTATATCCCCCGGCCCACCACTGTAGAGGGTGCCTGAGAGGTGTAGCTCCTTCACCTTCTCCCAGCACCTAATGGCGGGGCTCATAGGTGTGAGTAGGCAGAAGACAAGCTCGAGGAATATCCTCTCCTCCCCACATCTACCCACCTCCCTGAAGCTCTTGATTGCCCTCTCTATATCGCCTCTATACCTCTGATATGCATCCCAGACCGTCTCTAGGGATCCGCCTGAGACGTAGGTGAAGAGCTTAACCTTGGAGCCTGGCTCCACCACCGTGTCTAGGCCACTGGCCAGCATCACGTTCCTACCATCGACCAGTATCCCGTAGGGGACACCCTCCCTATCAAGCTCCTCCACAAGCCTCTTGAGCTCTGGTATGGAGGAGATTATTGCTGATAGTGGCTCCGCCCTCTCGATGCTCAGCCTTATATAGTCCCTCCCAAGCCTAGTCCTGAAGATTCCGTATAGGAGGATCTCCACTTCGCGGGGCATCGCTTGATAGATGTATAAAGAGGTTTGGGGGCTACTCCCCCTTGAACCTCGGCTTCCTCTTCTCCAAGAAGGCCGAGACACCCTCTATAAAGTCCTCCGTGGAGAAGGTTAGGCCGAAGAAGCCGGACTCTATCGCCTCGCCATGCCATAGATCCGTCTCTAGGCCTAGCTGTATCGAGTACTTAGCGGCCAAGAGGGCTAGTGGAGGCTTCTCAGCGAGTTTGAGGGCGAAGCTACGGGTATACTCCTCCAGCCTCTCAGGAGGGACCACCTTGTCAACCATACCCATCTCCAGCGCTTCATAGGCGTTGTACATGTCGCCGGTGTAGATCACCTCCTTGGCCTTGGATGGGCCTATCAGTCTAGCCAGCCTCTGCGTACCAGCGGCCCCAGGGATTATTCCCAGGTTTATCTCCGGCTGGCCAACAACGGCGAGTTCACTAGCTATGCGGAAGTCCCCGGCTAGGGCCAGCTCCATACCACCGCCTAGGGCGAAGCCGTTTATCATGATTATGACGGGCTTGGTGAAGTACTCTATCTTGTTTGTCAGCTCCTGGAAACGCCTTGAGAAGATAGCGGCCTTGAAGGGTGTTACACCGACGAAACTGTTAACATCCGCACCTGCGCTAAAGGCCCTACCCATCCCTGTGAGTATCACCACCCTGATATCCTCCATCTCCTCAATCTTGTCGAGAGCCTTCGAGAGCTCTTCCAAGAGCTGTGGCGAGAGGGCGTTGAGCTTGTCCGGCCTGTTCAGTATGATCCATGCCAGTGGCTTCTCAAACCTTATGATCAGGGTCTCCATCCGCTCCTCCTCATAGCTCGGATACTTGTAGAACCCCTCACCACTCCTAACTCCTAACAGCCCCTTACCAACCATCTCCCTCAGGAGTGGGTCGGGCTCGAACATCTTGAGGCCGGAGGCGCTATACATATGCTCCAACGCCTTCGCCACGTTATCGAGGCCATACTCGTCGCCATACCTCAGTATACCCTTGGGGTAGCCCAGGCCGAGGACGGTGGCCTTATCAATATCGTATTTTGAGGCTATACCCTCGCTCACGAGGTATGCAGCCTCGTTAACGGCCGGGGCGATAAGCATCACAGGGTTTAGATCCTCAGCCGCGTCCCTAGGTATCTCCGGCTTCACATACTTCCCTGGCGATGGGTACTGGTAGAAGCCCTCCCCACTCTTGACACCATACTTACCCTCCTTATACTTCTCCTCGAAGAGGCCGCAGCTATATACCTCCGTCCCCCTCTCGATCATGGCCTTCGCCACGAGGTAGAAGACGTCTATACCGCTGTAGTCGGCCAGCTCGAAGACGCCCATCGGGAAGCCAAGCTTATACCTAGCCACTGCGTCGACAGCCTCTATAGATGCGTTCCCACTCTCCACGAGCCAGCAGGCAGCAGCCATGAGCTTGAGCAGGATCCTATTGACTATGAAGCCAGGCACATCCCTCTTCACTAGGACTGTCTGCTTACCAAACCTCTTTGCCAAGTCCTCCGTAATCTTGACGGTTAGGCTACTCGTCTTCTCCCCCCGTATCACCTCGACCAGTGGCATGAGTGGGGGCGGGTTGAAGAAGTGCATACCCACGACCTTCTCAGGCCTCTTAGTAGCCTCTGCGATCTCGCTTATGGGTAGGCTACTGGTATTCGTGGCTAGGACAGCGTGTCCAGGGGCCAGCTCATCCACCTTAGAGAATACCTCCCGCTTAAGCTCGATCTTCTCAGGTATAGCCTCGATCACGAAGTCGGCATCCCCCACAGCCTCCGCCAGATCCAGAGTGGGGTGTATCCTAGCCATTATAGTGTCAACATCCTCCCTCAACATCCTCTTGGAGACCAGCTTCTCCACACTCCACCTTATCTTACCCAGGGCGTTGTCGAGGAACTCCTGCTTAATATCGTAGAGGTAGACCTGGTACCCCGAGTATGCAGCCACCTCCGCTATTCCATGGCCCATGGTGCCTGCTCCAAGGACGGCCACAACCCTTATATCATCCACAGCCCCCATGTTCACCACCCTATAGGCTAAGGACATCTATCCCGAAGCTCTTCTTCAGGAGCTGGCGAATAGTTGTCAGCCTCTGAATATCGTTCGTACCCTCATAGATCGTGGTTATTATAGAGTCCCTAAGGAAGTGCTCCACACCAGTCTCCTTATCAACCCCGACACCACCATGAACCTTTATAGCTAGGGCGGAGACCTTCTCAGCCACCTCAGTAGCATATGTCTTAGCCATCGAGGCGGCGAATACATACTCCTCCCTACCCTGGTCAGCCAGGTTGGCGGCCCAGTATGTGAGGAGCCTAGCCGTCTGGATCATGGTCAGCATATCCGCCAGCTTGAAGCTGACGGCCTGGAAGGAGATTATCTGCCTACCGAAGGCCTGCCTCTGGAGGCTATAGTTGAAGGCCTTCTCAAATGCTCCCTGGGCGATGCCTACAGCCTGGGCAGCTATGCCGACCCTGCTATGGTCATACGTGGCTAGGAGCATCTTGAAGCCCTCGTTCTCAGGCGGTATAAGGTTCTCCTCAGGCACCTCCACATTGTCGAGTATAACCTCGCTGGGATGCTCACCGTCAAGGCCCATCACATCGAATCTGCTACCCACCTCGACCCCCGGCCAGTCACGCTCCACGATGAAGAGAGAGATACCCCACCACCTCTTCCTACGCTCCTCAGGCGGGGGGCTAGTCCTGGCTGATACGACGAAGTAGTCCGCCTTATCCGCACCCGTGATGAAGATCTTCCTACCGTTGATGATGTACTTATCACCCTCCTTACGGGCAGTTGTCTGTATCCCGGCTACATCACTGCCCGCGGCGGGCTCGGTATTGGCGTGGGCAGCGAACTTCTCACCCCTAGCCACGGGCGGGATATACTTCTTTTTCTGCTCCTCAGTACCGAAGGTCATGACTGGGTATGTGAAGAGGCCGTTCACCAGGAGGCCCGTCCCGAATGCGGGTAGGACTCGGGAGATCTCCTCCATCAGTATAACCAGGTACATTGAGCCTCCTCCCTGACCCCCGAGCTCCTCCGGGATCCCTATGCCGGTGAAGCCCATCTCGACAGCCTTCCTATACAGCTCCTCTGGTATGACGCCCTCCTTAACCACCTTCACAGCTATCGGCTCTATCTCACGCTCGACGAACTCCCTGACACTAGCCCTGAAAATCTCCAGCTCATCATCGATCTCGATGGAGTAGTCCTTGACACTGGTGAAGGGGAACACCATGTCAACCACACTAGTATAATCCCGGTAGGTGTAAAAAATAGGGGGATTATAACTTGGGGAGAGGCTAATGGGGAGGAGAGATATAAAGTGTTGGGGGATATACCCGGCTACTCCTCAGCCGGGACCCACTCATAGGTTATGTAGTTCTCCGGCTTCCTCCTCACGATCTCCAGCCGCATCTTCATACCTATCTGGAGCTTCGACGGGTCGTCAGCCCTTATCCAAGCCGTCACGTTGATCCCCTCAGGTAACCTGACGATACCGACGATGTAGTCGTCGTAGTGGCTGAAGCTATACGGCTTCACATTGATCTGGGTATATGTGAGGAGCTCACCCTCCCTGGAGAGCTCGACCCACTCCATATCACTCTTCCTACACTTTGGACAGTCCTTCTGAGGCGGGAAGTAGAGCTCCCCACAGGATTTACACTTGGTCGTGACGAACTTCCCGTCTATAAGCTTGTCGAAGAACTCCTTAATACCCTCCACGCTTATGACGAACCGTGTAGTTATCCACCTCTGGTCATACCACTGTAGAGCCCCACTCTTCATGTCTGGGAATGTTGGTAGGCCCAGGCTATCCTTCATACTCTCGACGAACTCCTCAAACTCCTTCATCTGCTTATCGAAGAGCTCCCTCTGGCTAACCTTCTCCTCCCTACTCATACCACTCACCCCCTTGGCCTGTCGAGGGAGAGGATAGTTACATATGCATAGTGCCCCGTACCCCCGACGTTATGGGCTATGGCGCGGCCCTTCTCTATCGGGGCCTGCCTATCCTTCTCAACCCTCTGGAGCAACTGGTTAGTAAGCTCTGCAACCATACCTACGCCGGTAGCCCCTATGGGGTGGCCCTTAGCCTTGAGGCCGCCGCTCAGGTTGACCGGTATCTTCCCACCGATATAGGTCTCCCCATCCCTCAGCATCTTATACCCCTCACCAGGCTTGGAGAAGCGTAGATCCTCATACGCCATGACCTCAGCTATGGTGAAGCAGTCATGGACCTCCGCCACATCGAAGTATTTATACATCTCGTAGCCATCCAGTATCCCGGCCTGCATATAGGCCTGCTCAGCAGCCAATCTAGCTGCCCGTAGATATGTGAAGTCATCCCTCTTACTAAGGTTCGCCGTGTCCGATGCATGCCCAATAGCCTCGATCCAGACAGGGGTGTCTGTAAGCTCCCTAGCAACCTCGCCACTAGCCAGTATAACGGCTGAGGAGCCGTCGGTTATGGGGCTACAGTCGTAGAGCTTGAGGGGCCATGCTATGTAGCGGGATGACATACACTTCTCCAGCGTGACCTCCTTCTGGAAATGGGCCTTAGGGTTACGGGCACCATAGTAATGATTCTTAACAGCCGCTAGGCAGAGATCCTCCTCGGTAGCGCCATACCTATCCATATAGGCAGTCGCGTAGAGGGCGTAGTAGCCCGGGAAGGTCAGGCCAAAGTTATGGAACTCCCAGAAATAGTTCCCAGCCCTACCTATGAACTCGACCACAGTGGGGGTGGGAGACTCATTCATCTTCTCCAAGCCTATAGCCGTCGCTATGTCTACAGATCCCGACGCAACCATGTCATAGGCTAGCTTCACAGCGGCGCTCCCAGAGGCGCAGGCCGCCTCTACACGTGCAGTACCCTTAGGCGTCAGGCCTGAATACTCCCCTATAACAACGGCCGGGAGATACTCACTGCTCCAGCCACCCACACTGCTGACGACGAAGTACTCGATATCCTTCTGCTCCAGCCCCGCATCCTCTAGGGCCATCGATATCGACTCCCAGGCCAGCTCCCCAATATTCACGTCGCTCCTAACGCCATACCTGCTGTGCCCCACGCCTACAATGGCTACGTCCCTAGCCATATAGCCACCTCCGTATAATAATCAGCCCCCCTGAAATATCTTTCAAGGTATTGTCTAGAGAGTCTACACAGCCCTTTATAACGTGGAGAGGGGGATTTCATAGGTGGTTGATCAAGATGGACCTAGAGACAGCACGCCAGAAGTTCATGGAGGTCTACAACAAGGCGCTGGAGAAGATTGGGGATGAGGTGAAGGGGTGGAACAAGGTCTTCCAGTTCGAGGTAGAAGGCCTTCCAGAGTTCTACATAGAGTTTAGCAACGGCGAGGTAAGCATAGTAGAGGGGAGGCATGAGAGGCCACTAGCCACCCTAAAGATGAGTCAGGAGGTCTTCGAGAAGATATTGAACCTAGAGATGGATCCGATGAGGGCCTTCATGATGGGGAAGATGAAGATCACGGGGAACGTCATAGAGACCGCCAACCTAAGGAAGATATTCGACGTCGTTAGGAAGGGGTAGACACCCCACACATTCTTTATATAAAGCCTAAACCCATATCTTTAAGCCCGATTAATAACGCCTCATTGGGAATTCTTTTTTAATGACAAGTGAGGCCGCGCCAGACAAAGAGGTCTTCGAGAAGTACTATCTCTCTAAGCCATGGCTCGATAATTATGAGCCGGAGACACCTAGGGAGATAGAGATCCCGGAGAAGCCTCTATACACCATCCTAGACGACAGCTACAACATAGCCAGAGACCATACAGCCCTCATCTTCCTAGGCAGGAGGATAAGCTATGAGGAACTCCACCATATGAGCGAGAGGTTCGGATACATACTCCAGAAGAAGTTCGGAGTGGAGAAGGGGGACAAGGTCGCACTATACCTGCCAAACACCCCCCAGTTCGTCATAGCATACTACGGGGCATTAAAGGCGGGTGCGACAGTCACACCAGCATCACCACTATACACCGGGGAGGAGCTTGCCAGGCAGCTCAACGACAGCGGTGCAAAGGTACTGGTCGCTATAGACCTCTTCACCGACAACGTCGAGAAGGCCTTCAAGGACTCCGGGGTGGAGAAGGTCATATACACAGGGATAGACGACTACCTCCCCGGGCTAAAGGCATTCATATACCGGACATTCATGAAGAAAGTGAAGCCCCCGATAGACAACCGTGAAAGGTTCCAGTTCAAGAAGCTCCTGGAGAATGAGTCGGGAACCGTGGATAGGCCTGAGATCGAGCCGAAGGAGGATCTAGCAGCCCTCATGTATACTGGCGGAACCACTGGGATACCCAAGGGGGCGATGCTGACCCACTACAACCTATACTCAAACATCCTACAGATAGATGCATGGCTATTCAGGGGGAGGAAGAAGAGGGACATATTCGTAGGCCTCCTACCATGGTTCCACATATATGGCCAGACAGCCGTCATGAACTTCGGGATCTTCTCAGCCGGGACGATAATAGTCCTCCCCAGGCTAGACATCAAGGAGCTCCTCAAATCCATCGAGAAGTATAGAGCCAACGTCTTCCACGGCGTCCCAACCCTATATGCATACCTCATCAACTACAAAGACATCAAGAAATATGACCTGACAAGTATAGAGGCATGTATAAGTGGTGCAGCCCCACTACCAGTCTCGGTAGCAGAGAAGTTCGAGGAGATAACTGGGGGTAAGCTCAGAGAGGGATACGGGCTAACCGAGACCAGCCCAGTCACCCATGTAAACCCGATATATGGGAAGTATAAGTTCGGCTCGATAGGCCTACCAGTACCCAACACGATAGCGGCTATAGCGGATCCCGAGAAGGACGAGTTCCTACCACCCGGGGAGGTAGGCGAGCTCGTAGTCACGGGTCCACAGGTTATGAAGGGCTACTACAAGAGGGAGGATGAGAACCAGAAGGTATTCTTCGAGAAGTATGGCTATAGATGGTTCAGGACAGGAGACATGGCAAAGATGGATGAGGAGGGATACTTCTACATAGTCGATAGGAAGAAGGACCTGATCAAGTATAAGGGATACAGCGTCTTCCCAAGAGAGGTCGAGGAGGTACTCTACAGGCATGAGGCGGTGAAGGAGGCCGCCGTGATAGGCGTGCCACACCCAGAGTATGGAGAGCTGGTGAAGGCATTCATAGTCCTCAAGGACGAGTATAAGGGCAGGGTGACCGCCGAGGACATTATAAACTATGCTAAGCAGCACCTAGCACCCTACAAGGTGCCTAAGGAGATAGAGTTTAGGGACGACCTACCCAAGAGCGCCGTGGGGAAGGTCTTGAGGAGGGTGCTCCGCGAGGAGGAGATGAGGAAGAGGGGGCAGGCCTAGGCTCAACCCCATCCCCACTTTATATACCTCCTAGCCTTATAGGCATAGACAACCCCTAGACAGGGGAGTGGGAGGACATACTGGAATGAGGATATACCTGGGGATAGCGGTCCTACTACTCGTCCTAGCCAGCATAACCATGCCACTCGGCCCCAGGCTCGAGGGGTGGTGTTACCAGCTACAGGACTTCGAGCCTAGAGACCTCCCCCCAGGATGCAGCGTACTAGTGATAGACTACTCCAGGGACGGGACCGACCAGGGTATGTATAGCAGCGAGGAGATAGGCAGGCTTGTGGAGCAGGGAGTCGAGGTATATGCATACCTCAGTATAGGAGAGGCCGAGGACTACCGCTTCTACTGGAGGGATGAGTGGAGCACAGACCCCCCAGCATGGCTAGCCGAGGAGAACCCGGAGTGGCCCGGCAATTACCTGGTTAGGTACTGGATGCAGGGCTGGAGAGAGATCCTCGACCAGTACATAGCAAGGATAGTCTCACAGGGCTTCACCGGCGTATATCTAGACAAGATGGACAGCTACTATACATGGAGCCTAAAGGGCTACGACATAAACTGGACAGCCAATGAGATGGCCAACCTCATAACATGGATACGGGATAGGCTCCCGGACAATATGAAGATAATGCCCCAGAACGGGGTGGATATACTCCTCTACAGGCCAGACCTGATAGACGTTGTAGACGGCTGGGGGCTTGAAGACCTCTTCTACAACGGGCCGGAAAGGCAAGACCCCGGAGACACCGCGTGGAGAATGAGGTTTGTAGAGGAGCTGAGGAGTGCTGGAAAGGATATCTACGTAGTCGAGTATCTATATAGTGGGGAGCTTACTAGGGAGATAGTATCCCTCCATATAGAGGCCCGGCTAAACGGGCTACACCCATACGTAGCCCACCAAGACAGGGCCCTGGATGAGATAGTAGTCATACCCGGTATACAGCCGGAGACGGATCCATACAGCCTGATACAGACCGCTATAAAGAGGCTAGGGTGGTGGAATGGCTGAGAAATACATAGTCGTGGCGGAGAAGCCCTCAGTAGCGAGGGAGCTACGCAGATTCTTTAGGTATATGAAGATAGACGCCCTCACAACATCAACCAGGGGACACATATACAACCTAGACTTCCCAAGCGACATGGGATGGGGAAAGGTCGACCCAAAAGAACTCTTCGAACGATACGATAGGATAGTCTATAAAGTGGTCGACAAGAAGACATACTATAATCTGAAGAAGCTATTCAGAACCGAGAGGAGTAGGATACTGGTCATAGCGACGGACAACGACTCGGAGGGAGAGCTGATAGGCTACGAGATACTAAGGATCTATGAGGAGGTCAACGGCAGGCCTGATAAGTACTACAGGATGAGGTTTAACAGCCTAGACTATAAGGAGCTACGCAGAGCCTGGCTCAGGAAGGAGAGGAGCCTAAACTGGAGATGGGTCTACAAGGCCCTATTCAGGACATACTTCGACCTCATAACGGGGGCGGCCTTCACAAGGATACTCACATACAGCGTGGGGAGGAGGGGGAACCCCATATCATGGGGGAGCTGCCAGACACCCACGCTATACTTCGTCGTGGAGAGGGAGAGGCAGAGGAAGGCCTTCAAGAGGGAGAAGTACTACTACATAGCCGTAGAGGTGGAGAAGAACGGTGTCAGGGTAACCCTAACCAGCCAACACTTCAAGAAGCAGAGGGAGGCGGAGTACCTAGCCAAGGAGATTGGGGAGGCGGGATACATAACCGTCACTAAGTATAGCAAGGAGAGGTTCGGGGAGAGGAGGCCCCTACCCATAGCCACGGACTACCTACTGAGAGACCTCACGAGGATCATGAAGATAGATGCGGCGGAGATACTCTCGATAGCAGAGGATCTCTATAGTAGGGGATACATATCCTACCCCAGGACGGAGACGGATAGATACCCAGACACCTTCGACCACAGCCAGCCATACAAGGCAGTAGCCGAGTCGGAGATAGGTGGGCTAGTGGTCTATACAAAGGGATGGCCAAACCCCAAGCCAAACCCTAGGCAGGGTAGGAAGGACGACAAGGCCCACCCACCTATATACCCGGTGAAGCCATATCCCAGGGACAATAGTAAGCACTGGACAGTATGGGAATACGTCGCCCGGAGATACCTGGCAAACGCCTATGGAGACGACGCCTTCGGCTTTAAACAGTCGGTAGAAGCCGTATATGGAGACGTGGTCTTCACAGGGCATGGGAGATACTATGCCTATGAAGGATTCCACAAGATCTTCCCATACTTCCGTGGAAAGGACAACCCACTCCCAGAGTTCCAGGTAGGCGAGCGTCTAAAGGTGCTGAATATAGAGGTCAGGACAGGTAGGACGGAGCCGCCGCCACGCCTCTCAGAGGCGGACCTACTAAAGATGATGGAGGACCACGGCATAGGAACCGACGCCACTAGAGCCATGTACCCAAGGATCATCGTGAAGAGGAGGTATGCATCCAAGAGGGGAGGGCGCTTCACACCCTCGAAGCTAGGTATGAGGTTTATAGAGTTCCTAGAGGAGATCGATAAGAGGCTAGTAACACCAGAGACGAGGAGATACGTGGAGGAGATGATGCGGCGGATAGAGGAGGGCGAGCTATCGATGGAGCAGGCCCTAGAAAAATCCCTAGAGATCTACAGATCACTATTCGACAAGCTGGTGGAGCACAAGGAGGAGATCGATGGACTGGCTGGTGAGAAGGGATAATCCATGCTAGACACAGCCACCCGACCCACCGCCATAGAGCTCCTCGAATAGAGAGTGGCTAACTATCCTGCTAACCCTATACCCATCCCTAAGGATACTATTCAGAGCCTCTACAGAGTCTAGGCTAAGCAGGCCATCTGGACCCTCTACCTCCACAGTCAGGCCGGGCCTATAATCCCTGATACACCTCACAACCCGGCCATCAACAAGGAAGACCACATCCCTAGGGCGGAGGTTCGCCGCCTCATGGGTAGAAACCACGATAGTCTTCTCCCTACCCTCCCTATTCAACAGCTCCCCCACGAGGAGCTTACTCGGATAGTCCAGCGATGAGAAGGGCTCATCGATAAGGTATAGATCGGCAGGCTTAGCTAGACAGGAGAGCAGTATAAACTTCCTCCTATTACCACTCGACAACATGGAGTAGCTATGCCCCAGATAGCCATCGAGACCCAGCTCCTCCGCAAGCCTATACCCCTCATCACCCAGATACTCAACCACATCCCGAAGAACAGTATGGGGTGGGAACTGTGTATTCTCAAGGCAGAAGGACACCCGCCTCAACACCTCCCGAGAATCACGTATAGGATCCAGCCCGAGAACCCTGACCACCCCCCTAAGAGGCTTGAGAACACCCGTCAAGAGATGTATAAGCGTAGTCTTACCACTCCCATTGGGACCAACAAGTAGGGTAAGCCCGCTACGTAGATACAGCCACTCGATACTAAGGGTGAACCTCCGCCTATACTCAAAGACTAGCCCCTTGATCTCGACAACCCTCTCCATCCACCCACACCCAACAATGAAAGGAGGAGGCCCAGGACGATGAAGACTAGGATATATAGGGACACGTCACCATTTATACGCTTAATACCAACCCTGAGACGCTCCCCAGGATCCAGCAGAGCAGATACCCTGTAGAAATATCCGCTGAGGAAAACCTCCCCGAAGCCATCGACCACGAAGAACTCCCGATCATCATAGATATACACCTCCCCATCCCCATACACACTGACCAGATAGTTACCCGGGAAGACAGGGATCCCTATCGACACCATCAAGTATACATTCTCCCTATTAGGGGGAGGGTCGAAACCCGGGACGAGGCCGATAGTCGTATCCACAGCACTTCTATAGATCCAGCTGAGGACCCTAGCCCCCTGCTCCGTATACAGCGTGGTGAGTAGTAGTATACCCACCAGCAGAATGGCAAGCCCAATAGATAGGGTTGTGAAACTCCTCATAACGACCTACCCCGAACAAAGATGTAGATCCCAATGAGACCAAGCAAGAGGTAGAAGAGGAGTGAGAGGACAACATCCTCTATAGACACTAGCTCGGCATACTCCTCGATAAGGCTGTAGAGGAGGAGGGTATCCGGGCTAAGGAAGGAGAGGGGATTCTCCGGGTCTAGAGGCTTTATCAATGTGAAGGGCAGTATGGATAACATGGAGATCTCGACACTCCTCGTAACCATGCCCAGGAATAGGCCCAGCAGGTGATAAGCAATATAGCCTATAGACATTGCTAGGTAGATGTATAGGAGGATTGGGAGGAACGGTGTACCAGCCCTCACATGGTAGACCACGATCCCCGCAACAATGATGGTTATCAGGGCCAGTGCATAGAGGATGGAGGCAGCCATATGTAGAAGCAGCAGCCTACCCCTGGAATATCCGGAGAGGTTCATCAACATGGTGTAGTGACCCCTGAAAACAGGGTCGTAAACAAAGATATAGGAGATAAGGACCCACATGAAACCGAGGAGTATGAAGACATCCCTATACACGAGATAGGCTACCCCAGGAGCCACCCTCTCAAGGAGGATAGACCCATTCACAGCCTCTGAAAGACCCCTACTCAGAGTATCCAGATCCCGTATACTAAGGTTCGCCAGAACCTCCTCGAAAACCATGCTAGAACCACCAGTCCTATAACCCCTATAGAACATGTCCAATCTATCGAAGAAGCCGTTAACCATCACCAACACTACGAGTGGGACGAGGAGAACCACTATATAGACGAGATACCTATGAGCTCTAAACTGAAGCTCCACAGTCTTCATAGCCCCACCCTCCTAACCATAACAACAATAGCTATAATAGCCGCCAGAACTACAATCAATAGTAAACTTTCCAGTGCTAATCCAGTTGAAGGACACATTTCCACACATATAGGCTCATTATTGATAACCTCAATGAAACTATTGACGAAATTCGTGGATAATCCATAAGTAAGATGTATATATCTTGGAGTTAACCTATCAACCACAGACCCGTTTATTCCAGATCCTACTATATCGAGAAGATACGTGAGGGAGATAGGATCGAATATCTCCACAGGTAGTAAAACACTAACCATTACAGGGATCCTACCCCTAATCTCCGCCTCATAAATCGCTAGTCTGGTGAGCGTCTCTTCAATGGAAGACTGAGTAAGTTTTATGGATTCCAAAACACCCTTGCTAAATAGATACACCACATTAAATCCCATGTAACCCTCAATCCACACAGGTTTTTGAGGATATTGAAGAACGTGCCCCAGGTAGGTAGGATTTGAATTTAATGACAATAGGTAATCAAACGTGACTGGAATGTCGAAGTAGAATGGGCTGAACCCTACTTGATATTGACCTATATACAAATAATTACTGTAAACTAATAGCCTTGATCCATTTAAAGATATACTGGTTATTTCTCCATTTATACCACCATCCTTAATGTTAAGGTCTAATTTTAGATCCAAATTCACCGTTCCATCACTGTCTCTAAGAATATCCAATCTCAACATAGATCCTTCAACAATATTGAGGGTAGTATGCACCCATCGGCCTACAGAATCTTGGTACACTATAAATACAATTTGGCTTAGAACTGTATACTCGAGATATAAGGGCATATCATTGCCCTCTAGTCCTATAGTATATGTCTTATTACCCGATAAAATTAACATTAAGATAATCAAAAGCGCATAGAGCTTTGAAGTAGATCCACTCATTTCATTCAATAGCTACTGTTTCCAAGTTATTATCATGGTGATCTAAACGAACTTCAGTAAATATGCAGAATGGCCTCTCAGTAATCTCAATAGCATGATGGAACCATGCTGTGACCCTATAGCCATAGCTTAGTCTTTCTACATTGAAGTAATAGTCATCCATATCTAGCAACTCATAGTTAGGACCACAGGGCCAACCTTCAGATTCTTTATAACCCATAGCTGTACCAAATGCTCGCCACTTACCCCTTATAACATCATCAATTCCTACCAATCCCCATCCAACAAGAAAACCTGGTGAGGTCCAGTTCCATTGTATGGTGAAAACACCACCTACTCCACTACGTGTTATATATCCTGACAGTCTAAGCGAAGTCTGGCTATTACTTCCTTGAGCTTCTGCATGATATGTCAATAATACCCGCTCAAGATGACTGTCGATGGATGGCTCACTGGATACAGATGATGATACTGGATAAACCATAAACACAGTTATCACTAATAGGAGCATTATTACCGCATATGATCTCTCAATCATTTCTGTTTAACTAAGTAGAGAATCGAAATAAAAGCTTATAATATTAAAAATATATAAAAAGAAGCTCTGTTTAGTCAGATTAGATAGTAGGGAGTCATAGTACGAATCAATATGTTACTCTCGAGATCTTTACCCTTCTACTTACTTGGTCTATCCTTAGCCAGTCCTCGTGGGCTAGGCTCCACCCCATAGCCCCTGCGTTGTCCCTAGCCTGCTCCGGCCTCTTCGCACCCGGGATGGGTAGGGTGTTTGGATACGCGTCTAGTAGCCATCGTAGAGCCAGCTGTGCAGGCGTCTTCCCATACTTCCCCGACAGCTCCTCCAACACCTTCACAACCTCATATATCTGCTCCATATTCTCCCTGGTGAAGAGGGGCTCCCTAGCCCTCACATCCTGGAACTCTGGGAGGTTCTCCGGTGTATACTTGCCTGTCAAGGCTCCCTTAGCAAGTGGGCTCCAGGGGATAACGGCAAGGTCGTTCTGCAATGCATAGGGTATAAGCTCGGCCTCGGCCTCCCTCTCCACTAGGTTATACCTAATCTGTATCGATACGATGTCAGTAGTGGATAGGCAGTTCCTAGCGGCCTCTACAAGCTCGACCGGGAAGTCGCTCAGCCCTATATACCTGATCTTACCCTGTAGGACGAGCTGCTCAAGGGCACGCATATACTCACATGTGGGTATGTTGTGCCAGCAGGGTGGCCAGTGGACCTGCATAAGGTCTATGACGTCTACGCCTAGCCTCTTCAGACTATTCTGCGTAGCCTTGAAGACATCGTCCCTAGCCAGCATCTCTCCGGGGATCTTGGTGGCTATGAAGACCTCATCCCTTATCCCAAGCTCCCTGATCGCTCTACCGAGGAACTCCTCACTCTTACCCATACCATAGACGATGGCCGTGTCGAAGAAGTTTATCCCCGCGTCAAAGGCGGCCTCAACAATCTTCTTCGCATCCTCATACTCCGTGACGCCCCAGCTCTCGCTGAACTGCCACACGCCCAGGCCTATCCTACTAACCTTCTCACCGATCCAGCCCAGCTCCATATATTCAGTAGCCATTACACAACACCTAATCCATTGACTAGCAGCAGGATATTTATTAATCGGGCTAGCCACAAACCTGTATATACCACTAGAAATCTATCTGGAGACACAGAATCTTCAACGATGACGATAGTAGTGGTCAACCATATAAAGGCTAGGGATAGGGAGAGCTACGACGAGATCATAAAGCTGTTCAGCACTAGGAAGAGGCTGGTAGACAGGTTCCCAGGCTTCAAGGGCTTCAAACTCCTAGCATCCCCAGAGGATATGGAGATAATGGTCATGACGATCTGGGAGAGCAGGGAGGACTTCAAGAGATGGGTAGAGAGCAGGGAGTTCGAGGAGGGCCATAGGAGGACTGGTGAGAGGAGGATAAACGCGGACTCCAGGGGAGTGGTCTACGAGGTTGTTATGGAGGAGTAGATAGGGGGCCTAGCCCCCAATCTCCGCCGCCTTTTTAATAACCTCCTCGTAGTCAGGCTCTACACGTGGATCGTCGCTCACCCAGGCATACCTCACGACCCCATCCTTATCAAGTATGAATACGGCCCTCTTAGCCAGCTCCCTGAGGCCTAGGAGCTCAGGCAGGACGACTCCATACTTCCTTATAACCTCCTTGTTGAAGTCACTCAGTAGGGTGAAGTTCAGGTTATACTTCTCCTTGAACGCCTTCAGGGCGAATGGAGAGTCGACACTGATGGCTAAAACCTCCGCATTGGCCTTCTCAAGCTCAGCCATCCTATCCCTGAAGGTACAGAGCTCCTTGGTACAGACACTCGTGAAAGCCCCTGGGAAGAATAGGAGTATCACCGGCCTACCCTTGGAGAGGAACTCGTCTAGGCTCCTCTTATTCAGATCAGTGTCGAGGAGCTCAAAGCCAGGCGCCTTATCCCCAACCTTCACAGCTGCCATCTAGGACACCTCATAAGATATTCCAAACCCCTCCCAAAATTAATTCGGATGGTTTATACATTAGCCCTAGTCCTCAATAGTCACGGTGTGTAGCCATACAGCCGCGACAAGGAGTATGGCGAGTGAGAGCTGGGTATGGACCAGCCTATTGAGCAGCCTGAGATCCCTAGTTCTAACGATCCTCAGGACTATGCCGGAGACTATTAGGAGTAGGATGAGGATCACGGTTAGATACTCGAGTGGACGGGCATAGCTCAGGAATGCATATCCATGTATGACCCCGGCGATCCCAAGGACTATGTTAGTACTTATATGGAGGTTTAGGATGGGTTCGAAAGGGAGCCTGAGACGGAACATCTTCCTAGCCCTATTGATAGCCACGAAGACCGTGTTTAGTATTAGGCCGAGGTTCCAGGAGAGGGAGCCGAGAGACTCGGCCCCATCCTCACCAAACAAGCCTCCCTCATCACCATTGGCATGTACAGCCCCACTGGCTAGTAGGATCACGAGGAGGATGATATAGACAGCCTCTAGGAGACGCTCGGTATCCATGCATCCACCCTCCCACTAGCCGGGCCAAAAATAGTATTATGCATATATCTGAGATAAAGCCGTGGATCTAGGCCATATATCACTAGGGGGCATCATAATCCGTAGGTGGATGAGTGGGGACCAGTAGTGGAGACCATAAAGACTATCCACAAGATAGGCGATGACGAGATAACAATCGTTCTTAGCCCCTGTTGCTTCAGACTCACATATGGAGAGGAGGTATACGTATTCGACCTCGAGGGCCGGCCGGTATTCATGTACTTCGACCGGCAGCTCTACGAGAGGGGATTGTCAGGCGAGATAGTGGCTAAGAAATGGATATCAGTGACACCCCCGAGACGCCACCTCGTGAGGATAATGGATAGGGATGTGAAGGAGAGGATCCTTAGACACAGCTTCGAGAGGGTTAGGTGGATGCTTGAGGAGACAGGCTTCGACCATCCCGACCCGGTAGTCAAACGGGTCTATAGGGGCGATATACAGAGGCTATGGATGGAAGAATCGGTTTTCAGGCGTATATATAGGCCGATCTCCATACTACCCCCTGACCAATACCTATCGCTAGTCTTCCAACCGTTGGAGGGATGCCCCTACAACAAGTGTAGCTTCTGCACCTTCTACCGGGACAGGGAGTTCAGGTTTAAGGGGCTGGAGGAGTTTAGACGGCACGTAGAGGAGGTGGTCAACTTCCTGGGCAGGGGGATATCCATGAGGCATAGGATATTCCTAGCCGACGCCAACACACTATTCGCCGACACCAGGCTACTCAGGAGCTACATAGAGACAGTCCTAGACTACATCCCTAGACACGACATAGAAGGGTTCTACTCCTTCTCCGACTACTTCACAGTCTATAAGACGGAGGAGGAGCTCGGGATGCTTAGGAACCTGGGCTATAAAAGGGTCTACATAGGCCTAGAGACCGGTGACCCCGAAGTCCTCAGGATACTATCGAAGCCCGGCCCACCCGAGAGGAGCGTCAACCTGGTTAAGCGGCTAAAGGCTGCCGGTATCAACGTAGGAGTCATAATACTGATAGGGGCGGGGGGACGGGAGTATTATAGGCAGCATGTTGAGAACACTGTGAAGATACTTAACTCGATGCCCCTCGATAGGCGGGACATTATATACTTCTCCAAGCTCAAGGTGAGGGAGGGCTCTGAATACCAGAGGATTGCTGAGGAGATGGGCCTGACAAGCCTATCAGACGAGGAGATGGATAGACAGATAGAGGAGATCAAGCAAGGCCTAAGACATGTAGAGCCCCCGATACAGGCGATATACGACATAGACGAGACGATATACTAGGGTTCACCCATCCATATATGCCAGGACCTCCCTAACCTCCTCCGCCTTAGACTGGTATACCTCATCAGCCAAGCCATGCTCCTCGGGAGTCAGTGAGCCGTAGAAATAGTCCTCGCCACCCACCACCCCTATAAAGCCCTGGACAACCGCCTCAACCACCTCCTCAAGAGACGCCTCTATACCCAGCGACCTAAGACTCGTCACCCTATCGAGCAGAACATCTTTATCCACACCCCTAATAACACAGCTCCACTCCTCGGGATCAAGATCGATGAGGAGGGTCCCATGCTGTAGGAGGGCATCGCCTATACGGTACTGGGCACTGCCAGAGATCTTCCTCCCCCCAATCAAGACGTCGCTAGACCCCCTCCTGAAGTAACAGAGCGGCGTATCGCTAGGCACGTACGAGCCTGAGATACTCGGCTCGACACCCAACCTGGATAGGGCACCTAGAACACCCTTGGCAATCTCCACAGCCGACGACGCGACATCCAGGCTGTAGAGGGGATGCCTACTGGATAGGACTACAGAGTAGGTAACCTCATAACCCTCCCTATGGAGGAGTGCCCCGCCACCAGTGGGGCGCCTAACAGGTGTGAAGCCCAGCCTAGATATACATTGGAGATTAAGAGCGGAGAAGAAGCCCTGAGACCTACCTATACTCACCCCAGAGGGCCTCCACATATAGACACGGAGCGTGTCGAAGCCGACCCTACTCCTAAGCCTTAGAATAGCCTCGTCGAGAGCCATATTATAAATAGGATCCCGATACCCATCAACCACTACTCGTAGCATACCAGGAATAATGATTAGGACTTGGGATGGGATATAACAGGGCTACCCCTGCTCTACAACCCGCCCCTCTACAAGCCTTACTCTGTAATCACCCATATCCATGAAGCCCGGGTCATGGGTAGCCACTATAAGTGTCGGCCCATATTCCCTATAGTAGTCCATTATAACATCCCTGACCCGCTCAGCAGTCTCCTCATCAAGGTTTGATGTAGGCTCATCCAGTAGGAGTAGATCCGCCCTATAGGTAAGTGAACGGGCTAGGACAGCCCTCCTCTGCTCACCACCACTAAGGGTATAGGCCGCCCTGTCAAAGGTATACCCTATCCCCAAGGCCTCGGCTAGGTCACGGGCCTTCTCAAGGGCCTCCCCACGATCCACACCCCTGATCAGGAGGGGGAGGGCAATGTTCAAACCCACCTTGAGCCTAGGTATCAAGACATTCCTCTGCATACAGTACGATATATGCCTCCTCCTAAACATGTTCAGCTCAGGCCACGACATAGCCGTTATAACATTGCCACCTATCGATATCGACCCCTCATCAGGCCTGTCCAGCCCAGCTATAAGGTTAAGCATCACACTCTTACCCGACCCACTAGGCCCAAATACAATACTTACCCCACCACTGGGGAAGCGGAGCGAGACATCCCTAAGAGCAACCACAGCCCTATTCTTGAGCACGAACCTCCTAGACACCCCCTCCAACACAACCTCCATACCCACCACCCCTAGAACTCGAGGGAGAGTATATGTGCAAGGCCAACCCTCCTAACATAGAGCACTGACAACACAGAGGAACCCACCAAGACAGCAACGAGTGGAATAAAAATGTAAGGGGCGAGCCACTCAAAGATCAAGGTATAGGGGAGGAAAATCCCATAGATAGCCCTTATCCATAGGATAGATCCGAAGAAGGCCACTAGAATAGGTGGAATTACAAAAAGGCTAACTGTAAAAAACATGTAGGACCCTATATGCTTATCTCCTCCACCGATAGAATAGAGAAGCGCAACAATATCCATATCCTCCCTTACTACATCTATTGATAACTTCAATAGATAGGTTATGAAAACGATTAAGCCACCCACTGAGTATACCATAAAGGGCGAGAGTGGATTTAGATACTCGGAAGCATAATATTCACTATACATCTCTACATGGTCAGACCTAGTAACTACTGAATACTCAATGGATCTAACTAGGGTGTCTCTAGTCATTGATTCGTGGAACCTTATTACTCCAGTCCTATTTAGATTCTCCACCAAGTTAAATATTGTATTTATAACTAAATTCAAATCTACATCGCCATCAGTCTTGATATAGAGCAGCAAACTATATCCCAAGGACCTATAAAGGTTGACGTCCCCTCCAGTTTCGTTAATAAAAGTTTCAAATAATCCTCTATCCAACACTATATCACCCCTCTGGCCCATATAAATACCTGAATAACTAAACTCTTTTCCATCTGCTAGCTTCAAAATGTCTCTGTCTATGGTGATACCCTCCCTTGAAAGCACCATAGACCATATCAATACCTCGTCATAGTCAGGATAGTCTCCTGAGACTACATTATTGTATTCGGTCAAGTTCAGCTTGGATATGTTCGACAATATGATGAAGTTGATACCGTATTCTCTCAAGTAATACTCACTTAGCTCTACATAATCAGTAATCTCCATTCCAGCCTCGGTTAGATTGGACAAAAGCATCTCGACATATACCTCTTGTGTTAAACTTGGATCCACATATACCAGCTTGGGAAAATGGTGACCAATATCTATAACTATATCGTATTCAGCTCTGAGATATGGTTCTACAAGTGAATTCCACTCATAGGGTAAGATAAAGAAATTTAGATATGTAATTAACATTATGATGGTAGAGATCCCTAAGGCTTTAAGCCAAGTCTTTTTCCTAGTGACAAAGCCGTTATAAAAAGAGAGTTGAATGATATGAACTAATACGCTCATTAAAATTACCTACCTCCACCCCTGGGTTCCGCGACGAAATAGTTTTCATCGTATACGGGCCAGAAGAGGGACTGAGTATCACCCACAGCACCATAATGATAGTCATAGGTATACCAAGTAGTGGTCTCAAAAGCGATCCACACTTCACCCCCTCCCTGCCTCCATAACGTTACTGATGGATAGTAGTATACTAAATCTTCATTTACCCACATTGGTTCCCCAGTCCTGAAGCTGTTAGGCGGAGTGTTATAATATACTACATTACTTGGAAACGCTGCCATCGCATCTAGTTCTACCCTAAAGCCTATATGCCATGGAAACGGATAAGGAAAGAGATAATGAACAGCCGCAACGACGTCTACCTTCTCACCTACGTATATTAACTGAGGAGTCATATCCATGTTGAACCAGTAGGGATCTGCCTCCTTCACGTACCCCTTTATGTAAATTGGCGATGACATAGCACTAATTACCGTTAGTGTTAATATCCCTATTACCAACGCTTCAATTTTATTCTGTGATTATTAATTAAAACATCTCTTAATTAAAAAAAATATTTATTAATCCTTGGCCCGTATTTATGTCATTTGTTTAATATTTACGGTTTATACTTAATTGTGCTCTATATTTCTGAGTTATTTCTCGTGAAGAGATGTTTAGCGTTGTTAATGTGGCATTATTGCTTTTCGGTAGGCTTCTTTTGCTTTGTAGGATGTTCTTGCCATTGGGTGGGCTACCACCGCTTTTATACCGAGGCTATAGGCTATCTCCTCCAGCTCTTTGAACTCTTCAAGTGTGTAGTATTTCTCGACTGGTAGTTGTTTCCTGCTGGGCCGCATGTACTGTGAGAGTACTAGTATGTCTAGGCCTATCGAGGCTAGGTCCTCCATCGCCTCTACTATCTCGCCCCACTCCTCTCCGAAGCCTAGTAGTATGGATGACTTTGTGATGAAGCCCTCCTCCTTGCTCCACCTGAGTATGTCTAGGCTCTGGTCGTAGCCAGCCCTCCTATCCCTGACCAGTGGTGTAAGCCTCCTAACTGTCTCGATGTTGTGGGCCAGTACGTCTGGCCCCGCCTCCAAGACTGTGTAGAGATCCCTCCTCGATCCCTGGAAGTCTGGTATCAGGACCTCTATCTTTACCCCTGGGTTGAGCCTCCTAACCATCCTTATCGTCTCAGCTATGTGGCTGGCGCCACCGTCGGGGAGGTCATCCCTATCCACGGAGGTGATGGTCACGTAGTCCAGACCCATCTCCTTCACGGCCAGTGCAACCCTTAGGGGCTCCTCAGGGTCTGGGGGGTCTGGCCTCCCCTTCAACACGTAGCAGAACCTGCATCCCCTTGTACATATATTTCCTAGGACCATGAATGTAGCTGTCCCGCTCCCCCAGCACTCCCCTATGTTTGGGCATAGGGCCTCCTCACATACCGTTGCCACCCTGCTGCCTAGGGCTATCCTAGCGGTCTCCTGGAACCGGCCTTCTACCCAGGGCCTAAGCCTAACCTTTAGGCCGGCGCTATCTCTAGTAGCAGCTCCCCCGGTGATACCTCATCACCCTCCGAGACATATATCTTCTCAACCCTCCCCTCGACGTCGGACTCGATCGTGAGGACCGCCTTCTCAATCTCCACATCTACCAGTGGAGTGCCCTTCGAGACCCTGCTCCCGGGCTCGACATATATCTTGACCACCTTACCGCTCCAGTCAGCCCTCCTCGGCCACAGCTCCCTCGGCAGGACCACCCTCCTCATCACTACCACCCATGAATATATGTCTCGAGACGTATATGACGTTGGCAGCCGCGACGCTGGATATCAACGATATTATAAGGGGTAGGTAGAGGACTAGGCCAGTTGAGAGTAGCCTGCCGACTGAGAGGCCTAGAGAGTCGTAGAGAAGGGCTAGCCAGAGGAAGGGTGTAACCCCAGAGAGTGGTGCAGCCAATATCCAGTCCAGCTCGTCCCGGGATAGGTATCCTACTATTCCTCCACCCAGTATAGGTGGGAGCATGTAGAGTGGATAGGCTGTGGGTAGGGCCATGTATAGTAGTATCGTGACTATTCCTGCGAGGAATCCGATGCCTATCCTCCGTAGCAGGCTCCTCAGCCACTCGGCTCTAGCCATAGACTCCTCACCTCCCTAGGCTCCCTACCAGCGTCCAGAGCCTTGAACTCCCTATCGACATATCCCGGCAGGAGGTCTTCATAGTGGGGGCTAAAGGGGTTCCCACTATTCCCACCGGGTAGGGCGAAGTACATCTTGACACTCCCGTCGAGGGGGTAGATAGCCCTCATAGACTGGCTAGCCGATATCCTGTAGGGAGGGTCTCCGAAGCCGTGGCCAGAGACGAACACCGTGAATAGGCCTCCCTGGCCAGGATAGACCCTATAGTTAAGCCACTGGACGACGTCGCCAAGCGGATGCCTGATCTCATATCTTATTACCTCGCCCCACCTGGGGAGCTCGCCATACTGCTCGAGGAGCCTGTCAACAGCCTCTCTAAGGGCTGACTCGAGTGCCCCCCTCGGGTCTGGGACATAGGCTAGGCCTGAGCCCTCCCCAGCTATATACTGCCTGAGAACCATCTCTGTCCACTCGGCGGAGAAGAAGTTTATCGGGATATCCCTTAGCACGTCTCCCCATAGCTTCTTATGAAGGTTTATCAACGTCAAGACATATATCGGTGCCTCACTCGAGTCGGGATCCATCTCGTGATCCCACTCGAGGAGACTGTTATAGGCAGATCTATATGGTTCTGGGAGCTCCTCAGGATCCAGTATCTCTCCGAACAGCTGGGTGAATACCTCCGCGGCGAGGGAGACCCTGTCCACCTGGATCCTCATAACATCCTCTATGTCTAGGGGCTTCAGGCTCTCTATAAGCTGGACTATCCTCTCGTATCTATACCTGTCGGACCAGCTCCATCCCAGGTAGTATGGATAGCTACCCACAACCTTGTTATTGGCAGTAGCTATGTATCCCTCCTCAGGATTCACCGCATGGGGGATCTCCTCGAACGGTATGTAGCCGGTCCAGAGCCCCTCACCCCTACTAGCGTTGAAGGGTAGGAAGCCATGGTTAACTATCTCTATCCCCCTAGCCATACCCAGTGAGACCGGCCTCCTCAACGGGTACTTCCCGGCCGGGTAGTACAGGATGTTACCCTCGACATCAGCAGCCACCAGGTTCTGAGGAGCTACGTGGAAGTACCTAGCCGCCTCGATAAGGTCCCATATGCTCCTGGCGAAGTTGTATCTATAGACAGCCACCAGTTCAAGCGTCACGCCCGAGCCTGTCCAGACCATTGCATATCTAGTCCCACCATGCTCCATTAGGGGGCCCAGCACCGTCATGTTCACGGGATACTCCACCACTCTGTAGCCGTCGCCCTCCCTAACCCTGATCTCCTCCACACGCCTCTCCAGGGGGAGCCACTCAGCGTTGAATAGATACTCGTCTCCACGCCACTTGAAGAAGTAGTAGTCAGTCACGTCCGGCCCCACATTGGTGAAGCCCCACGCCACATACTGGTTCCTACCCAGGAGTATGACCGGGGTTCCAGGGAGGGTGAAGCCCGTGAGGCTCCACTCATCCCCAATCCTCATCACGACGACGTACCATATCGGGGGTGCAGTCAGGGCCAGGTGTGGGTCATTAGCCACTATGGGCTTTCCATCGACGGTTAGGCTTCCCGAGACTACCCAGTTGTTAGATCCTATGCCTATGATACCCCTATACATATCCAGCCCGCTGAGAAGCCCAACGACCCCCGAGACGTTGTAGCTGGGAGTATTTGAGGAGAGGATCTCTCCACCCGTCCCCTCGACATCAAACTTTTCCAGGATGGGTGTGTTGAGCCTCCTTCCAAGGATATCCAGGTCTACAAGTATCTCCAGGCCATATCTATCCACCAGGTCGGCAAGGTATAGATCCTCCATGCTCCATGAGAGGGACCAGGCCATGAACTTCCCGATGGAGAGGCTGTCCACAGGTGTCCAGGGCTCTGGCTCGGCGTCTAGGAGTCTATACTCGGTGGGGAGTAGGCCCCTCGCAAGGGCTAGCTCGATATAGCTGTTCACACCCTCGGTATAAGCCTCTAGGACTGAGGCCTCCAGCCCATACTCGGGGTTATCCCTGATATACTCCCAGGTCTCCCTACTGGCTATGTGTAGACCCATCAGGCGGAAACGCTTATCACTCTCGAGTGTGGCCTCCCCCAGGAGCTCGCTTAGCCTCCCCTGTGCAAGCCTCCTCATAAGATCCATCTGGAATAGCCTGTCCCTAGCATGTATGAAGCCCAACGCCCTGGCAGCGTCTAGTCTATCCTCTGCATATATCCAGGGGATCCCCAGCTCGTCATAGACGATCTTAACATCCCCCCTAAGCCCCCTGACCACAGCCCTATCGAGGGTCTCGATGCCTATGAAGCTGGTTAGGGGGCCGTTGAGGGGGTTCATGATCCTCTCCAGGAGGGGAGACTGTGTCGGGAGTAGGATTATGAGGATGAGTATGACAACCGATAATACCAGTCTAGGCCTCGCCATCCTCATCTACGGCAGCCTCCAGCAGCTGGGATATGTCGAGCACCTCCACAGAGTCGTTGGCCTCCGCTAGGAACATGGTCCTACAGAATGGGCACGCCGTGCCGATGACCTCCGCACCCGTCTCCCGGGCCTCCCTCATCCTAAGCCTACTTATACGCTCACCCCTCTTCACCTCGTAGAACATCTGCCCACCCCCTGCTCCACAGCAGAAGCTACGCCTACCACTCCTAGGCATCTCCCTGAAGTCCCTGGTTACGCTACGTATCACCTCCCTAGGCTCCTCCAAGACACCGTTCCACCGGCCTAGGTAGCAGGGGTCGTGGAAAGTGATAGGTCTATCCCTCCTCTTAGGCCTGAGCCTACCCTCCCTTACTAGCTGGCTGAGGAGCTGTGTATGGTGGACAACGTCTAGGCTGAGGCCATACCTCCTATACTCATGCTTGAATACAGTGTAGCCATGGGGACAGTTCACCAGGAGCTTCTTAAACCTGTACTTGGAGAAGCCCTCTATATTCATCCTTACGATCTCGACATACATCAGCTCATCCCCGATCCTCTTGGCCGGCTCTCCACAGCAGGTCTCGTCAGGCATGATGGCTACATCCACACCAGCCTTCCTAAGGAGGCTCAGCAGGCTCTTAGCTATCTCCCTATTAGCAGGTTCATACACGGTTTGGCAGCCGACCCAGAACAGGTATTCATACTCCCCACCCTCCTCCGCAATGGGGACGCCGGTCTCCCTACTCAGCTCCTCTATAACCTTCATCCTCTCCATCGGGTCGTAGCCCATGGGGTTCCCATACCTCATCAGGTTATACGAGACGTTTAGGGCGTCTTCAGGGACCTCCTCACCCTTGGAGACAAGTCCCCGTCTAATATCGATGATCGTCTCCACGTGATGTATAAGCATGGGACAGGCGTCTACACAGGCGCCACAGGTTACGCAGGACCAGAGTATATCCGGCTCGATCTTATCGGGGACGAGCTCGCCGTCATACCCCTCCCTAGCCAAGTCTCTAAGGGCGAGGATGAGGTGCATCGGGCTGAGAGGCTTCCCACTAGCCGTTGCTGGGCATACATCGGTACACCTCGAACACTCTATACAGGCGTCGAGATCCATCCTCTCCTTCCAGTTAAGGTCGGAGATGGTCAGTACACCTATATACCCCTTCTCCTCAGCCTCGGCCTCGGGATCCTCGGGTCCAGGTATCTCCGCCGGATGCCTCTCACGGGCATAGGCATAGTTGAATATCCCGCCGAAGACGATGTGACCCAGCTTGGTATAGGGTATAAGCGCTACTGATAGCTGGGCCAGAACCATGTGGAATACCCATAGCCCCCTATAGAGACCCACCAAGTCCAGGCCCAGGCCCTCCAGCGAGGAGGCTAGGGCCACCCCTATAAAGTCGTAGAGCCCTATCCACCCCATCCTATAGCTCAGCGTAGCTATAGAGTCGAGGAGGAAACCAGTGAAGAGTATGACCAGGAGGGTTATCAGGAGGAGGTAGTCTGAGGGCCTGTCAGGCAGGTATGGACTCTTAAACCCACCCCTACGTAGCAGGAGACCTATAAGACCTATTATCGCTATGAGGCCCCCGATATTCATGAAGAACTTGAAGACCAGGTATGTATCCCCCACGAGGAACCTCGTTCCGAAGAATCGGAGGGTGACGTCATATTCCAAGGCCCTAAGGACGGTCCCTATAAAGAGTATTATGAAGCCGTAGAATACCAGGACGTGCATCCCACCCGTGCTGGGTTTACGTACAACCCTCCTCTGAAGGAGGCCATACACAACTATGTTTCTAAGGGCCCGTCCAGGACTGGGGAGCGGGGGTGGGAAGGAGCCGAACCAGGAGACCATCCTCCTATACAGGCCGTATAGGAATATCGCGGCGCTTATAACAAGGGTGATGTATACCAGGGCCTCGATATCCTCGACGAATAGGAAGTGCTCGATACCGGGCTCCTCAACCATTATAGGAATGAATTAGCCGGGTGATAGTATAAAGGGGTGGTTTAAACCCCCCTAAGCTCCCTAACCTTCCGGGTGAGGATCGGCAGTATCTGGTAGAGGTCGCCGACTATCCCATAGTCGGCATACTCGAAGATCGGGGCATTCTTATCCTTGTTGATCGCCACTATGACCTTTACATCGTTAGCAGCCATTATGTGCTGTGGAGCCCCTGAGATACCAACCGCTATATATAGCTTACCCCTAAGCTTCTTACCACTGATCCCGATCCACCTATCCTCATCCAGCCACTTATAGTCAGCAGCTATTGGGCGTGAGCAGCCCACCTCTCCACCGAGAGCCTCGGCCAGCTCAAAGGCCAGCTTCAAATCATCCTTCTCCTTGAAGCCCCTACCCACACCCACCACAATCTCTGCAGACTCGATATCCACACCAGTCCTACTCTTCTCACTCCTATCAACGACCACGGTAGAGGGCTTCTCACCCAGCTCCATAACCTCTGGCGGGCCTAGGGAGAGCTGGCCACTAAACTTGCCAGGAGCTATGGTAAGGGCAGCTGGAGGGGATAGGCTATACTTGGCAGTCCCCCTGCCTGAGAGTATGTTCCTCGTAACCGTCATACCCTCTAACCCGACCACCTCTGTAACGATAGGCATATCCCTAGCCCCAGCCAGGTAGGCTACTGCCTCCAAGACCTTCCTAGTATGTATACCCACCACCAAATCGGGCTCCCCAACCTCACCCAAGATCCTGGCCAGTAGATCGCCATATACATCACCCACCCTATATATCTTTGAGAAGTTTCCACCTGGCGTGTCACTGGTTACCAGTATCGCCTCCTCAACACCATCTAGCCTGGATATGAAGCCCTCTAGGTCGCCATAATACTTCCCACTATTGGAGACGGCCAAAACCCTCATCTCTTCAACACCCCCTCCTCAACGAGGTATGAGACAAGCTTATCGACAAGCTCCTCAGGAGAGCCATCCTCGAGGACAACCCTCTTCCTCTTCACAGTCACGAGTCGATAGTCGCTATACTTGGGGAGCATCGGGCTCAGACCCAGCTCCGATAGAGACGTCTTGACGAGCGGCTTTCTAAAAGCCTTCCTAATCTGTAGGAGCGTGGGGAGCCTAGGGCTATTTATCTCACCGGTCACGCTGACGACTGCTGGGAGGCTGGCCCTAACAGTCTCTATATAGTCCTCCACATCCCTCTCCACCACTATGCCGCCGTTGGAGACCTTCAACGACCTTGCGAAGGTGACTACCGTGTAGCCCAGCGTAGCCGCCAGGTATGGAGCTATCGATGAGGAGGTCATATCAGTCGAGGCCTCACCCGTCAAGACTAGGCTGGGCGAGCCATACTTCTTAATCAGGCTGGCAAGGACCTTAGCTGTAAACCTAGGCTCACTACCTGATACCGTGGGGTCTACAACCACGTAGGCCTCGTCACCACCGAGAGCCAAGGCCTCCCTAATAACGTTCTCAAAGTCCTTCTCCTTCCTATCGGCCGGCCACCAAGTGAGGAAGGAGTATATGATTACACGTCCACCAGTAGAGTCAGCTATCCTCCTAGCCTCATAGACGGCGTTCCTATCATACTCGCTGATAACCAGCGGTATATTCTCAACGGCAACTGTCCCGTCGGGATTACTCCTCAAAACGTTTAGGTCGAGGGCCGCCTTCACAGCAACCCCTACATCCATGGCTATTCACCGGTCAAGCCGAATTATACCCCCAGCCACGACTTAAATAGTTGGTATAGACCCTACACTACCCAGAGAAAAATTCCTTGATAGCCTCCACCACAGGGTAGACAAACCTCATCTGGGCTGTATAGCCCATATGCCCGATCCTAATAGCCCTTATCCCAGCGAACAACGCGGTGGAGATCATATATCCATACCTCTCCAGGACATACTTCTCCACCTCAGCAGGGTCGGGCTCAGACAGGAAGACCGAGACCGTGGGCGACCTAGCCCCCACAACGGGCAGCGGCTCAAGACCATCCACCCTGGAGAGCTCCCGGTATACATAGTCCGATATTCTCCTATGCCTCTCCTCAACCTTGTCCAGCCCCTCCCCAAGCACAATCTCCGCAGCTGTTATGAAGCCCAGTATAGCGTTGGTCGGGATAGTGGTAGGGTATGGGTGGAAAGGCCACTTCTCACGGTACTCTATCCAGGTCTTAAGGTCGTTGGAGAATCCTCTATACCCACTCCTAGAGACAATCCTATCCACGGCCTTCTGGCTGAGATAGATAGGTGTGACGCCCATCACCGAGCCGAGAGCCTTACTGGAATACCCTATACAGACATCTATCCCAAGCCTGTCCACCCCGATCTCCATAGCCCCGTAGCTGGAGACGGAGTCAACGATGTATAGCGTCTCCTCAGGCAACACCTCAGAGATCCCCTCGAGATCCTCGAGGACACCTGTAGACGTCTCGCTATGGACCACTATGACTGCATCGAAATCGGCGCTCCTAAGCAGGGTCGAGACCTCCTCTAGGTCTACACGCATACCCGGCTTCTCAGGCACCACGTGATGGGCCTCGTAGCCATATATCAATGCAATCTCCTTAAACCTACGGACGAAGAACCCATCGTTTATGAGGAGCACCCTCTTACCAGCCAGACTGTTTAGAACCGCCTCCATCGAGGCCGAGGCCGAACCGTAGAATGGGATGACCACACCCTCCCCTCCGAATAGTTTGGAGGCGTACTCCAGGAACTGGTTATATATCTCGAGCCACTGCTCACCATAATGTTTGAACAGCCTAGCGGAGGAGGCTTGTAGAGCCTCGGGATACGGCTCAGACGGCCCCGGAGTCATCTGGATAGGATGTCGCCAGTGCCGTATCATGGATATAGTGTAACGGGCGAAGCCTAATAACTCAGTCTACACTAATCTTGGGGACGGCCTCTCTAGAGATATAGGCTGCTACACGGCCATCAACTAGTATGTATAGCCCCTCACCCATAGAGCCTGAGGACTCTTCAGGAGGACTACCCACCACCAATAGACAGTCATCACCACACTCCTCCTCAACCCTGAAGGCCTCCCTAACAGCTTTTACAACGCTCTTAGGCAGGCCATCCTTGACAACTGCTCTCCTTGGGCCACTCCTCCAGCCAATGAGTAGACGGGTCCACTCGATCAAATTCCTATCCAGGTCTTTAAGTACGAGTACCCATCTCTCCAACAGGGACACCCACATTTACAGGTATGGAGCGGGAATATTATTGATGGTATGAGGGATAAGAAGGAGATCGGTAGGACAGGGGAGAAGGTATCATCCATAGGGCTAGGCACATGGAACATCATAAACTACGACGCGGCCATGGATGCATTCCTATACGCCTATGAGAGGGGGATAGACAATATAGACACGGCCGAGATGTATGGAGACGGAAGGGCCGAGGAATTTGTAGGCGAGTTCCTACGCAGGGTTGGGAGGGACAACATATTCGTGACCACCAAGATAATGCCCCAGAACCTGGTGTCTAGGGATAGAGCAATAGCCTCGGCTGAGAAGAGCCTTAGACGCCTAGGTATAGACACTGTCGACCTAATACTCCTACACTGGTCAGAGCCACACCTAAGCCTAGAGTCCCAGATAAAGAATCTCGAGAGGCTCGCCGAGAAGGGATATACACGCTACATAGGCGTGAGCAACCTAGGCGTAGAGGAGCTAGGGATAGCGCAGGAAGCCACCTCCAGACACGAGATCGTCGTTGACCAGGTCAGGTACAGCGTCTACGACAGGAGGGTCGAGAGGAGACTTATCCCCTACACCATAGAGAGAGGGATAACTATACAGGCATACTCACCCATAGAGAGGGGGGCCATAATAGGCGACCCAGTCCTCAGGAGGATAGGGGAGAAATATGGAAAGACCGAGGTCGAGGTAGCACTAAACTACCTCATAACAAACCCCAATGTAGTGGCTATACCGAAGACGGAGAAGAAGGAGAGGATAGACCTCTTCGTAGGGGCTATGGGCTGGAGACTGGCTAGGGAGGATATAGAGGAGATTAGGCGGAGGGTAGAGTCTAGATACTCGATAGAGGATCTAGAGGGGGAGAGCTAGGTCTAGAAAATATATATTGTCTAGCCCCAATGTTTATACCATTAATACATCTAAAGCATTAAGTGGTGGTGGCCATGACGAAGCTATCCATCATAATGTTCTCCGGAACCCCCGACAAGCTGATGCCTGTCGGCGTATTAGCATCCACCGCTGCCGCACTGGGCTATGAGGTAGAGATCTTCGCCACATTCTGGGGCCTAATGGCCCTTAAGAAGGACGCCCCACAGATACCAGTATCTCAGGACTACGGCCCCATGGGAGAGATGCTTATGAAGATCATGGAGGAGAAGAAGATGCCTAGCTGGCTAGACCTGCTACGCCAGGCAAAGGAGATGGGCAACGTCAAGATATATGCATGCGCACAGACCTTCGACCTACTAGGCCTTAAGAAGGAGGAGCTAGTAGACGTGGTCGACGATGTCATAGGGGCTATGGAGTACCTCGAGAGGAGTAAGGACGCCGACATAACACTATTCATATAGCTATATAGACATTTAGATGGAGGTGGTTAGGATGTCCGAGGTCAAGCCCGATATAGTGGTCGACGCTAGGGGGAGCTACTGCCCAGGCCCCCTGATGGAGCTGATAAAGACCATTAAGAAGGCGGAGGTAGGCCAGGTAATAGCCGTCTACTCAAGCGACTCGGGGAGTAAGAAGGATATCCCCCTATGGGTGGAGAAGGCCGGCCACGAGCTGATAGCCGTCATAGATAGAGATGGATACACAGAGTTCCTAGTAAGGAAGAAGAAGTAGATATAAAAATAGGGGGGTATCCCCCTTACCCACCCTCCTCTTTATACTCCTTACCATCCTCGGGATAGGCATACCTACCGATCAGCTTTAGATAGGCTATAGCTACAGCCAAGCCACGCCTAACATCCTCATCCCTGAGAAGCCTCATAAGGCTGAGCAGCCCTGTAACCCTAGTCTTCTTGATCTCCTCCTCCAGCTCCATCGGATGATCAGCAATGGCGGATACCAGCCTCTCAACAGAGGGGGACTTGGTCTTGGCCAGGAGCTCCATAGCAGAGCCGCCGAGGCTGGAGAAGCTAGAGACCATCTCATCACTCAGGATAGCCTTCAACGTCTCGCCCAGATAGCCGAGGCCCACCAGGGTCTCCAGGGCACCAGACTCTACGAGCGGCCTTATAGACTCTAGTACATCGTTCAAGACCTTCAGGTTCTCAACAAGCCTCTCAACCTCCTTCCTAGCCTCCTCACTCCCAATTATCTCCTCAAAACCATCCTTCTTCTTCATAGAACCACCCCCGTCAATATGCTCTTAGCGGTTATATTCCAGTAGAGCTTGTTGTAGGCCAGCTTGAGCCAGTAATAGATGAATGAAGGAGGCACAATCGGAGGCGGGTTCTCATAGTCGAAGACAAGGACAGTAGCCTTACCAATCCCCGTCAGGACGAAGCACATAGTCTTACCGTTATACTTACTCGTGGGCTCATACCCCTCTATCTCATCCATGATCCTCCTCGAGACCACCTCCGCCTCGAAGTCGGCAACAGACCCCGCCTTCGAAACGGGTAGGTTCGTGGCGTCACCAATGGCATATGCATCGTCATATCCCACGATGTTCAGGGTATACTTATCCACATTGATCCAGCCATCCTCATCCCCGATTCCCGACCCCCTAACAACATCTGCACCTCTATGTGGAGGGACTATTATGGCCAGGTCATACTCCAGCTCCTCACCCTCAAGAGATACGAGCCGCTTCCTCTCAACATCTACATGATCCAGGTTGAACATCAGGCTATAGTTTATCCCCTTCCTCTCCATCTCCTGTGCCAGGAGCTCCGCAACACCCTCTATAGGGAAGACACGGGGAAGTGGGTAGAAATAGGTCAGCTCAACCTTGTCCCATATACCCCTCCTCGCGAAGTAGTCCCTAAGGATGAGGGTCATCTCTATAGGGGCTGGTGGACACCTATAGGGGATACTACTGATACCCACTACGACCTTACCACCCTCGAAGTCCGCAAGGGCCCTCTTCAGCCTCCTAGCGGCGTCGAAGCTGTAGAAGTGGTATGTATCCTCAAGACCCTCGACACCACTGGGGTCGAGGGTGGCGCCGGTCGATACGACTAGATAGTCATAGCTGAGCCTATCACCACTCCCAAGCTCCACAGCCCTATTGTCAAGGTCTATACGGACAGTCCTGTCCCTAATCCACCTAACCCCCTCCGGGACGAGGCTGGAGAAGGGGGTGTATGCCTCCCTCTCATCCATGACGTTGACGGGTATGAGTAGGAATGCCGGCTGGTAATAATGCCTCTCACTAGGGTTCACAACTACTATCTCTACCTCCCCAGACTTGATCCTATCCCTGAGCCCATGGGCAAGCTTATTCATCATTATGGAGCCGCCGGTACCTCCTCCGAGTATAACTATCCGCTTCATCTCGCTAAGCATATATACAGACTATAGTTTAACCTTTGTGTATATACACGACATATACGATATACCGAGGGGTTATATCACGCGGGGTCGTCTAGAAGCCACTCATCAACCCCCAGATGGGTCAGGCTATCTAGCCCCACTCATCCCCCATATAGATATCCCCACCACCCGGGATAAACGGTTTATCCCATCCATAGGGGAATATACTTGGTATGAAGGCCGTAGTCCTAAGGGAGATCGGCAGCGAGCCCATGATCGAGGATGTAGAGCCTGGGGAGCTGAGGGAGGGATGGGTCAGGCTTAAAGTGGTTAGGAGCGCCCTCTGCTACCGAGACCTACTAACGATCAAGGGATTCTTCCCACAGGCAAAGACCCCCCTAGTCCTTGGCCACGAGTTTACAGGCGAGGTGGTCGATAGTAAGAGCACGAGATTCAGGCGGGGGGACAGGGTCGTGGCACTACCCTACACCTACTGCGGTAGGTGTGAATACTGCCTCACCGGGAGGGAGAACCTATGCAGGAGTAGGGAGTGGTATGGGGAGCATCTCTACGGCTCCCACGCCGAGTATATAGATGTTAGGGAGGAGTCCCTAGTACCCATCGAGGGGGATATCGACCCGAACTACGCATCCATAGCCAGCTGTGTAGTAGGAATGGTTATCAACGGGCTTTGGCAGGTGGGCGGTGTAGAGGAGGGTGACAAGGTACTCGTGACCGGGGCCTCGGGAGGAGTCGGTATCCACGCACTACAGGTGGCTAAGGCCTTTGGGGCAGAGACGATAGCCGTTACGAGGAGTGAGGAGAAGGCTAGGTTCATAGAGACGGTTAAGCCCGACCATATACTCGTTGGTGACGACTGGCATAAAGAGGCTAAGAAGCTAGGAGGCGCAGACATAGTGATAGAGACCGTGGGCGAGCCCACCTTCCAGAAGAGTCTGAGGAGCCTAAAATGGGGAGGTAGGATGGTGGTAATAGGAAATGTAAATGTGAAGCCGGTGGAGCTACAGCTTGGCCTGATAATACTTAGGCAGAACATGATCGCGGGAGACCTCAGCAGCACCAAGAAGTCACTCTACAAGGCGTTACAGCTCTACAGGAAGGGCCTAATAAGAGCTGTTGGCACCGAGATGCCGCTGGACAGGATCGGCGAGGCTCTCGAGAAGATGGAGAAGGGGTTGAGTAGAGGAAGGATATTCCTAGTACCACCCTGACTAGTGGGGCTCGGATCAAAGGAATATCATCATCCCATCAGCCTGCCCATCGAGATACTCATCGCCCCAGAGACGATATTCTCAGAGGCAGTGTAAAAACCTTTCCGCATGTTGGGGGCTCAGGTGAGAGGTGGGTCATCAACAGGCCTCAGAGAGGCGTCTACAGCCATCATAGCCCCCATTCAAAAAGGGATGTGTACCCGCCAAGTTAAGGGTTTACAGTGGTGTAAAAACTGTTTACATCACCTATAGAGGACACACCTAACCATCCTATCCCCCGAGCGGTATAGAGGAATATCAGCCTCACACTCACCACTAGCGTGGGGACACTCCGGGATATAGGGGCAGCGCCCCCAGTCATAGAGTTTGGGGAGACCCTCAGAGACATAGATTGCGTCCACGACATCAGTGGTATCGTCACCACCGAGCTCCCTCTCCACATAGGGGTGGAGCGGCCTCGCACCAAGGTCAGACCCGCCAGACTCGATGATCCTCCCCCTATAGAGGACGTGCTTCCTATCCCCCAGCACCCTGAAGAGGGTTGGGTCACTCGTCGTGTATAGGATGCCGATGCCATACTCACCAGCCAATAGACGTATAAGCCTCGCCACAACACCCCTAAGTGGGTAGTGGATAAGCCCAGTAGGATTCTCAAGAAGCATGTAGGAGGGACTAGCCATCAACCCGCTGGAGACATAGATCACATATAGCTGGTGGAGAGGTATGCTATAGACACGTCTATCCAACACCTCCTTAGATATCCCCAGCTCCCCCCACAGCCTAGACAGGGCTCCCAATCCATCCCTAGCCCCGAACTCCCCGGCTAGCCACTCGAGATAGGACCTGACAGTCATGCCTGCAGGTACGCTACGCGAGACATCCATGAAGTAGGTCTGGACACGCCTCCTAAGCCTGTTAAGACCCCTCTTATCCCCATAGTCAATCCTCTCCCCATCGACGAGAACCTCCCCTGACGACGGCTCAACCAGGCCGGTTATACTCCTTATGAGGTAGTACTTACCGCTATGCCTATCCCCATATACAGCTACAACCTCACCCCTATCTACCGAGAGGTCTATAGAGTCGAGTATCCTGACACTCGTCTCCTTATACCTATAGACTAGGCTAAGCCCACGGATCTCCAGCATTATCCTTCCAAGCCATATTAGTGGATGACTAGCCTATTAACCCGGAGACATACTCCCTAGTCCTCTCATCCCTAGGGTTGTTGAAGACCTCCTCGGCGGGGCCATACTCTATAACCCTACCCACATTATCCTCGTCAGGCATCACGACCAGTAGGTAGTCGGCTATCCTACGGGCCTGGCTAAGACTATGTGTCACGATGACTATGGTCATCATCCCCTTAAGACTCAGGAGGACATCCTCAACCTTCCTGGTGGACCTGGGGTCTAGATATGAGGTGGGCTCGTCCAGGAGGAGGACGTCAGGCCTGATGGCGAGGGTCCTAGCTAGGCATAGCCTCTGCTGCTGCCCAGTCGAGAGGTTATATGCATCGTCGTCCAGCCTATCCCTAACCTCATCCCATAGAGCCGCCTGTCTAAGCGCCTCCTCCACCCTCCCACGGATAACCTCCTCATCATCAACCCCGTTTATCCTGAGGCCGAAGGCGACGTTCTCATATATGCTTGTAGGGAAGACGACCGGCTTCTGGAACACCATCCCTATCCTAGTCCTGAGATAGTATACATTGACCCCCTCCGAGTAGATATCCATCCCCCGGTAGTATACCCTCCCCTCAACCCTAGCACCTGGTATGAGGTCGTTAAGCCTGTTGAGACTCCTCAGGAGGGAGCTCTTACCCGTGCCCGAGGGGCCTATAACAGCAGTTATACTCCCCTCATAGATCTCTATATCGACGTCGTCAAGTATCTTCCTATCCCCATAGAAGACCCTTAGGCCTACAGTTTTTATAATGGGCCTACCCCCCATCCACTACACCTCCCTTATCCTACGGCCACTCGAATACCTCATGTAGATGGCTATCGAGGATATACCTATGTAGAGGAGGAGCAGGACTATTATGGCCGAGGATGCCAGCCTCATATAGACCTCCTGAGGCCTCATAACCCAGTTAAAGATAACGAGTGGTAGGACAGTGAACTCGTCTAGCAGGCTTATCGGGATACTACGTGTGAAGAGGACACCACTAATAACTAGGATCGGGGCGGCCTCCCCGATCGCCCTAGCTATTGCTAGGACCGTGCCTGTCAAGGCCCTGGGAAGGGCCATGGGTAGTATGACATGGGTAACCACCTCTAGGCGGGAGGCACCCAGGGAGTATGTGGCCAGCCTCAGAGAATCTGGTATGGAGCGGATAGCCTCGACGGTAGCCACAGTCACTAGGGGGAGTATGAGGAAGGCCAGTGTGACTGCACCTGTCAACACACTCCTACCGAGGCCCAGGCCTATACCAATCACCGCCAGCCCAACAATGCCATAGACCACCGAGGGCACCCCTGCCAACATATCCACGACGAAGTAGAATATGCTCCTAACCCTCTCATCCTCAACAAACTCCGTTAGGTAGATAGAGATTCCAAGGCCCAGTAGGAAGGATATTATGATAGCCAAGCCAGTGACATAGACCGAGCCTACAAGGGCGGGGAGTATACCCGTCTCCTCAGGCCTACCCGAGGGGAGGCCCAGGATAAAGTCTAGGCTTAGGCCAGGGAGCCCGTCCCAGAGGATCATCGATAGAAGGGTGAAGAGGACTAGTAATGGCGTTATCAAAGCCGAGGCCGTCAATATCTTCATTAGAGAGTCCCTATCCATAGTCTACACCCGTGATACCCGCATCGAGAAGCGCCTGGAGATGTAGAGGCCTACCAGGTTCATCAGCATAACCATCACGAGGAGGTAGAGGCCAACCGCGAATAGGCTGTAGAACTCTATCGTCCCATAGGGAGCATCACCCATAGCAACCTGTGCGATATACCCGGTCAGTGTCTGGATGGACTCGAATATGTTGAGTGTGAGAACAGGCCTAGAACCAGCCGCTATAGCGACTATCATAGTCTCACCGAAGGCCCTCGCGAGGCCCAGGATATATGCAGCCACTATACCGGGAAGAGCCGCCCTCAAGACAACCCTAGTCACAACCTGGTGCTTCTTGGCTCCAAGGGCATAGGCCGACAGCCTCAGAGAATCGGGGACACTATACATGGCGTCCTCACTCAGAGACGAGATTATCGGTGTTATCATGAGCCCCATGACCAGTCCGGCGGAGAAGGCGTTATACACCTCGATATCCGGTATGAAGAGCCTCAGAGCGGGGGTGACATAGTTAACAGCTAGGAAGCCATACACCACTGTAGGAACACCAGCCAAAAGCTCTAGCAACGGCTTAGCGACAGCCCTGACCCTCTCACTTGAATACTCAGCCAGGTAGATCGCCGACCCAATACCCAGTAAACCAGCAACAGATATGGCGACCAATGAGGTGACTAACGTCCCCCAGACCAGAGGCAGTATACCGAAGGACTTATCCCTAAAAAGCACGGTCCACCTAGTTCCAAACAGGAACTCGATAGGATCTACGGCGGAGAAGAAGGGTATCGACTCAACCACGAGGACAACGATTATCGACGCCAAGGCAAGCCCAGCCAGGATCGTTAAGCCGAGAGGGATAATCCTAAATAACCGCTCCCTCCTAACCTTCCTCTCAAAGAACTCTTCAGATAGGCTCATCACCAACCTCTATCGACGGCGCCCAATACATGGCCAGCTCATAGAGGCCACGGTATATCCCCTCCCGTATCATGGCGGTCGCGGCCTTATAATAGGCCTGGGGCAGGGGGGCATAGCCAACCTCTAGAGCCGCCTCATAGGCATGTTCAAGGTAGAAGGCCACGAACTCCCTAAGCACCGGATCACTATCAAGCCTGTCAAGGTTTACATAGAGGTATAGGAGCCTACTCAGGGGATACTCGAACCTCTGAACCTTCTCTAGAGTAGGCTCTATAGGGCCAGACCCAGCGTCCACAGGCACAGCCCTAACCCTATCCATGTTCTCCAGGTAGTAGGCCAGGCCGAAGTATCCGAGGCCATAAAGATCATTCTCCACACCACGGAGAATCACATTGTCATCCTCAGACGCTATATAGTCCGTCCTAGAGACCCCCGCCTCACTGAATAGATACTCGGTGAAGAAGTCGAAGGTCCCGCTATCCGGCCCGGGTCCATACAGGTTTATAGGCTTATCAGGCCATCCAGGCCTTATATCGCTCCACCTCTCCACCCTTGAGTCGGGAGCCCATATCATGCGGAGCTCCTCTATAGTGAGGCTATCGACCCACGTGTTACCGGGGTTGACGATGACCACTACCCCGTCGATCGCTATCGGGATCTCTACATACCTAACACCATTCATCTCAGCCTGCCTAGCCTCGACCTCCTTAATCTCCCTAGACGCGTCATTGATATCCGTCTCACCCGTCACGAACCGCTTGAACCCCCCACCAGTACCGGATACACCTACATAGACCGAGACAGATGGATACCTCTCCATGAACAGAGTAGCTATATACTCGGTTATCGGGTATACGGTGGAGGACCCGTCGATCCTAATCACTCCAGAGAGCCTAGGAGCATCACCATCAAGACTATCCAGAGCTACACCCCCTCCACGGACAATATCATATATTGTGGCCCCCAGGGAGAATCCTAGGAAGAGGGTGGCCACCACCAGGAAGGCCATGAGCCTAGCCATACCTATCCCACTATTCATCACTAAGTGTTTTACATGTGGGGAGGGGTATATACCTAGTGAATGAATTATATAGAGGCATCTATAACCTATATAGATGGTGAAATGTCTATAGAGAAGACAGAGGTAAGAAAGATACAGCTGGTCGGAGGCTCGACCTACATAGCATCACTCCCAAAGGAGTGGGTCGAGAGGAACGGACTTGGTAGAGGCAGCCCAATACACATGGTTGTCAAGCGTGACGAGATAGTTATCAGGCCTAGGCCCAGGAGAGAAGCCTCGAGGAGGAGCGTGATACGCCTACCAGGGGACACAGACATCAAGATGCTTGAGAGAATAGTGCTGTCCCACTACCTGGCTGGTAGCGACGTCATCTACGTCTATCTAGGGGAGAGGCAGGAGTATAGGATGGCTATCAGGAAGCTGATAAAGAAGAAGATGATAGGCTTCGAGGTCTTCGACGAGGGTATGGATTACATAGAGCTGAGATCCTTCATAAGAGAGGGAGACATAGACCTAGGGATGGCACTGGACAGGATGTTCAAGATAGCCAGGATAAATATGGGAACGGTCCCAGACATGGTTAGACGCCTCGACAGGGCTATAGCCAGAACCGTGACGGAGAACGATGACGATATGGACAGGTTCTACCTATACAGCATAAGACTGATCAGACGTGGAGAGAGCGGGAGGGTCGGCGAGCTCGTGACTGAGGCCATGATAAGCAAGACGTTGGAGAGGATCATGGACCACATAGCGAGGATAGCCTACACCGTACTGGCATACGAGGAGGAGAAGACCGAGACGTTGGAGGAGCTGTCCAGCCTAGCCTACATGGCGGGGGAGATACTCAGCTACTCAGAGCACTCCTACAGGACGATGGATATAGAGAAGGCCAACGAGACCATCTCAGCCGGGAAGAGGCTGATAGCCAGGATAGAGGCAACCGTCAAGAAGCTACAGGCCAAGCCCCCTAGAAGCCCCA
>WAKB01000002.1 GCA_015523545.1 Candidatus Geothermarchaeota archaeon
GTTCTTAATTGGCTTTGTGATGTCGTAGTTTAGTCCGAATGCTAGTTCCCCGGGTATCGAGGCTCCCTCGTCGACGCTGATTATCTTCTCTAGGTATTCCTGGCCCTCCATAGCCTTGGCCTTCACCACTCTCCCCCTCTCGAACCTGAGCTTCACACCCTTCATCTCCATACCCCTCCATAGGACTGGTATGTCGAAGTATATCGTCCCCTCGGTCGCGTCTTCATGGGGGCCTGTGAAGACCTCGCCGCCGGGCATGTTCTTACGTCCATCGTCGTTTATCCATGTCCTGCCACCTACCTTGAAGATAATGTCTGTCTCCTCACCCACTATGCGGAGCTCATCCACCTTCTCCAGGAACTCCCTAATATTTTCCTGCCACTCGGTCTGTCTACGCCACTCCTCCACCGGGTCTGGCCTGTGGAGCTTGAGAGCCCTCTCCACGAATTCCTGGAACTCTAGGATCGACATCCCCGCCTCCTGGGCCAGTGCCCTGGTTGGGTAGGCTGTAACTGTCCACCTTATCTCTCCCCTACCATCCCTCTCGAAGAAGATCTCCACTAGTCGTCTCTGGGCCTTGTTCCTCCTCTGTATCTTCTCAGGTGGTATGGCTACTAACGGCTTTGTATGTGTGCTGGATATGATGGATACCCTAACATCCATCTTCTCGGCTATGTATTCGTCTATTGGTGAGAGGTAGTCGAGCAGCTCGTCGGGTGCGTATCTGTAGAAGATCTCTGTCAGCTCCTCATCCCTAACGTTGAAGCGGGGGTAGCCGCCTCTCTTAACAGTCTCCTTGTAGATCTCCTTCACCAGGGGGAATGCCTCTAGGCTGGCCCCTATATAGACCTCATCACCCGTACCTATGGATACGCAGTAATCGACGATTAGCTGGGCGAACCTGTTGAGATCCATATGTATAATCCTGGTTGGGTGTAGTGTATAAATCTATGGTTATTCCTGTCTATCCTGTGGTGGTGCCTATATCCATAGCTCCTTTGTGGCGCATCTTATTCCTCCGCCACCCGCCTCTATATGGGGTATATCCACCTCGATCACGTCTGCTCCCAATCTCTCTAGATACCTGTTAGTCTCCTTGTTGTAGCTGTCCACTAGGATCTTGTTGCCCCCTAGGTTGAAGGCGTTGACCATGGTTATCTTGCTAGCGCCCTTCCTAGGTGGTTCTACAAGGTTGTATCCCTTCTCGGTTAGGAGCTCCACCCCATTGTGTATCCTGAACTCCCCCCTCTCCCTGTCATATTCTAGGAAGCTGTATAGCCCCATACGTGACGGGTCTATCAGGAAGGTCCCTCCGTCGAGCTCTATATACATCATGACTACGTCGAGGTGTACCGCCCCCGTCTCCCAGTCGTTTATATATGCTGATATGGGAACCCCTATAAACCTCGTCTCCCTAGGTAGTATTCGGGAGAGGCTCTTGAAGGCGGGCGGGTTTGTACCCCTTACACCTACGCCTGTGAAGATCGTTGTCTCCCCATCCATATCCACCACGATGTAGTTCCCGCCCTCTACGTGGGGCATGTAGACCCTGCCCCAGACCTCCTCGGGGCTCACGGCGTATATCGGGTCTAGCCCAAGCTCCCTATATATCCTTATCAGAATGTCCTCTTCTCCCTTCCTCAGGTGTAGCGCCATCAACCCTATTATGGGCTCTCGCCACCATGTCAGGCTCTGGTCCCTGGTGTAGCCCGTCTTTGGGAGGTTTTCGGGTATGTCGACCTCTATGAGTCTCCCACTGTATACCTGGCTGACCTCGTGGTAGATGCCCTTGTCGACAGCTATTATAGGCTCTACCCCCTCGTTTCTCAGGGCGTCGGCTATCCTGAGAATATCCTTCATCCACCCCTCTCCCGTCGGGGTGATCTCTCCAGTATTGGTTCTACTCCTCCATAGCCAGCCTCTCCAGTCCCTCCTGACCTTCTCGAACTGTCTATCGGATGGGAGTATTAGGAGGGCCGCCTTCTTGGGGTCTGTCTCGGTATGTATCGGTCCTCTGGTATCGATCCACCTGCTAAGCCTGTCTAGGTATCTATGGGTCTCCTCCATAAGCTCCTCGGGGCCTGAGGGTTTATAGAGCCTATAGACCGTGTATAGGAGGCTATAGATCGATGGCTCTATACCGTTGGTGTCTACATACTCCTCGTATTTGAGGGGTAGAGGTGTCTCGAGCCTCATTACCTTTCTGATCCGGTCCAGGCTGTTTAGGAATTTCTTGAAGGCTTCCTCCGGTATTCCCCTCAATTCTCGTGACATTCCACACCCATTTATAGCTGTAACCAAGATTTAACTTGGAGTCTATAGGATGCCTATACCACACAGTATGTCTTTTGTGGTGGGGCTAAGTAGCTTCTGGATGGCTTTGGGACTGGTAACGCTCGGCACATCCTCACCCCATGTTATGTAGCCTTTGGGTGCATCTATATGGTTCTCCTCCCCGATTAGATCGAGGGGATCCTCACCCTTCATCAACCTCTTCTTCACCATGCGGTATGCATCTCTATAGGGGATACCCTTCTCCATGGAGAGTCTGGTCGCTATCCACTGTGGATATATTGTCTCGTCTTCTCTCTGAATCTCTACACCCGTCAATAGCCTTACTATGGCCTTGGTGGATAGTATTAGGTCTATTGAGGTCTTCACAACCATGTGTTTAAATTCTTGGCCCGTCCTCTGGTAGCCTGTCATGTCAGCCTCTAGGGATGATGCGGCGGCTGCGGATGTAGCTATATATAGCCTCTTAGCCTCGAGTATCTCCATGAGGTCAGGGTTCCTCTTATGTGGGAGGGCGCTGCTACCCGTATGGAGATCCTCCGACAGTCTTATGAACCCCTCCTCCTCTAGGTGGTAGATGTCCCTAGCTATGCGGGTGTATAGGCTTAGCAGCCGTGAAGCTAGGTATAGATGCCTCCTGATATGCTCCTTCCTACTGTTGACTGCATCCAGTGTCGTTCTATGGCTATATCTAAACCCGAGGAGGGTGGATGTGTGTCTCCATACCGTATCCATATCTTCCGCTATGCACCCAGCTATCGCCCCGCTCCCCATAGGGGATGTCATGAGTAGCTCTGTAAAAAGCTTGACCTCCCCCAGTATCCTGTCGAGGGCCTCTAGGTATGACTCATAGAGGCTATGATCCGTAACTGAGTCTGCCCTACGGTAGTGTGTATAGACTGGTATCCTCCTTCCGCTAGACTTGTCACTTATAGTCTCGAGCGTATCTATGAGCTGGTCTATGGATGTGAGGGTATCGTACCAAATCCTCCGTAGATAGAGGCGCTCGACAACGTTAACGGTCTCGTTACGGCTCCTACACATGTAGGGGAATCCTATCTCCTCTGATAGGCGGTGCTCGATGAGGCTGTGGATATCCTCATATTTTCTAAGCTCCCTAGGATCCTCATCCATAAGGTTTCTAAGTATCTCACGGGCCTTCTCCAACTCCCCTTTTTTCAGGAGTCCCGCCTCACTATAGCCTGCTAGGTAGGCATACTCCGTGGCTACTGCCTCGGGCAGCATCTCTAGGTCTGCTGGGGGCACACCCTCAACATCGGTGTATGTCAATAGTCTTATCAAGTCGTCCCTCTCGATCTTCCTGTCCGACCATGATACCCACATCTATCTCTTCACCCCTTATAGGGATATCTCTCTGAATCCCTTCTCGGCCTCTTCGATCAGCCTCATCAAAGGTATTATGTCTTCGAGGGGTGTGGCGGGCTCTATCGAACCATCTATGACGGAGAGGAAGTGTAGGTGCTCGTTCCTCAGTGCGTCTCCCTCCAATACGTATTCCTGGTGGCCTCCCGGGCCATACACCTCTACCTTCTTGTCGATCATGTCTAAGTATATCTTCGTATCCTCGATGAGTATCTCGATCCTCCTGACCAGTGATCCGTGGATGTAGGAGCTATATAGGTTGGCGTCCAGCCTCTCCCCCCTTAGCACTAGGTTGGAGGCCACTTCACGGCCCTCACCATCCACAACCCTCCATCCACCGGTCTCCACATTGTCAAGCTCTACGAGCTGTGAGAGTATGTGAAGGTCGTGGATGGTTAGGTCCAGTGTCACCCTTGTCTCGAGCTTCCTCGGCTTTGAAGTTCTGCAGCTAGTGAAGACTAGGCTTCTATCCATCACCCTTATGTATCGTAGCATGTGTACCACTGCTGGGTTGAACCTCTCGATCATGCCGACCATCACGGTGGCCTCCTTCTCGAGCGCCAGCCTATGCATCTCCTCCGCCTCGTCGGCGGTGGCTGCTGGTGGCTTCTCCACCAATATGTTTTTCACACCCTCCACAACCTCCCTGAAGATCTCTAGATGTGTGGATGTAGGTGTGGCTATCACTACACCGTCAGGCTGATCCTCCACGAGCTCCCTCAGCGATGTATATGCCCTCACCCTGTATCTCTGGGATAGCTCCCTAGCCTTCTCCCGGTCAATGTCGTAGATCCCGGATATCTCTACTAGGCCCCTCCTTCTATGCATCAGGAGCGTCTTGAGATGGTTCTGTCCCATGTGTCCCAGGCCTATCAGAGCTATCCTCGGGGCTCTCCTCAGGCTCGACATTATGTCCTGAGCACCCTATGGAAATATGTCGGTGTGTAGAAGGCGGTCTTCCACACAGTGTCAAGGGTTATATACTCGTTGGGTGCGTGTGCCCTCCCGCCGTTCCCAGGGCCTGTCGAGACTATGTCTACACAGAGCACCTGTGTGAATAGGTACATGGGTGCCGAGCCTGGTAGTCTGAGGACCCTCTTGGGTGTTAGTCCCATATCCCTATAGACCTCCTCCGCAGCCCTCGTGGATGGTGAGTCTAGGGGTGTCTGGCTCCATGGATACATATCCCTAACATCTATCTCGACCAGGTCTCCCAGTCCCAGATCCCTAACCATTTTCTTGAACTCTTCAACGATCTCCTCTGGAACCATATCCGGGACTAGTCGGAAGTCTATCTTCATCCTCGCGTCGTGGGGGATGATGGTCTTGGTACCCTCTCCACAGTATCCGCTGCAGAAGCCGTCGATGTTTACCGTTGGGTGGAAGAAGATCTCTTCTACAAGTCTCCTCCTATCATCTATCCTGACCCTCTCGACGCCATACTCCTCTATCACCCTCCCCGGGGGTAAAGCCTCCATAATCTCATCTATCGTTGCCAGCTCCCCCTGTGTAGGCTCTCTAAACCCTTTGTACAGCCAGTCCGGCTTAGGTCCCCCTAGTGGGTCTATAAGCTCCGAGGCTATCCTTGTTAATACTGCTGCAGGGTTTACTATTCCCCTACTGTAGCTGCTGTGTATATCGTACTTGCTAGTCTTTACATAGAGGTCTATGTAGATGATCCCCTTGTTCCCAAGGATTATGCTGGGTACTCCACGTCTAAACTCGCTGGGTATTGTGAAGAGTGCTGTCCTCGCCCCGCTGAGCACATCCTTAAGATCCTCCACCGCCTTCGGCATCGAGGGACTCCCCAGCTCCTCCTCCCCCTCGATTATGAAGTGTATCTCTCCTGGGGGCTCTCCGAAGCTCTTTATGTATTTCTCGAGGCCGAGTAGAGAACTCATCAACGCGCCCTTCGTGTTGAATGCTCCCCTGGCGATGATCCTGTCCTCCACTATCCTGGCCTCGAAGGGAGGGGCTATCCACTCGTCTAGGGGCTCTACAGGCTGGACATCATACATTCCGTAGTATATCCCCTTCTCGCCACTCCCTATCCTGCCGTATACTACTGGGTGGCCGCCGTAGCGTCTAAGATCGGCCTCTCCGCCGAGCCTGTCTATGATGAAGTCTCTTAGGAACCGGGCCGTCTCCTCTATCCCCTCGCCAGTCGCTGAGATGCTGGGCATCCTGAGGAACTCCCTGACCTCCTCAATGAGGCGTGCCTCCTCACTCCTAACCTCCTCGAGGAATCTGCCAGTGTTCATACCGTATATATCTGTATGTCTACCTAGCTTATAGAGCCCCTGCTTATAGGGCCTCCACATCCTTTAGATATTCTTATGGATATTCTTGGCTTGGCTAGGAGGAGGCGCTCGGTAAGACGGTTCAGGAGGGATCCTATTAGGGAGGAGGATCTCAGATATGTTCTTGAGGCTGCCCACTACTCACCCTCAGGAGCTAATAGGCAGCCTTGGCGATTCATACTCGTCAAGGATCCTGAGAGGAAGCGGAGGATAAGGGAGATCTGTGAGGAGATTGAGAAGAGGTTCTATGAGAGGGTTCCACAGTGGTTCCTCGAGTTCGCCCGTTCCCGTGGGATTACATGGAGGAAGCCTCACCTGACGGATGCCCCCGTATTGATCGTGGTGGCTGGGTATAGGAAGAGCCCCCATTGGAAGGAGAGTATATGGATAATGATTGGCTATCTCTTGCTGGCTGCTGAGGAGAGGGGGCTGGCCACACTTACATACACGCCTTCAGATACTAGGTGGGCCAAAGAGTTCTTCAACCTTCCCGAGGGCTGGGGGCTGGAGACGATCATACCTATCGGCTATCCCGAGGAGATGCCCAGCTTCCCCGGTAGGTATCCCCTTGAGGAACTGATATATAGTGAGGAGTGGGGGAGGAGGGACGGCCTATGAGGAGGCTCCAAGCACCCTCTTCAACTCCTCCACTGCACTGGGATCCTCTAGTGTCGATGTATCCCCTATCGGCCTGCCCTGGATAAGGGAGATGATTATCCTCCTCATGATCTTCCCACTCCTAGTCTTGGGAAGCTTTGTGGCGAAGACTATCTTCTTGGGCTCGGCTATGGGGCCCACTAGGCTACGCACCCTCTCCCTGATCTCCTTCTCCAGCTCCTCACTGGGCTCATAACCCTCCTTCAGGGTGACGACAGCCAGTGGCACCTCGCCCTTCACTGGGTCTGGAGCGCCCACAACAGCTGCCTCGCTGACGGCTGGGTGTGTAAGTATAGCGTCCTCGAGCTCGATCGTCCCTATCCTGTGACCAGCAACCTTCAGGACCTCGTCTGCCCTCCCGAGTACCCAGAAGTAGCCGTCCCTATCGATGACTGCGTAGTCGGCTGGGTAGTAGATCCATACATTGTTGTCTGGGTCGCTGAACCTCCTCCAGTAGGTCTCCACGTATCTCTCTGGATCGCCCCATATACCCATCAGCATCCCTGGCCAGGGCCTACGTATAACTAGGTAGCCTTTCTCACCAGGCTCTGCCCGGGACCCATCGTCCCTCAGGACGTCGGCTACTATGCCTGGGAGCGGGAGAGTAGCGCTTCCCGGCTTCAGAGGGACTAGTGAGATCCCCGGTGCTGGGCTTATCATGGCCGCTCCAGTCTCTGTCTGCCACCAGGTGTCGACTATCGGTGCTGAGGAGCCGCCGATCTTCTCGTAGTACCATTTCCATACATCTGGGTTTATAGGCTCGCCAACCGTGCCCAGTAGGCGTAGGCTACTAAGGTCGTGCCCCTCTACCCACTGATCCCCATACTTCCTGAGGAGCCTGAGTAGTGTCGGGCTTGTGTAGAATGTGGTTACTCCATACTCCCCCACTATGCTCCATATCCGCCCCGGGTCGGGATAGTCTGGGGCGCCCTCATACATTATAGAGGTCATCCCATGCATCAGTGGGCCATATACGATGTAGGTATGCCCAGTTATCCAGCCTATGTCGGCTGCGCACCAGTATACGTCGCCTGGCCTCGGGTCCCAGTTCCACTTGAAGACGTTGTATACATAGGTCATGTAGCCACCTACGCCGTGCATGATCCCTTTTGGTTTCCCTGTTGTCCCACTGGTATAGAGTATGAAGAAGACATCGGTGCTCTCCATCTCCATAGGCTTGACATATACCTTGTCGGGCACCTCCCTCAGGAGGTCGTCTAGCCACGCCTCCCTCTTCCCCAGCTCAATGCCTAGTCCCAGCCTCCTCACCACCACTATCTTCTCAACCTCCACCCCCAGCTCCTTCGCCCTGGCAACGGCCTCCCTCGCCCTCTCAACCAGGTTTATGGTCCTACCCCTCCTCGGGAAGCCGTCGGCCGTGACGAGTATCCTAGAGTTCGCATCTACTATCCTGTCCGCCAAGGCACCGCTGCTGAAGCCGGAGAATACGACGCTGTGGATAGCCCCTATACGTGCCGCTGCTAGCATGAAGACGGGTAGCTCCGGGATCATTGGTAGGTATAGGGTTATCGTGTCCCCCTTACCCATGCCGAGGGTCTCCCTTAGTAGGTAGGCAACCCGGTTGACGTACCGGGCTAGATCGTCGTAGCTTATCACCCTCCTAGTGCCGTCCTCGCCTATCCAGTAGTAAGCCACCCTCCCCCTTCCATGTGATCCATGCCTCTCCAAAGCGTTGAGGTTGATGTTCGTCCTCCCACCCTCGAACCACCTGTAGAAGGGTGGGTTCTCACTATTCAGGACACGGTCCCACGTCCTGGTCCAGACTAGCTCCCTAGCCCTCTCAGCCCAGAACTCCTCGATATCCTCAACACTTCTACGGTAGTAGTCTTGATAGGCTCCCAGCCCGGGCCAGTAACGTTCCTCAAAGGGTAGGGCCTCCTGCGACATGCTAGACACCTATCAGGTCAATACACCCACATATTTGTAGCTCTGGATCTATAGTGGGTAAGTGTTAAGGTGTAAACCTAAAGATGTTGGGAGCCAATAAGCATATGTCTATCGACATAGCTATGGAGACTCCTGACGTGGCATATGTGTATATCCCTGTTAGATAGCCGTGTAGAGACAGGGGTATAATCATGTTGAGTTTTGTCGTTAAAAATAATTACGTGTTTCTACTCATGGTTTAACGCCCTATCTATATACCCCCTTATTAACCCGCATCTCAGATGGAATCTCGATTGGTAGGCGGGTGATCCCGTTTGGAGAGCCTCCTAAACTACTTCTTCGACGAGGATATCTACAAGAAATATCTCTCCATGACGCAGAGGTCTGCAGAGGCCTATAGTGAGGCCTCTAAATACAATCCTGGAGGGGTACATAGTAGCTATAGGTGGTTCCCACCATACCCCTTCTACGTCAAGAAGGGTATGGGGAGCAGGATATGGGACATCGACGGCAACGAGTATATCGACTACGTTATGGGCTATGGAGCATTGATCGCGGGGCACGCCCCGAGACCAATCATTGAGGGTATCCTAGAAGTGATCCAGGACGGAACCCTATTCACCATGCCATATGAGCTGCAGATAAAGCTGGTGAAGGAGATACTGAGGAGATATCCATGGATGGATGCCGTGAGGATCAGTAATACCGGTACAGAGGCGGTAACCCACGCCATCAAGATAGCTAGGATCGCGACTGGTAGGGAGGGAGTGATCAAGATTGAGGGCGGCTACCACGGTGGCTACGACGCTGTGAAGGTCAGTGAGTATGTCAGGCCTGGTGAGTGGGGCCCGCCTGAGAGGCCCAGGAGCGTCCTAGCCCCTGGCGTTCCGAGGGCGACTGCGGAGACCACCTACATAGTTAGGTTCAACGACATGGAGAGCCTGGAGAACGTCTTGGCGGAGCATGGGGACGAGGTTGCATGTATGATTATGGAGCCGATAATGATGAACAATGTTGGCCTAATACCCCCTGAGAAGGGGTATCTCGAAAGGGTAGGTAGGCTGCTCAGGGAGTACGGGGTCATATGGATACTCGACGAGGTGAAGACAGGCTTCAGGGTGGCCTATGGAGGCGCCTCTGAACTCTATAATGTCAGGCCGGACATCGTGGTAGTTGCAAAGGCATTGGGAGGTGGGGTCCCGATCTCAGCGGTGATCATGAATAGCATGGTAAGGGGTGTCGTATACCCCGAGGGTAGATACGCCTTCGCCGGGACATATAACGGGAACGTCATAGGTGTGGCCGGTGCCTATGCAAACCTGACGAGGATACTCTCGCCAGAGGCATATCGCAGGCTGGACAGGATAGGATCCATAATGGGTGAGGGCCTGGCTGAGATCATTGATAGGCTCGGCCTACCACTGACGGTAAGCTATGTAGGCAGCGCAGGTGCGGTACACTTCATGGATAGGCAGCCACGGGACTTCAGGGATGTTATGACCAACTATGACTTCACAAGCTATAGACGCTTCTGGAGCATGCTGATGGTGGAGGGAGTGTTGATAAGGGGGCCGCCTGACGGCGAGCCATACTTCCTAAGCCTTGCCCATAGTGAGGAGGATATCCAGACAACCCTAGAGAAGACTGAGAAGGTCTTGAATGAGCTGGTGGATAGGGGATACCTCAAACCCTAAACCTTTTTACAGAACTCGACGACATCCTCGTTGAACCTCTCAGGCTTGTCTAGATAGGCGGGATGCCTAGCATCTTCATATACCCTGAGCTCAGCCGTGGGGACCATCTCCTTGAACTCCCACATCTCGTCTATAGACACGATGTCGTCCTTCTCGCCGTAGATGAGGAGTATGGGTATCTCCCTCTCACTATAGTAGCCCAGTATGTCTCCCCTGGTGCTCCAGACAGGGGCGACCAGTATGAGGCCGGCGACTGGATACATCATACCGTATAGGAGGGCCATATAGCCACCTAGGCTCGCCCCCAGGACGATGGGCACCCTACCCCCAAACTTCTGTCTATAGAGCCCCCTGAGGAAGTTTATATTGTCCTCCCTAGCCCTAGACTTGGTTCTACAGCTCGTCTTGGCGCCGTAGGGCATGTCTGGAGCCAGGTATGGAATCTCCTCCTCGGCCAGCCTCTTGAGTAGGCCTATCTCCTCCCAGACCTCATGGGTGAAGCTGTAGCCATGTAGCAGGACCAGTGGTCTACCATCGATCCTTAGGATCACGTATCTACATCCGTCGCCGGCCTCTCCGACCCTGGGCTCACTCGTCATTGAGACCCCACACTCCCAGTAGTATCGGGTTTGAGGGACAATATTATATACCGACTATACTGTTTAAAAATGGGTCTCGCTGTGACTATCATGGCTACACATCGTCCACAGCGGCTATAAAACAGTTTGAGAGAGTGTATAAGTGGAGTGGCCCGCTGGGTATATAGCTGGTTACAGATGCCGTGACGTATCCGTGGCAATAGGTTTACATCATGTTAAGCCCGTTGTAAACCGGGTTTACACACGTCTGGACATGCCACGTGCAATACACATTAAAAATGTCTTCAAAACCCCTGTAACAATACATCCGGGGGGAGAGATACATTGGTGAAACTATTCATGACGATAAGAGTATCTGAGTGGAGTCGAGAGTACCATTACGAAAAATTTATTAGTGGTAGGGAGGGGTTGTATAGATGACCATGTCTAGGCGGGAGGGTGGAGTGGGAAAAATAGTCGTGGCACTCGTAATAGTGGTCATACTCCTCCTAGGCCTCGTCATACTTGGTAGTATATTCAGTGGAGATGGTGGCGATGGTGGAGGGGCACCTACACAGGGGGAGGAGTGGGGAGGCCAACCCTCGGGTGAACAGCCTGTCCAGGAGGGTCCATTAACCTTCAACTTGACCTCGATACTTAGCTTTTACAGAGATGGTGATAGGCTCTACGTGTATGGTGATAAAATAATTACTGATGAGAATGGTACTAGGCCCATACGTGTAGAGTACTATATCATTACAGTATCTATACCTAAGGGTGAGATACTCTCGGTGGAAAAGATATTTGATATCCCTGCTAACGAGTCAGACCCGGTGAGTGGGGAGCTTGTCTCCATATATTCAAACCGGTTCGTCTTTGGAGGATTGGCTAGGGACCGTGCATTGATACCCTTCCCGATACCGCTACCACTACCATTCATCTTCATAGAGTTTGGTGAGGCTGACCTATACTACTCTATCGTAGAGCCCGGGAGAGGCGTTGTGATGAGGAACATTATTGAGGATATACAGGGCCTTGGCCTAGGCTTCTATGGGGACAAGTATCTCACTCTGGACATAGACTATGAGAAGATGAATGTAATACTGAGGGTATACGGTCTAGAGGCCGGCTCGGTAGTCTTCGAGGGATACCAGGATGTGTCTGACTCCTTCTACAGCCTGTATCCCAGTGACCCTAAGAAGCTGGCATATATCGAGAGAGATGGTGAGAGTTTGAGGGCCGTCATAGTAATGTCTAGCGTGACCGGTGAGGGGAGGGGCGACATCTACATAATGTATGTAGAGGTGGATCTTAACACACTGGAGTTCAGGGTGGAGGCCTGGCCTACAAAGCTAGTGTCAATACCGCTGAGGCTGGCATACACCACGGCATACCTAGATGGTAACGACCTCTATGTATTCTACTCCTATGACTTCATCATAGAGGGCAACCAGACTGATAACCAGCTGCGGAATAAGAGGGAGTATCAGGTTGAGAAGTGGGATCTATCGTCTCTCACCAAGGAGTGGAGTGTCGAGGGGATGTATACCAGAACCGAGGACAATACAACGGTTGGATATGTAACATCCGTATATCGTGACGGGGTATACTATGTCTCAGAGGCCTTCCTAGCGGCATACAGGGATGGCGAGGAGCTCTGGAGAAGGAATAGATGGGGTGGTACGGGGGCCAGACTCGCACTATTCATACCCGTGACCACCTACTATGGTGGATACAGCTTCTATGACGTGGATGATAAGCTCTACCTCCTATGGGTCGAGAGAGCGGATAGTGGCGGGGTGGTCTCGGGCGGCCTAAAGATGTATCGTGTCACGCCAGACGAGGGCGCTATACAGGTTAGCGTGAATTGGGTCGGCCGTGTAAGCCCTGCAAGTATAATCAACTATAAGGGTAAGCTATACGCCATCATCACCCTCCAGGGAGGAACCATAATCTTCGACGAGATAATGATACAGGAGCCCTAGCCCCTAGACCTCCTCCTCCCTAAGCCTAAACACCATCCGTAGCCTCGCCCTAGGGCCTTCAGGGGTGGGTGTCATCTTCGCCATGAGTATATCTCCACGTTGCTCCACACCTATCTCTATCTCTACCTCCGCCTCCTCAAGGTCTAGGAAGGACTGTATCTCCACCTTCTCCTTACCCACCTCTATAACCTTCTTCGCCGCCGTCTTCGTGGCTTCGAGCCTGGCGGTGTTCAGGGCCTGCGCGATGCTCCTGACTATCTTGTCTATCCCCTCTATACGGTCAGGCGTGGGCTGTGGAGCACCCTTAGGCTCGGCCCCTCCAGTCTCTACATCCCTTATATCGATGTCTCTAACCTCCTTGGGTAGGTCTTGGGAGGGTTTCGAGGGCTTGATCGGCTTCTCCGGCTTCTTCGGTATCTTTGGGCTGCTCACTCAACCACAACCCCCTTATTGACGAGTGTCGATATGACGTTGGCCAGGCCCTCGCCTACATCGCTCCTCGTCATCAACACCCTTATCCTCATACCGCTCTCGGACCTGGTTCTCGTGGATCCACGGAAGACTGTGAATAGTCTCTGAACCCCCTGCTCCTCCCTAGTCGATACTACATCCATGTATAGCTCGATCTCCGCCTTCTCAACACCTATGTGGGATGGGTTGACCAGTGTGAGTAGGGGTATCTCAACCTTCTCCCTCCTCCTCTGTAGACGTCCCTCGTCATCAACGTATTGTGTGGAGTATCTCAGGGTGAGGTATATCGGCTCCATCCCCTCCTCCGTCTCGGTGAAGTACCTCCCTAGCTCCTCTAGGAAGGCCTCCCGTGCCTGTGTATCCGCCTCTACAACGGCTCTGAGTATCCCCGCTAGGAGCTGGGCCATGTCACCTGCCCGGACCACTTTTCTCTACACCTACTGGGTCTGGCCACCTCCTCCCTGGCCGCCCTGCGCCTCCGCCTCCTGTGCACGGAGCCCCTCTGTAAGTATGTTGAGCAGTATCCTCAGCCCCTCCGGCATCTCGTCCTGGACAGCCTTCACCCTTATATCGACCTCGGCGCTCCTATCTATCTTGCTCTTAGTAGTCCTCTTGGAGGAGTATGAAGCGTTCACTGATACCTTGAAGGCCTTCCAGTTGGCCTCTGCACCTGCTGAGACGGATAGTGACCTCTCCCTGTTATCGACAACTATGTTCCTTATCCTAAAGCTCAGGTCGATATCGACCTCACTGATCCTGATGAAGGGTATAGGGACCATCGTGAGGAATGGCACCGCTATCTCCTTCTCCACCTCCTCCTCTTCACCCTCGTCATTCACGTAGGTATAGCTATACCTCATCCTCGTCATCCTAACGCTACCATCCTGCTCAAGGCCGACCTCCTTTACGAACCTCGCAGTGGTCTCGGCGGCGAAGGCCTGAGCCCTGACTGCCGCGTCGAGTGGCCTGGCTATCAGGACGTCGATCGGGAGAGATGCCAACTCATTACCGAGGTTGAAGCTCATGGTTAGGTAAACACATGTGAGGTATATTTAAGCTTTGGAGGAGCTAAGGCTCGAATTAGGATATCAGCTAAATTCTGTGGAAAGGATGGTTGGATTCGGATGTAGATATTCCTATTTATATCGATTAGCCTGTTAATCAGTAACTATCCATGAGGATCCGTTTCAGGGGTAGGGACTTCCTGACCCTAATGGATTTCAGTAGGAGGGAGATCGAGTTCGTAGTCGAGGTTGCTATGGATTTTAAGCGGCTCTGGAGCTCACGTGTCCCGCATAGGTCGTTGGAGGGACGTGTAATTGGCCTACTATTCGAGAAGCCCTCTACGAGGACTAGGGTATCCTTCATGGCTGCTATAGCACATCTCGGGGCTACGCCGCTACAGCTAAACCCTAATGTTATGCAGCTGTCCCGTGGCGAGCCGATCAAGGATACGGCCCGTGTCCTGGACAAGTATCTCGACGCACTGGTTATCAGGACTTTTGGCCAGGAGATCGTGGAGGAGTATGCCGAGTACATGGAGAACCCCGTGATCAACGCCTTGACAGACCTTACCCATCCGATGCAGGGCCTAGCCGATCTGATGACGATATGGGAGTTTAAGGGGCGTAACAGGAGGGTGAAGATAGGCTATGTAGGCGATATTTGGAACGTCTGCCACAGCCTTATGATCATCTCCAGCATCTTCGGCTACGAGATGTGGATAGCTAGGCCGAAGGGCTACGAGCCCGATAAGAGGATAGTGGAGTTTGTGGAGGATATGTCTAGGAGGACTGGTGCAAACATAGTATTTACGGAGGATATCTACGAGGCCTTCAAGGATGCTGATGTGATCTACGCCAATACATGGCACAGCATGGGCGGTCCGGAGATGGAGAAGGAGAAGAGGCTGAGGGACTGGAGGGGATACCAGGCTAACCCTGATACGGTCTCCGTCGCTAAGGAGGACTATATCTTCATGCACTGCCTACCGGGCTACAGGGGTGAGGAGATGACGGACGAGATAATAGAGGGGCCCAACAGCGTCGTATTTCACCAGGCGGAAAACAGGATGCATACTGAGAAGGCCGTCCTCTCCCTCGTCGTCCCCTAGCTACCCACAGCCTTTTTATCCATAACCAGCCTGTAGAATGTGAGGTAGCTCTTGGGGGCGTGTGGAAACCTTAGGTATAGCCCGTTAAGCTCATTCTTCCTGAGTAGCTCACCGATCCTAGTCTTCTTGAGGGCCGAGTCTCTCCAGTACTTCGAGACTATCTCAGTCAACTGCCTCTTAGCCACCTCATACTCAGTCCTCGAGACGTCCTTCAAGTCCTTATTAAATATCCATGCGGCGTAGTAGTAGACTATGTCTGGCTTATGGTATAGCCGTCCCTCCCTCTTCACCCTTAGGAGGCCGTAGCGGGTACGTAGGCTGATCTGGAGCCTCTCATAGGCCGAGATCCAGCTCTTGAGGAAGCGCCACAGCTCCGAGAGCATAGGATCCTCTATCTGGGGCTCACTGACAAACTCTATTAACACGTTATACTCATCCATTATCCGCCTCATAATACTTAGGGCCCTCGACGCCTGGCCCGGGGGAGGCCTGTAGAAACGGGTCATGTCGTGGAGGAGTAGGAGGTCCACCTCATGCTCACGGAGATAGCTCAGCACCTGTTTGAATACGGGCCTCTCAAGGGGGTCTACACTCCCAGATATGTTCTCCTCAAATATCTTGACTATCTCGTAGCCCCTGCTCCTGGCATAGTCTAGGACGACCTGTAGCTGGGACTCAGGTGTCTGCTCCTCGGTGGATACCCTGCTGTATACCACCGCCTTCACAGGCCTCCCCACCTAGTATTCAGAACCCCCTACTGAAAATATTGGCCATGTGACACGTAGATGCTGAGGAAGAGTCACATCGGAGGGTCTTTATTACGGCGAGGATATTATCTCGTTATACATGGCCGAGTCGTGGAGCAGGGTCTACGGCAATGGGGCCACTGTAGTTCCCTCCGAGGTTAGGCATGCCCTTGGTATCGAGGTGGGCGACGTACTTGTCTGGACTGTTGATGAGGAGTCTGGTGTGGCGATCATCAGGGTTGAGAAGGATGTTGCACGGGATGTCAGGATAACGGCATCGCTTAGGGGGCGTTGGATAAAGAAGTTTATGAGGGAGTCGAGGCGGAGGTGAGGAGGAGTTTGGACAGCTCCCTGCCACTAGCCCTCTCACTGGTGGGGAGCATAGTAATCCTAGCTATGTACTTCTTCTTCGGCCCAGTCCCACTGGTTATGGCCACAGTCTTCATAGGCTTCCTGATAGGGATGGCCAGTGAGAGGCCTAGGACGCTCCTCCTATGCCTAGCCGTATCCACATTTATACCCGTGGCCTTAACGCTGATATACTATCTTGCCCAGGACATGGTTGGGAGGGGACTCAGCCTGGCTACCTCCCTACTCATCATACTTATACCCACGTTATGGATCTCATCGATAGTTATACACGTCATCTTCAGCAGGGTCATGGGCTAGAGGGGCTTCAGGATCTCCTTGAGGGGGACTATGATCAGCCTCCCATTCTCCACGTAGGCCTTGACATATTCACCAGGCTCTATACCCAGCTCCTCCCTCAGGCTCTTCTTCAGGTAGATCTCGCCACGAACACCTACCTTAAGGATCTCGACATCCATCTGTATGACACCTCTCATCATTAGTTATTGGACAATAGGTTATTGATAATATTACTTATAACACGGTTATTTCCAAGGTGTGACCCTTATATAGAGTGTCATGGTCACCCCATGGAGACGTCTCGGTAGGGAGGTACTGCCCGCACTTGGCGTAGCGGTTATATCCATGATCCTAGGTATCCTTGTGGGCCTACCCAGGCTCGTCACTATCTATTCGCCCGGATACACAGGGGGGATAGTTGGTTTTCTACATGAGAGGCTCTACATGGTGTATGACTACCACTCCAGCTTGATAATCATAGGCTTCATAGCAGTCTTGATAACTGTTGAGCGTATCTCCGGCCTCCCCAGAGGTATGGAGATGTTTAGATACATCCTCCTGATAGCCCTTGTATCATTTGTATCGGGAACCATACTTCTCCTGGCTAACCGCCTACTAGAGCTCGGCCTACCCGTAACCCTACTAGCCTATCCACTCCTTCTTGGGACACTATCAATGGCCTATTTCTACATTGGTGTGAGGCGCTACATACCCTCTCCCAGCCTCTCCCTTTTCCTCGCGGCATACCTCTCCCTACTCCTCGCCATACTCAACATGGTTCTCTTCCAGGTCCTGCCCTACGACCTCTATGGAACGATCCTCCTACTATACCCCCTCCTCTTCATTATGGGTGAGAGGGTCGAGCTGACAAGGTTCCTGGGAGGTCCCGGGAGGCCCCTTATCATGCTCTCGATGGCCTCCCCTAGCATACCACTTGTGATTATGGCCTCCCCATACCTCGACATGCCCATGCTGGGTAGGGCCTACTACATAGTCGTTATGTCGGCCCTGCTGCTCCTACTCATCACTAGGGACTATAGGCTCAGGGGGAGCCCGGGGGTCGACCCATATCTCCATAACCATCTCATGGCCTCCTACCTATGGCTGGCGATCTCCCTCGTAGCCTATCTCTACATATCCCTGGCCGGAGAGTGGTTCTACACAGACATAGTGCTCCATACTGCTGCACTCGGATACATAGGTAATATGCTGCTGGGCCACGCACCAATAGTCTTTAGAGCGATCACAGGCATAGACCTGGGTAGGAGCTACCTCGCAACCGCTGCACTAAACCTAGGGATAATACTCAGGATACTCGCCTCCATAACATCATATACAGGTGCATATGAGGCTGCCGCCGCCCTAGCCCTCATAAGTGGGCTCTCGATCCTAGCCGTCCCACCACTCAAGATAGTTCCGGCGATTCTTGATGGTATATCTGGGGATGCCTCTAAACCTGGTTCATGAAATATATATTAGTATATGTGTAGCCATCCCCGATTAGTAAGTCTTAATTATCTACCCTAAGCAATAATATAATTTTTTCCTAAAATGGGGAGACGAGGTATCCATGTCCTACTTATCGTCTCTATACTGGTGTTGGTCACCCTATTAGGGGTTGAAAACGTCTCGTCGTCTACCTATATTGTTCCGATAGACTATCCAGATCTACATACAGCTGTGGCCGGAGCCTCACCAGGCTCCACCATATATGTAGATACGTGGCAGTCAATAGCCTCACCAATAAACATAAACGGTAAGAGTGGACTAACCATCGTGTTCAGAGGTGTAGGGATACAGACTACATCCCCCTACTCCTCGTCATCCCTCCTACGGGTGACTGGTTCGAGCGATGTCCTGATAATGGGTCTCGAGATAAGACTAGGAGATGTATCCGCCCCCAGTCTGAGCCTAGTTGAGATAGTGGGTTCACAACGAGTCAGGATACTAGGACTAAGCGCCTCCTACAACGGTGCCGCCGAGCCGTGGTGGCTCTTCGGAGTCGCTATCCGAGGGTCATCCGACGACATAACACTGACGAACCTAGCTTTTAGAGACCTCTCCGCCAGATCCCTCGTCAGCGGCGTCCTAGTCCACTTCGTATCAACGAATGGGTTCAACATGGTTCTAAATGGTCTACAGATGATTGATGCTACATCACAGGGCTCGGTGGAGGGCGTTACACTTGCAACCCCGACTATGGATGGATGGAGGGTGAGCCTCACAAATATATGGCTATATGGGCTTAGGGGATATGGCTGGGGAGTATTTGGGGTACATATCCCTGGCTACAGCCTGGTTAGGAATACCAGCATATACATTACGCATCTATATGCCCATGATATCGGGGCTAGGCTCTGGCCCGAAGCAGTGAATATATGGAGTGTGTTCGGGACATGGAGGGACTCAAGGCTCGTAGTTAGAAACTTCGATTTAGGTGGATTCATATCTGGCTACTATCCCTACTCAGGTATATGGATAAACATTGCTAACTTCGACAATGCATCAATAAGGGTGGAGAGGGGTAGGATACACGACTTGCCACAACCATTGGTGGGTGATAGCCACGGCATAGGCGTCAACCTAGGCATGCCCGTGCCCCCCACATCAAGGAACAAGGTCGGTTTGGTGATAAGAGACGTAACTGTTTGGGACACCAACTATGGCTTCAGGGTTATGGGCACCAATACGGCGCCAGCCAGCAACGTCAATGTACTGGTTGCGAACAGCACGGCATATAACGCCGATGTGGGTCTGGGCCTGGGGCTCAGCAACCTAAACAAATATGTGATTGGTGTGGAGAACTATAGATATCTAAACAGGACTGGCATAGGTATAGAGATCTCTATGAGTAACCTCCTCTCCGACCAGCATCCCGGCCCGCCTCCCACGAGCCTATCCACGCTACGCGCCTCGGAAGACCTATACATAGCCTACAGCCTGGTATGGACGATGACGGTGGACTATACAGGCCCGGTCAGTAGAGCTACCATCTATGAGTCGGTTCTAGATGAGCATGCATCGACCTCAGACCCCGACATGCCCTTCAGGAGTATATGGACACTTGAGACGATAGTGAGGAGCAGCCTGACGAACAGTCCCGTTCCAAACGTCGCCGTCTCCATAAGGTTCCCGGATCCAGCCCCCTATAGCTCAGGCTCCACAGATATGCAGGGGCGCTACTCCACCCTTATGGACTACTACTGGTCCTCAGTCTATGTAAACACGGTCTGGATAGGGGCTTCTAAGTCTGGTAGAAATGCTCAGACTATGCTTGACCAGTATATTTGGCTCAGGCTAGGTGATGCTCCACCTACGAATCTATATACCCTGCCTAGCTGGTATGGACAGGTGATACTATTCTTAGACATCCTATACCTAAGAGTAGTCGGCTTCAGCCATGACCTTGGAACCACAGTCCTGGTGATCGATGGGTCGGCGGGATACTTCGCATCCAAATATCATAGGAAGCCCATAGACCTTCCAAATAAACCATACTCCATCCATACCCTAGTGGTTACGAGGGTCTATGGAGGCCCGCTCCTCCTAGTGATCGAGGGATATATCCACTACCTTGGGGAGAGGTGGCCCACAGTCATATATGTGAACAAGATAGACAGGATGATATACTCGCCTGGCCCGATAGACTTCAGGGGGTATTACTGAGAATAGGAATAAGTAGCCCCTCTGGTAAAATATAGGGTCTATCCGGAGGCATGGTGGGGAGAGGTGAAGATACTTTTCTTTGGCTGGGACGGTGTCCCCCTCAAAGTGGTGAAGACGGCCATAGAAACTGGCTACACACCCAACCTGAGAGATGTTATAAACATGGGTGGGATGGACGGGTTATTGGCGGAGCCCCCTATAGTAACTCCTGCAAACTGGTACGCCGCCCTCACAGGCTATAGGCCCACGAGACACGGTCTCATAAACTTCGTTGTGATAGATACAGAGTATAACCTACGCTACATGTCGATAAGAGACCTCCGTGTAGAGGGGGTCTGGGACATGCTTGGTAGGAATGGCCATAGAGGCCTCTACATGAACATACCCATAAGCACACCCGCACCAAAGGTGGAGGGTGTATGGATAGCCCAGGAGCAAGAATTTGTAGGCCCATCCAAGCCTAGACCCGAGAATGTTTATCCAGTCGAGATTCTCGAAGTCCTTAATGAGATGGGATATAGGATTGGATACCCCTTCTACAGTGGGAGCCCGGAGGACTATTACAAGAGGGTTATGGAGGTTGAGGAGGAGAGGCTTAGAGCCATGTATGAATTGATGAGGCGTGGCGACTACACTCTACACCTATACATAGCCATGACTCCAGACATACTCCTCCACATGTTTATGGACGACCCAAGCTACATGGAATACGTCTATAAATGTCTCTCGAGACTAGACGAGTGGCTAGGCCGCTACATGGATCACCTGGGGGATGAGGCTAGCTACATCATAATGTCGGATCATGGACATAGGAGGAAGGACAAGCTCATAGACCTGATAACAATACTAGCCGACCTCGGATATCTACAAACACGTAGAACGAGGAGGATAAGGGCGACGTGGCTAAGGAGAAACAGCCTAGTAAGGAGGATATGGAGAGCCCTCCCCCAAAGCGTTAAGAAACGGCTCAACGTGGGTATAAACCGCGTCTTCATACTGGAAAGCCCAGCCAGGGAGATGCAGACCATGGTAGACTGGGAGAGAACAGAGATATTCCCCCTAGTAAATGTAGGCGGCCTAAAAGCCAATCTTAAGGGTCTCTTTAGAAAAGGATCTGTAGAAGCATCGGAACATGAAAAACTTGTTGATGAGGTAGTGGAAAAACTTGGAAGCCTAGAGATCGATGGAATAAAAATCTTCAAGGAGGTCCTCAGTAATCCAAACCCAGAGCCAGACATCCCGGACATCCTTCTAGAGCCGGATGACAGACTATGGTTCGCCTCGAGGGGGACTGGTAAAAAATTGTTCAAACCAAGCCAACCAAGCCTCTCCCAAGTCGACGACCTCAGAGCAATAAGGATAGCCCCATCATTCCACATCAGGGAGGGATTCTACGCATTTGGTGGTAAAGGATTCAGGAAGGGATTGGGAGGGAAACTGTCAATCATGGATATAGCCCCACTAATACTATACCTAGCCAACACCCCAATACCCGAAGACATCGATGGAAGACTCCCGACCAACCACATAGACAGTGAGCTACTGAGAAACCGTAAGCCTAGATACACATCGGGAAAGGCGAGGCTAAGAGAAAAACTCATAGCAACCCGGAGGAAACTCCAAAAAATAAATAGAGGAAAATAAAGAAGCATCCTTGACCCCCACTACCAAACAAACACGAAGCAACTACGACTAAACTCACGATTGGCCCCCTTTTTTCTTGGGGGGCTGGGCTTGATTTTAAATCATATAGTTTAAAACTAAAAAGTAAAATTAATAATCGGAATTAGAGTCTAGATCGCCGACCCCAACTAGTGTAATATTATTTAACGTGAAGGGCTGAAACCTTGACATAAGAGTTGTTTGAAAATTTATGATAGTTTTAATGTTTTAGTTGATATTTACGGATGTTTCTGGGTGGAGTCATTGATAAGTTATGCTACTATTTTTAGGGTGGTGTCTGAGCCTTTTTCCTGTGGTTCGTGTTTTTGGTCTGATATTTTCCAGTATGTTGGGTCTAAAAACTGGTTATCTCGAGTGTTCTTCCTGGGGATTACATACATATCCTGTCTCCTCTTCACATGTTTCTGGGTTTTATTGGCTTTGCTTCGGAGGGTCTGGGTGTGGTGGATATGTATTCATGGATAGGCTTTAACAGTGTCTCTCATCTGTCGTTGGGTAGGGTGCTTCATTTTATCTGAAGCCTATTTAGTACTAGGTGTTGTATTGATCTCTCCTAGTCCTCGCCTAGGTATTCCTTCGTAGTCATCGTCTCTACATGTTTCTTCGCTTTCTGGAGTAGTTTCTTGTCGTCCGTGACTAGTGTTAATCCCTTCTCGATGGCTATATATAGGTATGCAGCGTCGTAGGCCGTCATGTTCTCCTTCATAGCTAGTTGGTAGACCCTATCCTCATGCCCTGTTATCGATGCGATCCTCATGATGTCGCTCAGTACCTCCATTAGTATGGAGACGAGCTCACCCGCCTCCTCAGGTGGTATGCCATCCTTCCTCCTAGCCATCTTCCACACAGTGTTTAGCGTCTCGTAGCGTGCCAGGTCGAGTGTATAGCCATTCACGAGGGGCTTTACACGCCCCCTTAGAAGGATGTTTATTATGGAGCTGGCGTCGAATAGGTATCTCCTCACCTCTCCCTATCCTCCCTGATGTACCTAGCCACCTCCTCGTCTCCAACCTTGGATCTACTGGCTATCCTCCTGGCACGGGGCTCAAGCTCCTCAGCCATCCTCCTCCTCACAGCCTCCTCCAACGCCTCCCTAATGATTGGCCCGGGCCTAATACCATACCTCTCCAACAACCTCTTCAACTCCCTAGGGATCTTCGCAGACACGGTAACGTAGCCCAAGATGGTCACCCCCAATATACTACCAAAAGGTAAACCCACAAACAAAAATAAAAGAGATATACATCAAATGCCAAAGATCAAAACAATCCAAGAAAAAACCCTTCCTAGTCTGGTTTTAACAGACGTGGTTGCAAAGGCGTATGGAAGGGCTAGATTCACATTCAACCCTTCCTAGTCTGGTTTTAACAAGCTCATCTTCACGGGTGGGTGGAAGTGAGCTCTCGTATAGCTTTCAACCCTTCCTAGTCTGGTTTTAACTCATATATGAGGGTATAAAAATCAGATACGGACATACTCCTTTCAACCCTTCCTAGTCTGGTTTTAACGTTTACACGGATTGACTGGGATGTTGGTCTTGACGTTTACGCTTTCAACCCTTCCTAGTCTGGTTTTAACCGGCGAGACTGAGGTTAGTCTTGGGGAGGTCGAGATACGGGCCTTTCAACCCTTCCTAGTCTGGTTTTAACTATGACACCTATTTGCAATACCCAAGCATCATAACCACCTTTCAACCCTTCCTAGTCTGGTTTTAACAGGCGTGTCTAGGAAACCAGAAGCATCACAACTCGTAGTGCTTTCAACCCTTCCTAGTCTGGTTTTAACTCATCAAAAAAATTTATAAGAAACATATGACATCTTTTTATCTTTCAACCCTTCCTAGTCTGGTTTTAACTAGGTCCAGGCCGTGTGTACTACACCATCTACATATATGTACCTTTCAACCCTTCCTAGTCTGGTTTTAACGAGCTATATAAGGATCTAGAGGGTCAGGAGGTAGATCCACTTTCAACCCTTCCTAGTCTGGTTTTAACCGGCATATACTACTATTTTGTCTCTGCGAGGAAGAGCCAAGCTTTCAACCCTTCCTAGTCTGGTTTTAACGGAGACACCGAAAAACAGCTGAGAGACGCCGTCGACGACACTTTCAACCCTTCCTAGTCTGGTTTTAACAGGGACACCCACCACGAAGATGACGACCGCTTCAAACAAGCTTTCAACCCTTCCTAGTCTGGTTTTAACATATCTCTAGGGCCGGCCTACGCCCTTGCCTGGATAGACTTTCAACCCTTCCTAGTCTGGTTTTAACAAGGACGGGACAGAAGAGGTCGTCAACAGCGACATAGCGGAGATCCTTTCAACCCTTCCTAGTCTGGTTTTAACGGTGATGACCGCCGCCACACATATATCCCCCGACCTTGTCTCTTTCAACCCTTCCTAGTCTGGTTTTAACCATGAGTATGTTTCAAAACACGCTTTCTATTCCCGTATGCCTTTCAACCCTTCCTAGTCTGGTTTTAACCCGTGGGTTTTCTATTGTTTCCCTATAGATGTTTTTGGTGTTTCTATTATTTAAGTTTTGCGTGTGTCAAACCTCTGAAGTTGAGGGGGGTTTATAAAGATGTGACGCAAAAGGGTATATAAACCCTTATAAGGGGTCCTCTGTCGGGATTGTCTCCTTCTCCTTCCTTGTTTTTATGGCGGTTAGCTGGTGTTGGCTGAATAGTTTTATGAAGCCCTCTGCCTCCTTGGGGTCTGGGTACCAGCCTGTGTCATAGTCTATCTTCTCCTCGGAGTAGAGGGTGTATGGACTATTCCTTCCGACCACCATGAGTCCTCCCTTATATATCTTCAGCTTGACGACGCCTGTCACGTACTTGTTCATCGAGTCTATCGCTAGGTCGATGTGCTTCTTAACAGGGTCGATCCACAGCCCCTGGTAGACTAGGTCGCTCCACATAGCGTCGAGCATCCACTTCAGCCTCAGCTCCCCAGGGGTGAGGACCATCCTCTCAAGATCCTTGTGAGCCTCGACCAGTGTCAACGCGGCTGGCGCCTCATATACCTCCCTACTCTTGAGGCCTACCACCCTACTCTCGATATAGTCTATCCTCCCATATCCATGGCTCCCCACCAGGCTGTTAAGCGTCTTCACAATCTCCACGGGCCCCATCTCCACACCATCCAGCGTCTTGGGAACCCCCTCCTCAAACCCTATCTCGAGGTATAGCGGCTCGTCGGGAGCCTCTAGGGGCGACTTGGTCCACTGGTACACCTCTTCAGGCGGCTCCGCCTCCGGATCATCGAGTACACCTCCCTCTATACTCCTTGACCAGAGGTTCTCATCGACGCTATACTTCTTATGGATGCTGGGTACACTGTATCCATGCTTAGCCAGGATCTCGATGCTCTTAGCCCTTGTAAGGCTATACTCCCTCACAGGGGCTATTATCTCTACCTCGTCCCCCAGCAATGCCCTGAGAGTGATGTCGAACCTAACCTGGTCATTACCCTTACCAGTACATCCATGTGCCACCGCATCTGCACCCTCCTTCAACGCCACCTCGGCAAGCTTAGAGGCTATGAGGGGCCTGGCCAGGGCGGTGCCGAGTGGATACTTACCCTCGTAGAGGGCGTTGGCCTTCACAGCCGGGAAGATATAGTCATGGACAAACTCCTCCTTAGCATCGATCATGTAGTGTTTAGACGCCCCCAGTTCATAGGCACGCTCCTCAACACCCTCGAGCTCACCCTCCTGCCCAACATCCACCGTCACGGTGACAACCTCGGCACCGTACTCCTCTCTGAGGAGGACCAGTATGGTTGATGTGTCGAGCCCACCTGAGTAGGCCAGCACCACCTTCAAGGCATGTCCACCCCACTCCCAGCCACGGGACTAAATGCTTTACCCGGAACAGCCAAATCAAGCGTGTTATCCGGATATAACAGGGGGAACATACATTGTTATACATGGAACATGAGATCCATAGCAGAGGTCGTCGAGGAGCTAGTTATTGGAGACCCGGTGCTACGCCAATGCATAGCCAGGGGAGCCGCCAACTACTCGAGGATTGCGAGGCAGCTCAGGAGACAGGTCTCCCGGGAACTGGGTAGAGAGGTCTCCATAGACTCGATAAAGATGGCGTTGATCCGCCTCGCCCAGAGGATGAAGGCTGGGGAACATCCGGGGGACGATGTCCTAAAAGTCCTAGCCAGCTCCAGCATAGAGGTTAGGACAGGCGTATCAATCCTAAGCCTCAGGCTCGACGCACTGCCGAGGCTATATCCACTCCTCCCCGAGATAGCCCCCAGGGCTAGGTTCTTCGCCGTGATGCACAGCGTACTAGCAGTGACCCTAGCGGTGGACGATACACTGGTGGACAGGATAGTCGGGGAGATCGGAGGGGACCAGATCCTAGAGATGGGGAGGGGCTACTCAGCAATCGTGATAGTCAGCCCAGACGACGTGATGAGGGTGCCAGGCATCATAGCCTACATATCCAACCTCCTGGCACTGAACAACATCAACATAGTCCACATCGAGTCATGCTACACAGACACCATCCTGATCGTGGATAGGCACGACATGGAGAAGGCATTCAACCTATTAATGAGGCATATAGAGAAGGCGAGGACATTGACAGGGGGCTAAGAAGGCCGGGGAAGCACCATAACCCCTTATGAAAAGCCGGGATTCTACAAAAGGGGGATATGGAGAAACTCCCTATCAAAAGGGTGGGTTATGAAGAGGGGCAGACCCAGTTTCAGAAGCCCCCCCTAATGAAAAAATTATACGCCTCAGAGGCGTCTCAGGGCTCTGCCACGCTATATCTCTATACCCTCGTGCCTGAGTAGAGCCCTCTTCAGGTTTAGGCCGCCCAGCGAGGTGAAGCCACCCAGCCCGCTGCTCGAGACTACCCTGTGGCAGGGTATAGCTATCAGGAAGGGGTTCCTAGCAAGGGCCTGACCCACGGCCCTAGGCGACCCGCCTACACGCTGGGCAACCCATTTATAGGTCCTCACGACTCCGAAGGGTATCGTCGCGACAAGCTCCAACACCCTCCGCGTATAGCTAGGCAGGCCGTGCCGATCCATATCCAGCTCTTCAATGCTGAAGCCGGGGTCGCGGCCGGACAGGTAGACCCGGAACTTCTCCACAACTACTGAGCTGGTGGAGCCACTACCCATACACTGGGGAACATAATCACTGCTAAGGAGCTTATCACCCTCCACCTCCAGCCTCAGATAGCCAGGGTAGAACCCAAGCTCGAGACACACGGTCTCCACAGTCATCCCAGACCCAATGAATAGACAGTCCCCCTGATTAAACCCTCGGCGAAGGGTTGGGAAAGGCCCTTGGAAGCTGGATGGGTATTACGGTATTTTTTACTTTTTAGCTATAAACTAGATGGTAAAAAAGATATCGGGCATAGAAATCTGGCTTCACCGGGGAAGCTTCTGCGTCGGAGGTGGGGTTGTTCCTGAAACAGCGTTGTCCATCCGTGTTTGGGGAGCTGCTCATCAGTTTTTCTATTCCTCTGGTGACGTGTCTCTTAGGTTGGCGGTATATGTGTATCCTGTCTTTCCTGGCTACATTATATAGTATTAAGTATTTCTCTGTAGTGTATAGGGAGTGTTCTCGAATTACCTGGGTTTGTGAGGGGATGGTGGTTTGAGGCTGTTGATCAGGGCTAGGGCTGTTGTCACGATGTCTGGCCCGGGTCTCGGCGTTATCGACTATGGGGCTGTCTATGTGGAGGATGGGATAATAACCTGTGTAGGTAGGTATGGAGATGTTATCAAGCATGCCTCTAAGGATGACTACTACATCAATGTTAGCCGATCCGGGGTGGTCCTACCCGGGTTCTACGACCTCCATATGCATACCGATATCAACCTCCTCAAGGGGTTCGCCAACGATATGCCTGAGAGTGAGTGGATGGAGCTTGGCGTCTCTCCCCTAAGGAGTCATATGGAGTGGAGGCATATCAAGGCCTCTACCAGGCTAGCCGTCCTCGAGGCCCTACGTGGAGGGACCGTGGTCTACGGCGAGTATAGCCGCCACCTCGAGAGGCAGATCGACGAGGTGTATAGGCCCCTCGGTTTGAAGGTCTTCGGGGCATATCTCTTCAACACTATCTCGGAGCCTATGCATAGGGTGGCTGGGAAGCTGTATCCCCTCGACGCTGAGCTTGGTTATAAGGCGTTGGACGAGACGGATAGGCTTATCCGGAAGTATCGGGGGGATAGGAATATCCGTATACTCTATGGGCCCCAGGCCATGGATATGGTTCCGCTGGAGGTGGTTAGGAACAGCTTCATGAGGGCGGCTGAGAACAGTACCTATGTCCATATGCATGTGGCCCAGGGTGGTAGGGAGAGGAGGCAGATGATGCGTCGCTACGGCGCCTCTACTGTCGATCTCATGGCTAGGGAGGGGCTGCTCAACCCACTGTTATTCGCGGCTCATCTACACGACACGACGGATGAGGAGTTGGCTAAGGTCGTCTCTATGGGGGCCACCATGGTTAGCTGCCACCGGTCCATAGCCTCGATAGACGGTATCGTCCCCCCACTCACCAAGTTCCTAGCTCTGGGTGGGAAGGCCGTCCTTGGGACTGACAACGCGGTGGGCCCTGGTAACCAGAGCATATTCAAGGAGCTTGGATATGTAGCCCTGCTAAGCAAGGTCTATGAGTCTGACCCTACAGCTATGCCCCACTGGAGGCTGCTACGCCTAGCGACGGCCGACTCTAGCAGGGTTGTCAGGGCCTTCGGCAACGGGGTGATCGAGGAGGGGTATGCCGGTGACCTCGTCATAGTGGATATGTGGAGGCCGAACACGATGCCTATACTGAGTAGGCCGATTAGGAACTACACCTCAAACCTGGTATACAGTATCTACGGCTCCGAGGTTACACACGTCTTCATAGATGGGAAGCCCTATGTGGAGGATGGGCGTGTATTGGCGATGGATGAGGAGGAGGTCTTGGAGGAGGCTCAGAAGGCTGCTGAGAACCTTGTTGAGAAGGCTGGTGCAGAGTACCTTGAGACTGGGAACAGCCTTGTAAAGAGCTTCAGGGCTGGACTCTTCTAAAACTCTTTATATCCTCGGGACGCCGAACCAATTACCCATGACCACTGGTAAGGGTGTAGTGGTTCTCTGCACAGCCCCTAGGGACGTGGCTAGGGAGATAGCTGGTAAGCTGGTTGGGGAGAGGCTGGCCGCATGTGTAAACATCCTCGACATTAGGAGCATCTACTGGTGGGAGGGTGAGGTTCAGGACGATGAGGAGAGCCTACTCATAATAAAGACATCCCGTGACATGGTTGGGGAGCTGGAGAGGAGGATCCTTGAGATACATCCCTATGAGGTGCCTGAGATAGTCGTGTTGGAGCCTTTACATATCTATGAGAAGTATCTGGCCTGGGTCTTGGAGAGCGTCTCCCGTGGCTAGGTCTCCTCCCTGTAGAGCATGACCATCGTGGCTAGGAAGGCTAAATAGGCTAGGTATATCAGCATCGCATGTAGATGGGCCGCCTGCATAGACCTCAGGGATGGGATCAAATCTATAGCTACTCTCAGGGCTACTCCTATGTTTAGTAGGGCTAGGGGTGCGGGATTCAATGCCTTGTAGGGAGCTCTCCGGACAGTTATGGGTGGCAGCATGACACCCGCATAGGCCACGACGTAGTTCGCTATGAAGCCGAGTGTCAGGCTATGTAGCCCGGCGTCCCAGAGATACCTGTCCCCACCCAGGCTGTATAGGAGTAGGAGTAGATGCCCAGCCAGTAGCCAGGATCCCCCCATGTTGATATGTCTCCGGAAATAGAGATATCTCTTCCAGTCCCTCTGGGACATCCTATCCTCATAGGGCTTCCCAGGCCTATGCTCAAACACGTTGTAGGCCAGTGCATAGAGTGCTGAGGAGCCTAGCAGGAGTGTTGTTGCGAGTGGTGATGGGGGTCTTGAGACCGTCATGTCTAGGAGTAGCGCCGCGAGACCCGCCATATGTAGTAGTAGGGAGGGTGCTAGGAGCCTGTTATCCACCACTGTGAACTTGAACTTCATCGTCCTGACCGATACCCCATAGATCATCGGTGCGGCGAAGCCTAGTATAACCGCTAGGTGGTAGGCATCCATACCGGTTGGGAAGACCAGATCCCTTGTGTAGGCCATCCATAGCCTATATCCATAGACAACTAGGAGCATCGAGATCGATAGGAGGATATATAGATCGGCATATGTGAAGACGGGGTATCTAAGCCTAACCCTGCTCACTATATAGGATGCATAGAGTAGGATGCCTAGGAAGCCTAGCACCAATGGGTGGGGAGAAGGGGTGTCGAGGAGATATAGAAGGAGCGTCCCCGCCTCACCGGCTAGGAATAGGGCTATGGATATGGATGCCACTGTCCTACTAGGTCTATAGCCCCAGAAGCCGGGGAGGAGTGTATAGGCTACTCCCATGACGAAGAGTGTGAGGACTGGGTATAGCATGGTGGAAGGGTGTGTAGGGATGATCTTTGTCTCGACGGGGGCTAGGCCCCAGAAATTGGCTAGCCACATCATCCCGACATATACCCCATATATGAGCAATGGGGCTGTTAGGAGGAGTATCGACATCGTTATCCTTGATGTTGGGAATGGCGAGCCCATCCCATCACCTCCTGAACCACTTGTCGGCAGAGTATATGTTGTCGATGATCATGTCGAGTACCTCGGCCTCTGAGACGGGGTATGAATATCTATACCTAGCTAGGTGCATCAGACCAGCCTTAATAATCTTTACATATCCATGTATATTTCTCAGCACCCCGTGTCTAGAGAGGGCTCTGCGTAGCCGGCTCCACCCCCTGTCGTAACGCCCTGTTATTCCTTGGCTGGCGCCGTCGAAGGTTATGTATGCCTCCAGCTCTCTGTTCGGGGTTAGATAGAGACGGTACTCGTCGTATAGCTTCTCGATGCCATGTCTCGCCGCGTATATCCTGCCCCTATCCGTATAGATGTAGACCGCCAAACCTGCCTCGAGGAGGCTTCTAACGGCCTGCCTAGCCCGTTGCTGATCCATACCTGTAGCCGATGCGAGCTCCTCCAGGGTCATTGGCCTCTCCTCCAGGGCCTCGAGTATCCTCCTCCTACTGCTCATCATGATGAGCTCCTCCAACACCTCCCTCGAGACGGGGGTGGCCACCCCCAGTCTCTCAATGGTGGCTAGGCCGTCCACTAGACTATCCATATCTACAGTGTCCGGTGTGGCTATGAATACGAGGTATTTCTGGCCTCCCTGGCCCGGCCTGAGTAGACGCCCCATACGCTGTATGAAGCGTAGGGGGCTAGCCACCTGGCTCCACACGACTAGTAGGTCGGCCTCTGGGAGGTCTATCCCCTCCTCACCCACGCTCGTGGATACTACGATCCGCTTCTCCCTACTCCTCACCTCCTCTAGCCTGGCAGCTATGTTTCCATGTCTCCTACCAATGAGTAGTGTGGCATCATCCCCGAGCCTATCCCTTATCAGCCTGGCTATCACGACCCTATCGACGAATATATAGGCCTTCCTAAAGCCTTCATGGTCATCGAGGACGCGTAGTAGGTGTTCCAGCTTGTGGGCCGGTCTAACCGCTGGGCTGAAGAGCTTCTCCTCCAGCCCCTCTAGGAGTTCATGGATGCTTATGGATCCTCTATAGGTCTCCCTAAGCGCCTCCGCACCGTCCCTGACATACCACCTGATACTGTTGCCCAGCATCATCCTCTCCTTCCCACTACTCATCATCCACATCTTCTCCAGAGTCCTGTAGAGCCCCATCTCCTCATGGTTTAGGGGTGCTTCATACACCTCAGCCACTAGTGGGGGCATGTATCTACGTATCTCCTCGTCCCTCCAGCTCCAGCACCTTATAACGCCTATACTCCTCTCTATCAAGCCCCTCCTACTGGGGGGTATGAATGCTGATAGGCCTAGTCTCCTCCTAGGCCTGACCTGTTCAACCACCTGTCTATAGGGGTCCTGCCCAGTCGTGTGGTGACACTCATCCACCACTAATGCATCTGGCTCCTCCTCCAGGCCTTCAGAGACTATTATCTCGGGCGTGGCGACCACCACCCTAGCCTTCCTAGCCTCCTCCCTCAATCCCCTGCTGAGGCTCCCGTGTAGTGGCTTAGCCGGGATACCCATCTCCCTGAAGACTCTGCTCGTCTGTTCAACAAGTATCCTGGTGGGCTCTAGGACCAGTACCTTCCTACCTCCCCTGTCGAGTATATTCTTTATCCACAGCCCCGCTATGACCGTCTTACCAGTCCCGGTGGGCATGCATATGACCGCTCCCTCGTGTCTAAGAGCCCATTCCAGGGCCTCCTCCTGATACCTCCTCCTCTCAATCCTCTTCATAGATGTGCCACTGCCCGTGACATGATCTCTGAGTAGAGCCTCAGTGTATCGGCATACTTGGTCTCTGTAGGCCCAGTATAGATGATATGCATCCTCAGCGGCTCCTCCCCGCTCCTCATCCTACGCACCATATACTCGGCTAATGCCTCGGCCAGGGGCTCAAGTGATGGGTATCCCCTGCCTAGTGGTACACGCTTCTTTAGTATCTTGCTACCCACGGCGAAGCCTATTATCTGGCTGAAACGTAGGGATAGGTAGTGTGGGGTCAGATCCGTGAGCCTCTCGAATATCCCCATCCAGAATTCCTTGTCCGTCTCCCTGTCCATAGCCTCGAAGAGGCCACTGCTGTAGACCCCCTTCTCCAGCATCCATACATTCTCGAGCTGTAGACTGGCTATTACACGCTCCTCATCCGTCGCCTTCCTAATCTCCTCTATCTCCTCCCAGGTACCCAGCATCGAGGGGGTATAAGGTATCTCAATACTCACGACTAGTTCTTCGCTCACCTCTAACACCTGGTTGACAAAGTCTATCACATTCTTGAGGTCATCCTCCTGTCTACCAGCCCTCCATCCGAGGTGGAGGTTATATATCTCTGCACCAGCTAGGACAGCCATCTCAGCCGCCTTTAGGAGGGCTTCCTGGCTCCTCTTCATAACTTCCGGGTCTCGGGAGACAACGTTGTAGTACGGTGCATGGGCTGTTATGGTCGTGAAGATCCCCTGTGCAGCCTCCCTATACCTCTCGAAGTAGGCCTTATCAATACTCTTCCTGCTGAAGTCTCTAGGAGGTATCTCGGTCAGCCTAGTCCCAAGTAGGGCTGCTGTCCTCAGCTTGGACAATCCATTATATGTGCCCCAGTCGAACAGGATCATGTGGATAATATAGTCGATATATACAGATAAATCCTGGATCCAATTCTACCTCCCACGTAGATAGACCGTCACCACCGAGGCAAGTGTGGAGAGCAGTGTGGAGCCATCATCACCCATTAGGGCCACGAGCCAGAGTGGGAATATCCCTGTCAGGCCGAAGACTATGGTAACCACCTTCACAGCCGTGGCTACTGCGAATCCTATGTATAGTCCCGAGACATATGCCCTCGCCCTCTTCAGAAGGCTGGGCAGATCCTTGAAGCCGTGGATCAGTACCGCGTCGGAGACGCTGGATACAGCGTCTATATTACCTATCGCTACACCAAAGTCGCTCTCAGCCAGTGCCTCTAGGTCGTTCACCCCGTCCCCAACCATGGAGACCTTACATCCACACTCCCTCCTAACCCTCCTGACAAGCTCGGTCTTCTCCCAGGGCTTGAGCTGGGCGTAGTACTCCCTGATACCCAGCCTCTCAGCAACCCTGGCCACACGCTCCTCCCTATCTCCACTAGCTATAGCCACCTCGACACCCATGCTGCGGAGCTCCTCCACAGCGTTGACTACACCCTCGTCTATAGACTCCTCCAGGCATATTGCACCAGCGGCTCCATATCCTTCTATATATGCGTATACGACTAGATCAGCGTCTCCACAGGCTTCCTCCACTGGTATATCGACACCTAGTCCCGAGATGAACTCCTTACTGCCTAGGTAGACCTTCCTCCCATTCACCCTTGCCTCGACACCCTTGCCCGGATACTCCCGCGCCTCCTCAGCCACTAGGGAGTTGTGCCAGCTAGTGGCTATAGCCCTGGAGATCGGGTGTAGACTTGTGGTGGCCACGGCGGAGACATGGGCCTTAAACTCCTCGACATCCATACCGTCGGGTGGAACCACCCTGACGGGCCTAGGGATACCCATGGTCAATGTGCCGGTCTTGTCAATAATTATCCTACCCACCTTGGAGCCCGACTCGAGGGCGGCTCCTCCCCTAACTACTACTCCGCGCCCAGCTAGTAGTGAGACCGTGTATGACGTGGTGGCTGCAGAGTCAATTATGAGGGCGCTGGGACACCCTGCCAGGAGAACCGCTACTGCCCTCTCCTGTGCAAAGAAGTATGTAAGCGCGAATACTCCTAGGACGGTGACGATCATATAGGGGCTCAGCCTCTCGATAAGCCTCTGTACACGCCCCTTATTCTCCAGCAGCTCGGTAGCCCTGAGTATGAGCTGCTGAAGGGTGGACTCGGCGGGGCTCTTCACGGCGCGGATCTCGACGGGATCCCCAACATTTATGTATCCACTCTCAACCTGATCACCCTCCCCATACTCGAGGGGTACAGACTCACCAGTTATTAGGCTGGTGTCGAAGACACCCCTCCCCAGGAGGACACCGTCGACAGGGACAACCTCACCCCTCCTCACAAGTATCTTCTCACCCGCCTCGACCTCCGAGGCGTCTACCTCTGCATATCCCCCGTCACGGTATACCCTGACCCGACGGGGTATCAGCTTCTTAGCCTTCTCGATCTTCCTAAGAGCCAGCCTCTTGACCTGTACCTCCATGGTCTCGGCGATCGAGTAGAGTATATAGATTATAAGCCCCTCAAACACCACCCCGTGATATACAAGGATATAGCCGACAATCGCCATCAGGAGCTCAACCGTGAGATGCCTCTCCAGTATTAGCTCCCTAAGGCTAGCCAGGGTAAGCAGGCCTATCCCAAAGAGGTAGAGACCTAGTGCCAGGGTCTCCAGGCCCAATAGGTATAGGGCTACACCTGCTACGGAAGCCACACCAAGCATTATGAAGATTCTACCCTCTCCACTCATTTCCTTAATAACAGCCGTTTAGTGGATATATAAGGATTAATAAGAATAAGCCCTTTTTAGGGCAATGTTTATTAAAAACCCCTCTACAATCTATTAATAATGGGTTGATAATATGGCGGTAATATCAGTCTCCATACCCGATAAGCTACTCAAGAGGCTGGACGAGGCTGTTCATAAGGGTGGTTTCAGCAGTAGGTCCGACCTGATCAGGCATGCTGTGGAGAAGCTACTGGAGGATGAGGGTGATAGTAGTGGGAGCTATCGATTCATAGCCGTGTTGAGCGACCATGGTGAGACGATGTATGTGGATAGGAATATAGTGACCCTACTACATGGCTACAGCGAGGATCTCAAGGGGCTCTACCACCAGCTCCTAGACGGGTCGTACTGTATAACTGTCGCCATAACGAGGGATGAGGGGGAGGAGTGGAGGAGCCTGGTTAGGAGACTAAGGAGCTTAAGGGGGATAAAGAAGGTATACACAGTTACACTGTAGCGTATAGCAACATGCTATAGAGAGGCGGAAGGCCAGGCTGAACAAACTTCTATTTAATGATTGTAACGCATCTTCGATGAGTACAATGCATACAACATGGCGATGTGAGGCTCCAAATGTATGTATATCGGATGATAGTTCATAACCCCGTGGTTGAAATGCATGCTCCCCGTCCTTATCAGGGGATGGATTTATAGGTGTCCCTCTAGAATTTAAGTAATAGTTATTTGTCAATAGAGGGGGTTTTGAAGAGACCCCCTATGAGCCCCTAGCCAGTGTTTCACCTAACCGGCTTCTGGGGGTGTCCACTAATGGTTAGGATTAGGCTGGAGAATCTAAATAAAAGATTCGGGGATGTTGTTGCAGTTGATAATCTAAACCTGGATATTAGGGATGGGGAGTTCGTGGCCCTTCTGGGGCCGAGTGGATGTGGCAAGACCACCACGCTCCTGATGATTGCCGGGATATACAAGCCTACGTCGGGATACATCTACTTCGACGACAGGGTTATGAACGATGTTCCGCCCAAGGATAGGAACATCGGGATGGTGTTTCAGAGCTACGCACTCTACCCACATATGAAGGTCTTCGACAACATAGCATTCCCACTGAAGCTTAAGAAGGTGCCTAGGCAGGAGATCGAGAAGAGGGTTAGGGAGGTTGCTAAGATACTCGGGATCGACAAGCTCCTAGACAGGAAGCCGAGCCAGCTCAGCGGTGGGCAGCAGCAGAGGGTAGCCCTCGCGAGAGCCATCGTGAAACAGCCAGATGTATTCCTCATGGATGAGCCCTTGTCAAACCTTGATGCAAAGCTCAGGGTGATGATGAGGGCGGAGATCAAGAGGATCCAGAGGGAGCTGGGGATAACAACCATTTACGTAACACATGACCAGCTGGAGGCCATGACGATGGCTGATAGGATAGCTGTGCTTAACGAGGGCCGTCTCCAGCAATACGCGCCGCCCGAGGATCTCTACAATAGGCCGGCAAACCTATTCGTGGCTGGCTTCATAGGAAACATTCCCATAAACCTGATTGAGGGCTACCTGAAGAGGGTCGACGGCACGGTTCTAATAGACGCCGGCCCATTGAAGATAGGGCTTAGGGATGGCTATGCAGAGGCGATACCCAGCCATCTAGACATGTCTAGCGTCGTAATAGGTGTGAGGCCCGAGCATATCAGGCTGGGTAGGGGGTCATACACAGGCAGGGTAGTCATCGTGGAGCCTATGGGAAGGGAGAAGATCGTACACCTAGACGTCGACGGCCTCAACATAAGGGCACTGACCTCCTCAAGGAGCAGGGTATCAGAGGGACGCGAGATACCCTTCGACTTCGACCTAAGGAGGATACATATATTCGACAAGGCAACTGGTAAGGCAATTCTATAAGCTAACGTCGCCTAAAAAGTGGGGGATGCCGACCCTAGGGCCTCCCATGGAGAGACCTTAGGGCCAGCCTATGTCTAAGGATCCTAGTAGCCACTACCGCCCCAGCCACCAACGCAACGAGTAGTAACGGAGTTGGGATGTCAGGTATAACGTTGGGGCTCTCGATCTGTAGCATAACCGTGCCTGAGACGGTAACCATTATCGATACTGAGTCACCCAGATCCTGTATCGAGAATTGTGTAGGCTCCAAGTTGCCAGTATTGGGATCAACAGTGCTGACTGCGAATGGCGGTGCTAGGAGCCTCTTCGGGATAGTTATGTTGAGTGTCATGCTACCTGCTACTGGTTCCATGAAGAGGTTGAGCATACCAGTGTTTGTCCTCTTAGCAAGGATCATGCCTATCCCTGGCAATGGATACTCGCCAGCCGCCTTCCTAATAGTTACGAAGAACTCCTCCCCATTGATAACTGTCCTATAGACGAATACCTGGCTACCAGATCTCTGTGCATCTCCACTCTTGGTCACAGTTACTGTCAGCCTCGCCCTATCGGGCGGCAGGGGGATATTGATGTTTACTCCGGAAGTGTCGCTGTTAATGGTGCCTAGATCTTGGGGAGGAATCCTCATCCCGTCACCAGCTATGTAGCCTCCCTGCAGCCTGACCCTATGGCTTACCTGGAGCTGCTGATCTCCAGGCCCGGTAACACCCGTCAATACGTAGCCTGTGAAGCTACCATCCTCCTCTACCGGTGCCACAACTTGGTAGGTTGTCTGGAAGAAGCCTAGTGACAGCACGGTCTCAACTACTACTTCCATCCCCCTGTACATCGGGTTGTTAGGGTCATACGGTGATACTGTGCCACTGACATAGTAGAGACCAACATTAGTGTTTATCGTGCCTAGATCCATGTTGGAGTTAGCTGTTATTGCTATACTGGCGACGTAGGCTGTGGCTAAGGTGCCGGCAGCAACTACGATATTACCATCCGCACCCTTAGGGACTAGCAATTCGAAGTAGCCGTTTGAGTCCGTATAGTCAGTAACGATCCAGAAGGGTGGATCAAAATTATTTCTTATAAACATTACCATGAAGTTCTCGAAGGGCCTACCATTGGAGGATAGGACTCTACCAGTTATCTTAACAAGATCTGGCAACGTGATATCGAGGTTGAACGAGTCGTTGAGTGGATTGGAGGTATTGATGTATATAGTCCCTATATTTGTGAAGATGAGAGAGCCAGTTCCGTTATGTGTTGGAATGGTTATACTGATGTTGTACCTTCCGTTGGATATATCGTTGTTCAACACATATCTACCGTTCTCATCCGTGGAACCAATCGGCAGCATTAATATATTCGTGTTGTCGGTTGGAAATGCCGATACAACAGCCCCCACGACTGGAGTCCCATTTTGGAAAGTAACAGTACCTGTGATCCTAGCGCTCCAATCTAGTGTTATATCCACTGTTGTTACAGGACCATTTACATTAATGTTCACACTCCTAGAGATCACATTGGAGATATGAATGTTCGGGTTGAATGTCCATATCCTTTCTACGTCACCATATTGGAACCGCTGCATCAACAAGGCGACGCTGACTGGCAGGACATTGGCCATAGGAGTCATTACGGTGAGGGTCGTCTCGTTGGGGAGGACATAAAGGGAATAGTATCCCCTCTCGTCGGAGAAGACACTATCGACCGATGAACGGATAATTGCTCCTGAAATCGGGCGTCCATCTTGGGTTCTGACATACCCCTCTACCATCGGTAGCGGGTTTAGTTGTATATCTACATTGATTGGCTGATTTCCGTTGGGAACCACTTGCTGTGTCACTGGCATATAGCCTCTCGCATTGACTTGGATATAGTGATTTTCCAGAGGAATTATGTCCACCGAGACAGTTCCTAAATCGTCTGTATACGTCCACATTTCATACTCAGAATTTGGGTTGCCTGCTCTGATCAGGACCTCTGCCCCGGAAACTGCGTCCTGCTGAGCACTGACCAATTTTCCAGGCGCTATGGTAGTAACTGGGACTAGTAATATAACTACTAGGATCAGTGATAGGATTTGTTGTTTCATACACTATATTTCACTCAGTAGTATATAATAAGTCAATCGTTTGGAACGTCTAGTATCGATCCAGTAGCTCCTTTACATAGGGGTTGATAAACATTTCCTCACCGAGTATCGTCTCTTCCATATGGCCTGGATAGACCCTGGTCTGAGGTGGGAGTTGGAAGAGGCGTCTCAGACTATTGGCAAGGTCTCTACAGCTACTCTCTGGGAAGTCGCACCTCCCCACATACCTTCGGAAGAGGGTATCTCCTGTGAAGACGATATCCTCACTGGGGATGTATAGGGCTATGCTACCAGGCGTATGGCCAGGAAGATGTATAACCTGGATCTCCAGCTCTCCAACCCTCAGAATCTCGCCATCCTCCAGAAGGTGGTTAGGCCTTGGCGGATCCATCTCGATCCCAAAATATTTCTTAAGGGCTTCCCCAGCCCTGGCTAGGAGCTCTACATCGGCTATATGTACGTAGAGTGGGATCTCACGCTTTAGGCGTCTACGGATTGCGTCCACCCCCATTACATGGTCGAAGTGGCCATGAGTGGCGACTATATATTTAGGTATCCACCCCCTCTCAAGGAGGAGCTCGGCCACCTCTAGGGCCTCCCTGGGGAAGCCGACATCAATCAGGATGACCTCCTCACCACTCCTAACCATGTAGCAGTTAGTCTTCAGCGGCCCCATAACCCATCTGCCGATCTCCACACTCCTCATCCCTATATGCACCCTAGAAGCATGGGATACACCGAGTATTAAACAAGGGGGTGTAAATACTAGGTGTATGGCGTTGAGACCTAGGCAGATAGTGGATGATGTCGCCGAGACACTAATAGACCTACTAAGGGGGAGGCCATACCTCATCTTACCACTTGTATCCCTAGCCTTAATCTACCCCCTATCAATCATGAAGCCGATGCCCCTGTGGTCAGACCCCGGCGAGTGGCTAAAATATTCGAAGGCCTATGAAGCCCTGATACTTAGGGTTCTAGGCTTTGGAGACGGGTTTGTAGAGGCTGTTGATCGGGTTATGGGTGGGCAGAGTGTATTTGGCTACCCACCACTATCCCTCCTAGGCATAGCTGTTTTTAGACATGTCTTCGGGGACGTCGTGGGGGTACATTTATATGGAATCCTTGTATACATCCTCCTACCCATCCCTATGTATAGCCTTGTATACGAGGTTACGGGTTCTCGGATAGCTGCTTTATATTCTGGGCTCATAACGTCATTCGCCCCGATCTATATGGAGATGTTCTCATGGGGAGGCTACCCAAACCTGACCGCCCTCCTACTCATACCCCTCGCCATAAAACATCTCTATAGATGGATTAGGGGCGGCGAGGGGATATACAGATCCATCGTCCTGGGTATCCTAGTCGTCCTGACCCACCATCTCTCAACAGCCATCCTAATCACGATGCTCCTCGGCATGGTCATAATCTATCTAGTCATAGGGGAGGGGAGGGCTGCACTGGGTTCTGGAGCTGTAGGCCTATCGGTTTTAGCGGTATTCATGGTCTATAGATATGGTCTCTCATACCTCTCGGACTATGTATGGTTCAACGAGGCTGCCTACTACGACCTGCGGGTCGACATTGTAGAGACCTTCCTCTACGCCTATAAGACGAATATCCTAGCCCTCCTAGTCACCGCCACAGTACTCTACATCCTATATCTTACACTGGACAACACCAAGCTCTTCCCACTACTATTCTCATGGATAGCGACGCCATTCATACTTAGCCAGGCATATTTGATAGGCGTATCGATAGACTTCGCCCGGTTCATATTCTTCCTGGCTCAGCCCGTGACACTCGCGCTGGGCGTAGGGGTCTCGATGATAGATATTAGGCACTGGCTCGAGATCGTCGCCCACTGGAGGAGGAAGCTGGTCTCGATCACCTTGATAATACTCCTAGCCGCCTCCCTAGCAGCCACGATGGAGGCCGGCGTATCCACAGTCCCAAATATCGATGCCTGGTACCAAGTCATAGATCCCTACGACCCATGGAGCAGGCTGGACGCCCTTGAATGGATAAACAGGTATACGGATCCTAGGAGTGTGTTCGTGGCGGATGAGGTTATGGGGAGGTGGATAGAGGGCTATACACTGAGGGATTCGTTGATCAGTATCCATCCACGGTGGCTCTTCAGGGAGGGGCAGGTGGAGGAGTACTACGTCGCCAGCGCAATACTGAACTCGTATCTCGTAGTAACGACCCCATACTACCGGCTATTGATACAGGGCGACCTAGGGCCTAGGAACAGCCTAATACTAGAGGCATATGGATACGGTGCGTATAGAGAGGTCTTCAGCCTCCCAATACCCGATATAGTGGGTGTCGAGCCGGGGACTGGTAGGCACCTCCCATTATCACCTATCCTGTCCGCGGAGAGGCTGGGAGAGTATGGGTACAGGTTCTACTTCGAGGAGGGTTATGTAGACCTGTATATCTATGGCTTCACGGAGACGGGCTTCAAGATATGGGTCGACCCGGTGCTCGAGGCCAACACTACGATATATGGTATCCCCCTGAAGATGAGTGGTGAGTATAGGGGCTTCCGGCTTGTGGAGGGCGATGCCGTGATAATGGCTAGGGGGTCATACGTAGTGGCCTCCTCTGAAGCAGTCCTAGACGTCTATGAGGTTCCATGGGAGAGGGATAAGCTACTATTCCTCTCGGAGGGCGGCCTCACAATAGGGTTCGATGTCGTGGGTGAGGAGTCGGGTGTGGAGGGCGTATCAATACTCAGTGTCGAAAGCCTGATCGAGGAATATGGAGTCGACTATATAGTGGCCCCGGGTAGTAGCTATGGGGACCCGGGATCCAGGAACTATTTCCTGAGGAACCTGTATGAGCCGATATACTTCAACGGAGGAGTCGTGATATATAGGGCTAGATCTCGGTAGTTCCTAGGTAGCTCTCCACAACCCTCTCGTTGGTTAGGACCTCCTCCGGACTCCCCTCTGCTATCAGTTTCCCATATGCCATGGCATATACATGATCGACATACTGCTTAGCCACCTCGAGCCTATGCTCAATTATTAGGAAGGTCTTGCCATGATTCTCGATCAAGTCCTTAATATGTTTGAAGATCTGGTGTGCCAAGGACGGGTTGACCCCTCCCACGGGCTCATCCATGACAATGGTCTCCGCGTTGGTCATCAAGGTTCTCCCAATCTCGAGCAGCTTTAACTGTCCACCGCTCAGGTTCTCAGCGGGCTGTTCAGCCACGTGTAGAAGGTTCAGGAGCTTCAATACCTCATAGGCCTTCCTGACAGCCTCCCTCTCCTTCCTGAGCCAGCGGGGTCTAAAGATACTGTTGTATACCTTAGCCCCAGGGTTGAACCTACTATACGATATTAATAGGTTGTCGAGGACTGGTAGTTTGCGGAAGGGACTGGGTATCTGGAACGTCCTTGTGAGGCCGAGCTCCACCCTCTTTTGGGGCGGTATCTTCGTGATGTCCCTACCCCTATATATAATACGTCCCCCGTCAGGCCTTAGATAACCGGTTATACAGTTGATAAGGGTGGTCTTACCACTCCCATTGGGGCCTATGATCATTGATAGCTTCCTCTCTTCCACATCTATAGACACGCTATCCACGGCCACAAGGTTACCAAACTTCTTGGTAACCCCCTTGGTGCTTAGTATTGTAGCCATTCCTCTACACCCAAGAGTCAATAAAAAATGGAGGTATGGATAGGGTTATCACCAGCCGAACTGGCTGAAGTCTGGCTTCTGAACCCATGAGACGGCGCCGGTCAATGCGTCTATGGAGGCGACTCTTACCCACTCGTAGCCACCGTCAGCCTGTACAACCATCTGAACGGTGTAAGATGCAGCAGCCCTGTCACCAGCCTCATCTAGCAGCAGCCAACCAGTTACTCCGAAGAGCTTCTCAGCCACGAGTGGGACCTTCTCTGCTATCTTGGCGCCGTCATACTCGCCGGCAGCAGCTATTGAGAGTGCTGCCAACCATACAGAGTCGTAGAAACACTTTGTATAGACGCCTGGCTCAAAACCCGTCAGCTCGACATACTTCTCCACAAACTGCTGGTGCTTAAGACTCTCAGTGGGTGCGAAAATTGTACTGAGCTGTATCGTCTGAGCAGCCAGTTCACCAGCGTCCTCAATGATAATGTCTACACCAGAGGTGCCGTCACTACCAATCCATGGAACCTGGAAGAGAACTTCGTAATCCTGGGCTTGCTGCAGGATGTTTGCCAGCTCGTCGAAGACGAATGTCTGAATAGCTACCTTCTCATACTCCTGAAGGGCCTGGCTAACCTTGTCGGCTAGGCTGGCAACCTCACCACTGAACTCAGTGGCCTCTGGGCTATACCTAATTTCGTCGAATACGACTATGCCCTCCTGTTGAGCCAACCTCCTAAACTCGTTCCTAAGACCGTCACCCCAGGCGTCACCCCTGTAGAGGAGGACTACTGCCTCTGTACCTAGATCCTTGTGGAGTTGGATAAGCGCCCTGCTCTGCAGGAGGTCGTTAGGCGGAAGCCTGAAGACGGTGTCGCCAGGTATTGCGAGAAGTGGACTAGTTGAGCCTTCACTAATAACTACAATATTATTCTCAACGACGTAGTCGTAGGACTTCTGTATGGAGCTGCTCCACCTCATTCCCAGGATTACCTGGACACCCTGTGCGTGTAGCGTCTGCACCTTCTCCACAGCTAGATCCGAGCTCCTCTCAGCATTCTCATAGAGCAGGTCAATCTCAAAGTCGTAGCCAATCTCCTTCAAGAAGTCGTTTACCTCCTCCTCCACCCACTCCTCGAGGGGCGGGAGCTCCCTGGGAGCAATGCTGCCAATCATCACTACTCCGATCTTGACCGTCCCTGTGAGGCCAGCCTCCTCCACGGGGCCTGTAGGTTGCTCCTCTTCCGCACCTGGCTCTATAGCCTCCTCAGCGGGTGCGACGCTGGACATGCCGAAGAAATATCCTGCGGAGAAGCCGATCAGTAGCATCAGTATGGCCACAGCGATAATCAACGATCTGTTCTCCATTGAACCACCCCTAATATGGTATAAGAAAATCTATAACTCGTGTATAGATTAAAAATAGTTCGCAGAGACTTTAGTAATATCCCACTTGTAAGATCCACACACCCACCACGTAAAGGATGGATTTAATAGTGATTGGGGGTGAGAGAAATAATTATAATCCCTCTTTTATAGGGGGTATCAGAAGATGGTTGCATGGGGAGCGGTAGCTGTACAGGCCTTCATATACTCGACACTAATAGCGTTCCTGACTATGGGGTTCAACCTTACATACCAGACGGCTAGGATTCCTAACTGGGCACATGGAACATTTGCAGCGGTAGGTGTATTCATGACGCTATGGGTTACACGTGTCTGGGAGATGCCTACCTACTACTCCGTAATCCTCTCCTTTATCGTGGTAGCCCTTATCGGCGTAGCAGTATATCTAGGGGTCATCTACACGTTGAAGAGGGCCGGTGCACCCGAGATCCTACTACTCATCTCAACTATAGCGGTGGACATCATATTGATAGCAGTCCTCAACATCCAGGCTGACTATATACAGGAGGTGCACAAGCTCAACAGTAGAGGGTTCCTACTCAGGGAGGAGGATATTGTTATTGGGTTCAACCTTGATCAGGAGATAGCCCTCCAAGAGGGTGTAGACATCTTACTAAACGTCCCACTAATCCCGCCGAGCACCGTACCTGGAGTATTACTGGTGGCGCCTACCCTCCTCCTAGGCTTCACCCTCTTCTTCCTATTCCTACTATACAAGACCAAGTTCGGCATGGCTATGAGGGCGACGGTTGAGAATCCAGACCTGGCGGAGGTGGTTGGTGTAAACGTTGATATGGTAAACCTTGTATCTTGGTTCCTAACGGGTGGCATGGCTGGTGTGGCGGGTGCACTCCTACCACTCTGGTTCAGGAGCTACCCGGCCATAGGCTCGTTGATCATCATCAATGTCTTCGCCGCCTCTATTCTGGGAGGGGTTAGGAGCCTATCGATGGCCATCGTAGCCACCTATATCATCGGCTATGTCGAGATCATGGGGACAGCGTGGATATCAACGATCATACCTGAGATAGGGGGTGTCTCAACAGCTTCATATAGGCCATTGATACCACTTCTACTCCTCATATTCGCCCTTATGTTCATCCCGGAGGGCATCTATGGTCTGCTTGAGAAGTATAGGGAGAGGAAGATTAAGGCCCGTACGGAGGGGATAGTCTGATGATCCAGGACCTTGTACTCCAACTCCCGCTTGAGGGTGTCATAAACTTCATAGTTAACCTAGTCTTCTTCGTGGCTGTATACATCCTCGTAGCAACGGCGCTCAACATCCAGTATGGATATACCGGGATACCGAACTTCGGACTAGCTTTCGGGGTGGCTGTAGGAGCCTATGTAGCTGGATACTTCCCAGGCAGGCTACTATACTCCATGTACTTCGAGGAGGTCAAGGCCAAGGTCGAGGTAATGTGCCCCACGATCCTTGAGAATCCAGACCAGGCATACATCAGGTGTAACATCTTTGTTAGGAACGCCCTCAACGAGATCATCAAGGCCGAGCCAGGTCTGAGTACGGCCCTACTGATACTCACACTCGTGATCGCCATAGGCGCGGGTGCATTGATGGGCCTACTAGCCTCCATACCCGCCATTAGGCTTAGGGTCGACTTTCTAATGATGAGCCTCATAGCCATCGCCGAGGGTGTCAGGATAATTGGTGAGAACTATGAGCCCCTAGCCGGTGGAACCCTGGGAGTCACGGTTCCAGCCCTTCTTGGCTGGATGGAGCCTATTCTAGGCTTCCCAAGGATAGTCCAAAGCTTCATACTCGTCATGTCAGCGACTGTAATGACTATGGCATTAATCTACCTAATGCTTAGAAGCCCCTATGGAAGGCTCCTAAAAGCTGTAAGGGAGAGTGAAGACGCTGCGCTAGCCGTGGGTATAGATGTGAACAGGGTTAAGATCGAGGCGATGATAATCGGTACGGCTGTGGCGGCACTAGCGGGGGCAATCTATAGCTTCTACCTTGGTAACGTAGTCCCCACAAGCTATACCAGGTATGACTGGACCTTCTGGCCATGGCTTATGCTACTCCTAGGTGGTAGGGGGAGCGAGATAGGGGCTATAGTTGGTGCAACCGGGATAATGACTCTGAGGAGAGTGATATCAGTATATAAACACTCCTTCTCCGGTCTGCTGCCCTTCGACGTCATATGGCTGGAGAGGATTGCGTTGGGTGTGGCCTTCCTAGTCATAATGATATTCAAGCCATACGGCCTATTCCCGGAGAAGCCCTTCAGGCTGAAGGGGGTACATGAACTGCCTAGGGAGTAGTGACTACCCTCCTAACCTCTATACCCGCCTCCCCAATCCTCTCCAAATATTTGTTAAATAGATCCTCATCCAGCCCGATGTATTCTGGTAGGCCCACCTTCCACTCAACCAGGCCATCAAGCACCATAGAGGCGTATCTAGCCAGGTTATAGCCAGTGGCCCTCTGCATAGCGGTGAAGCCCTCATCCTCCGAGTACTCAACGACGCTGTAGAGGATAGTTACACGGTCTCCCCTATACCCATAGACAGCCAACACTACCCTGTCCCTACCGCCCTGGCCGACGCTCCTCTCAAGGATCTTTGCTGTAAACTCCATGGGGACTATGCTACACCCATCCACCTCTATAGGATCCCAGTCTAGGAGGCCCAGGCTCCTAAGCAGACTCATCCTCTGAATATGCCCTGGTATCCTTAGGGTGTACTCGGCTAGGTTCGGAGTCTCCAGCGTATATAACAGGCTCTTGAGTCCATCGGTGAGGAAGTATTCATACTCCTCTCCATTGGGCAGGGTTATTCTACCGATATCGTCGAAGGGGTCGATAGTGACGACCTCGCCACCTACCCTCTTGCGGGTCGGCCTGTTATACTGTCTAAGGAATGCAGTTGCCTCGAAGGTTATACCGCTTAGTAGTGGTAGATCCCCTGGCTTCTCGGGGACGCCTCCAACGTAGATATCTATCTTCTCAGCCCCGCCAAGCTCCCTCTCCAATGCCCCGGCCAGTGTCTGGGCCATGCCGGGGGCTAGACCCGCATATAGGAATGCCTGACCACCTCCCTCTCTCGCCCACTCCTCCACCCTACCCAGCTCCTCAGGCGGGACCGACGTCGCGTCGACCACGCTATATCCGTTCTTCAATAGTGGCTCCATGTATCTAAGGGTGTATTTCAGGGGGAGGGCCATAGCATATAGCTCGGCCCCGATTGGCGGATTGGATATCCAGCCAGTCTCAGGTGGGATCCTATATTTATAGACATCCCCCAGCCTCTCCGAAGCCCTATCCAGACTATCCTGGGATACGTCTAGGAGTGCTACGCTGTAACCCATCCTTAGGAAGTCATATGCGGCGGCCTGTCCAACCCTACCGGCACCCAATATGGCTACATCAACCCTCATACAACTATCTTCCCATGGAGCGCGAATTAAACCGGGTTTATCATGGATGGGTGGGTTAATACTGGTGTATGGCTAGTAGTGGCTTCAACACACGCGCTGTACATGCTGGTGAGGAGGAGATAGGTATAGACGTTGTCCCACCGATACACCTGTCGAGCACATTTAGGATAGAGTCGGAGGACCAGGAGTATATCTATACCAGGACGGACAACCCCACGAGGAGGATACTGGAGAAGAAGGTTGCCGAGCTGGAGGACGGCAGGTATGGACTAGCCTTCTCCAGTGGCATGGCCGCAATATCAACCGTGCTCCTGACATTCCTATCCAAGGGTGACAGGGCAGTCTTCACAGAGGATCTATATGGGGGGACTAAGCAGCTCCTCAACAACATCCTCCCCCGCTTCGGTATGGAGGCCGTATATGTAGATACACGTGACCCCGGCAAAGTGGAGGAGGCGATGGATGGGGCGAAGCTCCTCTATGTCGAGACACCCACAAACCCCCTGATGTGGATAACGGATATCCGTGAGATGAGTCGTATAGCCCATGAGAAGGGGGCAGTCCTAGTGGTTGACAACACCTTCGCCTCACCATATCTACAGAGACCCCTAGAGCTGGATGCCGACATCAGTATCCACAGCGCGACTAAATACCTCTCAGGCCATAGCGACATCATAGCTGGTGTAGCTGTTTTCAGGGAGGAGGAGCACTACAGGGAGACTAAGATGGTAAGGAGTAGGCTCGGAGGCTCCCTAGACCCCTTCGACTCCTACCTATTAATAAGGAGTATCAAGACTTTGGGCCTAAGGGTTGAGAGGCATTCGAGGAATGCCTATGAAATAGCGAGGTGGCTAGAGCAACACCCCAAGGTGGAGGAGGTCCTCTACCCCTTCCTGGAGAGCTTCCCACAGTATAGCCTCGCCAGGAGACAGATGAGTATGGGTGGAGGGATGATAAGCTTCCGGCTAGCCACGGATGACCAGGAGAGGATCGACAGGTTCCTCGACAGCTTCGAGATAATCACAAAGGCCGTTAGCCTAGGCGGGGTAGAGTCACTGATACAGCAGCCCTACACCATGACCCACGCAGCTCTCTCGGATGAGGAGAAGAGGAGCATCGGGATTACACGGAGCCTGATAAGGTTCTCCGTAGGAATTGAGGATGTTGAGGACCTGATTGCCGAGCTAGACAGTGCCCTCTCAAAGATATAGCCCATCCGTTAAGCCCATCGGGATACACTGGTATTATAGGGATGCCTAGGGAGAAGCTGCTGTATGACGGGCACTGCTTCGTCTGTAGGGGATTCGCAAAGACATTTGAAGCGACCCTAGACCTTAGGTCTGAGGCGGTCGAGAAATACTCGATGGATATGGGGCTGGCCCACGATATCTACCTCTACCTACCGGGGATCGGATTTGTAAGGGGGTATAGATGGGTCCCCCCACTAGTACTAAGCGTTGGCCTAGCCAGGATGCTTATATCTACACTTATCGCGGGGTATAGGATAGCCAGGATATATAGATTCCTTAGGACTCGGGGCCTCCACCCAGTTCCACACCTGGGTAGGGGCCGTATCCCACTTAAGCTGCTAGGGGTACTCCTCTCCCTAGTCCTCCTAGAACCCATCTATAAAGTATGGAGGGGTATATGGAGCTAGCCCACCAACATCCTGTAGAGCGTCCTGAGATAGATTCTGTAGGCCAGCTTCACATCATCAACCTTGATCCTCTCGTCGTAGCCATGTATCCTCTCCCACTCGCCTGGCCCATATACGACGGCCTCCGATCCATAGGCCCTGAAGTGCCTCCCATCTGTAGCTCCCATGACTAGTGAAGGCTCAGGCCTGATACCCGCCTCGGCACCCGCGGACTCCTCCACGACCTTCCCTAGATAGGTGTCTGGCCTCGTATAGTTAGGATCCTCTCCAGCTACCTTCTCAATCTCGACACCCTCGATATCTGAGAGCCTCTCCCTAACCATCTCGATGACCTTGTCAACGGTCAGTCCATGTGGAATCCTCATGTCGAACTCAACTGTACAGTTCGGCGCCACCACGTTGGTCTTGACCCCGCCATTGATGATACCGGCGTTGCATGAGAGTCGGAAAAATATCTTCTCAAGCCCCTCCGCACCAACCATCTTCCTAGCCTTCTCCCCACTCTTCCTAGCCACCTCTAGCAGCTCCTCCGGGACGTCGAAGTCGATCTCGGCGAGGCCATAGATCCTGTTGATCACCTCTGTAGCCATCTTTATGGCGTTCCTACCGACATAGGGTGAGACACTGGCGTGGGCAGGCTCGCCATTTATGTGGACCCGGTACCATACGATCCCCTTCTCACCAATGTTGTAGTAGCCTAGGGTCGACGGCTCGCCAAGCAATACGTATCGGGGCCTTATACCCAGCTCCTTAGCCATGTATAGGCTCCCAAGCCTACCCCCGACCTCCTCATCACCCACGGCGGCTAGCGACAATTTCTTGTCGAGGCTGTCGACATACTGGGTGAAGACTGCATAGGCGTAGATAAGTGCTGAGAGGCCTCCCTTCATATCACTGGCTCCCCTGCCGTATAGGTATCCGTCCACAACCCTTCCTGAAAATGGGGGGATACTCCACTTGTCGTGGTCGCCCTCTGGGACTACGTCCATGTGGCCGTTAAGCATGAGGTAGTCCTCACCGTCTCCTACGCTGCTGTAGATCGTTATAACCCCCTTCTCCGGCTCTATCCTACGGGTGGGTAGGCCCCACTTCCCTAGAAACTCCTCCACATAGGCGGCGGCCTGCGACATGTCGCCCGGGGGGTTGACGGACGGGATCTGTACGAATCCACTTAGGAAGCTAATAAGGTCCTCCTCATACTGTCTAGCCTTCTCCAGGAGTGTCTCGAGACTAGTCATATAAATAGTTAGTGTGGAGGGACGTTAATATCTCAAAGTCTATGGATCCTACTTCCTACTCCTTAGCCTCCTCACCATGTATGGAGCTACCGATGCTATGATGGCCACCAGTAAAGCCGCATATAAGGCAAGGGTTATCATATCTAGGGATCCTCCCAGGGAACCCCCTTCCTCGTCATCCTCCTCGTCCTCGTCGAGGTCCAACACCTGTTTAGTGGAGTCGCCGATGTTAGGAGTTAGTGGAGTGGCTAAGACTTCTATGAATATCATGCCGAGGAGTAGAAGTAGGATTAGTAATGCCGAGGTACGCATAAGATGATAATCCCAAACTCACTACTTATATCGAGGCCTCTAGTCATAATACGTATATAACCATGGACCGAACAAATCCGCCGCTAATAGATCTCCACGAGGATATTGGCTACTACATCTATCTCGGCGGTAAGCACGATATGGAGGTTAGAAGAGAGGATCGGCATGGAGACATACCCGGCTATCTAGATGCAAATATGAAGATCGTGGTTGGAGCCATATTCGCCCTTCAGAGAGGCTATACGCCGATGGGTGGCGAGGTGATGAGGAGGTATGGAGAGGGGGCGGGAGACATCTATATCAGGCCCTCTATGCCTATGGCCGCGGCTCTAGATGTAATCTCGATCTATAAATGGCTGGTTAGGAGGTATGAGGAGTTCCGACTAGTCACTGGGCGTTCAGATATTGATGGCAAAGGGATAGGCATCCTCATGGGCCTTGAGGGTACAGAGTATCTAGATGATCCTGGCGATATCTATCTATATAAGGACTTGGGTATAAGGCTGATAGGGCTGACCTGGAACTACGACACTAAATACGCGGCATCATGCATGTCTAGTAAGGACTATGGCCTGACAGGTAGTGGCGAAGTATTGCTCAGCCTAGCCGAGGATGAGGGGATAGTGATCGACCTGGCCCACAGCAGTAGGAAGACCATGCTCGAGGTCTTGGAGACGCATTCCGACCCCGTCTTGATAAGCCATAGCAACTATGCTGGGCTTGTCAAGCATCAGAGGAACGTGGATGACGAGGTGCTGGATAGGCTGGCTAGTAACGGTGGGGTGATAGGCTTCACATATATACGACAGACTATCGGTGAGAATCCATGTGCAGATGCACTCGCCAGGCATATAGACGCCGTGGCCCAGCGCTTCGGAGACGATATCGTGGCGATCGGTACGGACCTCTTCGGGTGCAACCCACCCGAAGATCTCAGGAGGATCGAGATGATCACCAATCTATACAATGCATTGGAGAAGCTCGGCTGGACACGTAGTAGGATTGAGAAGCTGGCATACAAGAATGCTGAGAGGGTTCTTAGACGGGTTTTGGAGTAAATGCTTTATGATCGGATCCATAGTGCGTGTCTAGTAGGCAGAACCGCATTGCTAGCGTCTGTATGGGACCACCTCTAAACCCCTTAGAACCCTGAAGTGCCTCGTGTTTCCAGTTAGTAGTGTATAGCCATTCTCCCTAGCTATAACGCCTATCAATACGTCTCTAATCTCGACTGTAAGGCCTATCGATGATAGGTATGCTATCTCCTCCCCAGCTTTCAAAGCCTCCTTAACCGTCAGGTCCAGAACTGTGAGAGCCTCTACAAGATCCTCCACCTCTCTCATCCGACCTAGCCTTGCTGCCCCCCAGGAGAGTTCGAACACGTTTACCGCTGTGGTTGCTAACTCGGCCCCTTGTTCCGCCAGCCTTCTTACAACTTCAACTGCAGGGTTCTTTCCACGTAGATAGTCGATCAAAACATCTGTATCCATCACTACCTTGCCTGCTTCATACCCCACCTTGACCATGCCTCCCCAATCTCGTTTAAAACCTCCTCTATCTCCTCGTCCCCTATGTCACGCCAAGCACCGGCTAGTTCCTCTATGCTGCGACGCTTACTAACTAGTCTGAGGATAACGTCTGAGAAGCTCTCACCAGGCTTCTTTAGACGTCGTAGAGCCTCATATGCCTCTAGCGATATAGTTATCGTCTTCACACCCATGGATAACACCGATATGTAAGTGTATACATGCACTTATAAGTTTACTCCATAGAATAGGTGGCGAGACCCTACTGACCTTTTAGGGATCCGTCCCTAGGCAATCCGATATATAAAGGTTTGGGTTGTGGTTAGAACCATCCCCGGAAGTCTACCGGTCCGGGGCTCCAGACAATCCTTCTCTCAGGGTCGATATAGATGGTTACCGGCTGCCAATACCCGTCGTAGAATATCTCTCCAAGTACCTGGATGACTGAGCCAGTCCATGAGACTCTTAGACCCCGTAGCTGATAATTCCTGAAGGGGCTCTTCACCCATGTATTGTTAATCCTGGGAGTGACTAAGTCTCCATTCCAAAGCTCGTCGGGAGTATAGCTATAATAGCCTGCGAACCACCCTATCGTCCCCGTGATAAATAAGTATGTTGTCCCCATGTCATGGCTGAAACCCATAGCACTAAGGGAGACCAGTGGAATCATAAAAACTACCTCGCCGAACCAGGCTGGCAATGTATAATAGGACTCTGGGAGCGGGAGACCTTCCGCCACACTTATATAGTTAGGTAGCATGACGGAGGATGAGTAGTATCCTGAGGAGACTGCCACCTGTATTAGGCCTACTTGGACTATGGGCGGGTTAGTCATGTAATAATCCATTATGAAGCTGTAACGCCCAGCAGGGTCTGTATAGCCGAATGAGTACTGACCAGGAGTAGGGTATAGGTATTCAACATATATCCCCTGTATTGGAAGCATCGTTATACTGCTATAAACAAAAGTCTCCAGTGTCCAGACATTTCTAACACGCATTAGACCTCCAATAAAGGAGTTAAGCTCATCAACAACCGTCTCAAAAAGCGTTATAAAATTTGGCCAACTACTAAACATAATTATGCGCCATAACATACTGTAGGCGAAATAAAGATCCTCACTCTGTCTCAGCTCATTGAGATCCTTGGGTGTGTCTATCGGGTGCAGATCATCTGCCCTGAGGAGCCAAATATTTGCACCAATCCCCTCTCGGTCATTGAAAAAGAAGTTTTCCACCCATACCCTGTAATCGTAGAGAGAGTTGGCAGTAAGGGCCATGCCGATGCCGATGGAACCGAAGTCATATATCCCTATGTTAGTGATGTTTACATTATTGATCGTATATCTTACTCTAGACGTAAAAAACCCATTGAACTCACTAAGTATACCTATCGTTTGCCACGAGTACAGTCGTGATATCGATACCCTGTCAATATCAATTTTAATGTCATAAGTTGGCAGGCCAAACGCTTCTAGCAAGATATATCCTACGTTTATGTGAATTCCGTCCGCTGATATGGTGTATAGTCCGAATATGTCTGGACTGTTAACGTCATTGATCACTACTCCATCAACCTTTATCGTGAGGTTATTGAAATATGGTGCCTCTATAATCACTCCATCAAACATGTAGGGTCCTGGAGTATTAGGCTCCATCCATGAAGATATCACTATATTCTGTATTGTTACTATTGAGTCATGAATAATTGGTGCTGTAAAGCGGTTAAGTACTAATCCCCTAAATGATATACCTCCTCCCGAACCAACAATATTTGTTAGGGTTATGTTGGCATACGATGTCTCAATATCTCCCACTTGTCTAAAGTATGTACTATTTATGCCTTGAACCCATGTTGAATATACTCTATTAACAGCCATGTTTGATACCTTGATGTTCAAACTATTAACCTGCATTAGCTCTATTCGCACTCCTTCGAAACTACTAGGAGATGCCAGAGCTATATCTTCGAAGAGAAGGTTGTTGATCGTAATGTACCCATTACTCATGAATTGGATATTAGCAAAAACACCCACTACACCAAGGGATGTTAGCGACATATCAACTCCAGTAACGTTTGTCACAGTAATGTTTAAGGAACCCTCATCTATTCTGATGAACCTAAGAATAGTTGGATGGACATTAGTATTTACTGCTAGAGTAAGATTTTTTACCTCAACGTTATTGGAGGACTTAATTCTTAGAAAGTCCAATACTGGCAAAGCGGAGCTTCCTTCAAAGCTCATTGTAAAGCTAGATAGGATTATATTGCTACTTCCCTCTACCAAGACAATTTCTTGACCTACGAAACCTGAATCCGCAATCAACTTTGAACCATGTCTGAAAACTATGGACAAGCCATTCTTACCAATAATAGTGATTGGAGAGCTGATGGTCAGATCAGTATCGACATAAATCGATGTACCTGGTAACACATTGTTTATCGCCGTTTGAAGATCTGGGTAATCAATCGGAACTATGACACTCTGAGCAGCAGAATAACCTGTCTCCACTCCAATAACTAGCAGTGGAACTAATAGTAATATGAGTTTAGTAAGTTTTAATTTCATTTCGCTTAACCCTGAGCTATTGATACTTATTTAGTAGAGTATATATTTTCAGAAGAAACAGAAGCTTGATTTTAAAGAAAATTTAGGTTTTTAGACCAATGATTTTACCTTTTTGAGATTTTCTCATATACGGTTTTATGTTTTAGAGATATGAGATTCCAATCGTAGCGTTTCACATACCCAGACCCTTTCAGGGAGTACTCGGTCCATACGTCTTCATCAACAAGGAGTTTCTTAATAGCTTCTGCATAGTCTTGTGGATCTGGCTTAGTGACTATTCCACTCCCCGCTTCTAGGACTAGTTTATAGGCTGCGTTGTTTTCACTGTAGACCGTTACCTGTGGAGTGCCGGCAGCCATCGCTTCTAGCGTTGTTATACTTTGTCCCTCCCTTATTGATGGTAATGTGTAAATGTACCCTCTTTTCATGAGGTAGGCGAACCTATGGTCGTCTACCCTTCCATGTAGGGTGACGCTTTTGGAGAATCCGTTACGGGATATGAAGCTGTTTATATATTGTCTCATCGGGCCGTCTCCGAAAATGTCTAGCTTAACATCTAGGCTTCTGTGTAGTTCCTCAAAGCTTCTGAGTAGTATGTCAAGCCTCTTATGTGGGTTTAGCCTCCCACCGTAAACTATTCTCCCGTATTCCTTCTCCACATCTATCCCACGATATAGATCTAGATCTACGCCGTTGGGTATGGTGGTTATCATGCTTGGTGGAACCCCTAGTATTCTGGTCAGCCTATCAGTAGTGAAGTTGCTCACAGAGATTATCCTATTTGGCAGGTACATCATAGCCTTCTCCAGTAGTATGCCTAGGGGGGCATGCAGAGTGGTGGGTGCGTATCTATACCAGTCACTATACCAGACCTCATGTACAGTCGTGATTAATGGTGCGCGGCTCCTCCTCTTGAGCCAGGAGGCAAATACAGGGAATATTGGGCAGTGGTTCACCTCCACTACATCGTAGGCCCTTAGATCCACACTGCTCATGAGCCATGATAGGTATTTATAAATTCCAGACATGCTCCTAAAGCCATCGGGCGTTATGTACTCAGGTATTGGTAGACTACTCCTAATTATCCTCAGACCTTCATACTCCTCCTCTTTTGGCCAAGAGGGGTCTAGCCTCACAGTATATATATCTATGTCCCACCCTTTCTTAGCGAGGCGTTTGAAGACTTCTAGATATCTCTTCGCAGAGCCTCCCTTGAACGGGTGGAAAGTCTCCGTGACGACCGCTACGGAGAGGCTCATCAGGCTTCCACTCTAAACCTTCTCCTCAAGAGATGGATAAGTAAAACGGTTGGAACAGCTATCAATGGGAGTAGGAAGGTCAGGCTGAACTCTGGTATGACATCAGATGAGCGTATATTTATCAAGGCCTCGCCACTTACCGTAAACTCCACAGTGAAGTGGGTAGCATTCTCCGAGACGATATTGAAGCCTAGGGGAGAACCGTCGTCATCGATCGAGACCGAGGTAGACATGATCTCCTTGGGTATCGTGACCCTGACAATGTCTGTCTCGCCATAGGGGGCCGCTAGCCTAAGTGTGAAGACACCCTCCCCACCATCCACCACAAAGCTCCCAACTGTGAATCCGAATATGAAGGCATCGGTCTCCACAGAGATCCTGAAGAATGTATCGTTGTACCACGCCCCCAATACATAGGTCTCCACAGGCCTGGATGGCGGTGAACCCGTCGTCGTTATGCTTAGTGAAACCTCCACCGTGGCTGCCGGGGATACCGTGAAGACGCCTAGATCAGTATCTACCGAGTAGTAGTTCTCAGGTGTAGATAGCTGGCCAGCGTAGTAATAGCTTACGGTCTGGACCGACCAGTAGACATCCCTATAGACACCAGCTATCTTGACCCTCTTGGGAACTAGAGCCGTGAAGGAGCCGTCCTCACTAGGGGTTATGTCTATCCTGTAGAACCTGTTTACCACGTCGGCCCTCCCGAGGAGTCTGACGATAGGCGTCTCTACGAACCCGTCGGGATCCTGTATGACGCCGCTTAGACTGATCATCTCCGCCTCGAGGACGAGATCCTCAGAGCCATCTGCTATGTCAGCCTCGCTAAGCACGATGTTGGGGAATGCCACGTCGCCTAGTGAGAAGCCGAGTATATAGCTACCCTTCCCAACGGGTAGGTACATTACGTACTCCCCATCCTCGTTGCTATAGGTTATGCTTAGGAAGTCAACGTCTGAGGAGACTATCCTGACGTTAGGTATCGGCCTCCCATTGAGATCTGTGACAACACCCCTAACCTCGTAGATGTCTGGCACGGTTATGTTGAAGTCGTCCCTATCAAGAGTTGTGTATACAGAGGCTGTGGAGAACATTAGGCCCCTATATATGACTCCATACCTGTTTAGGCCCCGCTTAGTTATATCGACGAACTCGTACCTACCCTCGTCATCCGCCACCGTATATATGTACCTGCCGAACTTGTCCGGCTTAACAGCGACGATAGCCCTTGGGAGTGGGTCACCAGAGGCCGTCTTGACATACCCGGCCAGGAGTGGAGACTTGGATAAGTAAACCGTCCGTGTCTGAACCGGGTCAGAACCCAATATGTATACGTCCCTATCGGCCTCCAGTGGTGATGTGTGGATCGGCTCAGGATAGATGGGTGACAGGCTCTCGTAGGAGATGTATTCCATCCATCTACCCCGGAGGCTAGGCTCATACTCACCAGCCTCCAGCAGGGCCTTCATCAACTCCCCCTCTAGGGGTGGGTTAATATGTATCCTCAGCCTCTGCCCCGGCTCGAATATGTTGTATACATATGCCTTCCCCGACTTCGAGGTTATGGTTGTAATCCTCCCCTCCTCACCCCTAATGTCTACATAGGCGCCGGAGAGGTCGGGGACGCTGCTCCCAAACACGTCTATCACGAGTAGCTCAGCTGGTGATAGGCTAACCGACAACGTATCTCCAGGATCAGGCTGGAAGAGGCTAACCACCTCCTGGATATAGCCCAACGCATATACCGTGATGTTGTGATGTGCATCGGGCCTAAGACTGATGGTTGGCCCCGGATCCCTAATCACGAGTGGATACTCAGAGACATTTGTCTCCATCCATAGGATCAGTGAGCCCTCAGGCTCGGGGACAGCCGGCCTCGCGGCCTCAGAGATTGATAACAGGGGCGAGACGAGAAGGAGCAGGAGTACGAGGCTGTATAGCCTAACGTGAGACATAAAAATACATTGTATTCATACATCTAAAAAACTGTGTGTATCTCCAATGCTCAACGGAATATATACTGATGGTGAGAAGCATATTGTTTTGAGGGGTCCGGCTTGAGCAGTATACTCGAGGTCAGGAATGTGGATGCTGGCTATGGGAAGCTACAGATACTCTTCGACGTAAACGCCACCTTCGAGGAGAAGGGTATAACTGCCATCGTCGGCCCCAATGGGAGTGGTAAGTCCACATTACTCAAGACAATCATGGGCTTCACCAATGTCTATAACGGGAAGATCCTATACAAGGGTCGTGACATCACGGGGAAGCCTCCACACTACGTCTCTAAACAGGGGATAGCCTATCTCCCACAGGTCGGCAATGTCTTTACAACACTCACGGTTAGGGAGAACCTAAGGCTTGCTGGCTATACGCTCCCACCCGACGAGATCGAGGAGAGGATGAAGTGGGTGCTCGAGTTCTTCCCAGTCCTGAAGGACTATCTCGACAGGAAGGTGGGTAGGCTAAGCGGTGGTGAGAGGCAGATGGTCGCCATGGGTATGGCCCTGATCAGGGATCCGGACGTCATGCTCTTCGACGAGCCTAGCGCCAACCTCGCACCTATCCTGGCTAGGAAGGTGGTCAGCGAGGTTAAGAGGCTTAGGGATGAGCTAGGAGTAACCATTATAATTGTTGAGCAGATCGTGAAGCTGGCCCTCGAGATAGCTGAGAAGGCCTACCTCCTAGTATCGGGGAGCGTCAGGTATGAGGGTGACGCCAAGGAGCTGCTGAACCATCCAGACTTCGGTAAGATGTACCTCGGAATAGTCTAGACGAAGACTACTCTGGGCCTGGGTATAGAGTTATACTCGGAGGCCTCCTCATAGTTATATGCCCCTACATGTAGGAATACGAGTAGATCGCCCACCGAGGTCTCCCCAGGGAGGTATCTATACCTAGGTAGCCTAGGCCTACCCACCTTCTCACCCTCATAGTCGTGGAAGACGTCGTCAGAGTCGCATAGTGGCCCAGCGACCCTGAAGGGAGTGTCATGAGGCTCCCCTATCCTAGAGGCGTTCACCAGTGGGAAGTACCACTTGTATAGCGCCCCGCTCAGGAGATGGGTGAAGCCGGCGTCGAGTATGAGCCACCTAGTCCCGTCCAGCCTCTCCTTCATCCCGATCACCCTCGTAGCTAGGAGACCCGCGTCACCAACTACGTATCTCCCCGGCTCGATGTAGATGGGAATCTCCCCAACCAGTCTCCTAATCCTCATTAGGAAGCCTCTATATGCATGCATACAGATCTCTGGCGAGAAGAGCCTTGTGTCGAGCTCGGTATGGGGGAGTGTCACGGGGCTCCATAGATAGTTCTTTGGGAGGCCACCCCCTATGTCTAGGAAGCTCAGCCTAACCCTACGTTGCTCGAGCCCTTTGAGAACCCTCTCTATAGCCTCCATGTAGCGTCTGAGGAGGTTCCTCTCACTTATCTGGCTACCGAGATGGATATGTATCCCGATCTCCCTAACACCATGCTTCTCTATAAGCCTATAGAGGATCGGCGGCTCAACACCAAATTTAGAGGTCCTAGAGGCCGTGTCGAGAACCTCCTTGGAAATATCCATGTTGAGTCTGACCCCTATCCTGCTCCAGTCTACGGATCCTAGCTCCACAGCCTCCCTAAATTCGTACTCACTATCCAGGTTGACTATCCCGATACCCATATCAAGGAGATTCTGGATCACCCAGCGGTTCTTCCCGATCCCGTTATAGATTATCCTCCCCGGATCTATTCCCGTGGCAAGGGCCTTCTCAACCTCTCCCAGTGATACGGTCTCCAGCCCCATCCCTAGTCCCACTAGCCTATCGAGGATGGCTGGATGTGACAACGCCTTGACGGCGTAGTAGGGCTCTACATCGGCTTCGCTACATATCTCCCTGAGAGTCTCGACATTCTTCTTCACAACGGCCATTGAGTAGATGTATATAGGAGTCTCGCCTGCTATGCTCTCTAAAGGTCTCCCGGATAATACTAGTGTCCCATCCACCACCCTGAGCTCTGTATCGATATTGTTCGGCTCACAACGCATAGTGAATATATCCCACATCCTCCGAAATATGAGTCTCCACCGTCTATACTCTGTATCATGAGGAGGGTCTTCTACGGAGGCGTTATACACATCAGGCCGGGCGGTGAGAAGGCTGAGTGGATACTCGTTGAGGATGGTGTGGTTAAGGACTATGGCGTGGGCCCCCTACCCGAGGCCGATGAGTATATCAATATTGAGGGGGGCCATCTATACCCAGGCTTCATAGACTGCCACACCCACCTGGTGAGGTATGGACTCAGCCTATTTACCGTTGATCTACGTGGTGTGAAGAGCCTAGAAGAGCTGGTCAGGAGGCTCAGGGCTGGGCTCGACAGGCTATACATGGGCTGGCTACTGGGGAGGGGGTGGGACCAAGACAAGATGGTGGAGAGGAGGTACCCCACCAAGGACGTCCTCGACCAGGTATCGAGGGAGGTACCCATCTATATCAAGAGGGTCTGCGGACACATAGCGGCGGCCAACAGCAAGGCCCTTGAGCTGGCGGGGATTGACCAGGATACGCCCGACCCCGAGGGCGGAGTAATAGATAGGGACGAGGCTGGCGAGCCAACCGGGATCCTTAGGGAGCGGGCGATGGAGCTTGTAGAGAAGGTTCTCCCACAGCCAGATGTGGAGATGTTGATGAAGGCTGCTGAGGCTGGTATTGAGGATATGCTCTCCAGGGGTGTAACTACAGCACACCTAGTGTCGGCCACTCCGGAGGAGTGGATGATCCTGGAGAAGCTTAACCAGATGGGGAGGCTAAGGATGAGGGTGAGGGTCTACTTCGACTATCGACACCTAGACTGGCTCGTAGAGAAGGGTTTTAAGAGGGGTTATGGCGACGATAAGCTCCGATTCATGGGGATAAAGATAATCACTGATGGTAGTCTGGGTGGGAGAACAGCCTACCTAAGCGAGCCCTACAGCGATGATCCGTCCACGAGGGGAGTGTTGATAGTCCCCTTTGAAGAGCTACGCAGAGTAGTAAAGGCATCGTTTACACACGGTTTTCAACTAGCTATCCACGGTATTGGAGACGCCGCTATTGAGAACATTGTAAAAGCATATGAGGAGGAGATCGGTGGGGAGGTTAGGTATAGGAGGGATAGGATAGAGCACGCATCTGTCCTTAGGCCCGACCTGATAGAGAGGATCGCGGAGCTGGGAATAGCAGTCTCGACACAGCCCCAGTTCATAACCTCCGACACATGGGTTGTGGATAGGCTGGGTGGGGAGCGTGCCAGATATACCTATCCACTAGGTACACTGGCCAGGAGGGGTGTCCTGATGGGCTTCGGGAGCGACTGCCCAGTCGAGATACCCGATCCAGTCGTGGGTCTCTACGCGGCCGTGACGAGGGGACGTGACGATGGCGTCCCACTCGGACTACTCACGCCTGAAGAGGGTCTAAGCACGGTGGAGGCTCTTAGATACTATACAGAGGACGCGGCCAAGCTCTCGCATGATGAGGAGTTGATAGGTACGCTGGAGAGGGGTAAGAGGTTCGACGCAGTCCTACTCGACAGGAAGGTTGAGAGGCTCACAGATAGGGATATCCTCGAGACCAGGGTGGTAGCCACTTTTGTCGACGGTCTGATGATGTATCAACGGGCAGGGGGATGATTATCCATGTGTTCAGACATTATGAGGTAATATAAGAGGCCACAATACTCACGGCTATGGAGTAGGAAGGACTCCAGCTCATCCCTAGATACGCCGGCCTCATCAGCCCAATCAGCTTTTCCAAGCAGCTTCGATGCATAGGTCTCGGTGCAGCCTATACCACTCAGCCTCGAATATGCATAGTCCCTAGCCACCCTCCCA
>WAKB01000003.1 GCA_015523545.1 Candidatus Geothermarchaeota archaeon
CAGGGATTGTTAAGCCTGGCTACAGATGTGGGGGTTAAGACTGTTCATTACGGTGTGGCTTCTGACCCTATAGCTAAGTATTATAGGTATCTACTCGAGTCCCTAGGTGTTGAGAGGCCTCCATCCATGTATATCGAGTTTGAGTTTCCAGTCTCAGCTGGCCTGGGTTCCTCGGCCTCATTAGCCGCTTTGATGTATATCCTCCTCTACCGATGGCTGTATATGAGGGATCCTTCTAGGGAGGAGATATATAGACATGCCTTAGAGTTTGAGATGATGATGCATGGTAATCCCTCGGGTATAGATCTGGCCACGGTTGTGGAGGGTGGTATAATCCTCTATAGTAGGGGTGGAGGCGTTATCGACAGAGTTATACCTGAGGATTTAGGGGGTTATGGGTTTATAGTTGCTGATACTGGTGTGCGGAGGTCTACGGGAGACTTGGTCAGTAGGGTCACCCAGAACCTAGGCGGTCTCCCAAGTAATATTAGGGAGGGCTTGGTGGGTATTGTTGACCATCTAGTTATGGAGGCTTGGGATGTTCTGAGGGATGGGGAGATAGGTGATCTCGTAGATTATATCCGTGGTAACCACTACCTCCTCAGATATGTAGGGGTATATATTGACAAGGCTGATGAGGCTGTGAATAGGCTGGCTGAGGAGGGTATATATGGGGCGAAGGTTACGGGGGCTGGTGGCGGGGGATGTATATATGTATTTGGGGATGGTAGGGAGCTTGAGACGGCTAGGAGGATCCTTGAGGGGTTTGGATTTAAGACCTATAGGCCAAATATATATCCATACAGCCTCTACTAGCCATATAGGTGGGTTGTTGGGAGATGCCTATTCAGGACGATATAGATCTTGGCAATAGGAAGATGGAGCATATCGATATCGTCCTTAACGAGGATCCAAGCTATAGGAAGACCACTTGGTTCGAATATGTACATCTCATTCATATAAGCCTGCCTGAGGCCTCGCTGGATGATGTGGATACGTCTGTCGAGCTGTTTGGGAGGAGGTTTAGCTACCCGATACTGATCGATAGTATGACTGGCGGCTCGTCTGGGACTGAGAAGATTAATAGGCTTCTCGCCGAGCTGGCCCTGGAGTATAACGTCCCTGTCTCATGTGGGAGTCAGAAGGCTATTCTAAAGGATCCTGAGACCCTTAAGACGTATAGGGTTATGAGGGACGTTGGGAGTGAGGTCTTCATAATTGGGAATATTGGTGGCCAGGATCTACGTGCTGATCCTAAGGGTGTTGCTGAGCAGCTGATATCGTCTATCGAGGCTGATGCACTAGCCATACATCTAAACCCCCTCCAGGAGCTTATCCAGCCCGGTGGTGAGAGGGACTTCAACAATGTTATGGAGGCTATTCAGGAGGTGGCCTCGTCTCTGGATGTTCCGGTGATTGTTAAGGAGACTGGGGCGGGTATTGCTAGGGAGGTGGCAATGGTTCTGGAGAGCCTCGGTGTCGACGCTATCAACGTATCTGGTAGTGGGGGTACTAGCTGGTCGGCGGTGGAGACTATCAGGAATGAGAGGAGGGGGGATGTTGAGATGGCTAGGATAGGCCGCCTCTTCTGGGACTGGGGTATACCCACAGCGGCCTCCCTCCTAGAGGTGGTTACCGCTGTGAATATCCCGGTTATAGCGTCTGGTGGGATCAGGAATGGTATAGATATCGTGAAGTCCCTGGTACTTGGTGCCTCGATGGCTGGCCTGGCTAGCCCCTTCCTCAAACATATGGATAATGGTTATGAGAGTCTCAAGGGCTTTATGGATAGCCTAATACTTGAGGTTAAGATGGCTATGCTCCTCACCGGGTGTGACGATGTAGATACTCTTAAGCGTATCCCCCGTGTGATAACCGGGCCCCTACGTGAGTGGTATCTACAGAGGTGTGTAGCCCGTGGAGACCTCGAGTAGGGAGTGGTTCCAGCAGAAATATTCCGAGTATAAGGTTGCTGTCGATAAGTATATAGAAGGGATATCGACTAGGGATGGCCTGCCAGAGGATCTAAGATCTTCATCCTTCCACCTCATCCTATCTGGTGGTAAGCGGATAAGGCCTGTCCTCCTCCTCTCCACTCTCGAGCTGCTTAGTGGTGGGTATGAGGATGGCTTGCCAGCCGCAGCCTCTGTCGAGCTCCTACACAACTTCACCCTTATCCATGACGATATCATGGATAGGGATGACTATAGGAGAGGTGTCAAGACGACCCACGTACTCTTTGGTGAGTCACTAGCGATACTTGCTGGTGACTACCTCTTCAGCCTAGTCTTCAGCGAGGTCTCTAGGAACTATGAGGGTGAGACTGCCAGGATGCTTGTCAGGGTGCTCTCAGAAGCCTCGGAGAAGGTGTGTATAGGGCAGACCATGGATATAATGCCTGAGAAGTATGTGAAGAGTGTGGATGACTACTTCGAGATGGTGTATTACAAGACGGGGGCCTTGATAGAGGCGTCTATGGTGTCTGGAGCCATAGTGGCTGGGGGTCGTGAGGAGTGGCTCAGAGACTTTAGGGAGGTGGGGAGGAAGATAGGTATAGCCTTCCAGATAGCTGATGACCTCCTCGGCCTTATAGGCGACCCCAGCAAGACTGGTAAGCCTGTCGGGAACGATATTAGGAATGGGAAGAGGACCCTCCCAATACTATATGCCCTTGAGAGGATGGGGAGGGATGAGCTCGACCTATTCAATAGATATTTTGGTAGGGAGGCTGGTGACTATCTCGAGGCCGTGGAGCTGATCAGGAGTAAGGGTGGGATCGAGTATGCCCGCCGGACCATGTATGAATATGCGGGTGAGGCCCTATCGATCCTCGATAAGTATCCCGACTCCTCCGCCAAGAGGTTCCTCTCAGAGCTGATTAGATATATCGTCGATAGGGATAGGTAGGGGGGAGGGATGCCGGAGATAGATCGTGACCTTATCCTGAGATACGCCGCTAGGAATAGGGTGAAGTTTGGGAAGGCTTCTCCGAAGCCCGTCCTGGGTAAGGTGATGGCGGAGCATCCAGAGTATAGGTCGATTGTGAAGGAGGTTATCAGGGAGGTTGAGAAGGCCGTAGAGAAGGTCAACAGCATGCCTATGGAGGAGGTTTTGAAGCTAGCGCCTCCCGAGGAAGAGGAGGGGAGGAAGGAGTCCTCTATACCCAAGCTACCCCCGTTGGAGGGTGCTAGAGAGGGTGGAGTCGTCACTAGGTTCGCTCCCAACCCCGACTTTGTCCTCCACCTGGGCTCGCTGAGACCCCTTATACTCTCCTATGAGTATGCCAAGATGTATCGGGGAAGGTTCTACGTTAGGTTTGAGGACACGGATCCCAAGACGAAGCCTCCTAGGGAGGAGTTCTACAGGGGGATTATGGAGGATATTGAGTGGCTCGGTATAAGGCCTGATGCCTATGTCTATCAGAGTGACCGTCTAGAGCTGTACTACGCTGTTGCTAAGGCCCTCCTCTCTAGTGGGGAGGCCTATGTGTGTCTCTGTGGACGGGATGAGTTCAAGAGGTATGTCTCTGAGTCTAGGCCCTGTCCCCATAGGGGCACGCCTCCCGAGGATAATCTAGAGCTCTTCGAGAAGATGTTGACCGGGGCCTTTGGGGAGGGTGAGGCGGTGCTTAGGATAAAGACTGATCTTGAGCATCCTAACCAGTCTGTCAGGGACTGGGCGGCTATGCGTATTATAGATACTTCTAAATATCCACATCCCCGTAAGGGTAGTAGGTATCTCGTCTGGCCCCTATACAACTTCTCCTGTGCCATCGATGACCACTATATGGGGATTACACATGTCCTGAGGGGTGCGGAGCATAGGGTGAATGAGGAGAAGCAGAGATATGTCTTTGAGGCGATGGGCTGGGAGCCCCCGATATATGTCCATCACGGTAGGGTGGCTATACCCGAGGGGATACTAAGCAAGTCCAAGATACTGAGGGGTATTGAGGAGGGTGTCTACACAGGTATTGATGACCCTAGGCTAGCCACTATAGCTGCCTTTAGGAGGAGGGGCTTTAGGCCTGAGGCCCTCTACAACACGATTCTCAAGACTGGCCTCTCATCATCCATAACCACTATCGACATGTCTATGCTGTATAGTGAGAATAGGCGGTTGATAGACCCTGTATCCAACAGGTACTATGGAGTCAGAGAGCCGATAATGGTCGAGGCCGAGATAACCGTGGATGAGGCTATCGTCTCACTAAGGAAGCATCCAGACCATCCTGAGAGAGGGTCTAGGAAATATGTCTTTAGACGTGGTGTCCATAGACTATATCTGGATAGGGAGGACAGGGATAGGCTTGGAGGAGGCATGGTTAGACTTATAGGGCTGGGTAACTTCAGGGTTCTCAATGGCTTTAGGCTCGTGATGGTATCCACCTCTGTAGAGGAGGCTAGGCGTCTGGGGATACCCTTCATACACTGGGTCCCGGAGGGAGGGGCTATACAAGCACGGTTCATCTATCCAGAAGGGATGGTCGAGGGGTATGCCGAGAGGTACCTCCTAGACGAGGATGTGGGCTCGACGATCCAGTTGGAGAGACTGGGATACTTTAAGATAGAGTCTATGGAGGAGGGTGGTGTAACAGTTATATTCACCCATCCATAGTAAACTGGTTTTTAAGGCGGGCTATGGATAAGGTTAATAAGGTGTGGGGGTGAGGCAGATGGCCACGCTACCATTCGAGACGTTCGAGCTTCCAAAGGAGTATCTAGACGCTGCCTATGAAGCCCTTGAGAAGGCGTTGGAGGTCAAGGGTCTGAAGAGGGGTACGAACGAGACTACCAAGGCGGTTGAGAGGGGTCTCGCCAAGCTGGTATACATAGCTCTAGACGTGGATCCGCCCGAGATTGTTGCTCATCTACCGCTGCTCTGTAAGGAGAGGAAGGTGCCATACATATTCGTCCCTAGCAAGGCAGAGCTGGGTAAGAGGGCCGGCCTAGACGTGGCCGCGGCCTCTGTAGCCATTATCGACCCTGGTGAGGGGGCTGACCTGGTCAACGAGATTATAGACTATCTGAAGAAGAAGGGTTATTTCCAGGGCTGATGAGTGATGTCTGAGGAGAAGTATAAGATGCGGGAGGACATAACCCCGGCCGAGGTAATACAGATCGTGGGCCGAACCGGGATGGCCGGGGAGGTCACCCAGGTAAGGGTGAAGATACTGGCTGGGAAGGATAAGGGTAGGGTGATAACCAGGAATGTACTCGGTCCAGTGAGGGAAGGCATGATCATAATGCTTAGGGAGACTGAGAGGGAGGCTAGGAAGCTTAAGTAGTGGGAGGTGTCTCCCATGCCAAGTAGCCATACGTGTAGCTTCTGTGGAGCGGAGATCCCACCTGGCAGGGGAGTCATGTATGTACGTAACAACGGAGTTATACTATGGTTCTGCAGCAGGCGTTGTAGGATAAGTATGCTGGAGTTTGGGCGTGATCCTAGGAAGTTTAAATGGACAGCCAAGTATGTCAAGGGAGGTATTAGGAGGAGATGAGTGAGAAGACGCTGGTCTTCCTCAAGCCCATAGCGGTTGAGAGGGGCCTGGTAGGGGAGATAATATCTAGGTTTGAGAGGAAGGGCTTCAAAATCGTGGCTTTGAAGAGTATTACTGTGACTAGGGAGTTGGCTGAGGAGTTCTACTCGGTTCATAGGGGTAAACACTTCTTCGAGGAACTCGTCTCCAGCCTGGAGGGTAGGATGATTGTAGCCATGATACTTGAGGGGAGGTCTGCTGTAAAGGTGGTGAGGAAGCTTATTGGGGCTACGGATCCGGTGGAGGCGGAGCCGGGAACTATAAGGGGTGACTACGCACTGGATATCACGGAGAATATGGTGCATGCCTCTGACTCGCCTGAGAGCTTTATCCGTGAGGCTAGAATCCTATTCCCCGAGCTCGGGGTCTAGGCCCATCCTGGGAGACTAATATATTCTTTCTACATACCCCTTTTATCGGGTCCTCTCCTAGGGGACGGGGATCATACTCTGCTAGGTGTATGGAGATGTCTGGGGAGAAGGTTATCAGGCAGCCTATAATAACCGTCCTTGGACACGTGGATAGTGGTAAATGTGTGGGTGGGGATCACTATGTGGATATACATAGTTACATAACGGTGGAGGATCTCTACTACGATGGTGGGTATGTAGAGTCTCTCGACATATCTATCCCGGGGTATGTGAGGAACAGGGTTGGGGAGGTTGTTAGGGAGGAGGTGGATAAATGGGTATACGTCTCCCTCGACTCTGACAGCCATGTAGAGTCCTCCTTCGAGCATAGGTTCCTAGTGAGACTTAGGCCTGGTCTTTATCGGTATACTCCAGCCCATAGGCTTAAACCTGGAGATGAGGTGGTTAGCCCTGAGGGGGAGCCTGGGCCTGATGGTCTAGGTACTGTAAGGGTTCGAAGGGTTGTAAGGCTCTATAGGTCACGTGTCCTGTATGATGTGGAGAGCCCTGGGTATAAGAACTTCGTTGTTAATGGTGTTGTGGCTCATAACACGAGCTTATTGGATAAGATTAGGGGGACCGCTGTACAGCTTAGGGAGGCTGGGGGTATTACCCAGCATATAGGGGCTAGTATGTTCCCGCCGGAGACGTTGAGGGAGATTTGTGGGCCGCTCCTGGAGAAGTTCGGCTTCGAGATCATCGTACCTGGTATACTTGTTATAGATACGCCTGGCCACGAGGTCTTCTCGAACCTTAGGCGTAGGGGCGGCTCCGCCTCTGATATAGCGATACTAGTGGTGGATATTACCAAGGGGTTCCAGCCCCAGACCCATGAGAGCATCCAGATACTTATGCAGAGGAGGGTACCCTTCCTAGTAGCCGCTAACAAGGTCGACCTTATACATGGCTGGAGGCCGTCAGGCACCCTCTCAATAATAGAGGCCTTGAAGAGGCAGAGTAGTGAGACGCTTATCCACCTGGAGGAGAGGATAGGCTACATAATATCCGCTCTGAACACTTATCGCTTCGATGCAGATCGCTTCGACCGTGTAAGGGACTTTAGGAGGATCGTGGCTATAGTCCCCGTCTCGGCGAAGACTGGGGAGGGTATACAGGAGCTCCTCACGATATTGATAGGCCTTGTCCAGAAATTCCTCATTAATAGGCTTGAAGTTGATATTAACAAGCCGGGCTCGGGTACTATCCTAGAGGTCAGCTCAGAGCATGGCCTCGGGAAGGTGGTTAAGGCTATACATATCGACGGCACCGTAAGGGTTGGAGACACCTTCATAGCTGTGGGTAGGGATGGGGTGGTTGAGAGGCGTATAAGGTCCATACTTATGCCCGCCCCCCTCGACGAGCTCAGGGATCCGAGGAAGAGGTTTAGGCAGGTGGAGACGAGCTATCCAGCCGCGGGTATAATCATCGTGGCCCCCGACCTGGACGAGGTATATGCTGGATCTCCCTTCTACAGCGTCAGGCCCGGCATGGATGTCTCGATCCCAGACCTCGCCAAGGAGCTGGAGGAGGAGGTGGCCAGTATAAAGATCGATACTGATAAGGTTGGTGTCGTGGCTAAGGCCGATACCCTGGGCACCTTGGAGGCCATGATAGCCCAGATGAATAGGAAGGGGATCCCGATCAGGAAGGCTGATGTTGGGGATGTCTCGAAGAAGGATGTTATCGAGGCGAGTATAGTGAAGGAGAAGGATGTTATCAGGGGTGCTGTACTAGCCTTTAACGTCGATGTATTGCCTGATGCGGAGGAGCTTGCTAGGAGTAAGAAGATACCGATCTTCCGGGGTGAGATACTCTATAGGCTCATCGACGACTACTTGGCATGGGTGGAGGACTATATCAGGAGGAAGAGGGAGCGCCTATTCCAGAGCCTCGTCAAGCCTGGTAAGATACTGGTGCTCGAGGGGTATGTATTCAGGAGGAGTAAGCCGGCCATAGTTGGTGTGCGTGTGGAGGCGGGTGAGATCAGGCCTAGGTATAGGCTTATAAGGGGTGATGGAGAGGTGGTGGGGACTATCCACCAGATACAGGATCGTGGGAAGGCGATTGATAGGGCGACTCGTGGGATGGAGGTGGCTATAAGCATTAGGGAGGCCGAGGTGGGGGATGACTTCGAGGAGGGTGACTACCTATATGTCTATGTACCTGAGGAGGATGCGAAGACACTTATGAAGGAGTTCCTGGCCGATCTTCCAAGCGACTATAGGGAGGCTCTGGAGGAGTTCTTGGAGATTATTAGGAGTAGGAACCCACTCTTTGCACGTGGCTAGGGCCTAGGCCTTATAATACATACTGCTCCATATAGATAGTTGATTCCCGGGGGTGTAGGTATAGATGGTCAAGTTCAAGCTAGTCATATCCAACCCTAAGGATGGGACTGCCAAGTCTGTCGAGGTGGATGACCCGGTTAGTAGTAACCTTATAGGTAAGAAGATTGGCGACGTGATTGATGGGAGCCTCATCGGGATGGAGGGTGTTAAGCTGAAGATTACAGGGGGCTCCGACAGGTCCGGCTTCCCTATGAGGCCTGATATCCAGGGCGGTGTGAAGAAGTATATCTTGACGGGGCCAGGCATCGGGCTCAGGACGATTAAGGGTAAGACTAAGAAGGGTTATAGGCGTAGGATCCTCGTGAGGGGCAACACCATCACGCCCGATATCTATGAGATAAACATGGTGATTGTGGAGGAGTAGAGATGGCGACCGAGGAGGTGTATAGGGAGGTAGAGATCCCTAGGCAGCCGGAGCTTAACATAGGCTCCGCCGGGCATGTTGACCATGGTAAGACTACGATTATCCAGGCCTTGACGGGCCGTTGGACAGCCACGCATAGTGAGGAGCTTAGGAGGGGTATCACGATCAAGATTGGCTATGCCGATATGCCTATCTATAGGTTTAGGAGAGATGGTGAGGAGCTCTACTGGTCTAGGCCTAGGTATGATGGGTTGGAGGGTGAGCTGGTAAGGGTTGTGAGCTTCGTGGACTGTCCTGGGCATGAGAGCCTCATGGCTAATATGCTCTCTGGGGCTGCTGTGATGGATGGTGCTATGCTCGTTATAGCTGCTAATGAGCCTGTGCCTAGGCCCCAGACGAAGGAGCATGCGGTGGCCCTAGATATACTTGGTGTTAGGAACGTAGTCGTTGTCCAAAACAAGATTGACCTGGTCTCGAAGGAGGAGGCCCTGAAAAACTATGAGGCTATACGTGAGTTCCTCTCCACAACGTCTTTTAGCGACGCGCCTATCATTCCTGTCTCAGCCATCCATAGGGTAAACCTCACCTATCTAGTGGAGGCTCTCTACAAATATATTCCTCCTAAGGAGAGGGATCCGTCGAAGCCCCTCATGATGTTCATCATAAGGTCTTTCGACGTGAATAAGCCGGGGACACCCTATAAGGATGTTGTTGGTGGGGTGTTGGGCGGCTCTATACTAGAGGGTAGGATAAGGGTTGGTGATGAGATAGAGATCCTCCCAGGCTATCTGTACAAGGCTGATGGGGGGATTAGGCATGAGCCTCTCTATGCAGAGGTGACGTCCCTGAGTAGTGGGAGGCTCTCCCTAGAGGAGGCCCATCCAGGTGGTCTTGTGGGTGTACAGACCGACCTGGATCCCAGCTTGACTAAGTCTGACGGTATGGTGGGTAATGTGGCTGGTAAGCCCGGGACACTCCCAGAGGTTCTCTATGAGCTGTCGCTCGAGGTGGAGCTCTTCCAATACGTGATTGGTACTGAGGAGAGTGTCGAGGTTAGGCCTATATCCAGGGGTGAGCCTCTACGCCTGAATGTGGGGCCCGCGACTACACTGGGCGTCGTTACCAGTATATCGGGTGATACTATCCATCTGAGACTCTCTAGGCCGGTTGTGGCTAGGGAGGGTTGGAGGGCGGCTATAGCGGCTAGGTATGATAATAAGTGGCGCCTCGTGGGTGTAGGCACCGTTGTATAGGTCAACCCTCGAGGTGGTGTGTGACACGAGCTTCCTCCTCGAGTCTATTAGGAGGAGGCTCCTCACCGACCTTCTGGAGAGGTTCAGGCCTATAAAGATATATCTTCCTAGACAGGTCTATGACGAGCTCCTCAGGCTATCGAGTAGGAATCCCTTGGCCAGGGCGGCTCTAGAGGTTGTTAGGGGGATGCCAGACATATTTGAAGTAGTGGAGGTCGATGCACCCAATGCTGATGAGGCCGTTCTTAGGCTTGCCAGTGATGGGGGGTATGTTGTGGCGACGACGGATTCCCGGGTTAGGAGGGAGGCCCGTAGACTGGGCTGTAAGACGCTGTTTATAAGGGGTTCCTGGCTCCACCTTGAATAGATATATATTTGGTGTTCAACAGTCTATAATTTGATTTTGGTGGTCGGGGGATGTTCTATAAGACTAAGGTCCAGGACATTGTAAATATTAAGCCAAGCATGTTCAAGATGGATCTCCAGGAGGCTGCTTGGAGGCAGCTCCTGGAGAAGTATGTAGGGGTGCCTGTGGATAGGCTTGGATACGTGATCATGGTTAGTAAGCCTAAGGTCGATCCCCTGGGCAAGGTCGTCTCTGAGGATGGCTCCTCGAACCATAAGGCTGAGTTCTATGTATACTCCTTCCTCCCTAGGAGGGGGGAGATAGTAGAGGGTGTAGTGGTGGAGATACAGGACTTCGGAATATTTGTCAGGATAGGTAATGTCGATGCCTTCGTCCATAAGTCATGGATAATGGGTGATGACAGGGTTGTTATAAACAAGTTTGAGAAGGTCGTGATAGGTGAGAAGACTAGGAAGACCCTTAGAGTGGGTGATGTGGTTAGGGGTAGGGTGGCTGACGTTGCTATCCCGAGGAAGAATATGTTGATGAAGATTGCTCTTAACCTGAAGGATAGGTATCTGGGTAAGCTTGAATGGATATATGAGGAGTTGGGTGAGAAGCCTAAGGGTGGTGTGGATGAGGCGGGAGAGAAAGAGGTTCAAGGCGTGTAGGAAGTGTAAGGCTCTCAATAGCCATGATGCCCAGCAGTGCTGGAACTGTGGAGGAAACATATTCACGATCCACTGGGACGGCTTCGTCATGATCCTCTCTGAGGAGTCGGCGGTTATGGAGGTACTGGGAGTGGATAAAGTGGGCTACTATGCGATTAAGATTATTTAGGGGGGCTAGATATGTATCCCCCCCGCCCAGGGCAAGGGAGTATCTATCGAGGCCTCTGGGGAGGTTGTATAGGCCGGAGGAGCTGGAGGGTCTGAGGGAGGTAATAACCGGATTGGCTAGGGATGGCACCCCAGTCGCTAGTGTGGGTGACCGTGTCACCCATACCCTCCTGGATTGGGGGGTCGTACCCGATATAGCAGTGGTGGACTGTCTCGAGAGGAGGAGCCCGGTCAACCTCGTGGATCACAGGATGTTCAGGCTCGTTGTACTGGCTGAGAATCTACGTGGACGGGTGAACACCGCCATACTCGACCTCCTGGGTGATGTATGGCCGGAGAGGCCTGTCTTGATAAGGATTAGTGGGGAGGAGGACTTGGTGGGGGTTCCAGTCATCCTATTTATGCCTGAGTCGGGACATGTTTTATACGGTCAGCCCTTGGAGGGGGTCGTCGACGTGGTTGTCTCGGCCCCCCTCAAGGAGGAGCTCCGTAGAGTCGTCTTGGGTGAGGAGGGTGTTTGAGGCTCTGGGTAGTAGGGTGGTTATCAGCTATGACTCGGTCCTACATGCAGGTATAAATCGGGTCTTGACTAAGGCTATGGTCTCCAAGGGTTTTGAGAAGGTCTTTGAGCTGGCTAAGATACTTGATGAGATAGCCCGTGACTCCGGCCTCAACTACTACCCACCTGTTATCGTACTACCTGAGGCCCGTGTTGTTGAGCATAGGGAGGAGGCCCTCGCCATCCTATACGCCAATGTGACCTATAAGATCTGGGGGGATAGGCTCCAGCCGGTCATCGAGACCTATCTACCTCTACTCCTCTATGGTAAGGCCCAGGTCCTTAGGGCCATATTTGTCCATGAGCTCCTCCACTACATCTACCTAGCCATAAAGTATCTGAGGGAGGAGCATCTAGTCACTCTCGACATATACACCTCGAGCCTCTCTGGCAAGGTCTTTATTGACGAGGTGTACCAGGTCAGGCCTGAGATGGTCTTCTCATCACCGAAGTATATCAGGCTGATGAATGACTATGACAAGATAGTTAATAGGTCGAGGATAGCCTACTCGATCAGGAGGAACTGGATAGAGAAGGGTAAGCCTACCAAGAAGCTGGGGCCTAGGGATATGAGGGTGAACCTAAGTATGGAGGACTGGGCCTCCATCTATTTCCCCGAGACGGTACTGGCAAGGGTTAGGGAGTATATAGATGAATATGTCGGGTGACCCTACCCTAGAGGAGCTGGAGTCGATAGTTGGTCATCAGCCCTACGCGGTTATTCAGTATGGGAGTAGGGTTGCTGGCTACGCCACTGAGACGAGTGACTACGACTACATCTACATTGTAGATGGGTATAGGGATGGGATTAGATACATCTATAGAGATGTTAGGGGGCTTAACACCTCTATCCTGGTTGTTGATAAGCAGTTCTTTGAGGAGGATGTCTTCCTGGCTAAGCATGGGGAGTTCGTGGCTGGCAGGCTCTATGGGGTCTATAGGCCTATACATAACCCAGACTATATACATAGGATGGAGGTTCTGCTCAAGAGGAGGGCGATACTGGAGGAGCTTAGCCTCCTTAAGATGCGTTATGGAGGCTTCCTAGCCTATATGGAGATACCGGTTAAATACTTCCTACTGGCTAGGCTCTGGAAGAGGATAATGGCCTATCCACCTGTCAGGTATAGCTACTACAAGATGTTCTATGGGCCTAGGGGGAGTGAGAATACTGAGGCTAGTCTCAGGGGGTTTGAGGCGGCCTGTCTAGAGCTTGCTGATATGGGCTTCTTTAGATACGGCTCAGGGCTAGTCTATGATGTGGATTATGATAGGATACCATCCAACTTCCTAGACGTTGTTAGGCTCGGCCTCCGTGGCGTCTCGATGTACTATACCCACGGCCGCTCCGCATCTGTAGGTGTCGACGTATTCCTTGAGGAGGTTAGGAGTAAGATTAGGCGGGGCGGTGAGAGTATGCGTATACCTAGGGAGCTGGAGAATCCCGACATACTCCTCCGTCTCAGGGGATGCTTCTTCACGGTGGAGGACATAGACCTGGATACCCTCGTCAAGGTTCTATATGGCTCTGACGCTGAGGTTGTGAGGCAGGAGCAGGGGGGCCTCCTGAGCAGCCTTGACATTGTGGAGGTTGCCCGTGGCCCTGAACGTTTCAAGGTGGTTGTCAAGAGGTTCCCCCTATACAGCACACTACTGAAGTGGATCTGGATCTATACATGGCTACTCGGCTATAAGTCCTTTGAGATCGAGCCCGGTGCACGGATGTTCAGGGAGTTCCACGGTCTAAACATTCTTAGGAGGCTCGGCATAAGGGTTCCCCGGGTATACGCCGTCCTATGGTCGGAGAAGATGTTGGTGGAGGAGTTTATCGAGGGTGAGAGGCTGGACAGGAGTGGTGACTACAGGTTCTTCTCTGAGCTTGGGCGTCTCCTGGCTAGGATACATTCCAAGCTGGGGGTCTCGCTTGGGGATACGAAGCCCCAGAACATGATAGTGAGTGGTGATGACCTCTACATCATCGATCTGGAGCAGTTCGCCACCGATGATAGGGTGGAGTGGGATCTGGGGGAGGCGATCCTCTACAGCTTTATACTGGGTAGGCGTAGGGGTGAGGAGGAGCGGATAATGGGGTCGATCCTGAGGGGGTATCTAGAGGAGTGTGGAGAGTGTATCGGGAATGTGAAGAATATCCTCAACCCCAGGATAGTTCTGGCCTTCCTACCCCTCGTCCCGGTAACGGTCTTCCTAAAGCTTAGGAGGGTTATACATAGCCTAGTGACTAGGACTTGAACTCGGTATAGCCACACTTTCCACAGCTGTACCTGTCGGGATGCTCAGCCATGAACACCCCTCTCCCGCAGCGGGGGCAGAAGCGACGCAGCCTCTTCAATGTTCCGTCGCTGACTGTGTAGAAGCTCCAGACCTTGGGGCTGGGCCTCTTCCTCCTAGGCTTGGGATTCTTCTTCGCCAAGGCTGATCACCTTCCCCCTCTTGGTAGGCTCTATCGTAGACCAATCAATCCCATCTGGATAGTAATAAATCAGGGCCTCCGACCTATTCGTCCCTGTATAGGTCTTTATCCAGGCTATAAACGTCTTATCCGGCTCGAGGCCAAGCCTCTCGACTAGAAACTTGGCGATATCCCTCCTCCCAGGCGTAGCCCCGCCCTTATGCTCTATCCGGAGGAGTATCTCACGCCTATCGATGAATGGATTATCCCTCTCCATAGCCACCTCAATATTCATTTCAAAAATCATGTGTATCCAGCACCACCTATATAAAACACCCATCACGGTGTGACGGCCAAGTGACACAGAAGGGCAATACAAATTGTACCTAACCCTTAAATATCCATCCATTGGATTTAACGAGTACAACTATCTTGAAGGGGTGATCATGCCCAATGAATAGGCTGATAATACTGGCTGTCTTCACAGCCATACTCCTGCTCGGAGCACCGTTCTACAGCGCTGTCAATGTCTCAGCAGCATCCAATCCAGCTCCTGACAAGGTGAAGGCGTGGTTTTACCCTGCCGCTGACCCAGTGCCCCTTCTACCATCTGATCCTGACTCACAGATCAATCTGTGGATAATGGAGACGAAGCCTACTGGAGGAACAGTTGACACAGATGTTATTGACTTTATACAGATAAGACAGCCCTCCGATCTGCCATATCAGCTATCCGGTGCCGAGGTCTACGGCTTTGACAATGACACTAATACTTGGAGTAGAGTATCCGGTGGAGGTACCGGGGACTGGAAGATCACGCCAGTCACTTTTGGCAGTGCGGTATATGGTTTCGATGTAGAACTAAATCCTGGTGGAGCACCACTAGATAACGATACTGTACCAGGGGCTTCGAACAACTTCGACGCATTGGTGATCTCTATCCAGGTAGCTGGCTACAATGATCCTGGAGCAGCCTTGGCAGGTACAGTCGAGACTTGGACCGTCACAGCTACTTGGGACTCTGGTGACACTGTAATTATGCAGGTAGACCACATTGTGGATAATAGCGCCCCGATGGTACAGCCAACAGTAGCTACACAGAACCTACTAAGCGCCGTCTGTATAGCAACTCCTACATTTAGATTCAATGTTTCGATAACGGATAATGTACCGGGTCTAGAGGGTATAAACGAGGCATTCTATGGTGGGGAGGCCCAGAATGGTACGGAGATATTGTGGAACCTTCCTACACCTTTGACACTGAGCAGCTTCCTTGATAAGAATAGGTGGACTAGCGAGTCAGGAGCAATAGTGAACTGGTCTATCAACGCATCATTGAAGAACGGATTCGATGCTACCACTTGGCCAGGAGGACCATTCGACTTCGAGCCTAATAGCCCACTAGCACTAGGAAATGATATATATGGAGCAAACGGCTTCGTGGTGAGTGGTGATCCATTCTCACCGATTAACGAGTCTACTGACGGTGAGCTCGGATATATCTGGGCAATGCTGGTGATCTACATAAGGGCTTATACCACAACCTGGGGTACTGTTGACTACCTCTATCTAGATAGGATGTTGTATCAGGGTTCAGGTATATTCGAGTCAAACGTAAACCTAGCCAACGCGTTTAGGATCGCTGGCGCTGGTCCAGCTAGCTTTGGAGCAACATTCGGCCAGCTAATATACGCAGATCTAACCTTCATAGTGGGTGTATACGACGCTACTCTGGATTACCACAGGGACTGGGCTTTGTCCGACTTTATCAACGCACCAGGTGATGGGAACGACTATAACGACACAGTATCAGCCCCGATAAGCGCTGGTTCTAGGGACTGGTATAACTTCGAGCTTTATGTATGGAACCAGACACTGGACATAGAAAAGAACCCAATACAGGTGACTCTAAATAGCAACCCAATTCCATCCACAGGTCTACATGTTGGTGAGCCACCATATTCATTCCCAGCATGGGCTCCATCACCTGTACATGGCTTCTACAGAACACCGTTCTTCAACCTGACATGGACATGGGATCCTGCATGGGGTCCAGACCCAACCTTCGAGATGTGGAATGTTACTATACAGAGGTGGGACGGCACCAACTGGGTTACGGTGATTACTGAAGAGGGTACGTTTGGTCCACCAACAGGGCCGTTCACATTCTTATTCGATGTGTTAGATATTGGTACGGGTAGGTACTCAATCCACATCCTGATGAAGGACTGTGGTGGCTGGGACTACGCATATGACAGTGGGTTATCGGCATTCTTGTTATCGCCAGCACACCAGAGATGGCAGTTCAACGTGACATACTTCCTAGCGGTCTTCATCAACAATAACCCATATAGTCTCTGGCGTCTAGGGCCTGGTGCATGGGAGGAGTTCTACCAGGACGAGTCCTTCCAGGTCAGTATAATGACGTTCGGTACCAAGATGGATGGATCTCCACTGGACTGGAGCCAGTATGATGTCAACGCAACTATATCTCTCCAGGTAGGTGCACCACCAGCCGTCGGTACTGTCCCCGTGTTCTCCATAAACATGGACAATCCAGTGGCTACGACACCAACATATGCATGGTGGAACTTTACGGTTAGTGGAACGGACGACCTCGGACAGGTGATTGGTGTTTACAACGTAACAGCGTCATGGATGAACGTATCAACTACACCAGCCTTCCAGGTGGATAACAACTTCAACATACCAGTGCCACCACCGTTTGAGGAGTCCACATTTATTATCAAGGCCAGAATATTCCTACACTTCTACGTATACGACGAGATGTACTCAACCGGTGAGACAGCAACGTTCTTCGGGCATGTAGCTGACATTAATTGGCCAGCACCTGGAAGTGGCGTACCTGGTGCTCTAGTTGCATATGATGTTGAGAGAGATGTTAATGGCCAGCCAATGGCAACAGGTTTCGGAGTTACGAATAGCGACGGCTTCGTAGTACCATCGCTATATGGTGAGATTGTCTTTGGTACTGAGATTGGTGATGACTGGGCACCAGGGCTATACAATGTATTCGCCACTGCATATTACAACCACTCACCGGGCTTCTGGTATGACCCAAGCGTGCCTGGTTGGGTGACAGTATACGTGATATCCACAGACGATGCTAGCGACCAGTTCGAGGTGTGGGTATTCAGGGATGAGAATATTACTGAGGGCTTCGACGACCTATTCGCAGCACTGAGCGGTATCTCCGATGACATGGCCACACTCGCTGCGTCTGTCAACGACGTGCTAGATGTGCTGAACAACGACGTGTTGCCAGCACTCAACGACATTATGGATCAGCTGGGCGGCCTATCAGACACAATCACCAACCTGAACAACGCAGTGGCTGACTTACAGGACGCAGTGGCCAGCCTACAGGACACGGTATCAGCACTCTCAGACATACAGGACACTCTTGACGACCTAGTAGGTCAGGTAGGCGATATAGCCAATGCAGTGGGTGACATACAGGACAGCCTAACAGATATACAGGGTATGCTTGGCGAGATATCCGACGCTGTCGGTGGTGTCTCTGACCAGCTAACAGCACTGGCTGGTGACGTGGCAGCACTCGCAGATGCCGTGGCTGATGTACAGGGTGCACTAGACGACCTAAGCGGAGCTGTCGACGGCATAGCTGGTGATATTGACGATCTATCAGGCGCTGTTGACAGCCTAGCTGGCGACGTGGCTGATGTAAGCAGCAAAGTCGACGACGTCAATAACAAGCTCGGTGATGTGGAGGCTAACCTAAGTGACAAGGTTGACCAGGCCTTCGGTGACCTCAACAGCATGGCAATGATAACGATGGTGCTGATCATCATAGCACTGGCAGTCTCAGCCCTTACAGCCTTCAAGGTCTTTAAGTCTTAGATATCCCACTCACCCTTTTTCTTTTTATAAAATCCTAGTATTGGAAAACCATCTTCCTAGATAACCCCTCCTGTCTCATTAGGTATGGTGCCTAGGCACACCCCCTTTATTATCCTCCTGTTGGGATTCATGTTTATATGACTCCGAGGACGGCATACACGATAGTTGCATTGATAGGTTTCATCATTGGAGTCGCGATATACCTGTTTGCTGCGCTGGCAATTCCCTACATTATAGAGGTGTTGCCACAGCTGGCTGAGATCTTCAGTAAGTATCAGCATATCATCGGTGCCCTGCTCTCAGGGTTTGTCGGGAGCCTCGTAGCTGTATTGCTAGCCTATGTATGGGCTAGTAGGTCTGAGTTCTAGGTCCTCCTATAGTATCTCGAGACCTTTATCACCCCCTCCACATTATCCCTGGTTACTAGTCTCAAGGCTGTTTTATAACCATTCATCCTCAGCTCGTGGTCTATGCATACTAGGTATGGATGTGGGTAGTTGCTCAGCCTCTTAATGGTTTTGTCCAGCCCCCTTCTAGCATCCCCTTCCTCCCTTATCGTCAACTGTATATGTATCATTCCTCCGTAGGTATCGGGTGTTATGTCTAGTGTTATGTTTGGGAGGAGGCTCTCCAGTAAGGCCTTATAGAGCTTTAGTTTCTCCATGAGGGTGAGCCTGTCATAGTCTGCAAAGATCTGTTTGAGAACCTTTGTTGTCGAGTCGTATACCAGCTTGTCGCCATCCCTATACTCGTCCAGGGCTGTCTCAGTCATGGTCTCTAACATCCTATTGAGTGTCGCTAGTTTTCTGAGGGGTGTGAGTGGGGCTTCCAAGGGTATCTTGTTCGTAGCGTCGTAGAGGTCTATGTAGTGTTTCAGTGGTGAGGAATATGTCCTGAAATTCTTTATCAATGTCTCTATCGTCTCGGCAACCCTCTGGTTTGTGAAGTGTAACGCCCTTTCCTCGTTTAGGATTATCCCCTCCCTCTGGTCTGAGACTACGTATGTCTTTGTTATGGGGTCTGAGTCCGTTATGGAGAGGTCTGTGTAGTAGTCTAGCTTTGCGTGTTGGAATAGGCCTCCCTCTATCATCCAGCTTACAAGCTGTATCTTCACATCCTTCTTACTGACCTTTTTGATAATATCCTTCATCTCCCCACTACTGAAGAGGTCTATGTGGTGTGGCGATACTAGGAGGATGAGCTCCCTCTTACTGTTGGAGATTATTTCTCGGAGCAGCTCCTTCCTATCCTCGTTACTCACCTCCCATAGGCTTATCTCCTTCTTCTCCCGTTTGAGGGAGGCCTCTGTATATCTCTTGTGGAGCTCCTGTATGGCTAGCTCTTGCCTCTGTATCCGGTTCTTACTCTCCTCTATCCTCTTGTAGAAGAGTTTTAGTGGGTCCTCCGCCCTCCACTTCCTGGGGTTCCCCTGTATCATCTTGGCAAATCCCTTATCCACCAGTGATTTTAGTATTCGGTATGTCTTCTCCCGCGCTACTCCTGATTCGCGTGCTACGTCGCTGGCCTTCGCCTCTCCTAGCGATACGAGTGCTAGGTATACCTTAGCCTCATTCTTGGATAGCTGTAGCTCCTGTAGACGGGCGATAATCTCCTCTTTTGATGTGGCGTCTCCAGCTTCTTCCAAGCCTCCTCCCCCCTCTAAGGATATTTCAAGGGTGTGTGACTAAGATGCTTGTGTAACGGGACACTGATGAAATAGGCACATGGCCTTAATAAATCGGCTACACCCCCATCTAGTAGAATCTATTATCGCCGAGGTGTCCGGGATGGTCGACTTTAGGGATCTCTGGACTGGGAAGAAGGAGGGATTCGCCGACAGTATGAAGCGTGGACTGAAGCCGCAGCGGAACATCAGGCCGAAGATCGACAGCGCCATCAAGCTTCTCAACAAGCAGATCAATAAGCTCGACGCCTCTATAAGGAATCTGAAGCAGAAGGACCAGATCTACTTCGCCAAGGTCGTCCAGGCCATCAAGGATCACGACAAGACCATGGCCACCCTATACGCTAATGAGCTGGTCGAGATTAGGAAGGCGATTAGGACTCTTAAGCAGGCTAAGTATGCCCTACAGAGCGTGGTTGTGAGGCTACAGACTGTACAGAACATAAGCGACGCAGCTGCCGAGGTACTCCCCGCTATGCAGGTGCTTAAGAATGTTAGGAGCATGATCTCCGTCATCATACCCACTGTCGACGAGGGCTTCGCCCAGATCAACGATGTCTTTGAGAACCTGATATGGGAGGCCAGCCAGAGCAGCGACACAACCACATCCATAGCGACAGCTAGTGACGAGGCTCTCAAGATTATCCACGAGGCTGAGAAGAAGGCTAAGGAGGAGATGAGGCGGGAGCTGCCAGGTATACCTGAGGCTGTTGCCGAGTCTGAGGAGGGCTACGGCGAGAGTGGTGAGTATGGCGGCTTCCGCTTCTAGACCCCACCCCTCATCTTTTTACCACTTGATAGGTAGGAACGTGGTTGAGAGGTATGGACGTTTCAGGGGGCGTGTAGTCTCCTATAAGGTCACCTCGGATGGTGAGTTGGACAAGGTCTTCATCTCTAACGACGGCTTCATAATGTATAAGACACCCTCGTCCCTCATCCTGGATGGGAAGGTCGTTATGATCGTCCCCCCGCCCATAAAGAGGGCGAGGGAGGTCTTGGACGAGCTTGAATACATATATCTCCAGATGAAGACTCTAAACAACATCTTCTCCATAGACTCCCGCTGGGGGTATGTGGAGAAGTATTACCACATGTTCAGGGCCCGGTTCGAGTCTCTCCTGAAGGAGGTTAACCGGGTCCTGAGGAGCCTCGAGAATAGGAGGCGTAGGCTTAACGAGTTGATAGCCGAGTATAAGGAGGGGCTCTTCACCCTCCAGCTCGCCCAGGAGTCTGGGCGGGTGGATCCAAACATCTATAAGGCTTGCTATGCGGAGGTCTCTGAGGAGATCCTCCGCCTAAGCAATGAGCTTGAGGAGGTTGAGAACATCATCTCAGACATCTCAACCTCCCAGAACCAGATACTCGAGATTATGAACTCGATTGAGGAGAGGTTGAAGGAGGTGGAGGGTTATGAAGTTGAGGAGGTTTAGGTTTGGGGAGATTATCCAGGTTTATGACCAGATGAGTAGGCAGCTGTACGTCTACAGGGGACGCCTATCCATGGAGCTGGCCAAGGTGAATAATAGGCTGGAGAAGCTGCAGGAGTACATGGATCTATATAAGGAGCGTGGAGACCTGGAGATGGCTGCTATCTATGCTAGGGAGTATAAGGCCCTCTATGTTGTGAGGGAGATCCTCTGGCACATGATCCTACGCCTAGACGGGGTGATGGCTAGGATCGACACTGTGAAGAAGCTGGCCTCCGGCTTCGACGGCATGGGAGACACCCTGAAGGCTGTCAGCGACGTGATTAAGGTGGCTGGCCCAGCCGTGTCTGGCTTTGAGGAGCTGGCTAGGAATCTATATACCGGATACTCTGAGCTAGTGGTCGATGCCTCTGTACCCGTGACGAATATGTATGTAGCCCCTGTGGAGGATGCGAAGGAGATCCTACGCAACATCGAGAAGGATGTCGTGAAGGAGCTAGCTAAGAAGTTCCCCAAGATCCCCAGGGATATAGAGGTGAGTCCAGAAGCGATTCCAAAGCTCGTTAATAGGCTCTACGAGGCCATAGCCACGGATGGCGGCGTGGCAGAGGTTATGGTGAAGCCTAGGGATGAGGAGGTTGTGGGTATTGTCAGGGTCTCCCTGAACAGGGAGGAGCTCTATAGGGTCTCTATCCATAGGCTGGAGAGGCTTGAGAGGGCCGTCCTCAACTACCTCCTGAAGAACTATAGGGGTGGGGAGGTCTCACTCAACCTCTTCAGGTTTGCCAGGGCCTATAGGACCACGCCTATGAAAGTCCTAGACGCACTGTACTCCCTGAGTGAGATAGGGTTGATTAGGTTTGGGTAGTGTGGTGTGGCATGAGGAGCCTGAGAGACCCTGAAGAGATACGGTTGATGAGGGATCAGGCGGCTCAGTACGCCAATATGGCGGTCCAGGCCGACAAGAGGGGAGTCACATCCCTAGCCATCAGCTACTATAACAAGGCTATCGATCTCCTCACGGAGCTTATCAATATCGAGGAGTCTCCCGAGATACGTAGGATGTATAGGAAGGCCCTCCGCCAGTATCGGGATAGGGTTAACTATCTAAGGGGGGTCTCCTCAGGCTCCGTTAGGAATGTCTCAAGCCTAGGTGTTAGGGAGGGCGGGCCATCTGGCCAGGAGCATGGGAAGGAGGATGTACTAGTCCCCTTCAAGTCCAGCATTACGTGGGACGAGATTATTGGGCTTGAGGAGGCTAAGAAGACTATACGCCAGTCCATTGTATACCCTGTGAAGAGGCCCGACCTCTTCCCCCTAGGCTTCCCCAGGGCCATACTACTATACGGCCCGCCTGGATGTGGTAAGACGAGTATCGCGGCTGCACTCTCCAACGAGATCGAGGCCGAGTTCTACCCTGTCGACGCAACGATGATCATGTCTAAATGGCTGGGTGAGAGTGAGAAGAGGGTGGCAAAGATATTCAACTATCTCAGGGAGAGGGCGCGTGAGAGGCCGGTCATCCTCTATATTGATGAGGTGGATTCGATACTGAGTGTCAGGAATAGCGAGGTGGGTGGTGAGCTCAGGGTTAGGAACCAATTTCTCAGTGAGATGGATGGCCTCAAGACAAAGGAGATGTCTAACCTCCCCCTATTCATAGTGGCGAGTACCAATAGACCCTGGGATCTGGACATGGGTTTTATTAGGCGTTTCCAGAAGAGGATCTATATACCGCCTCCTGATAAGAGGACTAGGAAGCAGCTCTTCCAATACTTCCTCTCCAAGGTCTCCCACTCTGATGATATAGATTTAGACTTCCTCGCCGACTATACCCGTGACTATACCCCGAGCGATATTAGGGATGTTGTCCAGACAGCTGTCATCGAGGTTGTCTCCGAGCTCTTCGAGAGTGGACGGGCTTCAGATCCCAACGCTAAGCCGAGGCCCCTGACGATGGATGATCTTAAGCATGCCTTGAAGAGGGTTAAGCCAAGTATATCTAGGACACTACTCAACGCTTATGAGCAGTGGACGAGTAGGTTCAAGAGTATATAGGGTTAGGGGGTAACTGTCTCTGGGTCCCTAGGGTATAGGACTACCTCCCTGATGTTCTCCGCCCCTGTTATCAGCTGAACCAGTCTGTCTAGCCCCAGCCCGAAGCCTGCGTGTGGAGGCATCCCATATTGGTAGTACCTTATGTGGTACTCAAAGCTCTCTATGTTTAGACCCTTATCCACAATGTTCTTCCTGAGCTCGGTATATCTATGCTCCCTGGTCCCGCCCGACGCCAGCTCCAGGTTACCGTGCATGAGGTCAAAGGACTGGGTGTAGTCGCCGACCCTATAGATGTAGAATGGCTTGGTGTCCCATGGCCAGTCAACTATGAAGTAGAAGCCCCTATACTTCTCCGCTATTATGTTTAGGGCCTCGCTGTCGAAGTCCTCACCCCACTTCAGCTCCTTCCCCCTACTCCTTACGAGCTCGAGTAGGGTGTCGTACTTCACCCTCTCAATCTTCTCTGGTGGTGCGGGTGGCTCCCTACCTATGACCCTGAACAGCTCCTTCTCCTCCCTAATACCCTCTAGGACGTGTCTAATAAGGCCTTCGAGGATATCCATCGCCTCGTTATAGTCTATATAGGCTCCCTCAAAGTCTACTGAGGTGAACTCTGTCAGGTGTTTCCTGGTATGGCTCTTCTCTGCACGGTAGAACTGGGCTATCTCGAAGACGTAGGTCAGCCCCATAACCGCCTGCTCCTTGTATAGCTGTGGGCTCTGGGCTAGGTATGCAGGCCTACCGAAATAGTCCACCTTGAATAGCTCCGCCCCTCCCTCGGAGGCGGTAGCAATTATCTTAGGTGTGTCTATCTCCACCGCCCCTATGCTGTAGAAGTAGTCACGTATAAGCTTCTTTACCTTGGCCCTTATCCTGAAGATGGCGTTTATCCTCTCTATCCTGAGGCTCAGCGGCCTATACTCTATCAGTGTCGGTAGGTTGGCTGGTGTTCTGCCGGTCGGGTCTATGGGTAGGGGGTGGTTGGCTTGGGAGACGAGGAAGTATTTTGAGGGTATCACCTCATAGGTGTCTTTATACCTGTTTACCCTCCCGACGACGCTTATTACGCTCTGCCTCTGGGTGGCTAGGGCCCTGTTATAGATGCTTGGGTTCCCATCCTTCTTTATCGTGAGCTGTACCCTACCCCATCCATCCCTAAGGGTTATGAACATTATGTTTCCGAGGATACGCTTGTCCTCCACCCATCCATAGAGCTTGACCTCTCTACCCTCATACTTGGGGATGTCGACAGTCCTTATCTTCTCTGGCTGTGTCATACCAATCCTATTGTTGGGTATTGGTTATATTGGTTTTGGTCCCCCCTTATATAGCCGGTAACGAGTATCTGTTAATTCAACGTGGCCCCTGTGAACGGGTCTGTGGGGTGTATATGATGTTCCTGTTGGAGCATGAGGGGAAGGAGATACTGAGGAGGTATGGGGTTCGAACCCCTAGGGGTATAGTGGTTACTAGGGATGATCTTGATAGGCTGGATAGCCTGGTGGAGGAGTATCCCGTTATTGTGAAGGCACAGTTCCTCTTCGGGGGGCGTGGGAAGGCTGGGGCTGTGAAGAAGGCGGATAATACAGAGGAGCTCCGAGAGGTTGCTGAGAAGCTCTTCCAGCTTGAGGTGAGGGGGGCTAGGCCTGAGCGCCTATTGATCGAGGAGTTCGTCCCCCACGAGGAGGAGTACTACATAAGCATCATGGCCTCCAAGTCGGATAAGTCCCTCCTCCTCCTAGCATCTAGGTATGGCGGTGTCGATGTTGAGGAGCTGGCCCGTATGGGGAGGCATATACTCAGGATCTCCCTATCCCCTGACGAGGTCCCGATGGATAATGTCTATAGGGCTGTGGCTAAGACGTTCTTCGGCTCCGTAGAGAGGGACCTTGTATCCAAGGTTGCCGGACTGGTTAAGCCCCTCTTCGAAGCAGTCCTGGGTGAGGATCTCCTACTGGTAGAGATAAACCCACTCGTCTTCCTGGGTGATGGCTTCATGGCCCTCGACGCTAAGGTTATCGTCGATGATAACGCTGGTTTTAGGAGGGATGTTACGAGCTTCTACGAGTATAACAGGTCGATGACCGAGGGTGAGAGGATAGCCCGTGAGACAGGCTTCGCATATGTACCGTTGAAGGGTGATATAGCCGTTATAGGTAATGGTGCCGGACTAGTCATGGCTACACTGGATCTGGTGAAGTATTATGGGGGTGAGCCAGCCTGCTTCCTAGACGTTGGTGGGGGGGCCTCCGCAGACAGGATTGCGAAGGCTCTGGAGGTTGTGTATAAGGAGGTATCCCCCAAGAAGATTTTCATCAATATATTCGCTGGTATAACGAGGTGTGACGAGGTGGCCAAGGGTATTGTGGAGGCTGTGGATAGGGTTGGTATACCCCCGGAGATGTTCGTCATAAGGCTTGTAGGGACGTTGGAGGATGTGGGTAGGGAGATCCTAGAGTCCCGGGGCTTCCGCGTCTATAAGGATATGGATGAGGCTGCTAAGGAGGTGGTGAAGGCGTGATCCTGCCCGGCATAATAGATAGGGAGGTCAGGCTCCTGGTCCAGGGGATCACTGGGAGGCAGGGTAGATTCCATACTGAGCAGATGCTTAGATACGGCACGAAGGTGGTGGCTGGTGTCACCCCTGGAAAGGGTGGCCAGGAGGTGCATGGCGTCCCTGTATACGACACTGTGGAGGAGGCTGTAAGGGAGGCTGACCCAACAGCATCTATAATCTTCGTACCGGCCCCCTTCGCCCTCGACGCTGCTGCCGAGGCGATCCTAAATGGCCTGAGCCCGGTCGTCGTTATTACGGAGGGTATCCCGGCGCTGGACACTCTTAGAATGGTCTCCATGGCCAGTAGAAGGGGGGTGAGGATCATAGGGCCTAATACGCCGGGTGTCATCATCCCTGGCTATACAAAGATAGGTATCATGCCTAACCAGTACTTCTCCGAGGGCCGTGTAGCGATAGTCTCGCGTAGCGGCACACTTACATATGAGATTTCTAAGCAGCTCCTGGATAGGGGGCTGGGCCAGAGGATAGTAGTGGGTGTAGGTGGTGACTACGTGATTGGGACTAGCTTTGTAGATGTGTTGAAGGCTCTGAAGGATGATGAGAGGACCGATGCGGTGGTAATAATTGGTGAGATTGGTGGTGATGATGAGGAGAGGGCTGCCCGATACATTAGGGAGAGCGGCTTCGACAAGCCTGTAGTTGCATATATTGCTGGTAGAACCGCCCCTGAGGGTAAGAGGATGGGGCATGCTGGCGCGATAGTCTCTGAGGGCTCCGGCACGGCCGAGTCGAAGATACAGAGTTTTAAGGATGTGGGGGCATATATAGCGTATAGGCCTTCCGAGGTTGCCCAGATAGTGGCGGAGGTGCTAGGTGTTGAGTGAGGACGTCGCCATAGATAAGAGGGCGTTGGCCCAGAGGTATAGGCTCTACTACAAGATATGCCGTAACTGTGGTGCTAGGAACCCGCCGAGCGCCGTGAAGTGTAGGAAGTGTAAGAGTAAGAATCTGAGATGGAAGAAGAGGATGAAGGGCATGAAGAAGTAGCTTGGTGGGCCCGCCCGGACTCGAACCGGGGACCTCCGGCGTGTGAGGCCGGCGTCATAGCCTCTAGACCACGGGCCCCTCGACACTATATATTTTTCTATCCCGGGGGATGATTTAAGCCTTTACAGTGGATTGGGATGAGGTTGGGGGTTACTGGTACGCCGGGTACTGGTAAGACCACGATATCTAGGCTGCTTGGCGAGGCTCTGGGGCTTCCAGTCATCCATCTCGACGACATTATCATTGGGGAGGGGCTTGTCAAGGGGTTTGACGAGAGGCGTGGGAGCCTCGTGGCAGATGTGGAGAGGGTTACTGAGTCTGCCCCTAGGCTGGTCAGTATCGATGGTGTGTATGAGGGCTTATCAATAATCTATATCGAGGATCCCAGTGTCTTTGACAGGGTTGTCGTCCTTAGGTGTAGCCCATACGTGTTGGAGGAGCGGCTCAGGGCGAAGGGCTTCCCCGAGGAGAAGGTTAGGGAGAATGTTGAGGCTGAGATACTGGATATAGTCTATTCGGAGGCCCTCAGGATATATGGTGAGAAGGTCCTCCAGGTGGATAATACTGGGGATCCCAGGGAGGCTGTGGAGAGGATCATAGGTAAGATGGGTAGGGAAGGCTCTAGGTGTGACTCTGTGGACTGGCTGGGCCTGATATATGAGAGGGGTGATTTTCAACGCTTCTTCCGTGGCTAGACATTAGGCTCTATCCTGACTGGGAATGGTAGTGGGTTCCTACTATCCTTGACTAGTGCCTCTCCCACTCCGAGCTGCTTAACATACTCTATCTGCTCCTCATTCATTGAGACGATGTTCCTGATGTATGTCAGGTCCTCCCACCCGGTTAGGCGGTGGATTATTACTAGCCCAGCGTTCTTCAGTGGGGCCTTCGCTATCTGGGAGGGGAACTGGGTTATTATCGCTATCGCCTCGCCAAACTTACGTATCTCATCCATTATCTTCTCCGCCACTGTCGGTGGATCGTATTCTCTACGGGTTGGTATTAGGTAGCGGGCCTCCTCCAGGACTGTTACATGGCTTAGGCCCTTCATACCGCTCAGCCTCTGGTGGTTGAAGAGCCTCTTTAGGAGTATATATCCAAATATCTTCCTGAGGTTGACCTCGTGTATATGTCCAAGCTCTATCACCGTGTTCCTCTGGACTATGTCCTCTATCTTAATGGTCTCCCCCTGCCCGAATATCTTGGCTCCCTGGCCCGCCACGAGTTGTTTCAGCCTCCTAAGTAGGGCTGCCTTGGTCTCATGCTCGCTATAGGACTTTATGGGGAACTGTTCAATGATGCTTATCAATGCCCTTATGTTGGGCTCCTTCTCACCTACGAGGTGGTATCTCGAGTATGTGGCCTCGAGGGCCATCTTGAAGAAGTATTGCTGTGGATGGGTGAATCCGTAGACCTCGCTGAATATGTCTGTGATTATGGATGCGCTGTCCTCTATGTCCCCCTCATCCTTTATGGGGTTGAGCACCGCCTCACCTAGCCCGGGCCTTATAACTAGGTCTACGTTCTTGAGCTTCGATGTATACTCGTTATGGTAGTCTAGGACTAAGTATGGGGTGTCCCTTGGGAGCTGGTTGAGTATAGTGGCTATCGTGGTGGTCTTGCCCATCCCTGTGGAGCCTATACATGCTATGTGGCTGGATAGCTGGTCTATGGGTATTAGGTAGTCCTCACCCGTGTCTACTAGTCTGCCCAGCCTTATAGTAGCCCTCCCAGGCCTGCTCTGAACGGGTAGTTTGAATAGTCCCCTAGGCTTCACCAGCTGTAGGTCTCCCCCCGACTCGAATCTTATGTAGTGTTCTCCCCTACCGCCGTTCCTCAGTCTCCACCTATATATCGTCGATATCTCTCCGTCGCCAACCAGCTCTACCTCGTAGTCGGGGAATGCTGTTAGGACTATGTTCCTTATTGCCTGTGCCTTTGTGAGGGCGGCCTCCCTAGACTCTCCCCTGGTGACTATGTATAGGCCTTCATGCCTCCCGTCTACATAGTGTATTATCTGTACAGGTATGTGGAGGTTCTTGAAGGCCTTGATCATGTTCCTGTAGGCGGTGACGTGTTGATAGGCCTTCACCCTCCCCTCATCTATCTCCGGGCTGCTCCCCAGTATCTTGACACCAGCCATATACTCCCTCTTCGACCCGTTTAGCCTAGGGATTAGCCTCTTCATCTATCCCTTCCCCTCTATAGGAATGGGAATAGCGTGTCCCACCACCACTGTACGGCGTCGAAGAAGGCTTGGATAGCCTCTTGGATCTTCTCATAGATCATGTTGGCTGCCCCCATGGCTATCCCGATCCCTAGTAGGGCTACTATGATCAGTAGGCCCTCCTCGATGATCTGTGCTCCACGCCTCCTCCTCATGGTGCATCCCCATCCATTAGGGGTTGTGGCAGTGTTAAAGGTGGTGGAGAGGGTTGTGAAACTATTCCCCCTACTATCCGAGTAGTGGTCTTGTGAATCCGGTGCCTAGGATAGCTGCGAATGTGTAAATCACTATGTTTCTGAGTAGGCTCCTCCTGTCTGGGCCGTGGAAGATCCATGTGATGAGTGCTGTCTGTAGTAGGCCGAAGAGCCTGTAGATCAGGGTGTCTGCCCCTCCAAATGTTATTAATAGGTTCTCGGTTATCGTTATCCCGCTGATAACTTCTAGGATGGGTATCGTCGCCCCGAGTGTGAAGGCTGCTGTGGCTGATAGTATGGATAGCCTCCTTATTATCTGCCGCTCCTTGTTCCTCAGCCTCCCTAGGAACTTCTCCTGGAGTATAACAGTCTTTGTGTAGTTGCGTATAACCTCGGCCCTCCTAGATATTGCCTCTAGATCGGTCTCCACGTCCCGACCCCTGATATAGTTTCTCAGCCTCTCTAGTTCCCCCTCCTCGTAAAGAGCTCTTGCCACTGAGTTACCCTTGAGTATCTTGTCTAGTATCTCTATCAGCCCCATCTACCTAGCCACCCTTGTCAGTATCTTTGCTAGTAGGGCCTGGAGTATGGGTATTGGTAGGAGTATCCAGGGGCCTAGTGGGATCGTGGCTATTAGTGCTAGGAGGGGTGGGAACACTGTTACGGCGCTTATGAGTGCTGCCTTGACGTCTAGGTTCTCCACCTCCCTCTCCAGCCTGTCTATCTCTAGCTCTATGTCTGATGCCGTTGTCTCAACAGCTATCTCTGGGTCTCCAGGGACCTCGGCCCCACCTACTCTGTCTATATCCTCGAAAAGGAGGTTCTTCTCCAGGTCTCCCCTGGATATTAGGGCAGCCCTGAGTGGGCTTCCCGAGACTATGTATTCGGATAGCTCCATGAACCTTGTGGCTATTCCCGAGCCATCTATGGCCTCCCATACCCCTCTGCCTATGGTTAGTGCCGCTGCTATGTGGCTGAGTATGAGGAGGATTATTAGTACTGTCTCCATGCTACTAACCCCTCCTCCAGCTCTTCTGAGAGGTAGATGTCTCTGAGGTATCTCCTGCCTGTGGGGAGGTCTCTAGCGGTTATTAGTACTAGGCCCACCTGTTTCAATGCGGCTTCGTATCCCTCTCCGAAGCCCCTCCCAAGCCTCATTATGAGGCTCTCTATGTCGCTGGCGTGTATCGTGGCCATGATCCTTATACCCATGAGTAGGGTCTCTAGCATGTGTTGGATATCGTTGTTTGTTATGACCTCACCATATACTACGTAGTCTGGACTCCTCCTCAGGTTGAATAGCGTCTGTATCCCTCTCTTCTCAGACTCCACTATCCCCGACTGTCTATAGTAGATGTGGTGGTAGCCATGTGGCCTGAGATCCTCTGTCTCCCTAGCCTCTTCCAGTATGAGTATCCTGAGGTGTCCCGGCAGTTCCTTTAGTATGGCGTTGAGGAGTGTCGTCTTCCCGCTGTTGGGCTCGCCCATAATGAGTATTGATGGATATCTCCTGAGCTGCTCCTGTATGGTGATCCTCTGCTCCTCGTCCATGAAGCCCCTCTCAACTAGGCCCTCCAGGGTGTTACCGCTCCCCATGTGCCTCCTTATGACGGCGTATGTCTCTCCATGGGTTAGTGGGAATGTGTCGAGGACTATTCTGAACCTATCCCTGACTGTTGATATGTCGGCCTCTATCGAGCCTCCCCTCCTCGATACTCCCTCGGCAACTATTAGCTCGAGGATGCGTCTCAGGGCTGTTAGGCCCTCCTCCCCAATATACATGTTTGTTTTGTAGCTTGCACCGTCCATCCTCCTAACCCTGATCTCATTGTCGCCTCCGAGTATGTAGATCTCCTGGTTCTCGGGGTCTGTCATCAGTATGTGGAGGGGGAGGAGGCCTATTGAGTCCCAGAAGGCTATCTCTCCCATCTCTTCATTAGTATTTTCAGGGCCATCCAGCCTCTCCAATGCCTCGTGGATGTTCCTCCTGAGGATCTCCTCTAGGGTGGGGTATCTGCTCAGCCCCCTGAATACTGGTAATTCCCTAGATAGTTCCTGGATATGTGGAGATGCCTCAAGGATCTCTGGGGTGAAGCCGTAGTATAGTGTTCCACCCCTCCTTGTGAGGGCTATATACCTGGTTATCCTAGCCTCCCACTCCTCGAGGATAGGTATGGAGCCAAGCCTCATCCCGAGTAGGGATTGGCCCGGAGGAGTGGTAATAAATTATTTTCACTCATCATATCCCGGTTATAAGCCGTTGTAGAGCGGTATTAACGGGATGAATAGGGTTCTGAGACTGTTTGGAGATACTGCTTTGAAGGCTCTGATGCTAGGCCTAGTTATACTGGGCTTTCTCCACCTGGCGGGGGTGGTTAGGGATTGGATAGGTATGCTGCGACCCTAATACTCGAGGTTGTATTGGTGGTTGTGCTGTCGGGGATCGCATTGGTGATCGGTGATCGTGTACTGGAGATTCTCGGCGTGGCTGTCTGTAGGCCTGAGGAGGTTGTTGTGGATAGGGGTCTATACTACGTTGTGTATAGGGTGGGTATGAGGTGTTAGACGACTTTATAGATACCCTGTTGAGCATTGCTCTAGCCGGGATATTTCTCCTGGTTCTCTCCCTATTGGCCCTCGTCCTTCTTCTCCTCATTGGGGTGTTGCTTGGTGCTTAGTAGGATCTTGGCACTCGTCGTGGGTGTCTCGGTACTGGTTATGAGTATTGGGGGGTTCATCCTCCTCCTGGTAGATTATCTCTCCTTCAGACCTGTTCTCGACCCTTGTGAGGAGTTGTTGGCTGATGTTGGTCTGGGTAGAGTGGGTGTGGATGGTGTATGGATTGAGGATGGTCTAATACATGTCTCTACAGGGGGCTCAGTGGTGATCGTCTCTCCTGATGGGAGGGTGGTTGGATGCGGAGGGCTGGATACCTAGGTATCTATCTCGCAATATTCATCGTTGTGGCTGTATTCATGGCTGCTACGATCTTCATCCTATATAGTGTGGATCCCACTGCTAGGGGGTATGACGAGTATGCCGTCGATGTTGTCGGGGTCTATGCGGCTATGGAGTGTCTAGGTATTGATGGGTATAGGCCGCCCTACGGTGATGCCGAGTCGTATGTCGAGGATGGCATGATCGTTGTCGAGGTCAGGGTTGGCCAGTATAGATATGTTGGATATGTGGATCTCTATAGCCAGAACTGTAGGCTTCTTAGGAACTACTCTATGGCCTCGGGCTTATCTGTAGCTGTGGAGTCTTCAGGCTGCTCCTCCTGGATTATCCCTGTCTTGATTGCTAGGTATCTCTCTAGGGGGTCTAGGATCTCCTCGTTATCCCCATACTCCGCCTCCTCATCCTGTGACCTGGTAACTAGTTTATGGACCTTTCTATAGCTTACCCTCTTACCCAGCTCCCTGTCCAGCCTCTCGATGAGCTCCTTCACCGAGACTATCTCGCCGTTCTTCTTTAGGACTAGGTATGTCGCCGCTATTAGGACCTCGTATCTAGTTGGGCTCAGTCCTCGCCTCTCCAGCTTCACCACATACTCCTTGATCTCCCTACCCCACCTCTCTGATATCCCTAGTGCCCTTAGTAGCCTTGTGATGTTGTCGAGCCTGTGGTCAACCAGACTATTCCCTAGCATCTCCACCACCCTGTAGCTCCCCATAGTTCCATAGTATTTCTATGGAGAAGCCTCTAGCCATGGCTTGGCCTGAATACTTTCATCATGGGGGTGGGATAGATAATCCCCTACCTAGGGATGTGTGAATGTGATCATCGGGTCTCCGTATCCCAGGCCTGTTTAAAATAGGCATGTATATAATTCTTTTTACATTCCTGTTAGGGTGTCCTCCTATGATGCCTGCCAGCCCGCTTATGAGGGAGCTGGATAAGTTCCTGAATAAGGAGGTTGTTGTGGAGCTGAGGGATGGGCGTAGGTTGAATGGTTTGTTGAGGGCTATTGATCCTAATACGCTTAATATGGTTCTTGGGAATGTGAGGATTGGTAGGGATGAGTATAGCCTCGTAATTATTGGTGGGGCTGATGTGAGGGCTGTCTTTCTGAGGGCTGTGAAGTTTGACCTGGCTGAGCTTGCTAGGCGTATAGAGAGGATCTTCCCGTCGCCGGGCATGGTGGTGTATAGGCCCTCGGAGAGGGCTATACTGGTTATGAATAGGGTGAGGGTTACCCAGGAGGGGGTTGAGGGGGATAGGGGTGTTATCTATGAGAAGGTTAAGCAGGTCTTCGACGAGTATATGAGGGAGATTAGGGAGGGTGGCTAGGTGTAGATGTCCTTCCCACTCCCCCCTACGAACTCCTCAAACTGACGCATCATCTCGTTGAGCTCGTTGGCCGCCTGTCTCAGGGTGTCTATGGGTATCTCGTATCCGAAGAGCTCGTTTATCGCTTTTATGGCGTATGAGGCTGCTATTGGGTCTATCATCCCGTCGTCTGAGTATGCCAGTATGCCTAGGGCTGGTATCTTTAGGAACTCGCTGTAGGCCAGTGTAGATGCTAGGGGGCCGAAGATCTTCACATATTTGGGGGGTGGCCTAGCCGTTATCTTCCTTCTCCAGTATCTATTGGTGACTATGCGGTACTCGTCCTCCTCCCCCTCCCTCAGGTTCTTGGTCAACCCCCCTATAACGATTATCTCCTCAACCCCCTTCTTCTTAACGTATCTTAGGAGGTTCTTGATGAGTATGTTTCCCCTTGGTCCGCGGGGGAGGTTCTCCACCTTGAGTATTAGGTCGTCTCCGTGTCTGTAGAACTCTATTGGGTAGGATATCCTCCCGTCGATGTAGGATATTACTGGTGGTATGTAGGGTGAGTCTACTATGCCTACTAGCTCTACTCCTTCTAGGCTGTCTATCATGTGTTTGATTGTGTATAGGCCTGTGCCGCCTATCCCCATAAATCCTGCGAAGAGTCTCTTGCCCTTGAAGTCCTTCTTTACATATATCTTCACGGCTGTCCACCACGTATTGATATGTAAATAATTATTGCGGGTGGGGCCATAATAATTTGGTGTGTCTGGAGGATGACTGTGTGGTGTGGCTGTTATGTCTGTTAAGATTGCTTTTCTGGGTATGCCTAACAAGGTTGGGAGATCCGCATATCTGATTAAGGGGTCTAGGAAGGTATTGCTTGACTATGGGGTGGATCTTGGTAAGACGCCCCAGTTCCCAGATCCTGTAGATGTTTCTAGCCTTGATCTATTCGTGATTTCCCATTCCCATCTCGATCATATGGGGGCTGCCCCTATGCTCTATGTCTCGGGGGATGTCCCGGCTATAACTACTCCTCCCTCCATCGAGATTAGTGACCTATTGATCAGGGATTTTATGAAGCTTTCTGGCGAGTATCTGCTCTTCGAGTATATCGACTTTATAAGCCTGAGGCGTAACGTCCATCTCCTGGGGTATAGGAAGCCATTTCTCTTTGATGGTGTGAGTGTAACTCTATTTGATGCTGGGCATATCCCTGGTAGTGCCCAGGTACTTGTTGAGATGGATGGTAGGCGTATCCTCTATACGGGGGATATAAATACGTATGAGACTATGCTTCAAAGCCCTGCCGATATGGATCTGGGTGTTGAGCTAGATGCTGTGATCATGGAGAGTACGTATGGTAATTCTAGGCATCCGGATAGGAGGGAGATGGAGCGGCGCTTCGTGGAGCAGGCTATAGAGACTATCGAGTCTGGGGGCACCGTCTTGGTTCCGGCCTTCGCCGTTGCTAGGAGCCAGGAGATCCTCCTGATCCTGGATAAGTATGACTTCCCCTATGAGATCGTGATGGATGGGATGGCTATCGAGGTGACTAAGATCCTCCTTTCCCAGCCCGGGTATCTCAGGGATCCTGAGAGGCTTAGGAGGGCGTTCAACGCTGTTAGGAAGATTTATCGTTGGCGTGACAGGAAGAAGGTTGTTAATGAGCGCTGCCTCATAATTGCTCCTGCTGGTATGCTTGGGGGTGGGGCGGCTGTCTTCTACCTCAACAAGTTGATTGATGATCCTAAGAATAGGATCTTCCTGGTTGGTTACCAGGCTCCTGGGACTCCTGGTAGGAGCTTGTTGGAGGAGGCTGAGTCTGAGGAGGCTAGGGATAGGGCTGACGTGGTGTATATGAGGTTCTCTGCCCATGCCGATGTTGATGGTCTCTTCCGGTTTGCCTCTAGTATCGAGGGTGACCCGACCTTCTATATTGTCCATGGTGATGGGGATGCCCGGATGAATATTGGTGAGCTTATCTCTGATAGGCTTGGCTATAGGGTTGTCTATCCCGGGCATAGGGAGGAATATATAGTGTAGCCTCTCCATAACCATTATGTGATGCCTTATGTATAGGTTCTTCCTCTGGGCTGGTGAGGATGTCTACGAGGCTGTCCGTAGCCTGGAGGGGTCTATCGAGGCTGGTATAAAGATGTTTTTCTGGGATGACTACTCCGTCTCCTGGGGTAGGCTCCCCACTGAGATTCTGAGGAGGTCCTTCAATGGGGATAGGAGGCAGGTCAATGTTAAGACGTTTGTGGAGGAGTTTAGACGTGTCTATCAGGCCGAGTCTGGACGGGTGGATATGGTGTTTATTGGGCAGGACCTCTACATTGATGGGATGGAGTATATCTTCAGCGCTACCCATATGGTGAGTAAGGTTATCGTCATCTCTGTATTTAGGCTTGGTAGGGGCTTGTCGCTATCGATTGATGAGGAGAGGAGCCTCTTTGGTGAGCGTGTGTTTAAGGAGGTTGTCCACGAGCTTGGTCATCTGATTGGGCTTCAGCACTGTATGAATGATACTTGTGTTATGTCTTTCTCGAGCGATGTCTCGCATCTTGATAGGAAGTATCCTTTCCTGTGCCGCTCCTGTGTGGAGAAGGCTGAGGCTATGGGGTTTAGGATTGGGCCTGCCTAGTACTCTACTATCTCTGCGTTGGCGTGTTTGAGTATCTCCTCCACCTCTTCCTCGCTCTGTAGCTTTATTGTGTATAGCCTCCTGGCCGTCCTGGCCTTTACCTTTATGTATTTGGGGGGCCTCCTAACCACGATTATCTTCTTGGCATACTTCATCTTCTCTATGAACTCCTGCTTATCCTTTATCTCGTGGGGCATATCTCTCCACCTCCTGGGGGTCTAAATATTCATTATGGGTTGTCTATAAATCTAGTGTGGTCGGTATGCTGAGGGTTGATCGTAGGTTTAACCTCCTGGCTACATGTCCTAGGAACCGTGAGTTCTTCGCTATTAGGGGTCTGGAATCTATCCTTATGGATCTTGGGGATGAGTCTCCCACGGCTTGGAAGTCGGGTATCAGTGGTGTTGTGCTTGGCCTTACTGGTCTGGATCAGTATGAGGTTCCCTATAGGGTGCGTGAGCTCCTAAGCTGGAATCCATGGGTTGTGAGGGATATTAAGAGGCTTGTCCCCATCGAGTTCGTAGTGGATACTGATCTGGAGGAGTTCACAAGGGTTGCTGGGGAGCTGGCTAGGCGTATCCCTGGGGATGCGTCTTATAAGGTTGAGCTTAGGAGGAGGTATACCCAGCTTAGGAGGATGGAGATTATCGACGCCTTTGCCTCGGCTATTCCTAGGAGGGTTAGTCTTGAGGAGCCTGACTATATTGTCTGGGTGGAGGTATTGGGGCCTAAGACTGGGGTCTCCCTCGTTAGGCCTGATGGGGTCCTGTATGTTGAGAGGGAGGTTACACGGCTCTAGAGCGTGTCCTCTCTATCTCGGCCCTGAATACGGCTAGTTCTGATACCCCTTCCAAGCCCTTCCTGGGTTGGACCGTGTCTATCCCGTCCTTGGCGAGTACTATGAGTATCTTGTCCTTGCCCGGTTTTGGGAGTCTGTGTATCTGGCTCTCCCTGTAGTAGAGTGCTAGGAACCTGAGTGCGTCGTCCCTTATCCACGTATCCCTTAGGTGGCTCGTCGTTAGGTAGTGGTATGCCACCGCTTTTATGTATTCCTCCGTGGCCAGCCTGTCACGGGGGATCTCGGCTATCAGTATTGGGTCCTGTATCTTGTCTAGGTCCTTCTCCTCTATCACGTATATGTTTAGATCGGTGTACTCCAGCTTCAAGCCTCTCTCCCCATTAGGCTTAGCACGAGTCTGAACTCCTCCCTGTCCCGGAACATCTCTATCACCTTCTCGTCCTCCCCCTTCTTCCCCAGCTCTACCAGTACCTCCTTTATCTCCCATGGGAAGACTATCCATTTGTCCGTCTCTCGGGAGTAGTAGTCTATCTCGACTTTTCTCCATGGCTTTACGTATAGGGTGGCTATCTCGACCTTGGCTGCGCCTCTCTCGAGTATTTTCTGTCTTAGTTCTTTTAGGGTTTCCCCTGTGTCGGCTACGTCGTCGACTATTAGGATTTTCATGTTCTCGATGTTTCCTAGGGGTGTTAGGTCTATTATGGGTTTCTCTAGTGTCTGGCCTGGTGCGGTGTAGTATATGCTCCTGATTATTCTTACGTCCTTTATCCCTAGGAAGTCTGACAGTAGTCTGGTTGGTATTAGTCCTCCCCGTGATACTCCTACGATGCAGTCGTGCCTCTCTCCTTTCTCGAGGATCTTCCTTGCTACGTCTATGGATAGGCGGTAGATGTCTAGTATGGTGGGTGCTTCGTAGCCCGTCATACTAGTTATTTTCCTGGGTTCTTTTCATAAAGCCTGTTATCCGCCGTTTACTAGGTGTACGACTTTGAGTTCCTCAGCTTCTTCAGGCTTTATCTCTTCATCGCCTCCTAGGCGCCTACCATTTACAACCAGCACCAACTGACGCCTCAACTCATCCACTTTTTCTTTGTCTCCTCCTCGTTTCTCGACGTATTTCTTCGCTACTTCTGTTAGTATTTTCTCTGGTGTTGGGTTTTGGATGTCTAGTTCTAGTTGTGGGCCTGTTATGTATCGTATGGGGCCTACGATTTTTAGTCGTATCTTCATCTTCCCTTTATTTGATTTTTGTTGTCTGTGGTTATATGGGGTTGATAATATTTTTGATGTGTCTCTCTGCTTTTCTTGGTTCGAGTAGTGTGTCTAGGGGTATGTTTATCTCTGTTGGTTTGATGGTGTGGATGTGTCTGGTGTATTTTGGTGGGTATAGGTAGTTTCTTCTGTGTCTCTCGAGTACTTCTTCCTTTGTTGGTGGTGGGTATATTAGGTATGTGTATCCGTTTGGTGCCTGTGGTGTTGGGGTGTAGGCTATTAGTCTGTCTAGGTTGTTCCTGTCTATTCTGCGTACTGCTTCTGGTGGGTCTTCGGGCTTGATTATTGTTAGTGTTGCCTCTCTTGTCTTGATTATTGGTCTGTTGGTTGATTCTCCTTCTCTGGTCTCTACTCCTCTGGTGTCTATTGATCTGTATATTCTGTACCAGGGTGCTATTGTGATGTTTTCGGCTAGGTAGTCTATCTCTATGACTGGTACTGCCTCGGCTCCTATGGTTCTGAGTATGTGGTATCTGTGGGTTCCGTCTATTATCATGCCTGTCTCTCGGTCTATTAGGATTGGTTTTTTGAGGTGTCTGTCGTGTAGGACTGTTTTTAGGAGTTTTGTTAGGTGTCTGGGGTTGTGTTCCTCGTGGGGCCTGATCTCTTTTATGTGTCTTATCTCCACTTTTCTGTGCATCGTTGTATAAAAATATGCATTGATGTCATTTTTAAATCCTTTGTGGGCGTCGGCGGGGTGCGATGCTCATCATCCAGGTGTCAGGGCAGATCAGTCTCGTCATCCGCAATATCTATATTCTGCCTATCCAGGTCTTAATCCTTATCCATACTGTATCCTGAATAGCCTCTTGAAGTTCTCCCTGATCATTATGGTGACCTCTATCGGGTCCTCCTCGTAGAGCTGGGCCAGCTTCTCCACTATCAGTTTTGTATGCATCGGCTCCCCCATCCTGTTCTCTAGTGGGCCGTAGTAGCGTACTGGGCCGTCGGACTCGGTGAGTACCTGTGTCAATGGGACTATCTCCGTGAATCTCTGTATCCTCTTCGAGGTTAGCAGTGCTGGTGTGAAGCCTACGAAGTACTCCTCCTCCACTATCTCCCTCAGCGTCTCCTCGTCGTCGGTGTACCAGTGGAAGTATGCCTCCCTCACGTCGTGCTTCCTAAGTAGTGCGAGGACGTCTTTGGCGGCTCTCCTCGAGTGTATGTTCAGGGGTTTCAGGAGGTCTTTGGAGAGCTGGATCATCGTCTCGAAGGCCTCCACCTGTTTGTCCCACATCTTCATGCTGTTGTTGTACTTCCTGTCTAGGCCTACCTCTCCTATGCATATTATGGAGTCGTGGTGCTGGGCTATCAGGTCGACGACCCTCTCAAGGTCGTCGGGGTTGTTTATAGCTGTGTAGGGATGTATCCCTATCCCGATGTAGATCTTGTATTTCTCCCTATACATCCTTAGGAGCTCTAGGTTCTTGAGGCTTGTCTCGCTGTCCTCTGCTACGGAGAGTATTAGGTCTACGTCGTTCTCAACGGCCCTCTTGAGGACCTCCTCCCTTATCCCGTCGTACTCCTCTGCGTAGAGGTGGATATGTGCATCTACATACATCCCGGCGCACCACCTAGATATTCTGGCTTCGCCGAATTAACGGATGGGTATAAACAAATTATTTCCTAGTTGGGGGATGAATATTTTCTTGGTGTCCTTCCATGGGTATAGCTAAGTATACTGCTCATAGGGTTATGAAGGCGGCTGCTGGCCGCCGTGTGAGCCTCGAGGCGGCTGACTTGGCCGCTAAGTACCTGACCTATGTGGCTGGTGAGCTGGCGTTGAAGGCTGCTAGGATCGCTAGGGAGTCGGGGAGGACTGTGATTAAGAAGAGGGATGTCGCCCTTGTGCTGGAGATCATGGGTATCGATGTGGATCTCCTGGAGAAGGGGATGCTTAGGCCTGGTGGAACCGCCTCCGAGGAGTAGGAGAAATATTTAAGCATCCCGGCACCATAATTTGAGTTGGACGCCCCGGTGGTGTAGCCCGGTCAAGCATACCGGCCTCTCGAGCGTCTTGACCGGTGCGAGCCGGTGAACCCGGGTTCAAATCCCGGCCGGGGCACCTCATATCTCCTTGAATCTCTGGTCTTTCCAGACGTATCCCCTCTCGTGGTATCCTAGGGCCTCCCAGTATCCGTCTACATATTTATCCATCAGCTCTATCTCGACTATCCACTTTGCGCTCTTCCAGCCGTATAGGTGTGGTATGAATATCCTTGCTGGGAAGCCGTGCTCCTCTGGTAGGGGCTCCCCATTCATCTTTAGGACTATCATGGCGTCCTCGCTGGCTAGGTCTTTGTAGGGGACGACCGTTGTGTATCCGTCTGCCGATTTTATGTATCCCCACTCCACGTTCTCCCTGGGCCTCGCCATCTCGAGGAGCCTCTTCATGCTTACGCCTTCCCACTCGACGTCCTCTACCGTCCAGCCTGTTACGCAGTGGAAGTCCCTGGTTATCTTCTTGTCCATCATGTTGACCAGCTCGTCATAGCTTAGGCTTACTGGGTTCTCGACGAGCCCGGTTATGGATAGTCTCCATGTCTTTATGTCTATCCTGGGCTGGCCTAGGATGCGGTATATCACGAAGCTTGGTATGCTCCTCTGCCCGGGTGGGAGTCTATCGGCCATCCTAACCACCTATCGTCAAGACGGTGAGTATGTGTCTACCCTCCCGGGTGACTACTCTACATCCTATATAGCCCTCCCCCAGTATGTATCTGAATCTATATATCATGTAGTGTGTACCGATGTCCTCGTTGTCTGTGAAGACGGTCTCCAGTATCTCTATCCCCAGCTCCTCCTCGACTATTCGGCGTAGCCTATTCACGTATACCCATACATCTGTTATGTTCCTCAGCGTCTCTCCTGTCCTGTGGTATGCGACCCTCCTGATCCCCTTCTTGGCTAGGCTGGGGGTTTCTAGGAGTGTTAGCTGGGTCTCCATGGCCATATAATAAGGTATGGCCCCCGATTATATTGCTAGGTGTCCTCGATGAAGACGACGGTATCTGTTATCAAGGCCGATATTGGGAGTATAGCTGGCCATGTAACGGTCCCGGATGAGTTGAAGGAGTTCGCCTCTAGGAAGATGGCTGAGTATGTGGAGACCGGGCTTATAAACAGTTTCTACGTCACTAATGCTGGTGATGATCTCCAGCTGATATTTACTCATAACAGGGGTGTGGATAACCCTGAGATCCATGAGATGGCCTGGAAAGTCTTCAGCGAGGCGACGGAGAAGGTTTCTAAGAGGCTTAAGCTCTACGCTGCTGGGCAGGACTTGTTGAAGGATGCTTTTAGCGGGAATATCAAGGGTATGGGTCCTGGGGTTGCGGAGATCGAGTTTGAGGAGAGGAAGAGCGACCCCATAGCGGTCTTCATGGCTGACAAGACTGAGCCTGGTGCTTGGAACATCTATCTATACAAGATCTTTGGGGATCCCTTCAACACTGCTGGGCTAGTTATTGATCCGAGGATGCATGATGGCTTCGTATTCAGGGTGCTGGATGTTGTCGAGGGGTTGGAGGCTGACCTCAGCCTGCCTGAGGACACCTATGACCTACTGGCCATCATCGGTACCCAGAGCAGGTATGTGATTAAGGAGGTGAGGAGGAAGTCTGACGGTGAGATAGCCGCTGCTGCCTCCACGACTAGGCTCTCCCTCATCGCTGGGCGATACGTGGGTAAGGATGACCCAGTCCTGATTGTCCGTGCCCAGAGCGGGTTCCCCGCGATGGGTGAGATATTGGAGGCCTTCTCAAAGCCATACCTCGTGGCGGGGTGGATGAGGGGTAGCCACTACGGCCCATTGATGCCTGTACCCCTGAGGTACTCCAAGGTGACCCGTTTCGACGGGCCTCCCAGGGTTATAGGCCTAGGCTTCCAGGTGACTGATGGCAGGCTTATAGGGCCTGTGGACCTGTTTGACGACCCGGCCTTTGACAGGGTGCGGGAGTGGGCCTCCGACGTCACTGAGTATATCAGGCTGCATGGCCCCTTCATGCCCCATAGGCTGGGGCCTGAGGAGATGGAGTATACCACCCTTCCACAGGTCTTGAAGAAGCTTGAGGGTAGGTGGGAGAAGGCTGATTAGCCCCTCCCCACTACCCCAGCCTATACTCTTTTCTCCAGACCGTTATCTTCTCTAAGTATTCCCAGTCTATCTCAACCCCTATCCCGGGCTTCTCGGGTGCCCATATCCTGCCCTGGCTATCCACCTCCCAAGGCTCCTCAACTATATCCTTCTCATAGTAACGGTTACTCGCCGATACGTCTGAGGGGTACTTCACGTTTGGCAGCGTGGTTAGTGCCACGTTGAATCCCCTACCGACTCCTGTCTCTAGCATCCCACCTATCCAGACTGGGACCCCTCTCTCCATGGCCTCGTCATGGATGGCTAGGCTCTCGAGTAGGCCGCCTACCCTGCCTGGCTTGATATTTATCACCTCCGCAGCGCCCAGATCCATAGCCTCTTCAGCAACCTCCCTACTGGTGATAGTCTCGTCTAGGCATATCGGCGTCTCCATGGCCTGGGCCAGCTCGGCATGGCCCTTTAGGCTCCACCAGGGGTATGGCTGCTCAAGGTATAGTAGGCCATACCTATCCAGTCCTGTGAGTAGCTCCTTGTCGCTGGGCATATAGTCCCCGTTGGCGTCTGCGGTCAGCGCTATGTCTGGGTATTCCCGTCTTATGGCTGAGAGTATCTCGTGCTCCAGCCCCCTCTCTATCTTCACCTTTATCCTCCTATATCCCTGGTCTAGGAAGCTGGCTATCCTCCTTAGGAGCTGGTGGGTATCGCCCTGTATCCCTATGCTTACACCTACCTCCCCATACCTCCTCACACCGCCTATGTATCTGTACAGTGGCTCCCCCTCGAGCCTAGCGTTTAGGTCCCAGAGCGCCATCTCTATCGAGGCCTTCGCCATGTTATGTCCCTTTATCCAGCCAACCCTCTCCATGAATATCTCGGGGTTCGTCACGGTGCTGTCTATGGATGGGATGATGTACTTATCGAGTACAAGGGCGGCTATGTCTATGGATTCGTAGGAGTATCTGGGCTGTTGCCCAGCTACACATTCGCCGTAGCCATGCTCCCCACTCCTGGTTTCTACTACGACTATATAGGTGTACTTCTCCCTCTCCACCCCGAAGCTGGTCCTGAAGGGGTGGACCAGTGGGAGTCTTATCCCGTAGAGGGTTATCTTCTTGAGCTCCTCACCATGTCGACTCGTCATATGGGTCGAACCCCTGTGTCAATATGTAGGCGTAGTGCTCGCCCGTCTTGACGAAGTAGCTGGCGACGTAGCCAGTGCTGAAGGCGTCCCTAAAAACCTTTCTAAGAGTCAGCTTCCACCTGATCTTCGCCTGCTGCGTAGCCTCTCCCAGGTTGTCGAAGTCTCGGGGAATCTCGACCGCTAAGTACTTCTTGTCGCTGGGCTCCAGCGTCCTTGGGTATAGGGTGCCGTCTATCTCCTCCACCCTTACGAGGAACTCTACCTCGTCAAACTCTGATATCCTCCTCTTCCTCGGCCTCTTCTCTATCCATGGCGATGCTATGTGCCACTCCGTCATGAACCTGTCGCTGGGTACTCCCCTGTTGAGCTCGTCCTCCATAGTCCCGTAGTGGTTGGGTAGGTATGTCCTGGCTATCGTCCCGAGCTTGTTTATGTTTAGCCAGGCGTTCTTCGACCTGGCCGGGTCGAAGGTCCAGATCACGAGGTCATACCCGTTCTCCAGGCTCCACTCTCGCTGGGCCTGTTTAAGCATGGCACCTATACCCCTGTCCTGGTACTCCGGTAGTACTGCGAGCTGGTGACTATAGATACAGTACTTCCCGTGGAAGCGGCCTATGAAGCCGTATACGAAGCCGACCAGCTCCCCATCGATATAGGCACCCTTAACTACTCCTCCTACCTCCTTGATCGCTACTATTATGTGGTGAGGAGTCACCTCGCTGCCCCATACCCTCATCTGTATATCGACGAACCTCCGTATCTCGTCGGGATCAACTACGTCCCTAACCACTACATCGCCAGCCATTATAGGAAATAATATTTCACCAGCCCGGCGTAATATCTTAGTCCATGGATAGGCGGATATTCATCATAAACTGTAAGAACTATAGGGAGGGGAGTGGTGAGAAGGCGGCCAAGCTACTCGAGTATGCCGAGGCGGCTAGCCACAACTTCGGTGTAGAGGTGTTGGTCGCCCCTCCCCTCCTAGACACCTACTACCTAGCCAGGAGGTATTCTGGCCACATAATTTCCCAGGCAGTAGACACGGTCGGCTATGGATCCTCCACTGGGCATATACCCATGGAGCGCCTCCTAGACATGGGGATAGACATAAGCCTCCTGAACCACTCGGAGAACAGGGTTCCCCACAACGTGATCAGGGATCTATACATAGCGGGGGAGTCCAGGGATTTCAGACTCGTTATATGCGTAGCCTCTGTGGAGGAGCTGGAGGAGCTGCTAAGCATGGACGTGACGCCCTATGCCTACGCCTATGAACCGCCAGAGCTGATAGGGAGTGGGAGATCGGTATCGAGGTATGCTGGGGAGGAGCTGCAACGCTTCACGGAGAGGTGTAGGGAGGCCGGTGTAAAGCCGCTATGCGGCGCAGGGATAACCAATGAGGAGGATGTGGAGCTGGCTATTGAGTATGGCTCCGAGGGCATCCTAGTTGCAAGTGGAATAGTAAAGCATCCCAACCCATTGGAGCCGATAAACAGGTTCAGCCACATACTGGCTAGGGACTAGATCCCACTTTCTACCTCCACCCAGTAGATTCCAACGACCCTACTCCCTAGGAGTTCGCTCAGCTCCTCACCCGATAGAGTCTGCAAGTATAGCTCTATAGCCTCCTTAGCATTCCTCACAACCTCATCTAGGGTCTCCCCCTGTGTCTGACACCCAGGTAGTCCCGGTGCATATGCAACGTAGCCCCCCTCCTCATCCTCCATGATTAGGATCTCAAACTCATGTGTAGTCATCAGCTCCACCATGGAGATCAAGGACTGGTGATACAAATATGATCGACATCCAATCCACAGGGGTGGCGTGTCTTAAACGGTTGGTAGAGCATGCCTATGATGGCACCCCCTCACCATTGGAGAACCCTATATCGATGTAAATTGCTTTACACTCCTCCCGATATCGTCGAGGTCTCAGCTCCAACGTTAATATTATACTTGGAGACCTAGTATATACTGAGGTCTAAAAGGGGGTGTCACTTTTCGTGACGACTCATCATCCAACTATATATATCTTTCGATTCGGCGAGACTACTATATACGTTGCCTTGTAAATACCCCCAGATCCTCTTCTCCTCACACCTGAAACGTTTAGCGGTATGGGTGCATAGTCATTGAGGATAAGGGTAAGAAGATAGTCCTGGACAACGGTGTCAGGTTCAACGTCCTACATAGCTTCTACAGGGGTCCATTCGAACCCCTCGGTATAGCGGAGCTCCAGCGAATAGGTGCCATACCCCCATCAAAGGTCTACATCGATACGGATGCACTCTATATATCACACCTAAATCTCGACCATCTAGGCCTCCTAGGGGCTCTACCACCAGGGTCGAAGGTACATGTTCCTGGTAAGTATCTACTTGAGGCTCTGGAGAAGTGGTACGAGAACAGTCCTACATGGCTTTCCTACATCCCACACAGGAGTAACGTTGAGATAGTCGAGATGGAGCCTTTTAAAGAGGAGATGAGAACAGTGTTATACCTATTCCAGTAAGCTATAGCGCGTATCCAACCTATGCCATATTATACAGGGGTAGCGAGACACTATTCTACAGCGCCGACCTAAGAATCGAAGCCCCCAGCCCCATATTCGACACGTTAGGAAACATAGAAACTGCTCTGGATGGTGGTGGAGTGGATATAGCATTAATAGAGGGTCAAACATTGGGAGGCCATTAACACCTATTGGGCCACAAGAGTTCCGATCAATCCTTGATAGGCTCCTGGAGAAGGATGGCCTCAGGATAATCACGGTGGATCCCCTGGACTATGAGCTCTTCACACTTATCTATGAATCAGCCCAGGCTTCAGGTAGGATAATCGTTGTAGCATCGGAGAGGCTACTCAAGACCCTACCAATATGGCTGGACACGACAAATCATTCGATAGACATGTCAAACATCAGGGCCCCAATGGAGCTAGGCGCCATATCAAGATTCGAGATCATCAACGTAGAGGCTGAGGTCTATCGTGAACCTAGGAACTACCTCCTGATCCAGGACCCGATAAGCTTCACCGAACAGTTGAGGAGGAAGATGCTCTGGGGTGAGGAGCCGCCAAGAGACTCAACAGTGATACTAACCAATCCAGAGCCCCTAGAGTCCGAGACGTCACTGGAGGAGGAAATCCTTCTCCGCTGGCTTCATAACCACCTACCGCCTAAGACTATCAGGACACTACTACCCACACCAACTAGGAACCCTCATAAAGACCCTAAAACCCCGAGAAACAATCCCAATCCATACAAGAAGCCCAAAACATCTATTAAAGCTAGTGACATAAGGTAACATTTCGTTTATAGGTCTAAACTAGGCATGGCTAGGATGCATCGCTAAAATCCAGTAAACTTGTTGTTTTTACAATACACCAAGGTGTTTCAGGTATGAATTAATTGTTTGGACCAAAAGTTTTCTTCTTTCCTCTAGGAAGTCCTCAAATCTCTCATTTCTCCAAAGCTCTTTATCAAGGGGAATTAGATGTTCTTCAAGGATTTCTTGAGGAATCTTTTTTAAGTACTCTTCCGGTTCCACATTATTAATATTTCTATTGGTGGCCTGTACAAGAAGCGTTATATTCGCAATATCATTTACCTTGTCCCAGCTATATAATCCTCTCAGTATACTTGAAGGGAATATATGGTGACGAGTAGAGTTTATGGCATTGATTTCTGTTTTCCTATCATAGAAATCTCTTGCTTTGTTGGATCTAAGCGCTACATAGAGAAGGAAGTTTTTATCCCTGCCTGCTCCGGTGTATGTTTCCTCGGTTATATTAAGGTGTCCTACTTGTTTCTCTATGTTGTTAATAAGGTCTTTATAATTGCCTCCACTAGCTATGACTTGCAAGTCTTCATTCAATCTTGTTTCTGATGCACTACTATATCTCCTGTAGTATGTAGAAAGTATAAACCACCCAATTAAACCAGACGCATCCTCGCCTGGAAGGTGGGCATAATCATTGATACCTTTTGCAAGGAATTTACTCCCGATATAGTATGCCATTGTGACTAGAGGTGTCTGTGTTAATAGATATGGGGTATCGGATCTTTTGATAGCTAGAAAGTCGTCGTCCATTAGTAGTTTTATAGCCATTACCAAACTTTTTTCTGTTAGACTTATTATTTCGTCCAACTTGCCTTGGTTGGCCTTCAATAGTTCCTTTAGTGTTTTTGCCTGTTTTAATACTGTGTTTTCTAGCCTTACTTTGCCATTCGAAAGGAAGGCTATGAAGGTTCTAACTATGACTCCGTATGCGATATCCCATTCATGTCCTAGCACTTTTGAATTAGCTAACTCATGATAGAATCCCCTCATACGCCTGGCAACATCTTCACTAACTATGGCAAGCATAGTATAATTAATGTCAGCAGATTTAACCCTAGTACCAGCAAAGTTGATTCTAACAAATATCTCTCCCAAAGTGTCAAGGTCGGTATTTTTAGGCAATATATAGACTGGAACCTTATAGGCATCGGTGTTAAACTGTGCCCAAAGGCGTAATAGTTTTCCACCCAATTCCCCTGAACTGATATTAAGTTTTCCACTTATTTTATCGGAGAGTCGATATATATCATCAACTTTTCGTATTGTGATGACGTCTCTAAGTCTTATCCATTCGTCGCCAGGTTTGCTTATCGATGGTCTAAATTCTTCTGTTTTTACATTGAACCATATAGACAGTCTTCGCTCTCCAGTTTCTAATTTTATGTTCTCATTGCTCATAAGTACCATTGATAGCAATCTCTGTTGACCATCGAGCACCATGTATTGTTTTTCCCATTCTCTATCCACTCAAAGAATATCATTATTCCAACTGGATATCCCTTATATATTGATTCAGCAAGAGTTACTATTTGAGAGTTACTCCAGACAAATTCTCTCTGGAATGTTGGTATGAGTATCTGACCGTTCTCAAAATCATCAATCATCTTTCGAATAGTGTACCCAATCAACTCAGTCATGAAGTACACCCATCTAGAACAATATTACTATACTGAATATTAATAGTCCCTTCTTGATCAATGAGATAACAGTAGTTTGTTTCAACTATCTACAAATAAACTCGTTAGAGGTTCTATGATATTCCATAGGTAGTTCATGGTCCTTAGAAAGGATTTATTGTCGCTGTATATAGGTTCTAAGGTTTGTAAATTATTTCTAGACACTGGTTTGAGACCAAATGCCCTCTGCCTGATATCTATCATTACTAAACTTAGTTAGATCGCTATAGGGTCTATGCTGGCGGGCCCGCCGGGATTTGAACCCGGGTTCTCCGGCTCCGGAGGCCGGCGCCCTGGTCCTGGCTAGGCTACGGGCCCGTGTTGGGTATATCCTCCTTATATTGGATGTTCTTGTTAATTTGTTATTGTTTATCTCTGTATGCCTGGTTTCTCTGGGTGTGTGGTGAGGCTGGATGGATATTCTCTTGTTGGGGGATCGGATTAAGGAGGCTATCTATGAGTTTGTGGGTAGGCGTGATGTTGAGGTTACTCTTGAGGTTCCCCAGAGTCCTGAGTATGGGGATCTCTCTACTCCCTATGCTTTTAAGGCTGCCCGTGTCTTGGGGCGTAGGCCCCTGGACTTGGCTAGTGATATTAGGGATCACCTCCTCTCCCTGAATATAGATTATATCGCCGATATCCGTGTGGAGGGTGGTGGATATATAAATATTCATCTAGATAGGAACCGGTTCTACAGCGACTATTTCCGCCGGCTTGTGGAGGAGGGTCTCGACCTCTTCCGTGGCCGTTTTGGTGAGGGCTATGTCAGGATCGAGTATACCAGTGTGAATCCTAATAAGGCTATCCATATTGGGCATGCCCGTAACATCCTCCTAGGCGTGGCGCTCCACCGCCTCCTGAGTAGCCTGGGCTATAGGGTCCATCTGATGAACTATATCGACGATACCGGGGTGCAGATGGCTGACCTGATGCTGGGCTTTATAGAGCTTAACTTCCCCCTGGATCCTCCCAATGGGATGAAGTTTGACAAGTATTGTGGCGATGTGGTCTATGTGGAGAGTGTTAGGCGGGTTGAGGAGGAGCGTAGGCTTAGGGATGTGGAGCGTAAGATCCTGAGGGCGTTGGAGGAGGGTGACAACCCGATCTACGAGTATTCCCGTAGGGTTGCGGAGAGGGTTGTCAGGGCCCAGCTGGAGACCTGCTTCAGGCTAGGGGCTAAGTATGACGTCCTGGCCTGGGAGTCCGACCTGGTTAGGAGTGGTCTCCACAACCATCTATCCAAGGTGATCGAGGCTAGTAGGAAGATTATCAGGGTTGAGGAGGGACGCTACGCTGGGGCCGTCGTTATCAAGGTCTCCGAGGGTGATGAGATTGATCCTAAGAGGGATGAGGTGATCGTTAGGAGTGACGGTACGCTTACCTATGTGGGTAAGGATCTCGTCTTCGCTATGTGGAAGCTGGGCCTCCTAGATATGCATGTCCCTGTCGATGTTTTCGGGGAGAATCCCGACGGCTCTAAGATATTCACTACCCGTGACTCCGGCCTGGGCTATAAGCCTGACCCGCCGGACATACTCCTCAACGTGATTGGTAGGGAGCAGACGAAGCCCCAGAACGCTATTAGGGAGGTCTTGAAGGAGGTCTATGGGGAGGAGGTGGGGGGTAAGTATATCCACTACTCCTATGAGTTGGTGAAGCTGTCTGCCGAGTCTGCTAGGAAGTATTTCGGTGTTGAGAGTGAGAAGTCTGCTGTGAAGATGTCGGGTAGGAGGGGGCTATACTTCAACGTCGATGATGTCCTGGCCAAGATGGTTGAGATAGTCTATCGCCACATGGTTGAGAATAAGTCTATAGCCTCTGAGCAGGAGGCTCGCCAGGTGGCTGAGAAGGTGGCTGTCGCCAGCCTGATGTACCAGCTCATAGCTATTGATAGGGATAAGCCGATCGTCTTCGATATCGATAAGAGCCTCGACTTCAAGGGTGAGACTGGGGCATATATCCTCTATAGCTATGTCCGTGCCAACTCCATCCTCTCCAATGCTGGGGAGTCGGGTGACTTCAATATCGACTATAGTCTCCTCAACATGTATGACCTAGGCCTATCCAGGTTCATAGTCGTGGCCCCCATAGTCATCCACTCTGCGGTTAAGTATCTGGAGCCTAAGTATATCATGACATATCTCTACAGGCTGGCCAAGAGCTTCAACGACTTCTATGAGAGGTGTCCAGTCCTTAGCAGTACAGATCCTGTTAGGCGTTATAGGCTGGCTATTGTCAGGGCATATGCATCTACTGTGGAGCTCCTAGCGAGGCTTGTAGGCCTCCCACTGGTTAAGAAGATGTAGCTAGGTACTCGGCTACATAGATGGCTATCGCCCTGGATAGTGGTGGCGGCACCGACTCCCCGACCTGGTTATACTGGTCCTCTATGGGGCCTTGGAAGACGTGGGTGTCTGGGTAGCCCATTAGCCTAGCCTGCTCCCTAACCGTGAGCAACCTATCCTCATATGGATGTATGAATCGGCTCTTCCCCATGACCGTCGGTGCCTGCTTCCTGGGGTGTAGCCTGATGTACTGCTTATACTCCCTATTTGTCCCTCCCCTGAAGAACTCTAGGGCCTCTCCCCACCTTACCCTGGCTATCCTCCCCTGGAACCTCTTGGGCGGGTTGATATACCTATGGTTGGGTATCTCGTTAGGTAGCCTTGGGTCTGGGAGGCCATCTAGGGCCTCTTCAACCGTGGGCGCTCCGCCGGTCTTCCTAGGCTTTATCCTTATGTTTGAGATGAATATCCTCCTCCTATGGCTTGGGTTGCCGTAGTCGGCTGCGTTGAGCCTGTTGAAGTATACCTCTGGGTAGCCTACCCTCTCCAGCTCCATCCTTATATACCTGGGTATATCTCCATCCATGATGCCTGGTACGTTCTCTATTATGAATATCCTGGGCCCTATATCGCCTATCAGCCTTATCGCCTCTAGGGTTAACCTACCCCTAGGATCTGTATAGAGCCTGTCCAGGGGGTCCTCCATGATCCTCCTACTCGCCTTTGTAAAGGCCTCACATGGTGGGGAGGCTATCACAACATCTATGCTCCCAACTCCTTCCATCAGCTCGGTGGAGTGGAGCCTCCTAATATCCATGATATACATTCTCTCGGGGGAGATATTCCTCAGGTATGTAGCAGCCGCTGCTGAGTCCTTCTCCACGGCCGCGACTATCTCGAAGCCTGCCTCCTTGAAGCCTAGTGCGTAGCCCCCTCCACCCGAGAATAGGTCTATCAGCCTCATGGCCCCCTGTTTAATTCCTAGGTATCTCCTAAGTAATATGGGGTGGCCTGGGATGCTGGTGGTGGTTCTCCACGATGTATATAGCAGTGTGAAGCTGAGCGAGGCTGTCGACGTAATCCTCGAGTTTGGTGAGGTAGACCTATTCGTCGTCTCCAAGGCGGTGTCCGCGGCTGCACAGTCTGGGGTGCCCGAAGCTGAGAAACGAATCTTCCAGAGGGGTAGGAGGATGCTCTTCGTCCCTGATCTCAAGGACCTCTTCGAGATCCTACCGATAGGTAGGAGGTATTTCTTCGTACCCTCCCGCCTATCGGCCGAGAGGTTCGACCCTGCCAGGGTCTCTGAGGAGCTTGGTAGGGGCTCCGTGGCCCTGGTATTCTCGGGTGGTGAGGCCAGCTTCTCCAAGAAGGAGTTGGAGCTGGGTACTCCTGTCACCCTGGGCTTTGGCTCTGTAATGCCACCTGCTGTCGAGATGGGTATTGCCCTCTACAGCCTCTTCCCTAGGAGGGGGGAGGCTTAATATCCCTATGCCCCTCCATATCTTCTTGGGATGATGATGTCGTTCCAGGATGACCCCTGTAGGGGGTGATTACCAACCCTGGGGTATCTGACTACAAGGTGTTTCTGAGCCTCCTCAGCATCTCCCTCCTTCTTCTGGCCTCTAGCCCACTGTTCTCAACTGCCTCCCGTATGAAGTCTATAACCCTCCTATAGGTTGGATAGTCAACGGGGTATGGGACACCGTCCTTCCCACCCACTGTGAAGGTGTATTTCACAGTGTCCCTCCAGCTGGGCTCCTCCCCATATACGAGGCTTGATATGAGTGCCAATGCCCTGACAGTGGCCTTGTTGAACCCCTTATACCCTATCAGCTCCTGGTAGTTGGAGGGCTTATCCATATAGATCCTCCTAACCTCTTCCCAGTCTATCTTCCGGGGTAGGACGAGCACCTCGCTGGGGACCTTTACCCTATCCTCTATTCCTAACCATCTGTTGAGCCCGGTGTCGGCCCTCTCAATAAGTCTTTGGAGCTCCCTCTTGAGGGCCCCGTCCCTTATTATGTCGAGCATAGTCTTCTTCGCCTCCTCCGACTCCTTGGCGGTGAGGTTTATGATGCCCTCCTCATACCTCTCCGTCATGATAGCTATGTGGGGCTCTGTCAGGCTAGGGTTTAGCCCCTCCCTATGGCTCCAGTGGTATCTACGGGCATATCCTATACTGGTGTTCATCCCCTGCTGTATAACTATCCATCTCTCACCATCTATGTAGAGGAGTGCGTGGTGGTATATCTCGTAGCCGTCCTGGAGCATAACCGTGTCGGTCTTCGCCACGGTCCTACTGATCCTTATTAGGCCCTGCCTCTCCTCCTCGGATAGTGACTTGTCGCTCATGACCTGCTCCGGTACGGATCTACCCTTCCTACCCTTCCCACCAACCAGTTTAATCCCTATGTCGGCCTGGGGGAGGGCCTTCTCGAGGACCCCAGTCAAGACGGTCGTCACTCCTGAGGAGTGCCAGTCGAAGCCCAGGGTCGCCCCTAACGCCTGGAAGAAGAAGGGGTTGGCCAGCCTCTCGAGGAGCTCCTCCCCACCGATCTCCTCATACATATACCTTAGGAGTGGGGTGGCGAGGCTGACCATATATCTGAACAGCTTCGGGGGCGTATGCCCCCCGTGGAGGGGTAGATAGGCTGACCCTGGCATCCCCAATATATTCACTAACCCCACGTCCCCCTTTTAAGACGAGCATAACCCGGCTTTACGGGTGATATCCATGGCGTCGAGGCGTGGGATATCCCACTTCCTAGAGGTCGTGATACTTGTGGGCCTCGTGGGTACCCTGGGTATGCTGATCTACAGCGGTGCTCTCGACCTCTTCGCTGGCTGGGGCGATGTTAAGCAGGTGACTATACAGTCCACATACCTGATCAATGATACGCTGAATATAGTCGTCTCTAACAAGGGCTCGACCACTGTTGAGATAGATAGTGTGGGTGTATACTTCATAAACGGGACACTACTTGGACAGGCGAGTGGGCCTGGTAAGATAGGTCCTGGGAAGGTCGGTAAGTTCACGCTCACGGTGCCTCTAGGAGCGTTGCAGGAGGGTGACCTGGTCGACATCGTGATCTCGACAGGCGACGGCTCGGCCTTCAAGTTCAGGGTTGCTGTGCAGTGATGGGCCATGGCCTCCAACATGCTGGGCGAATCCATCCTACTCTTTATATCCGTCTCCCTCCTGGGGATGGGGGTGGTCAGCATATACCAGCCTAGCCTAAACATACTGGGCCTAGGGGCTGAGGAGGAGGTTAGGGATGGATACTCATATGGATACCATGTCTCGATACTCTTCCTCCGTGACGGCTATCTATACCTCCTCAATGATGGCCGTGAGATCGGGGAGGTATCAACGATATATGTGGACGGCTCCCCACTACAGCCTCCCTACGAGGTCTATGTAGAGGGGCAGTGGATACTCTCTAGCTCCCTCCCTAAGGGGGGTATACTGAGGATACCCGTTGCCCAGGCCCCTGGTGAGGTTATCCTACTGGGTGATGGATACGTGATACGTGCCCGGGGTGATGCGTATGGCTAGGAGGGGCTTCTCAAACGTCTTGGTGGCCGGTGTGATACTACTCCTGGCAGCCACAATATTCACGGCCTACATGGTCTACCTAGACAGTGGGGCATATAGGGTGTCAGAGCTGGGACGCTCCGTGGAGAGGAGTGTCTATAGGGCTGGGGAGGAGTTGACCGCCTATCTAGACGGTGGAACAATAGTCCTACGCAACAGTGGCGAGACCCCACTCAGAGTGGAGTATCTCGTGGTCCTCAGGAATGGGGAGGTATCCTTCGAGGAGGTGGGTATAGGGCTGCCACCGGGTGGTGAGGACTATATACAGGCGCCCCTAGGTGGATACCCCCTCTACCTCATAACTGAGAGGGGCAGGGTCTTCCCACTGGGTGGCCAGGACCCGACTGGTGGGGGAGGCTCAGGCGGCGTCAACAACTTCTACACCTCTTGGGTGAACGAGACGACCATAATTATACATGGGGATCAAGACCCATTCAACCAGTCTGCATATGAGAGGGTCGAGAGGCTTGAGCGTGGCATAGCACTCTTCCGGGGTGACGCGGGCTATGCGGTGATAGACCTTATAGAGAACAGGACTCTCTATGAGGGGGTTAGGATGGTCATACCTACTAGGGATGGATTGACACTGGCCACTAGTAGGGGTGTCTTTATAGAGGGTGTATACACTCTGTCCTGGAGGCCTCCCCTCTACGTCGGCTACGACTACATGGTTCTGGGCGGTGTTAACACGGTTATCGTAGGTGCCGATATAGGTGTATTGACCCTCCCATCCCCAGGTAGGCTGATCTTCAATGGGAATAGGACTTACTACATGTGGCTCGACGGTGAGGTGAATGGATTGTGGCGCCATGGACTACTCTCGATAGACCCTATGAACATAAGTCTACGGGAGACTTACTATGTGGACCTACCAACAAAAATCCTCTTTGGGGACGAGTGGTTCAGGCTACACAATTTTAACGCCTACTGGATAGTTGACGATGGCTCTAAACCGGTAAGGATCGTTATCACAGCTAAGGATCCCTCCATAACTGGCTGGATGGGTATGGTCGCAACCCTCAGGGAATATCTCTCTGGCGTGTATATAGCCGATGGGATACGCTACACCGATGATGGGTATATAGAGGGTATCCAATATGACCAGGCGTCATCAACGGTTGGTGGGAGCGGCTTCCCCCTATTCTTCAACACCGGCCTACACCAGGGCCAGGATAGGATGACGTATAACCTGGTTGGTGAGGGGAGGATAGGCCTCCTCCTCCAATACACCATTAGGGGCTCAGGACAGTCAACACTTGGGGAAAGTAGTATAGTCCTCCGTCTAGAGTCTCAGCAGGGATATGTGGAGCTTTTTCTCAACGCCTCCTGGGACGGTGGCCTTGAGTGGAGTATAGGCCTGGATACAGGTGGTGGAGCCGCTGAGATCAGGAGTGGGAGTGTCGCATCAGGTGGATGGATACTCCTATCCATATTCCCAGACACCTCTCTAGGCATATACACGGCTAATGACCTTGTCGGGCTATACAGCGTCTCGCTCTCCCCACCTTATCGACTGGTGGTTATGAACAGCTCCGCCGCCAGTTTCTCGCCATACATAACAGTGGAAGTCTTTATGCTGATTGTTGATCCCGAGTCTTGGGTGGTCCATGGCAACTACTATGGATATGCTGTCTCCGACATTCAGAATAAGCCCACGATCCTACTCCCATACTTCTACGGTGCCGTTGGTATACGCTTCACTGGGGATGTGTACTTCTCTAGCTATGGGCCAGTTGCGGTCTATAACTACTGGGAGCTCCCCAACGTCTATATGCTCGAGCCACCTATGCACAGGGTAACCTCCCTAAGGGATGAGGATACGGTTGGTGTCTATATCCTAGAGTCTCCATACCGTAGGCTGGATGTCTATACCGGGCTATACATGGACTGGGACGTCATCCCCTACACAGAGTTCTACCTAGTCGTCTCGATACATCCCAAGGCCCTACTCGTTAGGAAGATGCCCTATGCATAGGGGGTGGAAGACATGATTCTGGATAGGTATAAGGTGGTAGCCAGCTATAGGGTGCCGTCCGGGAGGGAGTATAGGACCTACTTCATGGTTGAGATACATAGGGAGGGTGATAAGGGATACTACCTAGTCACTGAGCCCTATGAGGACCGCCTCATAGCAGAGGCCATGGATATACTCGCGAAGCTAGAGGATATGATCGGCTATGACGAGTCTTTCTTCGAGGATCCCATGGACTACTTGATGGGGCTGTATAACGATCGATATGTGGAGGAGAGTGAAGATGGTGTATATGCCCTCTCACTCAGGGGGGTTGTGGAGCATGTCATCATCAAGGAGGTGCTGGGCTACTCATACCTGACGCCCCTACTTGCTGATGAAGATGTGGAGGATGTCGTCCTCTCGGCTCCAAACACACCTATCCAGGTCTGGCATAGGCGCTACCCGGAGCTTGGGTGGATAGATACCAGTATAACGCCTGGTGAGGAGGAGGTTAACAGGATGGTTAGGCGCCTGGCGTTCAGGGCTGGTAAGACGATCAGTATCCTACAGCCAGTTATGGAGGGTATCCTCCCTGAGAGGTATAGGGTTACGGCAACATGGATGGGTGAGGTCTCCCCGAGGGGGAGTAGCTTCACGATAAGGAAGTTCCGCTGGAGCCCGCTTAGACTGTCCGACCTGGTTGCTAGCGGCTTCATACCTGGCTACCTAGCATCCTTCCTCCTCCAGATGATGCTTGATAAGGCCTTCATTATGATCATAGGCCCCTCTGGGAGTGGGAAGACCACCCTCCTCAACGCCCTACTCCTAGAGATACCTAGCAACAGGAGGGTCGTGACTGTTGAGGAGACGCCTGAGATAAACCTTATGGATAGACCAGGATGGAAGCCCCTCTCTACTAGGTGGGACGCGGATCCCGAGGCTGAGATGGAGCGTCTACTGAGAACTGTTCTTAGGGAGAGGGCAGACTATATAGCCGTCGGTGAGAGCCGTGGAAGGGAGGTGAGGCTCGTCTTTCAGGCAGCTGCCACTGGCCATGGATGCCTAACCACCTTCCACGCCTCGACACTTAGGGAGCTACAGTCCCGCCTAGTATCAAGCCCGATAAAGCTTGACAGGGACGTCGCTGGCCTCCTCGACGTGGTGGTTGTCCTCGAGATTAATGGGGAGAGTAGGAGGTATGTGAAGGAGGTCTACCTCAGGAGAGATGAGAGGTGGCTCCTCCTATATAGTAGGGGGATGCCTAGGAAGAGGTTCTACGAGGCGATAGCGGAGATGTATCCCAAGGAGCTGGTGTCCAGGGTTGAGACTGGTGAGGAGCTGGTGGTGGGTGTGGATGGCTCTCAGGGAGAGGGTAGGTAGGCTCTCGAGGATATTCAGCTTTAGCAGTGATGAGAGGCTCTCCCGATTCCTGGCTATGGGGGTAGCCAGTAGGAGGGAGATGTACATACTAGGAGTAGTTATGATCCTATCGTCGGCAGCCTCTCTATTCATAGTGCTGAGGACGCTTGGCGTCGACCCCCTATACTCGGGGATAGCCTCGCTCTCCCTATCTATCCTCCTTCTCCCCCTGCTGCCTAGGATGTATAGGTCGGTGGTTAGTGATGTCTATGGTAGGTGGCTGGCTAGGGAGGAGCCGATAACGCTCCTGGTATTCACGATATATTCTCGGAGGCTCTCCCTAGAGAGGATCCTACAGATGTTTGCCGAGGGCTATATAGGCAGGGTGATACCTAGGACCGCTAGGTTCTTCAGATACATACTCGCCCGTAGCTTCGTCTCACGTGAGACTGTTGACAACGTGTTATCCAGGTCTCTAGACCTAGTCCCCCATGATGGCCTCCGCCGCTATATCTTCAACTTTGTCAGGCTTCGCAGCGTTGGGGGTGATGTGTATAGCTACTCTAGCCAGGCATTGCTAGACCTTTACCAGGAGCTTAGGAGGAGGTGGATAGGGACGTGGTCATCGATGGCCGCATACCTCGAAGGTATAATACTGATCTACGGACTCTTCCCAACGATCCTCTCCAGCCTAGTCTTCGTACTTGGCTATAGGAATACGATTACCGTCTTCACGGTCATGATGATCTTCTACCCGATATTCACCTTCCTGGTCTACCTACTCTTCGATAGGTATAACGTGCATGATCCTATAGAGACTAGGCATGGCTTCTCAAGGATCTCCATGCTGATGCTAGCTGGATCCCCAGCCACTATATATCTGCTCTACAGGTATACCGGTGACATATTCCTATCCTCCTCACTCGTACTTGGCATGTCGCTCCTCCCAAGCTTCATCATACAGGCCAGGATGCTCTATAGGGAGGTTGAGGAGGAGGCGGGCCTACTAGCCCTATCAACCCAGATGGCCGACCTCATGGAGGGTGGGATGGGTGTTGTCGAGGCTATCAAGAGGATAGACCTGGGAGGTATACCTGAGCGGCTGGCGAGGGAGGTTAGGCGTATGAGGCATCTGCTGGACAAGGGGCTTGAGCCTAGGGATTATATGGAGGGTGGGAAGGCCTACCGGCTCTTCAGGATAGCCCTCTCAGAGTCGATGGCCTCTGGAGGAGGGGCCGTCGAGCTAGCCACTCTGAGGGAGCTTCTTAAGAGCTTCCTCGACGTGAGCCGTCTTAAGAGGGCTGCCTTCTACATCGCGTTGGCCTCCTCGATAGCCGTCCTCCTCCTAGGTGGGTACTCCCTCAGCATAGTATTTTCGATAATCACATCGGTTGAGGGGGATCTAGCCCACATCTTCATACCTGGCTCGATAGAGACTCTATACACCTATGCGAAGGCATTCCTCCTCATGGGGAGTATCTACATGGGCCTACTCCTAGGGAAGCTGATATTCGGGAGCTTCCGCAACGTACTGGCGTTGACACCCCTCTTACTGACATCGGCGGCCGTCTACCTATTAATCTAAAGCCCAACACCCTTTTTACCGACCCTAGATATCAAGATACTTATCGGTGGGAGACCCAACTATGGGCCCGTAGCCTAGCCAGGACTAGGGCGCCGGCCTGCGGAGCCGGAGGCCCCGGGTTCAAATCCCGGCGGGCCCACCAGAGGTTTATATGGTCTGCTAAGACTCTATCCCTATAGGATAGAGCCTTCAAGTATTGAGAGTGACGCGGGTGTTAAGGATGATGGATTCTAAAAAGGATAGGCTTAGGAGCTTGTTGGAGCTACTCCCAACTGTTGATGAGGATGAACAGAGGGAGATAGATGAGATTGCTGGTACTCCGTCTGACTATGCTGATGAGGAGTTTGTGGAGTGGGATTTTGGGCGATGAGCCTTCCGGTCCTAATGACTCCTCATAGATAGTCTCTTGGCACAGTGGCCTATGTACTACTATTTCCAACCTTCCTCATTAGAATCTCCCTTACCCTTTCTATGCCTATGTCTTTGATTAGTGGGCCTAGTCTGGGGCCTCTGGGTAGTCCAAGTATTATCATGTAGAGGTTCTTGAAGAATTCCCGGTATGGTATGTTGTGTCTCCTCGCTGTCTCGAAGAGTAGTCCCTGTATCTCCTCTCCATCCATCTCCTCACTGAGGTTCTCCACTATGTCTCTTATCGCATCGGCCATTGTCTCGTCAATCTCGTGGGTATCTTCGAGCATCGGTGGGCGTCCATAGTCCCTTACCCAGTTCAGTGCATATTCTATTAGCTTATCCACCTCCTCGTCATCCGTGGCGTAGCCGTATCTCTCAAGCCTCTTCTTAATGAAATCTTCCGCGTTTTCTGGCGGGGCTACCACGGCTAGGTTCAGCACTATCTCGTAGGGGACCTTGACCGGTGGCACTTCTCCCAGCTTGTAGACATATTCTATGAGGCCCCTCATCCTCGTCTCCTTCAGGGGGTTCCCCAGCTTTATCCTCCCGTGGTAGACGTTCCTATAGTAGTCCAGCTCCCTCATCATCACTACTACTGTATCGACCTTGATCTTCCTGGTGCTGGTCATCCTCTTGAGTAGGAAGAGTATGAGGCTCTCCGGTGAGCCATACCTGTACCATACCTGTGGTGTGTAGACGTTGCCCCGGGACTTAGCTATCTTCTTCCCCGCCTCGTCGAGGAATAGCTCGTACCTAGCGTGGTGAGGGGGTGGGTATCCCAGGATCTCTTCAGCTATCCTGTCGTTCACCCTTACAGAGTCGGCTATGTCCTTGCCATATGCCTCGAACCTTATCCCCTGCCTCCTCCATCGGGCGGCGAACTCGCTCTTCCATGAGAGCTTGCCCTCCCCCCTGCTTATGTCTGCCCAGCCCTCGTAGCCGCAGCCTGGGTAGAACTGGCCCCTCACCTCTCCGCCCTCGCATACGTATCGTACACGCCTCTTCTCTGGGTCATACTCCTTCGCAACTGTTGTGTATATCCTGCCGCATCCACGGCATACTGGGTAGTAGGGAAGTCTATGGAGATACTTCTCCTGCCCTGTCTCCTCATAGATGATCTCGCCTATCCTCCTCCAGTTTCTGAGGATAGTGTTTATCTCCTCAGCCAGCTCTCCCTTCTTATACATCTCGGTCCCGGATCTATGGATGAACTCTATCCCAGCCGTCTCCAGGGCCTCTATCAGCATGCCTGACATGTGTTCCCCATAGGATCTGTGGCAGCCGAAGGGGTCTGGGATCATGGATACTGGCTGGAGTAGGTACTCCTCCATCTCCTTGGGAATACCCTCAGGGACCTTCCGCAGCCCGTCCATATCGTCTGAGAATGCTATTAGGTGGCTCTCGTAGCCCATGTCCCTGAGGGCTAGGGTTACTGCGTATGCCCTCACGGCGTCTGCCATACTCCCCACGTGGGGGAAGCCTGAGGCCCCAAGCCCGCTCTCGGTGTATATCACGTCTAGGGGCCTCCCTAGCCTCTTCTCCCTCTCGATAACCTCGTGGGCTATCTTGTCTATCCAGGTGCCTCTCCCTATGATCTTCTCCTGGCTCATCAGGATAATTATAGTGCCCAGTATGTTTTAACGGGGCTATAGTCCGAGGGCCTCTAGATACTCGAGGCCGGAGTCTAGGGAGGATAGCCTAGCCATTGTTCTCTCGCTGGAGTATGAGATTATTATGAATCTGGCCCTCCCATAGGGTTCTGCCTCTCTGAGCTCTCTGTAGAGGTCTGGGTGGTACCTCTCAAGCTCCTCGCCGGACTCTGGGAATACTATCTTGTCACCCGTCTTCTCAAGGATGAGGGCGGCGTCTCCACCGTGTCTGATAACACTGTCCCTCAGCTTTATAAGCATCTCTCTGTGGAACTCGGTGCACATATATGCGGCCCATCCATAGCCCTTTATGCCTCGGGGGACGCTGGCTATCCCGAGCTCGCCTATACGTTCCTTTAGATACTCCGCTGCTCGCCTGCCATATCTCGTGAGTAGGTGTCCACCCTTGTATGGCTTGAAGAGGCCCATGGCCACCATCTTCTTCATCAGTGTCCTTGAGGAGGCCTCTGTTAGGCTGGCCTCCCTCATCAGGAGGTATCTACTTATCATCCCGCCCCTTCTATGGGCGGTTACGAGGACTATGTATAGGTGTCCAGGCCTGATGTTAGCCCTTCCCCTCACCCTCTCAAGCTCATTGGATAGGTGGCTCCACCTCACTAGTAGGCCTTCGCCACTAGGACTCGGCTCCTCGCCTCGCCACCGCATACTATGCATCTCGCCCCCTCACCAGGCTTCTCGTCTAGGAATCTCCCCCTGACCTCGTAGCCTCCTGTGGTGGTCTTTAGCTCATCTGCACATTCCTCTGAGTCGCAGAAGTCTGTCTTGAAGAGGCTGTAGCTACCCCTCAGCTCCATTAGCTCGTCTATACTGCTCACTGTGGCTATGTTCTTCTCCATCTCCTCCCTAGCCTTTCTCTTAAGGGTTTCTGGGATGTCCTCCATCAGGTATGCTACGTATTCTCTAAGCCTCCCCAGGTCAACCACCTCCCTCTCCCGCTTATCCCTCCTGAAGACTGATACCTTGTTCTGCTCCACCTCTCTGGGGCCTATCTCGATCCTTATCGGTATGCCTAGGAGGTCGTAGTGGTAGAACTTCTCTCCAGGCGTCTTCTCGCTTAGGTCTGCATATACCCTGTAGCCAGCTCCCTCTAGGAGGCCCCTTACCTCCTCTACGTAGTTCTCAAGCCTCTCCCTGTTGAAGCCTGTCTTGGGTATGGGTATGATGACTATCTGTATGGGGGCTACTCTTGGGGGTAGGACTAGGCCGTAGTTGTCTCCATGTACGAGTATGAGTGAGGCGAGTATCCTTGAGAGCCCTATTCCGAAGCATGTCTGCTCTCCATAGCTGTAGCTCCCGTCTATGTCGTGGAACCTGATCTCGAAGACCCGTGAGAACTTCTGGCCTAGGTAGTGTGTAGTCCCTATCTGTAGCACCCTCCCGTCGGGTAGGAGGGTGTCGAAGGCATATGTATGCTCCGCCCCTGGGAACTTGTCGAAGTCCAGTCTCATGACGTGGAGGAAGGGTATGCCCAGGACCTCGTAGGTCACCCGGTGGAAGATGTCCTTGTCCTCGATAGTCTGTCTCAGGGCCTCCTCAGCTGTCCTGAAGACGTCGTGGGTCTCTATCCATAGGAACTCCCTTCCCCTGATCAATGGCCTCG
>WAKB01000004.1 GCA_015523545.1 Candidatus Geothermarchaeota archaeon
ATATCCGGTGGTGGGTAGTGTCTGGCCAGGTGGATTTCAGGCCTAGGCTTAGGGATAAGCGTTGGGACAAGTCTAGGGAGGAGGAGCTCCTTAGGAAGTGGGTTGAGGAGGGACGGTACGAGTTTAGGCTGGACCCGTCTAAGCCCGTATTCTCTATAGATACTCCCCCGCCATATGCGAGTGGGACGTGGCATGTGGCTGCTGCTGCCCACTATGTACAGTTCGACGTATTCGCCAGGTACTATATGATGAAGGGTTATAACGTCCTCTTCCCGATGGGCATCGATAGGAACGGCCTCCCAGTCGAGATGAAGGTTGAGCAGGAGTATAGGGTCCGGGCCAGGGATGTGGAGAGGTCCGAGTTTATAAGGCTCTGCCGTGAGCTCCTAGACAGGTATGAGAATTATATCCTGGAGGTTATCCGTAGAACCGGTATGCTGGCCAACTATCTCAAGCCCTATAGGACTGATGCACCCGACTATAGGGCGCTTACCCAGGCCACCTTTATAGAGCTGTGGAGGAGGGGGCTGATATATGAGGATGACCGGCCAACGATATGGTGCCCCGTATGCTACACCCCCATAGCCGAGGCGGAGATCAACTATGTCAAGAGGATGGGTAGGCTATACAAGATAAGGTTCCCACTGAAGGACGGCTCTGGCTACCTAGTCATAGCGACCACTAGGCCGGAGCTGATAGGCGCTACGGGCGCCGTCCTCTTCCACCCTGATGACGAGAGGTATAAGAAGTATGAGGGTAAGGAGGTGGTTATACCGCTCTATGGATACACTGTCCCCGTGCTTGCCAACCCCATCGTGGACCCCGAGTATGGGACCGGCGTCATGATGCTCTCAAGCTATGGAGACCTAGACGACGTAAGGCTCTTCAGAGAGTTGGGTCTGAAGCCCAGGGTACTCATCACCCCAGATGGCAGGATGAACAGTCTGAGCGGGAGGTATGAGGGGATGTCTGTCGAGGAGGCTAGGGAGGCTATAGTGAAGGATCTTGAGAGGGAGGGCTATCTAGAGGGTGTGGAGGAGGTTGAGCAGAACGTACCCACCTGCTGGAGGTCTAAGAACCCGGTCGAGTTCATAAATGTGAGGGCCTTCTATCTGAAGCAGCTGGAGTATAAGGATGCTATCCGGAGGATAGCCGATGAGATAGTCTTCTACCCAGAGTTCCATAAACAGATCCTCCTGAACTGGCTGGACTCGATCTCGATAGACTGGGCTATAAGTAGGGATAGGGTCTATGGGACCGAGATACCTATCTGGTACTGTAAACGCTGTGGCCACCCGAATCTACCGGAGCCCGGTAGGTACTACGTCCCCTGGAGGGATCCACCCCCATTCGATAGGTGTGAGAAGTGTGGACACAACGAGTTTAGGGGTGAGGAGAGGACCTTCGACACCTGGATGGACTCTAGCATCTCCTGCCTCTACATAAGTGGATATATGAGGGATAGCCAGCTCTTCGGGAAGGCCTTCCCAGTCTCTGTGAGGCCCCAGGGGATCGATATCGTCAGGACGTGGCTCTACTACACCCTGCTCAGGGTCTACCAGCTCACCGGTAAGCCGGCCTTCAAATATGTGAGGCTCTCAGGGATGGGTCTCGACGAGAAGGGTAGGCCGATGAGTAAGAGCCTCGGCAACGTTGTGGAGCCCATACCCATACTTGACAAGTGGGGCGCCGACGTCTTCAGGCTGTGGGCCTGTGGAGACACTAAGCTGGGCTATAACTACCGCTTCTCTGAGAATAGGCTCGTCCCGGCCCAGCAGTTCATAACCAAGCTGTGGAACATAGCTAGGTTCATATCCAACTTCCCCGACACTAGTGGGGAGCTCGGGGTCGACGGCCTGATAGAGGCTGACAAGCACATGATAGAGGCTCTAAACGAGGTTATAGACCTGGCCAATGAGGAGTATTCTAGGCTGGACAGCTTCGAGACAGTAACCAGGACTAGGCACTTCACCTGGGAGGTCTTCGCATCCAACTATCTAGAGCTGGTTAAGAAGCGGGCCTACAACAGGGATGGAATGTTCACCCTGGAGGAGCAGAGGTCGGCCTGGGCGGCTCTACACATGGTCCTGAAGAATATCCTCCTGATCCTCCACCCCGTGATACCCTTCGTGACCGACTATATATGGAGGGAGCTCTACGGAGCCTCGGCCCTCGACCAACCCTTCCCAGAGAGGATGGAGACCGGGCTGGAGAGGAGCCTGATACCCATGGTCATGGAGCTAAACTCGGCGATATGGAGGTATAAGGAGATGAATGGTCTGAAGAGGAAGGACCCGATATCACTGGTGGCTATCCCGAGGGAGCTGGAGCCCTTCGCCAAGGATATCAAGGCCCTCCACAACGTTGGAGAGGTGGTTATAGACGACTCGATAAGGAGTGTGGAGGAGGTTAGGATAGAGAGGTAGGCGGGGCTCAGTAGTTCAGGGGATATCTAAGCAGGGCGGCCACACCCCCGAACTGGCTGAAGATCTTGCCATGCTCCGTCTCGGGGGTTATCAGGACTACCTTGAACCCCATCTCCTCACCCTTATCAGCGAGGTAGTCTATCAACCCCTTCTCCTCGGCAATAGTCATCTCGGCTCCACACTTGTCGCACTTGGGTGGGCGATACTCAAGCTTCATGGCGTCTGAGGGGTCGAGGATCATCTCCTTCTCATACCCACATTTTGGGCATCTAAGCCTTACATACCTCTTGTCGATATCCTCCATCACCAGCACAGTGTCTATAGCCCCGCTGTATATGTTCCTAACCACCTCGTCTATGCCGTATAGGACCATGTTGTGCCTCTTGCTCAGCCTCGTCAGGAACTCGTCGACCAGCCTCTTCTCCCTGACATACTTCATCCCGGAGAGGATGTCCCTAGCCCTGTCGAGGATCTCCCTTAGCCCCTCCTCCCCAGAGTAGTTCGTGTCTATAACCGCGACTATCTTGTTCTTGATCCTATAGTCTAGATCCGCCTCCTCGATAAACTCGTTCTTCGTGAAGCCGGGTCCACCCACTATGACACCCCTCAGCCGGGGGTAGACGTCATCCCTGAGGAACTCTTCATTCACGTGTTTAGCCACCCTGTCGAAGTATTGGTGGACAGCCATCTCCCTCAGCCTCTCGAACCTCCTGGCCGACTGGCCACCGGCTCTATGCTTACCGGGTATTCCAGAGGTGTATTTACCCAGAACCTTGATCCTACTCCCCTCCAGCAGACCTATAGCCGCCTCGTTGACATCTATAGATATGAGGCCGAATACCTCCTTCTCCCTCAGGGTCTCCTCGAGATACTCGGTGTGGAAATGGTCGTCACACCTGTAGAGGTTGACGTTCACAGGCTCCGGAGGCTCCACCACATATATCTCCATCTTCTCCGTCCCGGGCCCCGATACGGGTATGGCTCCGCAGAAGACTACGAGCCCGTTCTCGGGGGCCTCGTCATAGTATTTGAGCCTCTCAATAACCTTTGTTATAGCGTCCTTCACATGTTTACGGGTCGTGTCGGACTTTATGTTCTCGGCCGTGGCATACTCCTGCCTAAGATAGTTTATCACATCCGACATCCTCTTCCTAGGGGGTATGTATAGGGAGATAAGCTCGGTCCCCCTACCCTTCTTCCTCTTGATCTCCTCAATCATCTTCTTTATCCTATAACGCCTGAGATCCCGCTCCTCAACCTTCTCCTCTCTAGCCATACCAATTATATTTCGAGGCGGCCTCCATAATAACCTCTGGATGGTCGGGATGGCCGGGTATGTAGTCAAGCTGACAGGCTCCCTATTCGAGGAGGAGAACTGGGAGACCCTTGTCTCGATAGCCGAGACCGCCCGCCTCGCCAGGGGGAGGGCGAGGCTACTCTTCGTATGTGGAGGCGGGAGGCTCCTAAGGAAGTGGCTATCCCTCCTGAGAAGGGAGGGAGGGGCTAGTGAATACGACCTAGACATGCTCGGGATAATGTTTACGAGGGTCAACGCAAGGATATTCAGCCTCCTCCTCAAGCCCGAGTCGGAGGAGAGTATACCCGAGACCGTGGAGGAGGCGGTGATGCTGGCGCGGAACACTGATAGACACATCGTTATGGGAGGTGTATCCCCAGGGTTCTCCACAAACGCGGTCGCGGCCTTCCTAGCAAGGGAGCTGGGCTATAGCTTCATAAACATGACGGGTGCGGGCGGAGTATATGATAAGGACCCCACTATACATAGCGACGCAAAACTGTTGAGACGGGTCGACACGGTGAAGCTGGCGGAGATACTTGGAGCCACATCAGAACACGCGGGGCACTACCCACTCCTCGACAAGACCTCCCTAGGAATCATTAGGAGGTACAGGGTCAAGACCTATATAATCCCACCCGACCCAGAATCCCTAGGAGACATACTAAGCGGCAGAGAGCCGAGGAGGGGGAGTATAGTCACCCCATAAGACGGGCCAAACGTTAATAAAAACCAAGAATCCAAATACCTATTGACAGCACCACCACACGTGGAGGGGTTCCCCTAGCCTGGCCAACGGGGCGCGGTTCAGGCCCGCGTGGCGTAGGCCTTCGTGGGTTCAAATCCCACCCCCTCCACCACATCATCAACCCTCCTAGACACATAGCCAGGCCCGCCCATCCAGCCACCAACATAGTAACTTGTTCTAGGCAATGGCCTCGCTAGGCTAGGCTCAACCATTATTCACAGCCTCGAATCCGAAACGGAAACTCTATATAAAAAATTTAGGGAATAAACTATATAGGAGACAAATCATGCCTACCCGGCATGATATAGGTGGGCTGATATGGAAATGTCTAGGCATAACTACAAGGTATTTGGGTTGATCCTGGGCAACGCCCTACTAGTCCTAGTGATATTCCTAGACACCAGCTTCAGACTCGAAGCCGTCATAGTATTCTCATCATACCTCGTAATATCATCCATACTATCTAGATACATAGAAAACCCTAGATCCCTATTCGACATCACAGTCTCCCTCCTCATACTATCAATCGTAATATACAACAGGCTCATCGGAGACACTAGAAACATACTCTTAGACATCGCAGTCCTATCAACATACATGGCAGTCACAACAGCAAGAGAAATATACCACGAAGCAAGGAAAGGACGGCTAACCAACAAGCCAAAGCCATAGAAACCCCAGCAATAAAGACTCATAGACACCTAGACACCCACACCGTCAGCAAAACAGATATACCACGTGTTTCACCCTAGACCCAGGGCAACCTAAGAGGATTATAGCTAGAGGAGTCGAATAGTTTATAACCTTATCTTACAGGTCGGAGGATGTTAAATACGTAGTAATGGATATGTATAGCGATTTCTATGAGAAGAGACGAAATTCACTATGGAAGAGATATTGGAGAGATAATGATGGTAGCGATATCCTGAAACCAAATGGATTTAATGAATACCCATGTGAAGTCTATAACCAGCTTATGAAGCCCATAGACCGGGACGGATCTGTATTGGATCTAGGTTGTGGAAATGGTCTCTTCCTAAAACATATAATGAAATATAGTGGATACAAGATAACACCATATGGCATAGATTTTATAGAAGAATCGATCAGACAGGCTAGGGAACTTATACATCCAGAATATCCAGAAAACTTTAGGGTCGGGAATATAGCATATATGGATCTGGAAGAGAATAAGTATGATTATGTTTATTTTGATCCATATTCGGTGCATTCATCCCATCTAGAACCGGTTTTAAACAAAATCATTAAAGCGTGCAAACCAGGCGGAAAAATAATATTCTATACCTATAGAGATGTCCTGATAGTCCTAAAGATAATTGGTATATTGAAGCTGAAACTTATTAGATGGGTTGGAGACCTGCTCCCAAGAGAGATGAGAAACAGGTTGGAGAGAATAGATCACCCAGATGTATCGATAGCCGTATATAGAAAATGCGGGTTAGATAGTTGAACCAATGGGTACTATGAGGAGAAATGGTAGATTCCTACAATGACTAAAATCGTGCCATGCATGTTGAACAATAATAATCCAAAGAGTAATTGTCCCGATTTGAATGATTATGTATGCTATGTAGTGTTTAATACAAGAGACTAAAATCTGGAAATAGTCTAGAAATATATCAGAGGGATAACGTGGATAGGTCAGGTTATTCTGATGATCTACAAGGCTATGTACGTGGTCTTAATGCCAGTGTTAACGATTTAGAACTGTAAGGGTCTATCCCCACCTTTAACATATTTTTAAGTCGAGGTTCCTCGATAACTCGCTTCTCATACTAGCTCTAACACCTTTGCTGATATGACGGGTTAACCAAGTGATGAAGGGAGATAGACGGGGAGCCATAGGGGAAAATCCTTAGTGGATGGAAGCAGTCTGGCGATTCGTAGGAGGATTATTAGACGGGTTGTTAATTAAATAATATTATTATAGTTATCTGGGGGCTAAAACCGTGTATAAGGAAGGTGTTCCCCTAATACTTATAGCAATACTCGTAATCGGGTTAACTCCTATCCAGGCCGTGTCGATTGAGGATGATCCTCCTGTAAGGGTGTTGCTGAAGTATATTGATGAGGGCTTCACCCATATAGGGGATGGGGTCTATGTCATCGACTACATGGAATATCTAAAGCCTCTTAACAGGACTGTATTGGTGAATGGTGAGAAGCTCCCCAGCGAAGCGGAGGAGTTCATGAGTAGCCACGTACTGGGTTCCCAGACCATGAAGATGTATGAAGAATACGTGTCTAGCATAAAGTCCCTAGTGGTCACGGCCCTCAAGATCGAGCAGAGCGTCACCGTGATACCCACGATACACCACTACAACGAGAAGAAGGATATAGTCCTCCTGAGATACCGTATAAACCTCTTCATGGACGACAAGTATAGAGACTTTGTAGAGGCCAAGATAAAGGAGCTCTACCCAGTCCTGATCAGACACTTCAGGGCATGGTCGTCAAAGGCGGCTGAACAGTTCTACTACATGACGGGGATAGACATCAGCGGAGAGTATAGGAACGAGACCCTCATAGTCCTCATAGCAGACATGAAGACGGAGCCCCACTACATAGTTGGGAGGGAGGTATATATCCCCAAGGGCTCCAGGGTAGTCGAGAACCCGATCAACGTCACCCACCTAAAAGAGGTGCTGAGAGACGCCATGAATAGATGGCCAGAGCTGGTGGGCCATGACTACTCATTCGGAATACTCAGGATATTCCTCACAGCATACGACAACCCCCCAACAGAGGAGATACTGGCGAAGGCAACCATGCTGAGGAGGGAGATACTGGGAAGGGACGACCTACCCATACAGGTAGTCCTCTTCAGAAAAATCCGCATCACCGATATAGAGATAGCCCCATACAGACCAGCAGAGACATCGATACAGCCCCCCACAGACCCTGAGACCCAGCCCCAAACCCAGGAACAGCAGACCCCAGAAGCAGAGGAGGACACAGCCCCAATCACCACCATAGCCATAGCAGCCACCACAGCCACGATACTCGCAGCACTAACCCCCATACTGAGACGCATCAGGAGAACAGGGTAGGAACCAAGAACCAGCCGGACAACCCCCACTAAACAAGGTAAAACTTATATACCCACCCCCATAAACATAAAGATGGAACACCAGTCCGTGTGGCGGTATCCAGGCGACAGAGGCGCCCAGCCTCGAATGACCCCTGGATCTCCACACACGGACACACCAACAGATGTCGGTCCAACCGAGGAAGAGATGGTTGGGCCGGAGGAGGGACACGCACAGACAACCCACCAACCCCCCGCACAGGCTATACTCCCCGCCAAAAGGCCGGTTGATCCTGCCGGACCCGACTGCTATCGGAGTGGGACTAAGCCATGCGAGTCGTACGCCCCGGGCCGGCGGGGCGTGGCGTACGGCTCAGTAACACGTGGCCAACCTACCCTGCGGACGGCGATAACCCCGGGAAACTGGGGCTAATAGCCGATAGGAGATGGGCGCTGGAACGCCCCGTCTCCGAAAGGGCTACACACCCACGCCGTGTGTAGCCGCCGCAGGATGGGGCTGCGCCCTATCAGGTAGTAGGTGGGGTAACGGCCCACCTAGCCTATAACGGGTGCGGGCCCTGGGAGGGGGAGCCCGGAGATGGGCACTGAGACAAGGGCCCA
>WAKB01000005.1 GCA_015523545.1 Candidatus Geothermarchaeota archaeon
ACCTAGGCGAGATGACGATAGACCTATACACCGCATCCTCCATCCCAAGAGAGGAGCAGTAGTTATAGCCACAGAGAAACATATTATGAGACGGGATGATGAGAAGACGGTCAAATGAGGAAGAGATGATTAAAGATAGAGTCCCTGACCACCCAACACATCTACTTAACAGCTGATGATACCATAGCCCGGTGGGAGTGGATATCGGTATGTATATCGAGCCCCGCATAGCAAGGCTCGGCATCATATACTCAACCTATAGGATCAGACCTCCCCTAGTCAGGAGGAGCCGAATCCCATACAACATTGAGGAGGAATACTCAGACGGATGGGCAGTCAACTATGTAGTGGGGTGTAGCCATGGATGCATATTCTGCTATGTAGACTCGATCAACAAGAGGCTATGGAGACACTATGGGGATACCGTTAGAGAGGTGTGGGGTAGATACTTGTTAATACCTGAGAACTTAGAGGAGGCGATAAAGTCTACGCCATGGAAGAGATGGGCTGGGAAATACATACTTATGAGCTCTATGCACGATCCCTACCTACCCGAGATCAGGGATTATACCAGGATAATCCTCGAGACGGCTCTACCGAACGGTGTAGGATTCTACATATTGACGAGGTCCCCACTCATACTCAGGGACCTAGACCTACTGGAGGAGTATATTGACCAGGTTAGGATACAGGTCTCGATACCTACCCTCAACAAGGAGTTCTCGAGGGCCATAGAGCCATACGCACCAGCTCCAAAGGCAAGGCTAGAAGTGCTTAAGAGGGCCAAGGAGAGGGGCTTCAAGACGGGAGCCATGATATCACCGATATTCCCTCCGCTACCCGGAAACCCCTATGGATACGACCCCTTCGAGGAGCTGGACAGGCTATTCATGATCCTCATGGAGATACGGCCGGACTATATTCATGGGGAGTGCCTACACATGAGAGGTACAAACGCTAGAATTATCAGGGAGAAGACGGGGATAACACCATACTACAGCCGGGAAATAGACATAGCCCTGGAAAAACACTTCTATAGACTTCTAAACAAGTATGGATTCAACGGGAGATACTGGCCAGACTATAGGGATTAGACACCCTGAGAGCCCACAACACACTGGTTTATTACTGTTTATAGAACATTTCCTTCTTGACATGATGGAGTTCGACATGGTTCTGATCTTTGTCCGTGACATGGCTAGGGCCTTGGAGTACTATGTGAATCTCCTGGGGTTTAGGTTGACCTCCCATAAGACGATATTCGAGGCCTCCGAGGATATGTTCGCCGTTGTCGAGGGCTATGGAGTTAGGCTCGGCCTCCACCTCGACGAGGAGGCTACGGCTGGTAGGGATAAGATAGTGTTTAGAGTTGAGAGTATCGATGACGCCGTTCAGTTCCTACAGGACCGTGGAATCCCATACACTGGCCCCGTCGAGGTGGCAGAAGGCATCTATGAAGTCGTGATCAAGGATCCCGACGGGAGGGAGATATCAATAGTCTCCTATGGATAGCAACGCCTATATCATATAAAGGGGGTGGGGGCTCAGCCCCTAAGCTTTAGGAAGTATACTGCCAAGCCGATGCCTGCGAGTATCAGTATCAGTGCTATCGGCAGTATACCTATCCCGCCTTCCCCGGATGGCTCGGCCGGGGGCTCTGGCTCACCACGATCAGGTGTGTCTCCCGTATCTCCACCCGTACCACTAGTCTCTAGTGTTGCGAGGTCGAAGATCCCTAATGGGTTGTCTATGCTCGTTGATACTATCTGGGTCGCAACCTTCAGGTCGTAATATGCGGGATCCGGGGCGGAGAATGATACGCCTTGGAAGGTACAGATGATCCTCACGACCGCGGTGTCCATAAATGTAGTCTCATACCGGTCTATCCTCTCCATTATCAACTCTCCATCCTCCCTTACTTCACACCCGGCTAGTGCCACTGTATTGCCAAACCTGACCATGCCGGATACGTTTACGGGCCTACCATCCATGTTTAGGATCGCTGATGCCATATATGTTATATCGTAGGAACTATCCTCGGGTAGCTGGTCAGGTAGGATCGTGGAGGCCACCCTGATGGAGAAGCTAACCGTGTCACCATCAACCTCTACCCAGGCCTCCCTAATATCCACCAAGTCCCTCGCCACTGGGTCGTTCACATCAGGCAGTGGGATCCCGAGCCTCTCCGGGTCGACACCCTCCTCGTCATAGATCCTGTACACCTCCACACCGTATATCGGGGCCACGAGGACCAGGAGGAGAATAAGCATGAGAGCTACATGGAGCCTCATATTAACAACCTCATGATTAGAAGGGCCACCTAGGCCTACTAACTAAATAGGTTTGAACAGGCGTAATAAGGCGGCGCTACATCACAATGCCCTCGTCCTCACGGATCCTGAGAGTGAAGAACCCCATCGAGGCCATCAACGCCGAGATTATCAGTGGAACCAGCCCAGCCTGTAGATAGAAATACATCTCGTCATTACTACCAGGGAGAGTCACACCGAGGAGCAGCATGGCTATACCCACTATGCTTACCATAGCCCCTAGGAATACCTTAGAGTAGATCCTCAGTCTTAGATAGGCCGAGAACTCGATCAACGAGTATGTAGCCCATATAACAACCGGGATGAAGAGCTCACTAGGCCCAGCATCAAGAAGATCCCCTCCGCTTAACAGTGATAGGAAGAATAGTATGCCAAGGAACATCACCAGTATACCCACAGCAGCATAAAACCTCTTCTTCAGACTCCCGGATAGCAGGATCCAAGCCACGCCACGTAAGAGTATACTGAGTGGATACGTGATCATAGCCAAGTATCCGAGGAAGATGCTCAGAACCAGTATGTCAGTGATAGCGGAGAATATGAAGCCAAGACCACCAAGCACCCTAGCAGCGGTGGCCATATTATAGGTAATGACGGACGAGGGGTTAAAAGACCTACTTCCCCCATTCTATAACCATAGATGCCCCTTCCTAAAGCGGGTCGGACAAATGCCTTCTCATCACATATGGTAGATCAGGCTCGGAGGTAGTCGTCATCCCTCTCAATGTATTGGGCGTAGTAACTATATATCTAGGAGACTTATCTAGGCTGGGAACATAATCTATATCTTGGTGATAAGCATTGTCCGATAAGGTCAGTATAGAGATCTCAAAGGAGGCCTACGAGCTCCTCAGGAAGACTGTTGAGGAGAGCGGCGGCGAGTTCAAGAGTGTCGAGGATCTCCTAGAGTTCATCATTAAGGAGACTCTCGGGGGAGAGGAGAGGAGCTACAGCCCAGAGGAGGAGGAGAAGATAAAGGATAATCTTAGGAGCCTGGGCTATCTATAAACAGGGTTGGAGCACTAGCCAGCCAAGAGCTTAGCGGCCTGTAGCAAGGCCTTCCCAGCCTGGGTCAGCTCCTTCCCAGACCGCCCGATATACTTAGCGTTCCTACCGATGATCAACGCGGTCTTCACGGCGTCGACCGAGAGCTTCGTAGCCTTTATAATCTCCACGGGGTCGTCCGTGTTCAAGGTATCGATCGCCTCCAACACCTTTACCAGCGTCGGGTAGACAGGGGTGGCGATTCCCGGCGACGCTGCTACTAGGGCTGTCTTGAGTAGAAGCCCCACATCCGTGATGACATATCTACCATCTGGGAGGAGCTCTATCAATCCACGTGTGACTAGCCTATTAATACCCTTCTCATCCACACCCTTCGAGACTAGGTATGACTTATCCACACTCTTCCTCTCAGGCATCTGCCTCAGGGCTACAGCCTCATCCCTAGTTAGGAATGGCCTCCTCGCATAGTAACCAGCCCTGTAGAGCATCTCACCCTTCTTCGTAGGCCCCTGCCCACCAAGAATACCTGTGGACAAGGCCTCCGAGACCCACTCCTCACTAGGTGAGAGAGCCGATACAGTCTTGGCCACAGAGGAAACGGCCTCGACACTAGTGCCCTCCCCCAGGCCAGGCAGGCCAGACAACTCCTCACCCTCCTTAGTCGGCCTATACTCCTCCTTCCCATCACCATAGTACTCCTCTACAAGGCCCAGGCTCTCGAGATGTTTAAGGCTCAGCCCAAGCTCGCCGGTCCACTCTACACCCATGTTCTTAGCTATCCTCTCCTTAGTAGCATATACATTCGTCTTCTCCATCCTCTCCCTCCACGTGATCACCACACCCCTCAGGAGCTGCTCCTCCTCAGCGGTCATCGCCATAGGCCTATTGACAGGTGGGCTCCTAACCAGCCTATAGGCCTTGAGAACCATCCTACCCCTATACTCAAGCCGCCCGAGGCCTGATACGTAGTCCAGGCTTATCAGGAGCTGGAGAAGATCGTCCTGTATCTTCTCACCAGCCTCCAGCCTCTCCAGCCCCTCCAGGATACGCCTATTAACAACGACTGGTATCCCCCCTGGTATAGCCAGGTTCCTCAAAGCCCTCTTAAGCGTCCTACCAGCCTCTGTAAGGCCTAGGTAGAGGCCGTTGGGTATAGAGGCTACTAGTAGGGACATAGCCTCTGCAAGCTCCCAGCCCCCGGAGAACCTAACCCTCTCAGCGGGGCCATCGGGAAACGTGGTGAAGAGACCTGCGAAGTCGGTGGTCATGAATATGGTCTTCTCAAGCCTATCCATAAGGGAGAGAAGCTCAGCCGCATACTGGGAGAGCTCATCACCAGTGGCTAGGCCCCTCTCCTCCAAGAGGCCTATCCAGTCCTCGGGTATCCCACCAGGCCTCATTAACAGAGTTCTCAACATGCTATATATCCTAGTGTCTATCCATGGATCTGCCTCGGGCCTCCCTAGGAAACCCCATATATTCAGCAGCTCCAGCCCCTCCCTCCTAAGCTCGAAGACAGTCTCGCCCCTATAGTTGAAGAGGCCTAGGACATATCCCTCTATCAGTGTGGACAGCGTCTTCTCCCTACCACCTATGATGCCAGATACATCAGCCACGTCGAACCATCCACGGTCAATACTCTCGTCCATAAGCCTCAGCAGATTCTGCGACACCCTCATCCCAGATACACCTAGAATAGGGAGTGCATAACTGGTTCATTAAGGGATTCGTCAAATACCCCTCTAGAGAATATAACAGGTATTATGAGGATACTCGACCTAAGCAGGGTATTGGCGGGCCCCTTCGCAACAATGGTCCTAGCCGAGCTGGGGGCCGAGGTAGTCAAGGTAGAGCCGCCCTGGGGCGACGAGACGAGGCTATACACACCAATTGTAGATGGAGTCTCGACATACTTCTACAGCATCAACAGGGGGAAGAGGAGCATAGCGATAGACATGAAGAATGAGAGGGGGAGAGAGATCCTAGACAGACTGGTTAGATGGGCAGACGTATTGATACACAACTATAGGGATGGCGTGGCCGAGAGGCTAGGACTAGGATATGACAGGGTCAGAGAAGTTAATCCAAGGATAGTCTACTGCGTCATAAGAGGCTATAGCCCAGGCACAAGCCTAGCCAAGAAACCGGCCTACGACCTGATTATACAGGCATACTCAGGCATCATGATGGCGACAGGCAGGGAGGGGGAGGAGCCCACACGTGTAGGCTTCGCCATAGCCGACATCTTCACCGGGCTATATGCCGCTATAACGATACTCGACGCACTCCGCAGGAATAGGAGGCCCACCAAGATAGAGGTATCCCTCATGGACTCCATGATATACTCCATGTCATACCTAGTATACTCAGCCCTCCACGCCGGGATAGAGCCTGGTAGACACGGCTCGGGACATCCCTCCATAGTACCCTACAGAGCATATCCCACCAGGGATGGTAGGTGGATAGCCGTGGCAGCAGCCAACGACAACCTATTTGAGAGGCTATGCAGAGCACTGGGCCTTGAACACCTACTCGAAGACCCCAGGTGTAGACACAACCCAGACAGGGTGGAGAACAGGGAGTATGTGGACCACGAGATAGGGGAGAGGATCTCAAGGCTAAGCCTCGAGGAGGCCCTTGAGAAGCTAAGTGACGCAGGTGTACCCGCAGCCCCCGTCAACAAGGTGGTCGAGATGGTTAGGAGTGGATACCTAGAGGAGGCCGGGGCCCTGGGGAGAGACCTTGAAGGCAGGACCTACGTCAAGCCGCCGATGAGGATCGATGGTGAGAGGATCTATACACAACTATCTCCGCCAAGACTGAGCCAGCACTACCGGGAGATCCTAGCGATGCTTGGATACGATGATGAAGAGGTGGATATGCTTGTGGAATGTGGGGCTGTAATACCTAGCCCCGATTCCTAAAGACCTCCTCCACAGCCTCTCCACGTATCTCTTCCGGAGGCTCCAAGCCGTAGAACCTGAGAATAGTTGGGAAGACGTCGTAGATAGAGGCGTCCCTCTCCACACCACGACCCCTGTTATACCATATGAATATCCCGTCATAGTCATGGACAGCGTCGTCAGGCCCGGTATCATTCTCCTCCAGGTAGGGAGTCTCATATCCCATAGTACCAGCCGCCCTCCAGTAGAGATCATCGAAGTAGACCATCAGATCCGGTGGATTACCATTAACCTCCCGATAGATCTCCACAGGCCTATAGACAACGTTGCGCCACACCTCGCCATCAGGCCCCCGGATACCCAGGATCTTTCTAGAGATCTCTCTAAGAACGTCTTCATACTCCTCCCTAGATACGATGCCCATCTCCTCACGCCCCTCTACATTAAGGAATATACGGCTATAGTAGCCTCCCCAGCCCCATGCAATGGTCTCGCCCCAGTCCACATCCGCCTTCGAGATCCTCGTACCGGGCTCAACATCTCTCCGAAGCTTTAGATAGCCCTGCTCCACGAGCCAGTCGTTGATGGCGAAGGCGCCATCCATCCTCTTCGCGCCGTGGTCCGAGACTATCAATATATCAGCGTCGCCAGCCCTCCTGATAATCTCGCCCAGTATCCTGTCCAGCCTGACATAGTACTCCAGTATAGCCCTTGAGAAGCGGGGGTGCTCCTCATACCTCCGGTGATCCCTATCCATATACTTCCAGAAGGCGTGCTGAACCCTGTCGAGACCGATCTCCATATACATGAAGAAGTCCCAAGGCTTCCTCACAAGCATCTCCAGGGCAACCTTCTCATGTATATCGGTCATCTCATGGATCCTATCAAGGACCCAGTCCCTATCCTCCCTCCTAAAAGGCACGTCGAAGACATACCTCCCGACAAGCCTCTTAACCTCATACTTAAGAGGGAGGGGATGGGTGAACTGGACACTATCATCCGGAGTCAAGAAGCATGAGATAAGCCACCCATTAACCCTATACGGTGGATAGGAGGGTGGGACACCCATCACGAAGCTCCTAAGCCCCTCAGCACCCAGGACATCCCATACACGGGGCCTCCTAATAGACCTACTACTCGGAAGTTCATACTCTGTATAGCTATAGCCACTCCTATGCCTAAACCCATAGAGCCCAAGCTCACCAGGCTCCCTACCAGTCATCATAACCATCCATGCCGGGACAGTTATCGGCGGGTCACAGCTCCTAAGCCTACCATGGACAGACTTCTCTATAACCCTACGGAAATTGGGTAGATAATCCAGAAACTTCTTGAAGACCAGCTCAGGAGCAGCGGCATCCAAGCCAAAGACCACGAGACGCCTCCTCATCACAGACTACCCCTTGAGCCTCCTCCTTAGGGAACGGGACCTTGTCCTAAGATCCCTTCTAAGACTCCTCTCATACTTCACATCCCTATTAATAGCTTCCCTAGTAAGAATAGACTCTGCTACATCTCCGTCCAGTCCCGTAGGTATCGGTAGGCCCATCATATGTAGAAGCGTCGGCATAACATCCACCATCCTAATGACACCGGCGTCACCTGGCTCAATATCCTCGCCATATGTAATGATAAATCCGTTCCTAACATGGTACGACGCCCTATCACCAGCAACATCTATCCGGGTCGGAGAGAGATACCTCTCAGGCCTATTCGGAATTATAAGTCCATCATCAATCCTAGACTTGAACCAGAGATTGTCTCGGGGCTCTAAATATATGTCTGGCGTCAACGGATCATCGTTAAAGTTGAGGACGACATCCCTGAATATGGGTGAGCCACTGAAGTCTATCCTCCTAAGCTCCTCGACAATCTTGACGGCCAACTCATAAGCCTCCTCCCTATCCAAGACGCCACGTGGGAAGATGTCCGCCCTATGCATCTTGATACCCCCGATATCCACCTGGGGGAAGGCCTTTGTCGCGTTCCAGTCTATACTGGCCCCAGAGACCCTGGAGGGCGTGTCGAGAACAACTATATTACCCAGTACATACCTCCCTATCCACCTCCTCATACGGTCAGGAAGCCTCCACCATATCCTCCTGACCAAGCCTACCCTACGGACCCAATTCATCCTCAACCCTTTAGGCCTACGGGTGGCCAATAATCCCATGCTCCTGAGTAGTGCCAGGAGATTTACATAACCCTCCTTGTATCCATGGCCATGATCCGACATCAAGATGAGTATGTCCCCCTTCTCAAGACGGTTGAGAAGAACCCCCAGCCACCTATCCAGCTCCTCGAAACATCTATATATGTGATCCTGATAACCATCCATCCCGTAGAAGGCGTGTAGAACGATATCGGGGGAGTATGCTATATAGATTGATAGCCCCCATTGATGGGTATCCATCAAACGTGTAAATACATCTAGCCTCCTCGACTCAGCCATAAGTAGGCCGGATACATAGCTACCGGGATCCGTGGATATGTTTGGATATCCAACCATATATCCCAGTGTCCTTAGCTCCTTAACAAGTTCAGATGGATAGACATCGTCCTCCCTAACCTCTCTATAGATCTGTTCACCCCCTATCCACAACCCACTAATCCTCGGCGCAGGTGTGGAGACAGGTAGGTTTAGATAGAGCCCTTCGACGCCATGCCTACCTAGGACATCCCAGAGAGCCTCGACCCTGAGATCAGATATAGACATGTATCTAAGCCTATACTCCCTATCTATCACCACGAAGTGGGGAATACCATGTCTATACGGCTCCACACCCGTAAATGCAGAGTACCAGCTCGCAGGAGTCACAATGGGTAGGGGTGCTACAACCTCGCCGAACCGCCCCTCCCCAAATATCTCTGAAAGATTAGGTGTATTACCCGACTCTACAAGCTCCCTAATAAGGCTTGGCGGAACCCCATCCCACCCGAGTAGCAGTATACGCATACTACTCATCCTATGAAGCCCCGGCTCCTTAGGAAACCGAGTATCTTCTCAAGACTCTCCTCAGGGGTCTCCCTATCAGTCTCCACCACGATCTCGGGGTTTAGCGGCTCCTCATACACGTCCTGGATACCAGTCATATTCTTAATCTCACCCTTGAGAGCCTTCCTATAGAGGCCCTTGGGATCCCTCTCAACAGCCACCTCCACTGGACACTTCACATAGACCTCTACAAACCTATCCCCATTAAGCTCCCTCGCCAGGTCCCTAGCCTCCCTATACGGGGAGACGAAGGAGGCGAGCACCACCACCCCATTCCTACTCAGGAGGTGCGTAACAAAGGCCACCCTCCTCAGATGCCTAAGCCTATCCTCACGGGAGAAGCCCGCCTCGGGGCTCAGCCAAGGCCTAACCTCATCACCGTCGAGATGCTCCACACATAGGCCCATGTCTGACAGCCTCTCCCTAAGCATCCTAGCCAGTGTAGTCTTACCCGAGCCAGGTATACCTGTAAACCATACCACGAATCCCTTCTCACATGGCATCGGGGACACCTAGATACCTAAATATTTCGCCTAGGACAGCCCTATATTTCCCGGGCTCAACAACTGCGCCCAAGACATTCCTCTTACCCCCTGCGTATAGACCCATGCCCCTCAGCCTCTCTATCAGAGGCCTAAGGTCTACATCACCCCTCCCAGTCCTGAGATATACCTGGCTATAGCCATTGGCCAACCTAGGGACACCAAGCAACACGTATTTATCGGGGTTCCTCCTACTGAGCAGCCTACCCAGCTTAGACACTATATAGAGCCTACTATCCAGCTCCCGGAAGAGTATCCCATCGATCTCCTCCAGCTCCATCCCCGCTAGACGCTCCAACTCCCGCCTAAACTCATAGAGCCTGGCCCTCCAGTCATCCCTACCCAATAGCACCTTGGGATCCTCACTATACTCCACCAGGGCGTGGACAGTCTCTATCACACCCTCCCTGTCGAGGAAGAGATAGTTTGTATCCACAAGCCGGGAGAGCTCTATAAAGTCTTCAGGCCTCAAGCCATGCCTACTAGCCACCCTCTCGACAACCCAGTAGTATCTAGACTCCCTCATACCCTCCTCCAGATCCCCAGCTATGCCCAGGGCGGTCATCGTGTTAGGCTCTATCCCAAGGGCATCGGTGATGACCATCGAGGCGGAGGGATAGAGATCTCCAGACTCATCAATATACCTGGCTATAAACAGGCTATCCGAAGGCTCCCTATGGTGGTGGTCAAACACGTAGCCGGGTACGCCTAGATACTCCGCCACCCTCTCGATAGCCCTCGTGGAGACACCCATATCAGCGACCACCAATGCATCGACATCTATATCTCTGGGGAGATCCTCGGGTACGAGCCTATACAGCCCTATAACGGGGGTGTAGAGCACGGCGTCCAGCCCCAGGGCATCCAGTAGGAGGGCGGCGGAGGAGATTCCATCTGCATCCCAGTGGAAGGCTAGTAGGGCCCTACTACCGCCAAGCTTCTCCCTCACATCCCTAGGCATGTCCATAATTCTAGACACCCATCTAAGTATAGCGTGGCTAAGGGGATAAAGACGGGGTGTCAATCCACGAATGGATTGTCGAAGGAGAGTATAGTCTCGGCCACCTCTCTACGCATCATCTCCCCCGGCGGGACAATACCCCGCGAAAGGCTCTCCCTTATCTTGGTACCACTGATATAGATCCTGAGATCCCTATCGTGGGGACATATCTTCTCGTTGGACATGCCTCCACACCCCCTACAGTAGAAGAACTCCCTGAAGAAGAGGGGGGTAATACCTAGGTCGGGGAACTCTGAGAAGATCTCCTGGGCCTCATACCTCCCGTAGTAGTTACCCACCCCAGCATGGTCCCTACCTACTATGAAGTGGGTAGCCCCAAAATTCTTCCTCATAATAGCGTGGTGGATAGCCTCACGGGGGCCTGCGTAGCGCATGGCATAGCGGACAATACTCATTACGACGGAGCCCCTAGGGTAGAACCGGTTGATGAGTGTCTTATAAGCCTCGAGGATAACCTCATCCCTAAAGTCGCCCCTCTTCTTCCTACCGATCACTGGGTTTATGAAGAGGCCGTCGACAAAGGTTAGGGCGGTCTTCTGGACATATTCATGCCCAAGGTGGGGTACGTTCCTAGTCTGGAAGGCGACCACAGTCTCCCAGCCCCTCTCCCTGAAGAGCACACGGGTCTCCCTAGGTGTGAGGAAATAGTCCTCATAGCCATCCCTAACCATCGGGATATACTCGACAGAACCCCCAACCAGGTAGTCCCCCATGGACATCACCCTAGCGACACCTGGGTGAGCCGGGTCAGTAGTCTTGAACACCTTCTCCGCATAGAGACCCTTGTCATAGCGGTATACCTCCTCCACCATCAGGAGCCCCACGGGCTGGCCACCATACATAAGTAGAACCGTGTCCCCAATCCCGATTGACCTCCTAGCCTCCTCATCGATATCCAGGACTATTGGGATCGTCCAGGGAAGGTCGTTGGATAGCCTCATAGTATACAGGACACTCTCCAGCTCCACACTGTCCAGGAAGCCTGTCAAGGGGCTGTAGACACCATACCCGATGTTCTCGAGATCCCTATAGATAGTGTCGTCAACATCCAGCTGGGGGAGCCCCCTACTATCCCGGAGGATATCCTCCATCCTATCCCTAGGCAATACCCTCTTTACAAGCCTACCCCCATGGGGACGGCTGACCATAGATAGACACCTAGTCTAGATATCCGAGGCTCCTAAGCCTCTCCCTGATACGGCTGACCTCCTCCTCACTAAGCTCATGCCCAGCGTCTAGATCCTCCTCAAGCCGGGAGACACCCTCCCTCAGGAGATCAACCACAAGCTCATACACAGAATCTGCACCGATCCTGCCTGCTAGGGCCTCAAGCCTCCTGTAAAGAGTCTCCGGAATCTCTATAGAGACCTTCCTCACCAGCCACACCCCTAGATCAGCGGTTGAAGCCATTATTAGATTTACAACCCCTACTTTTTAACATGCCAGTAGAACTAGTGCCAGGGCTATACGTAGGGCCGGGCAAGATACTCCTAGACATAGAGGTGGACAGGATAGTCTCACTAGACTGTGGAGCCAAGCCCACAGCCCCAAACAGGCCCAGGGAGAGATGCCTACACATAACCGACTTCGACGTTGAGCCAGTCAGGAACATAGGCCTAGCCATAAAGGAGATAGATGAGGCCAGATCCAGGGGGGAGAGGGTATACCTACACTGCCGAGCAGGCTGTGGCAGAACTGGGACGGTAGCAATAGCCTACCTCATATACCTGGGGAAGAGGATGGAAGAGGCATCGAACACCTTCTGGAGAGCCAGGGGATGCGGCCCCAGCACATATAGACAGACCCTCCTCCTAGAGGCGTTCCAAGAAGCCGTGGATAGGCTAGGCCCCAGGGAGGCCCTCGAGACCCTCATCAATAGCAGCGGTCTAGAAGACTTCATAGCCAAGATACATAGAGGGTAAGGCCTAACCAGTTGTGGCGGCCCAGCCTATACTATTTATACAAGCACCCCATACAATAGAGGTGTATATCTAGCTTCTATACGGTGCATAAAAGATGGATGAGAGGATAAGGGAGCTGATGGAGAAGGCCGAGAGACCCGGCCGAATAGCCCCCGAACTACATAAGAAGTATGGAGGCAAGATAGAGATAGTCCCTAAATGCTCTATAAAGAGCCTAAGCGACTTCGACATATGGTACACACCCGGGGTAGCCGCAGTATCAAAGATAATAGCCCAAGACCCCGACAAGTCCTTCGACTACACAAACAGGTGGAACACTGTAGGAGTCGTGACGGACGGCTCAAGAGTCCTAGGCCTAGGAAACATAGGCCCAGAGGCCTCACTACCAGTCATGGAGGGGAAGGCACTCCTATTCAAATACCTCGGAGGGGTCGACGCATTCCCAATAGCTTTGGACGCCAGGGATCCGGACAGGTTCCTAGACATACTAAAGGCCTTGGAACCCAGCCTCGGAGGGATAAACCTGGAGGACATCGAGAAGCCGAAGTGCTTCTACATACTGGAGGAGGCTAGGAAGAGGCTCGAGATACCTGTCTGGCACGACGACCAGCAGGGAACAGCCACGGTCATACTAGCCGGCCTCATAAACGCATTGAAGATAGTGGGTAAGAAGCTGAGCCAGGTCAAGATAGTCCTCTTCGGAGTAGGGGCAGCCAATACAAAGGCGGCGGAGGTACTCATACTAGCAGGGGCAGACCCAAAGAAGATGTACCTAGTAGACAGCAAAGGAGTGATCCATGCCGGGAGAAAGGATATTCTGGAAGTGGAGAAGAACCCATGGAAATACAGGCTGGCAGAGATAACCAACCCGGAGCATATAGAGAAGGTGGAGGGCGCCTTCAGAGGGGCAGATGTAGTGATAGGCGCCTCTAAACCAGGGCCAGACACCATCAAGAAGGAGTGGATACGCCTAATGGCCGAAGACCCAATAGTATTCGCCACAGCAAACCCAATACCCGAGATATGGCCATGGGACGCCAAGGAGGCCGGGGCAAGGATAGTGGCCACTGGCAGGTCAGACTTCCCCAACCAGATCAACAACAGCCTAGGATTCCCAGGCATATTCAGAGGAGTCCTAGACGTGAGGGCAAAGACAGTGACCGACGAGATGTGTATAGCAGCAGCCCAGGAGATAGCAAAGTTCGCAGAGGAGAGGGGTATACACGAGGAATACATAGTCCCAAGGATGGATGAATGGGAGGTCTACCCAAGAATGGCTGTGGCAGCCGCATTACAGAGTATTAAACAAGGAGTAGCAAGGGAGAAGCCGAGCAGACAGGAACTATGGGAACGGGCCACCTCCATGATCACGAGGAGCAGGAAGGTCTACGAAGCAATCCTCAAGGCGGGGCTGATAGGGTGATCTGTATCCGGTCACACTCGATTCCCGTACAGACTAGAAATCATTTAAAAACACTATACAAACTGGATGAAAATTTCAATATAGACGTGTAACTATTACCAGAAAAATCGTAACACGGCAACAATATAGGCCTATCAACACGTTATATCCCTGATCAGGCCCATATATACTTAGGAGGGTATTTCCATCGCCCTCAGAGTAACCTTTGTGTTTCAATGAGGTGGAGCAGTCATGATGCGCATCAGAGTCTCGAAGGTTGTGAAGCGAGACGGCAGAGTAGTGGACTTCGACGTGAAGAGGATTGAGAACGCAGTTATGAAGGCTATGAAGGCGGTCAAGCAGTACGACCCCGAGAAGCATAGGAAGGTGGTCGAGCTAGTCCTGAAGATCCTAGACGAGAAGTATGGTGACAGCGGCATACCCACTGTGGAGGAGATCCAGGACATCGTGGAGCTCAGCCTAGTCAAGCACGACCTCTACGAGGTGGCGAAGGCCTACATACTCTACAGGAAGGAGAGGGAGAGGATTAGGCGGGAGAAGATGCTTATCCTAGGTAAGGAGAAGCTGGACGAGGTCGATAAGAGCCTAAGCCTAAACGCTATCAGACTCCTAGCCAGCAGATACCTATTGAAGGACGAGGAGGGCAGGATAATCGAGTCACCCAAACAGATGTTCCAGAGAGTGGCTATGGACATAGTAATAGCGGATCTCCTCTACGACCCAGAGGTCTTCAGCCTTGAGGGGGGTAACCAGCCCTTCCCAACAGAGGACTTCGATCCAGAGCTCTACGACGGGAAGTATGGATTCACCCTACCAGACGGGGAGAAGGTAACCTGGAACAAGTACCACCTAGACAGGATGAAGAGCCTCTACGACAGGCTGAACAGCCAGGGCAAGATGAAGATCTCTTGGAGTGAGTTTCTAGAGAAGCTGGAGTCTGGATGGCACCAGAAATATCTGGATAAGTATCTCCAGTACTACGACCTGATGGTCAGTAAGAGGTTCATACCCAACAGCCCCACACTCTTCAACGCGGGTACAAGGCTTGGACAGCTATCCGCATGCTTCGTACTAGACATGGAGGACGATCTAGAAAGCATAATGGACGCCGCGAAGGACGCAGCCATGATATTCAAGAGCGGGGGAGGAGTAGGCATAAACTATAGTAAGCTGAGGCCCGAGGGAGACATAGTCTCATCCACATCAGGAGTAGCCAGCGGACCAGTATCCTTCATGAGGATCATAGACACCATAACAGACGTGATAAAGCAGGGAGGGAAGAGGAGAGGCGCAAACATGGGTATACTAGAGGTATGGCACCCAGACATAGAGAAGTTCATAACCTCGAAGGAGAAGGAGGGCGTCCTAGAGAACTTCAACATCTCCGTAATGCTCAACGACGAGTTTATGAGGAGGCTCGACGAGGACGGAGAGTATGAACTGATAAACCCGAGGAACGGTGAGAAGGTAAGGAAGGTGAGGGCTAGGCAGCTATTCAGGATGATAGCCGAGTACGCCTGGAAGACAGGCGACCCAGGACTACTCTTCCTAGACAGGATAAACGCCCACAACGTTATGAAGAAGTCCCTAGGCCTCATAAGGAGTACAAACCCATGCTCCGAGGAGCCCCTATACCCCTATGAGAGCTGCAACCTGGGAAGCATCAACCTCTACGCCTTCGTAAGGTTCGACGAGGATGGGAAGGCATGGTTCGACTGGGACGCCTACCACAAGACCATAGAGGAGGCCTACGAATTCCTAGACAACGTTATAGACGTCAATAAATATCCGATCAAGAAGATAGAGGAGGTTACCAACAACCTACGTAGGGTAGGCCTAGGCATAATGGGCCTAGCAGACACACTGGCAGCCCTAGGAATACCCTACAACAGCGAGGAGGGATTCGAGTTCACCAGGAAGATAACTGAGCACCTAACATACTACGCCCTGAAGAAGAGTGTGGAGAGGGCTAGGACCAGGGGTACATACCCACTCTACGATAAGAGCAGCTACAAGGAGGGGGAGATGCCTGTAGAGGGCTTCTACAGGAGGGAGCTCTGGACACTCGACTGGGACTCACTGAGAAACGAGATAATGAAGTATGGCGTCAGGAACGTAGGGGTGACCACGATAGCCCCGACAGGCTCGATCTCAATGATTGTAGACGTATCCTCAGGGATAGAGCCTATATTCGCACTAGTATATGAGAAGAGGGTGTCGGTAGGAGTATTCTTCTACACAGACATAGAGTTCGAGAGGCAGCTGAAGGAGAGGGGCCTCTACGACGAGCAGCTACTAAAGAAGATAGCCGACAACGGCGGGAGCCTACAGGGCCTAGACGACGTTCCAGAAGACCTTAAGAAGACATTCCCAGTCGCCTACGACATACCCTGGTGGGACCACATAAGGATGCAGTACGAGGCAGGCCTATGGATAACAGAGTCGATAAGCAAGACGATAAACATGCCGTCATGGGTCACCGTGGACGACGTCGAGAAGGCATACCTATTCAGCTACCGCCTAGGAGTAAAGGGTATAACCATCTATAGAGACGGGAGCAAGAGTGTACAGGTACTCGTCACCCCAAGCCAGAGGACGGGCAGATATATGGTAGTCGTCCAGAACAAGACGCTGGAGCTCCTCGAGAAGCTGGGTATAGAGAGGCCTAACCTAGGCGAGGAGACCAAGCCTAGGCAACCGACACTCCAGATAACCACCGGCGAGGAGGACGGCGGGGCAAAGGCCACCAGTAAGTACGAGGCCTGCCCAGAATGTGGCAGTAAGATGCTGAGCCATGCAGAGGGCTGTATAACATGCCTAGAGTGTGGATGGTCAGCCTGCGTAGTAGCCTAACCCTAGATCAGATCACCCTCAAACTCCTTTTTTACACCTATCCTACTCGCTAGGCCAGCAAGGATATCATATATCTTTCCCATCCTCTCAAGAAAACTCTCCTTCGTCTCCAGCTCCAAAATCTTATCCGTGATCTTGAAGACGGCGAAGGAGTTCGACTGGTTCTTATGCTTCTTCAGAGTAACCGTTATTGAGCCATCATCCTCATAGTACGCCAGGTAATAGGAGTAGTCCTCATCCAACTCGCTGGAGCCAAGCCTGATAACACGACAGACAGATCCAGGCCTATACTCTACACACTCAGCCTTCTCGAGCAGGATACGTACCTTCTCCACTAGGGATGACGGGTTGGAAACAGGATCCTTATTCTCGGGCATAGGCTCATCCCTCAATACTCCCGCCCCCCCCCAGTTACACATACATCGGGGGGCATATACTTATCACGTCTCTGAAAATATATAAGTTTTAAAGGTGTTGGGATATATGCATGTAAAAAGCGGATATATACCAACTGTTTTTCCTCTGGGGTCTAGCCAGGTCTAATAACATGCCTCTCAAGCCCTCTTGCTTAGTAACCAGTCCAAGACATAGTCCTCATTATTATCAGTCCTAACCTCTACAGGTATGTTCTTATACTTCGTGGCTACATGGCTCATGAATAGCCACTCCCCCATGTCATAGGCCTGTACCTTATCGATGATCGACTTACTGATGGAGAATGCATCAGCGACGACCGACCTATCATATGTCCTGGGCAGGGTGGAGACGAAGTATGTGTGGAGCTGCTGCATAATACTAGTGTTTAGATGGGCGACACGCTGAGTCACTATCCAGCCGCCAACCCCATACTTCCTCCCCTGCCTAAATAGCTTCTCAAGAGCAAGGTTAGAACGATCCATGTTCCTAGCACCCCTACTCTCACGGGAGATGAACTCATGCGCCTCATCAACCACGAACAAAACCTTCCTACCGAGGCCGGCCGTCTTCTTGAGTAGGAAGATCTCGTCGATCAGCCTGGCTATATATTCCCGGGCCAGGAAGTCCTCCGGTATGTAGAGTAGGTATAGCCGCTCCTCCCCATTGTATAGGATCCGGCGAGCAAACTTCCTTATAGTCTCGTAATCCTTCTCAACCTCTTCTGGTGGCTCCTGGATCAAGGCTATCAGTGATTCGAGCTTAATCCTCACAGTACTCCTCTGGTTTAGTGGATTAGCCACCTCTCTCAAGGTCTCCAGGACATCTCGATGCATGTCTTCATAGTTCTCCTTGAAGGTCTTTAGATCCATCCTCCTATCCATCTCGTAGAGGCTCCTCACAAGCTCCCTAAGCTTTACACGCCCATCCAAGGTTAGCTTATCAGCATCACGCAGGACAGAGTTGATCTCACCTATTACAGACTCTATCGTCACCTCATCATCCTCTAGGTATAGCTTCTTAGTCGGGATATTCATGAGTATGTCGCGGACGATCTTGGGGTCTAGCCCTTTCTCAGCCATCCTCTGCTGGAGGGTCTCCGGATAAACCACCGTCTCCCTAAAACTGTCTATTGGTGTGGAGGGGTCTAGATAGATCGCCCCATACCTCTCCAGCATATCGATGATGTTTATCGGGTACTCGCCAGTAATGTCTAGGACCACGGCTACAAGGTCATCCACGGTATCCATAATCTTCCTGAGGAGGTTGGAGGTTAGGTTGGACTTCCCCGTACCGGTGTAGCCGAATATACCGGTGTGGTATCTATGTAGGGTGCTTATATCTATCTTGGCCGGGACTTCATATCCCTTCACCCTTCCTACCTCCACTGTATAGCTACCCTCCTTGTTCACGAGGTATTGGTAGGTCGATGCTGATAGGAGGTGCGCCCTACTACCTGTGAGTGGTGTCAAGAGCTTCCTCATCACCACCCTATCCCTGTTTATCAGGTAGCCGGTGTTCACCGCCCTTACAGCCATCCAGTTATTCCCATCCTCGTGGAACCAGCTCTCCTCAATATTCTCCAGGACATATTCCTGTAGCTTATAGGGTAGTGAGACCCCGACACTCCCCATCTCCATGTGTAGCGGCATGATATCGGCTACGTCGAATATTATGAACCAGTCCTCACCGTTATACCTCCTCTCAACACCTATGAGGATGGGGTCGTGGAGCCTGTCGAAGACCTCGATCTGGAAGGGCGCCACTATATATGCAAGGCCCTCCGAGACCCCCATCTTCCCCTCCTTATCAGTTGGGTTCTGCACGGTGTAGGCCGCTATCCTGGCGTCGAACTTCTCGTCCAACACGTCGAATAGTGGTTCTACACCCTCCACTTCCTTCCCCACCATGGCTACCGCCTCCTATGCTCAACCCTAGCACGGAACTCCCTAAACCTCCATGGGAGCATGAATGTCTTCGACTCCCTCATAATACTGTAGATCCTACCCTCCATCAGGCGGGAGACCCTGTCCCTAATAACCCGGATCATTCGCTTCACCTCCTTATCAGCTAGGAAGAGGAGGTAGTTATGGCCAGCCGCCTCTAGGGGGAGGGGCTTGTCAAACATGGATAGGATGTAGAGGATCGCGTTGTCAAGAGGGTTATACCCTCCATCACCATCCTCGATGTATAGCTCTACACCCACCCTACTCTCCTTCGTGGGCCGCCTCCTCCTGAAAACCACCTCCTCCCTCCTTACGAACTGGTTGTCAGGCTCCCGTGGGAGGTAGAACCTGTCGAAGAAGAATATAGGACTCCTCATCCTCACGTCACCCCTGACCCACTCCCTAAGCTGGAAATACTGCCGTATCAAGAACCGGGGAGGCGGGACAGCCCCCCTGGGCGCCTCTAGACCAGTCCTATACACCAGTGCTGAGAATACATTGTCGTATCCGACCGACCTCCACGGCATGGGTAGATCCTCCGGCTGCCTAGCCGATATCAGTGTGAATAGGTTCCTATCCGTCCTGGCTATCCTGGTCAGCTGCTCCGACCCCCGCAGACCACCCAGGTATGGGGCTACAGACCTGATTATATCTGTAACAGCCGTGTCCTTACCCATACCTATAACAAGCTTATCACTACTCCTCACAATCTCGGCCAGCCTATAGATCTCCACTATGCCTATGAGGCTTAGATCAGCCACCGTTACAGGCCTACCCTTCACGTATAGGGGGTGCTCCACCGCCCCACCCCCGAATAGCTCCTCTAGGAAGCCGTCGCACACCCTGGATACACGGGTCCAATAGTCCTTCACACCGCTTGCCAGGGCTAGGCTGTTATGCATCACGTCCTCAACCAACATGTTGAATAGCTCCTTCCCCAGATTCCTCTCCAAACGACTGAGAAGCTTGTCTATCCTAGGAGATGTAGGTATCACCCTCCCAAGCTCCCTAAGATCAACAATGCCATCCTCATCCGCAAGGCTCAGCATACGGTCGACTACATAGGCAAGCTTCTGGCCGGGTATGTACTGGAGGCCTAGGAAGCCCGGCCTAGGACCTATGTGGAGTGTGAGGTAGATATCGATCGGCTGTATAGCCTCTCCACCCATAGCATCCCCGTCCGTGAATACCCAGTCCCAGTCCTTGTCAAGCATATCCCTGAGATTCCTGGAGTATGGCCCATAGGTACTGGCTATAGGCCTATCGAGGAAGACGATCTTAACATCATCCCTCTCCAGGGACTTCCTAGCTATGTAGAACTCCCCAACCGTCATAACAGCGTTGGGGATGCTCTCTATAGTCCCCTTTACAGACCTCTCCTCCAGTGCAGAGCCGAAACCACTGGCCTCCACGGAATCCTCTAGCGAGTAGGGCACGACCTTATAGATACTCTCCCTCGCAGAGATGTCCGACTCATCGAGCTTGACACCTATACCGTCACGGCTAACAGTGAACCTCGCCTCAGCGGTGGCGACGGCTATAAACATGGTTATTATGTCAAGCGCCACCGAGTGGTCCATACTACCGTCTATACCTATCGCTGTATACTCGCCCTCGCCCCACAGCCTATATAGGTAATTCTTTGCAGCCGCCTCGTCCAGCGTCCTAGTGAGGCGTGACGTATCTACCCTGCCCTCTACCCTCTCCAAGGAGGTTCTGAAACGATTCTCGAGGAACTGGATCCCCCTCTTAAACTCATCAACGTCCCAGGACATCTACACCGTGGATAATCATGGCCCATGAAATATATTTAGTTTTTCCTGCTCAGGGTATCCAGCGATCCACATATCTAACCATGTTCTGTAGGACGGCTATCCTAGAGGGTGGATAGTCATCCATGTACCTGAAGCCGTCGAGCCTCCTAAGAATCTTCCTCGCATATCTACGTATCTCCTCAATACTCATCATGTTAGACTTCCTAAGCCTCTTCGTCGAGTAGCCCAGATGCATATAGCTCTTAACCTCTATGAAGTGTGGATTAGCTATCTCGAGGAGCTCCACATACTCGGGGACATACTCGTCAAGGGCATTCACATCCTTAATCATAGTCATCCTGATAACGGTTCTCGTATCAACCTCGCTCAACAGCTCCAACGTCCTCATATACCTCTTCCAGGCATCGGGGTATAGAGGCTTATCCACCCGCCTCATAACCTCCTCATTAGGCGCCGACATCGATATGTACAGCTGTGTAGGCAGTGCATCCTCATCCATCATCCTCTTAATCATGTCTGGCTGGAGGCCGTTCGAGACTATGTAGATAGACCTGGTCGATGGGAGGCTCTTCAGATACTTTATAAGCTCGGGTAGGCGTGGATAGAGAGTGGGCTCCCCTGAGAGGGAGATAGCGTAGTGCGTCGGCTCCCTAGACTCCTCCAACTTCCTGAAGTCGACCCCAGGCATACCTGGATATCCACTCATCAGCCTACTCCTCTCCCTCATCAGGCCATCCATTATGGATATGGGGTCGTCAACCTCGTCAAACCCCATATCAACCTTCTTCATAAACTCCATGGGCCTCCAGCAGAAGATACACTTCATGGTACACATCATCCCGGCGGGGCTGAACTCTATACATCTATGGCTATCTATACCGTAGAATACCCTCTTGTAGCATACACCCTCATTCTTAACACTCTTCTTGGTCCAGTGGCAGACCTCCACGGTCGAGTGGTTATACACGCCATAATGAGCCTTCAACAACTGGTTAACAATCCTCTCCGGGATCTTTATCACACTGCTCTGGGACATTTCCATATATATTATATGGACAGGGCTTAAAAGCATTGAGGAAGGGTTAGGAGACGAGGATCAGCGCGGCTATAGCCGCCAAGTCAGATAGTGAGGTGACCACGGGGATAACTAGGTTGTCGGGATCGAGGCCACGCATAAAGACCGCTATCGACATGACTAGGGAGAAGACTCCAAGTAGGGTCATCGCAATAATCGATGAGAGGAGTAGGCGTAGAGGCTCCAGGGGATGGGCCACGATCACCACTGGTGAGACGCTTAGACCAGCCACTATCGCCGCGGGTATTAATAGTGGGGCGACAAGCCTAGACACCACCCCTAGAGAACCTATATACTCGCCCAGGTGTAGAAGGGTAGTCGCCCTTGAGGCGAGGGCGGCGGCGAAGCTCCCTACGAGGCTAAGGATGGCTGGGACAACCATATAGATATACGGCCTATCCACAAGCGTCTCCCAGAAGCCCCCTAGTATAAACCCACCCATGCCAGATGAGAGGGCCACCATGAGGAGGGACAGGAGGGACTCAGCCACACCCCTCCTAACAACACCTCTCTCAGCATAGGAGTATAGCCTGATAGCCAGGAGAGTATATAGTAGTAGGGACAGGGCGGCGACGAGCCATAGAACCTCCGGATGCATTACGGTAACAGAGACCAGTAGGAGGCTGGTCACGACGTCGGAGAAGTTGCTCGCCACTGGGTAGAGCATGATATCAGGGTCCCAACCCCTCCTGAAAATCACCGCCCCGAGAACCACGTTTATAGGCAGGGTCAAGGCCATACTGAGGATCACGACGTAGCTTGTTACCAGGAATATCCTAGCCAGGTCTGTAGACCCGGTAAGTACATATTCAGCAGCAGAGCCGGCAAGGGTGGAGAGTAGGACGACTATGTAGCTATCAATGATGACCGCCAGGAGGTGGCCATAGAACACCGGTGTGTTACGCCTGAGACCTGGATACATACTACCTAGGTGGAGGCCCGAGGAATACCCCCCGCTAAAGATCCCTGTCAAGGCGCCACGGAAGCTAAGCATCATAGGGAGTATGATGACCAGGCCTTGGTCCAGCCCAGGGCTATATAGGTAGAGTAGGAGGCCGGAGACGATGTTAAGGAGGGAGGCGGAGAAGGATGCCAGGCCCTGGATAAACTCCCCCCTATCCAAAGAGGCCACCCCTGAACATAATACGCATAGACATAGTGTACACACCGCCCCCCTCCATCAAGCCCCGATCTACATGACAACACCCATACAGGTCATCTGGGCCCTGCTATAAGCCGTGGACACCAAATTATTATTGTAGCCATAGATTCATATGGCGAGGGTGTAGAAGTTGGGCCGGAGGCTAGGGTACAGCCCCAAACCTGTGGCGGAGCTCCTAAGGGAGCTAAAGGACCTGTCACAGCTCATGATGAGCCTATCCTACTGCAGCCTATTCTTCGGAGACCCCTCCCTCTACAGGGAGATAAGCCATCTAGACGATAGGGTGGACTACCTGAGGAGCCTATTGATAATGCAGGCGGCACTAGCCACCAGGGATAGGGAGGACGCCGAGAGGATGCTCTCAGTCTTCGACATGGCCTCGGCAGTAGATAAGATAAGTGAGGTGGCTAAGGACATATCAGAACTCACCCATGACAGGCTGAGGATAGAGCTGGGAGACTATGTTATGAGGAACAGCAGGACAAACTTCGTCTACACACTAAGGATCACTGGGGACAGCCCCTTCAGAGACAGGTCCATAGAGAGTGCCTACGACATGGTGGGAGAGATATTCGACATGGTAGCTATAAGGAGGGGGGAGGACTACATACTCTCACCCGGGGAGGACGTGGTTCTCAGGGAGGGAGACGTCATCTACATCAAGGGATTGGCCGAGACAATCAGGAGGATAATATCTATGCATGGTGAGAGGAGCGGCGGCGGTGTGAGGCTGGACCCGGAGAAGCTGGAGGGCATACTCTATGTGAAGAACCTAAGCGAGTTCATGGTTGACATAGCCTACGGAGCCCTCTTCACAGGCTCAGAGGAGCTTGCCCAGGAGCTAGAGTCTCTAGAGGATGGGATAGACCAGGTGACGAAGGATCTAAAGACAGGCGTCATAGCAGATAGGGAGATTAGTGATAAGGAGAAGCTAGCCCTCATAGAGTTTATAGACTCCTGTGAATACCTCGGAGACGCCGCACTAGACATGACCTACAGCCTAAGGATGGGTATCCCGCCACACCCAATTATAGAGACAATACTTGAGACCACGGATGAGAGGTATAGGCTCCTAAGGATCCCTAGGGAGCTGGCCGGGAAGGAGCTGGCCGACCTCGGCCTCACAAAGCTGGGGGTAGACATATTAGCGATAAAGGTCGGGGGATACTGGTACCTCAACCCCCCGGTCAAGGGGTATAGGCTCAGAGGTGACGAGCAGATAGTCATACAGTACTTCGAGGAGGCGGAGGACGAGGTGGCCCAGCTGGTCGAGAGGCTAGGCCTCAGCCAGCCTCCTCGGCAGGCCTGACCCAGAGGACCAGCCCCTCAACCTTCTCCACAACAACCTCGCTATCCTTCGGGATGTATACGTCGGACCTGGCTGTCCAGTCATCACCAGCGACGTGTACGATACCAGGTTTACCAGGCACTATATCCGACTTAGCCACCCCCCTCATACCCACCAACCTACTCTTCTCCAAGGGGCTCTCCCTCATCGCAAGGGTCTCCCTAATCTTGTGGAGGTAGAAGCCGAAGAACCCCACACCAGCTATTAGGAGTATCATCCCACCTATCACGAGGAGACGCATATTTAGGGTCCATATGAAGTACTCCCCCCGGTAGAGGAGCAGTATCCCCAGGATCGTCATGATAGCGCCGGCAACCGCGAGCTCCCCCTCCCCGAACCACGTCTCCATAACTATTGCGAAGGCCCCGATCAACATGAGTATAACCGCCGTGGAGTCAGCCCCTAGGATACCTAGGCCTAGGAATGCCATGACTAGTAGGGCAGCCGCCACCACCATACCTATGTAGGTCGGGTTGAACAGTTCGATCAGGATGAGGAGGGCCGCTATATTAAGGAGTATGCCTAGGATGAATGGGTCTGTCAGCATCGCTAGGAGATGGCTACGGGCATCCTTCTCAACATACTCCACGGGCCTACCTGATAGCCCAAGTATATCTAGGAGCTCCGCCAGATCACCCACCAATAGATCAGCAACGCCTAGGCGGAGAGCCTCCTCAGCCGGTAGGTTAAGGTTCTCAAGAACCATGAGCCTGGCAGCTGTGACGTTCCTACCACGGGCCTCTGCAATACTCTCTATCCAAGCCACCATAGCGTTCAGGACCTTTGGATCAACGTTACCCGATAGATCCCTAGGCTCCGCCGAGCCTATCGACGAGCCTGGGCCCATGGCCAACGTCTCAGCCGATAGCGAGATATACACCCCTGCAGAGAAGGCGAAGCCACCCCTTGGGACGAAGACAGTCACGTTGGCGCCCGACTCTAGAATAGCGGTCACGATATCCTGTGTAGGCTTCAGATACCCCCCATTAGTCCTGAGGTAGATGATGACTGGCTCACCAGGATCCGATGCATATAGATGCCTAGCCACCAGGTCTCCATATCCACCGTCTATCGTACCGTCTACCACTATCACCTTTATAGGCTCTGAGGGCTGGCCCCACACTCCTGTCAATGCCAGTATAAAGATTAGGATTAGGAGGGCAGGGGCCTTAGCCATGGGGGCTAACCCCTCTTCTCTAGAAACTTCTTCACATCCTCTATGAGCTTCGTCACCTCCATTGGCAGGACGATCTTGGTAGACTCTCCCTTAGCCACCTCCTTTAGAGTGTCTAGGTACTGGAGGATCATCGTGTTCTTATCAAGCTCTCTCGCCACCTCCAATATCTTGGCCAGGGCGAGTGCGTATCCCTCAGCCCTCAGTATCATCGCCTGCCTCTCACCCTCAGCCCTTAGAATCGCGCTCTGACGCTCACCCTCAGCCACCTTGATGGCAGACTCCTTCCTACCCTCCGCCTCGGTAACCATCGCCCTCCTGTTACGCTCCGCACTCATCTGACGAATCATAGCGTCCTGCACCTCCCTCGGAGGAGTAATCTCCCTGATCTCCACCAGCGTTACCTTCACGCCCCACTTCTGAGTAACCTCGTCGAGCTTCACCCTGAGGATATTGTTTATCTCCTCCCTCTTAGCCAGGACGGAGTCCAGCTCTATATCGCCTATCACAGCCCTAAGCGTGGTCGTTGCGACGCCTGTAGCAGCACCCTTGAAATCCCTGACGTTCAGCACACTCTCCAGCGGGTCTACAACCTTGAAGTATATGAGGAAGTCTATATCTACTGGTGCGTTATCCTTGGTGATACATGTCTGCTTAGTAACCTCGATATACTGCTCCCTAAGATCCACCTTTACAGGCACGTCGATGAAGGGTATGAGGAAGATTAGGCCCGGTCCCTTCACACCGATAGCCCTACCAAGCCTGAAAACAACTATCCTCTCATACTCCCTAACCACCCTTATCGATGCCCGTATCAATAACGCCAGGAATATGATGATTACGATCGCGAGTATTAGGCTACCAATATCTATAACGGCCTGGAGAACCATCCACTCCATAGCAGATCTACCAAAAGATATGTAGTTATCCGGCGATTTAAGGGGGTCTGTATACCTTGTCTATGTACGGAACATCATCGGCTCCGCATCTACATATTTCATCCCGTGTCTCCCAGCTATCTCGGAGAACCTGCTTACCACATCCCTATACCATTCGTAGAGCTCCCTCCTACCAAGCCCCCTATAGAGCTCCACCAGATCCGGCCTATAATCTTCCAACGCCCCTAGTAGACGCTCCCTAACACCCACCTTGAAGCGTAGAATATCCGTGTATATCGTGTCTACACCCCTGTTCAAGGCATCCAGAACAACCTCCTCGAACATGGCGGGATCGTCGTTGAGCCTAGGCATTACCGGGGCATAGTAGACCCATGTCTCCACACCCCTCTCCGAGAACCGCTCCAGCATCGCAACCCTAGCCCATGGGGCCGGAGTCCAAGGCTCTAGGATCCTCCAGAACCTCTTGTCGTATGACGGTGCCGACGTACCTATATCCGCTGGCCCGGCCACTATAAGGTCTAGATCCCTGAGGACGAGGGGATACCTAGTCTGTATCGATAGGTGTAGATCCCGCCTCCACCGTAGAACCTTGATAACCCTCCTGGTAAGCCTAGTCCTAGCCTCCAGGGGCTGATAAGGATCTATATAGGTGCCTATACCTATGACCGCCCCCTTCTCGAACCTATCAAGCTTCTTAGCCAGCTCACGGGGGAGGTACATCTTCGCCTCTATATACTCGCCCCAGTCATACCCCACCCCCCTTATCTTGAAGTACTGGATGGAGTAGCAGTATCTACAGCCCCCCTCACATCCGAAGTATGGGTTTATGCTATAGTCCATCTCGGGGAGGGGTGTCCTATGGAGGTAGTAGCTACCCCTAATCCTCTCCCTATATACCGGGGTCAAAGATACTCACCTAGACGCCTCTGCTTAGTCCAGAAATCTAGCACCTCGCTCCTCCACATATGCCTAGGGGTCCTCAGCCTGCTGAATATATGGTTGAGGGCCTCCTTTAGAGATCCAAACCTCAGTGGCCTCTCCCTGAATAGCATACGGACACTCTCCCGCACACTCCACACACCTACTGGGAAGACATAGCCTGGATATGCCTCCCTAAAGATCACGACCGATGCCTGCCTACCAATCCTATCGAGATACTCGAGGGTGGCTAGGCGTGAGGCATAGTAGCAGCCACCTATATCGGCATACTCCCTCCTAGGCCTCCCAAACTCGGCAGAGCCCTCCACCACAACCCTGGTGCCTAGGCGGTTCCAGAAGGTCCCTGGGTACCAGGCCTCCATAAACTCATACATCCATGGCCCTGGCATCAGAAGTGCTACATATCTATTCTCGAGGAAGTCCTTCTCATAGACTAGGTAGGTATCTATCTCTGGGTAGCGCCGAACCCTCCTGTAGAGCCACCTACCAAGGATATCGTCGACAGCAGTTATCGACCACCTAGTGGGTACGAGTACACGTCCACGCCTCCTCCCAAGACCACCCATGCTGAAGACCCTTATAATCCTACTAACCTCCACACCTGAGCGGTAAAGCTCGACTACACCCTCCTCAGCCGGTAGATCGGTGTCACCCACCCTCTTCTCGATACGGTAATCTATCTTCAGGCTACCCAGTGAGAGGCTCTTAACAGGGGCCCTAGGCCCGAAGGGCGTTATATCCTCGTCTATAACCATTACCCTGACCGGCCTCCTCTCAAGCTGGATCTCCACCTCTGGGCTTCTACGGGCTATGGCTAGGTCCAGGATGTCGTGGTATAGCCTGTCTCCCCTCCTTGGGAGGTGTTTATCCACCCTCCTCCATCCCAGGACCAGCCTACTCCTCAGGCGGAGTATATCCTCTAGGCCTAGGTCATGCCACCTCTCGGGATAGTCGTAGATAGAGGTGTCACCAGTCTCCGGAGGGGTGAGGACACCCATAGATACCTTCGGATACCCCATCCTACCTATGAAGACACTTGGAGGGCTCGCCCCATAGATATCCTCTCTATACAGCTCCCTATAGCTCTCCATCAACGCCCTATACTCTAGTATGACTGGGCATACTGGCTTCCCACATAGGAGGTCCCTCCCCCTACACCTGACACATATACTCTCGCTATAGAGCCTAGGCTTCACAAAGCCATCCAGCACAGGGCCTCCGCCGAAGAGGCTGTCTATATTCACGCCTCCTCCCTCTCCAGCTCCTCCCCGCCTAGGGTGTATAGCTCCGGCCTACGATCCCTCAGTAGGTGGTTCCTCCTAGTTATCCATTTATCCCTAGCCCTCCCGAGATCAACTATAGCGGTGTACGCCTCCTCTGTATAGGGCCTAGCCCTATAGATAGGCTCCATATCGGGGGATGATATCTGGCTCATACCCTTGAAGAGGAGCCTCTTATCCCCACGGTCATCCATACCCACCCTATTAGCCGTGACTATATATACAGAGTTCTCCCTAGCCCTTACAAGGGTCGCTGTATAGGCGTAGTCGAAGACGAGGTTGCTTGGATGGGCTATCACATCTGCACCCTGGAGGGCGAGGCTACGAGCAACCTCTGGGAAGGCCCAGTCAAAGCATATCATAACCCCCAGCCTGAAGCCGATGTCGAACACCCTGGGCGGCCTATCCCCAGGGTCGAACCATATCTTCTCCTCGTTGAAGAGGTGTATCTTCCTATATATGCCTAACAACTCACCCCTAGATGCTACCACCGCTGAGTTATATAGCCTATCACCATCAGGCTCGGCAACGCCAGCCACTACCGTGGCTGACAACCTTTCGCTCAGCCTAAGAACATGCAGCAGACTGGGCTCCCAGAACCTCCGCCCCAGCTCCAACGCCTCCTCCCTAGATCGGAAGAGGTATCCTGTATACGTCAGTTCGGGGAGGACTATTAGGTCTGGAGAATCCAAGGTATCGGCCAGCCTATCTATACGGCCCATGTTCCAGTCTAGATCCCCAAACCTAAGCCTCGGCTGGATAAATCCTAGGGAGACCTCCATTCCAAGCTATATTCTAAGCCTAGGTACATTAATAAAGAACTCTAGGATCATGCCTATGCCCAGCTTACTCCTACCAGCATATCTACTCCGGAATATGAATGGGACCTCACCAAGCCTATGCCCAGCCCTATGGAGTATATAGGCGGTCTCCACCTGGATCATGAAGCCCCGGGATCTAGGTCTATACTTCAGGAGGGTAGATATGGCCTCCCTACTGAAGACCCTATATCCACTAGTCACATCCCTGATCGGGAGGCCTAGGACTATCCGGGCATATGTATTGGCACCCCAGCTAATTATCCTCCTGGTTATGGGCCACCCTTCAATACCGCCACCCTCTACATATCGGGAAGCCACTACGAGGTCGAGCCCCTCCTCAGCCTTCCCGAAGAGCCTTGGGAGGTACTGGGGGTCGTGCTGGAGATCGGCGTCCATCTGGGCTACGTAGTCGTATCCCGTATCATAGCCATATCTATAGCCCGTGTAGAGGGCTGATGCGAAGCCCCTCTCCCCCCTCCTTATTACATATCCCACCCTATCCCCATACTCCTCCCTGAAACTTCTGAGAATCGCCTCTGTCCCATCCCTACTATCATCATCAACGACGTAGATGTCTAGCTCTATAGGCTGGCTCAGAATCGCCTCTAGAAGTGTTGGTAGGCTATCAGCCTCCCTATAGGTGGGTATAACTACTAGTCTCCTGGGCATCGGACGCACCGTCTATACCCCTAGCTCCACACCCTCCCCACTACCATGGCTATATCTAGGTCCGCGCCATATAGGCTTGGTCAGCCTGGCATCCACAAAGCCCTTCACAGCATCCACTATCCTGAGGTGGCTCTCCCCACCCCCGAAAACCTTGGAGACGTCTAGTCCACGCCGCCTCCCAAGCCTCTCCACGGGGATGCTTGACAACTCATCTATGGAGGCTGTAGTAGCCACTCCACGATCCACGAGGTTGTATAGATCTGGGGACCCCGTTATCAGTGTCACCCCCCTCCTAAGTACCGAGGATTCTAGGGCCAGCTCGGGAGAGTCGGTCACGACATGCCTCGAGTTGTTTATCAGGCTTAGATGGTCTAGATAGTCCTGGATCTCTATGGGTATGACTAGGTACTTGGTCATCGACTCGTAGTAGAGCCCCATGTCTATAAGCCTCTTCTTCTGCCACTTGGCCAGTGGTATCACGACGTCTATATCCCACTTGAGGGATGCCTCCCCAACGGCCTCCAAGAAGCGTGAAGGGTCACGGGAGCCTGTGTAGGCCAGTATGTAACGCCTCCTCTCAAGACCGATCTCGTCAAGTATACTGCTGAGCCTCTCCGCCCTAGAGATGTTAGTCAGCACGGCGTCCACTATAGGGGAACCGACGTTGTATAGCTGTTCACGTGGGAAGCCCTCCCTCACAAGGTTCTCATAGTACTGCCTACCCGGTGTGAGGTTGACTGTGCTGTGCCAGTCAATATACTGCCTGAGATACTCCTCCTCAGACTCTATATAGGTCCTTAGACCCGACTCTAGATGGATCGTCCTGACATCTAGGCTGGATAGTGTGTCAAGTATCGTCTTGGTGGCTGGTGAGTAGCCAGCCAAGACAGCTAGGTCTGGCTCATCCCTCTCAACAACCTCCCTAACCTCGTTTATAAGGGCCTCCGTATCCCGATACCTAATAACCCTCCTAGGCTTGTCATACTCGAGGGATATGTATTGGAGGCCCTTCTCAAACCATCCATGCTCCTCCACCACATCATAGTGGAGGATGGATATGTCTGTAGACTCGATAAGCTCCCTATATACCCGGGATAAGAGGATTATTGAGGAGCGGGTGGGGGTGAATATAGCTATAGATGGCATCTCGAGGTGCACCTCAGCCCAGGGCCTAGCATCTTTAAATAGGTGGGTCAATATAAATTCTACTTGCCATGAGGAATATTAAGCTGGATACCAAGAGTATCCGCTACCGCTGCCTAAAATGTGGAAGCGTCTTCACAGCGACCGTGATCTCACAGCAGAGCTTCCTCAAATGCCCCAAATGCAACTTCACAGTCCTCGAGAAGGTTAGGAGGGATATGGGTAACAGGGTACTCGCTAGGTAACCCCTCTAAAGCTCACCTGTCCCAAGGATCACGGGCAGCTCCTCCAGGAACTCTGGGAGAGCCACCAGGGGGAGCGCTGCTCCAAGCCCCTTCATAATTAATGGCCTCCTCATCCTGAGCGAGACTATAAGGGGTATCCTCCTACCAGGGAGATTCCCCAGCTCACCACACTTTGTTTGTAGATCCACTAGTATCCTCCTAGCTACCGAGGGCGTCAATGGCCGGTTCCACTGTTTACAGTCTATACATAGTATGTGGCCCCTACCTATACCCAGGACATCGACCTCCCTCCTACCCAGCCTAACATTCATCTCGACCCTGTATCCATAGCTCCTTAGGATATAGGCCGTCAGCCTCTCGAAGCCCCTCCATGTAAGTATACGGGCCACGTCATCCACATATCCCTGGGCCAGTAGACTCTCCACAACCCTATAGAAGACCTCGTCATCCCGGAGGAGATGCTTCATACTATGGAGGCGTCTAAGCTCCTCCTCGGTCAAGCCGTATAGGTGAGCCAGCCTCTCCCACTCCCTCCCAGTATGTATAGCGAGGAGGACAACTAGACGTGTGGGGTGTAGCCCCAGATCCACCGCCTAGTCCTCCATGGTTAGGATTAGGAGTGGCTTATCAACCCTGTGTATAAGTGATCTGCTCACACTCCTACCTAGGAAGCGTGGCGGCTTCTTCCTCTTTACCAGAACTATTAGATCGTATGGAGTCTCGATAGACTCTTCGTATATTGCCTCTGCAACGTCGCGGGCGAAGACAATCTTCTCCGCTACCGTGTAGCCTAGACCCCGGAGCACATCCCCAATCTCCCGGAGCTTCCCCTGATACTTCTTAATGATCTCCAGCTCCTCCTCACGCACATGGTCCAAACTTGTTACCTGTGGTATGGGGATTGCTGTGAATACCGTGGCCTCCACCTCCTGAGGCCCCACAATCTTGGGTAGGTGTAAATATGGATATGGTGATGTATATAGGCCCACAGGGATGAGGAGGCGCATCACTACTTCCACTCACCTATGACTATGCTACTCTGGGTCATGCGGACACCGCTGATCTTCATGATCTTATCCTTGAGGAGGCGTCTAAAGCTCTGAACATCCTCCATATCCACCTCAATGAATACGTCGAACTCCCCGGTTATCTCGTAGACCTTAACAACCTCCTCTATCTTGCTCAGCTCCTTACATACGTGGTCAAGCTTATTCGGCTCCACCACTATCAGGACGATCGCCTTCATACAATACCACTTCCCACACTAGTCTATATATAGGTAGATAGGCTCGACACCGGCTGGGAGGCGTAGCAGGCCCCAGCGCCCAGCCTTCCTAAACACCCTCTTAGGGGCTATGAAGGCCGCCTGGTCCACTGAGAGGTCGCTTAGAAGCTTCATAAGACCCTCCTCCCCACCCACGAATATACGGTGCTCCACTAGATATCCCTCCTCCCTAAGAAGCTGCTCAAGAATCTCCAGCTCCCTGTCGAACTCCCTCGCCAGGTCTATAGCCACCTTCCCACGCCCATCACTAGGGATGTCTAGATGGCCTATCAGGAAGATCCTATGTATCCTTGGGAGCTGGGTCTCTATAGCTGCTAACACCTTCTCTGGATCAACCCCAGGTGTGACTATGACAGCAGTCCTCAGGTGTGGAGTGGCTGGCGGGATCTCCTCCACACTCCTCCTCTCAAACACACCCCAGCCCTTCACCCACCTATAGAATGTGTAGAGAGCAACCCCTATCAATACCCATGCGAAGCCCAACACCCTGCCGTCCGGGTGGTAGAGCACCACCAGGCTGAAGAGTATACCAGTGGATATTAAGCCCACCACAGCCACCAAGCTATACTCGACTCCATTCACCTTTATGTTAAGAGGGGTCTTCCAATTCCTATAGGCATCCTTATCAAGCTTCCTAAGCCTGATATGGCTCAGGTTCACTAGGAAGTAGCTTAGGAGGGCTCCAAAGTTGTATAGACTAGCTACGAAGTGGATCTCACCTGTCAGCGCTAGCGATCCTCCTATCAGGCTGAAGAAAACTATGCTTATGTATGGAGTGGCCCTAGTGGGATGTAGCTTACTAAATATCTTAGGTAGCATCTGGAAGCGGGACATGCTATATACTACCCGTGAAACACCTATCACTCCTGTATTTGTGGAGACCATGTTTATGGCGAATGCTACGAAGGCTACGCCTAGTGAGAATATTCCTCCAATAAGCGGGACTTGACTAGCTATAGAGGCTATCGGATTATAGGCCTCCTCAGCCAGCACCTCCCATCCCAGCACACCCAGGCCTAATACTGAGAAGGCTAGGGTGAAGAAGACCACAGCAACAATCCCTATCTTAAAAGCTCTATGGAGATGCTTCCAAGGATTCCTAGTCTCCTCAGCCGCCTGTGCAATCGACTCTATACCTATGTAGCTACTCATGGCCAGGGTTACTCCATATAGGAAATTCTCAGTCTGTACATCGAGTAATCCCGTGTAAGATACATATTTCACCCTCTCAGGGTTTCCAAAAAAGTTTAGTTGTTCTAGGAACCTACCTAAGTCAAACGCATATAGATAACCCAGTGTCAAGACTGCTAGCTCAGTAGCTATGGTTACCAGTACAAGTACAACGTTAAAATCGCTCGACTCCTTTATTCCGATAATGTTTAGGATTATTAGAAAGATGACTATGGTGAATGCTGTTACACCCACCCCACTAAGTTCCAAACCCAAGAGTTGGACGTCCTCCCTAAGTGAAGGAAGTATGAATGATAGGTATCCTGCCGAGGCTATGGAGAAGAGTGCTATGTTAAGAACATAATCTAGAAGTATTGCCCAGCCCATGAGAAAGCCTAGAGCATCACCACCCGCCTTTGTCCCATAGACCTGAGCCCCACCAGCGTATGGATATAGCTCGCTTAGCTCCGCGTATACTAGGCCAGTGGTTATGTAGCATATAGACGCTATTAGGAAGGCTAATGGTGAGAAGCCAGCAGCGTATAGAGCTACAATTCCTATCGCTAGGAATACGTCGGCACCGACATCCGCGAAGCCCATTGAGAAGGAGCCGAGCAGACCTATCTCCCTCTTAAGCGAGACCTTCTTAGACATGGATCTCCGAACCCACCCCTCCCTCTACCCGGAGATTAAGATATCTTCATATGCGCCGCCTAGATTTAAGGGTGATATAGAGGTATACCAGGACTGGCAGGGTGGCGTAGAAGAGCAGGGTCACTAGATTTACATAGTACTGGATCCTCAGGAGAGCTATAAAGAGACCTACAATGAGGAGGTATGCCAACATGACATAAGTGTCTAGACTACTCCTCCTACGCCTGGCTCTTCTACCAAGGTATGTGGCTAATAGTGAGACTACAACCATATAGACAAGCCCATACAAGGAGTAGATCGTCCTTCCCCTAACGGCATTCTCCAACTCATCAGTATTTAGGAAGATGATGTCCACATCACCTATTCCAAGGGAGTAGACAATATCCTCAAGCCCCTCTTTTATGGAGACCGGCCTAGTCACAGCTTCCAGATAGTCTTTGAACCCTGTTAGTCTCCACTCTACACGGAGTACCTCACCAGAGACCACTGGATACGTTATGTCTAGGATGTCTACATAGGTATCCAGGTTCACCAGTAGGTAGATTGGGGGTGTTCTCTTGAAGTTGTAAGTATCCCCGTCATAGCTAACTTCCTCGGGGATCCCCAGAGATGTTCTGAGGGGTTCAGTATCCATGAATATGAATGTGTATGTCATGTTTATTGACAATACGCTTGGATAGTAGAAGGCGAGCCACTTCTCGTCGAGCACTACCTCAAATATCGGATCATCCCTCAACCTATACTTCTCGTCAAGCACTATTAGAACCTCTCCATCCTTTGGCTCGTCCAGTCCTAGCTCGTTGAAGTCTGGAGATGCTAGGAAGAATTGTATGCGTGGGATTGAGAAGCCAGCAAAGTATTTGCTGTCGAAGCCGCCGAAGAACAGGTTTATATTTATGTAGCCAGCTCTGTAGACCCATTCAGTACCCGGCTGGGCTATATAGAGAAATCCATAGACCCTATCCGGTTCTAGCCCAGCCAACTCCCTTGTAAGATTGTTGAACTTGGGTTGTGTAACGTTCTCTTCCTGGAATGAGAGGCTATATATCTTGGCGACTACACCCAGCTCAATACCGGATACAATGGTGTCAACCTCGTTTTTTGTTACCCAGTAGGTTATGAATAATCCTAGGATCAGGGCTAGGAGATATATCGCTATCAAATAGTGTGTGACGCCTCTTCTCACATGCCTAGACATACCATTATATGTTGGCAATATATCCTCATAAAAGGGTTCTCTACTAAGATGTATGGAGACTTTTCCCCGGACGATATATAGGTAATATAAAAATTTTGGAGGGTTTTAAAAAGGAGGGGTTGGGTGGGCTACTTCTTCTTGATGAAGAAGAGGGCGATGGATGCTAGCTGTAGTATCACTACTAGTATCAGCAGCGTCGTCACCATTGATAGTGCGTCTAGCTTCTGTGACAGCTCGTCTAGCGAGTTCTGTAGGTCGTTGAACTGCTGCGTCTGGGTCTGGGCCTGGTTATCTAGCTGGTCACCCAGGTTGCCTAGCTGGTCGCCAAGGCCTGAGATCGCCGTGTCTATCTCGCCGAGGGCCTCACTTACACTGTTGAGAGCGTTGGCCAGGTTGTCTGATAGCTGGGACAGTGCGTCAGCTAGGCCGTTCAGTCTGTTGGTTATCTCATCCAGCCTAGTCTGTGTCGGGTTGGGCTGTAGCTCTACTGTAATGACCTGCTTCCAACCGTATAGCCCGCCGAAGGTTGCGAATACCTCTATCTGGTATACTCCTTGAGCTATACCTCTTGTCCTAGCACCTGGTATTATTGCGTCGAACCTACCTGGCTCTATTAGGCTTGCCTTTGCAGCTGCTATCTCCTCCCCGTCTAGAGTCAACAGCTTTACAACGACCTCACCCTGTGATGCTGGTACAGCTATCTCGTTCGGGAATGTCTCTACATATGTTAGGTATACTGTTACTGGTATGTCCTCACCGACGAACATGTCGTCAGGTACCTCTACTGCGTCGATCCTTAGGAATGCTACTGAGAACTGCTCTAGGAACTGCTGCTCAGTGAATGGATAAGACTCATCCCTGAAGGCAGTCAGCTCCATGAACCTCTCCTCAGGCCTGTACTGCTCGATCATGAATGGACCGTTGCTGATGTATGCGTGGCCAAACTGCTCGATGAAGGCTATCGAGTTCTGGAACCTCTCTGCGGCCTCGTCAGCCGTTAGCCATGGGGCTGCGTATGGCGATACGTATGGAGCGTCGACCTGCCTAACAACGCTGCCGTTAACCTCTACCGTCCAGCCCTCGTTCAGCAGATTCTCCATAGCAGCCATTATATCCTCAGCGTGAGATGCACTGATCAGGTCTAGACCGACCTCTGGCTCAACATCCTCCCAGTAGTAGTCAGTACCGGTTGCTGGGCCGTTGGCGACTACTACATACTCCATAGCGTCCCAGATCTGTACTGGTAGGTCTGTGAAGAAGTCATAGTTCCATGCAATAGCTCCGTCTGAATATGGGTGATAGTAGTCAGCATATACTGCGATAGCTGTCTCGTTTATCACCTCAATACCCTTGATAGTCTCTAGGAATGGCGTCGCACTACTATCAACTGAGCTGTCATAGAACGGATCACCCTCGAAGTCCATACTTGCCCACTCATATGTGAAGGCCAATGCTGCCATTACATCAGCTATCGTCATCATCGTACCGTCGTGGAACTTTCCGAACTTAAAGTTATAGGTGATCTTGACCAGTGAAGTCGTCTCCTCACCTATCTCCACCCACTCCTCAGCTACTGGGTCGAATACCATGGCTGTTGCTGGCACTGGATACTGTGGTATAAGGAAGCCATCTTCAGATATGTCGAACTGCTTCTCAACCACGAAATCTGCCCTTACAGCCGTTGGCTCACCAAGCCTCGGGTGTGGGAATATACCATAGTCCCTAACAGCAGCCCTTACGATCTCTGCATAATAGCCCTGGAAACCTAGGACTGGGTTCCATACCGTTAGGAAGAGCTGACCCTGGGCAGAGTATTCTAGGAGCCTAATGATTCCGTCCTCGGTCGTAGCAGTCCTGTAGAACCACATGTTGGCTGGACCGGTTACGAATCCAGGTATCACGTTGGTAAGATCTGCGCTGGCTGCCCAGTACTCAATAGTGTTAACCGCGAACACCCTGACTGACTCCTGCATACCCATCTTGATCAGGGTCTTAATCGTCTGCTCATAGGACTCCTTGTCGGGCAGTGCACCCTGCACCAGCTTAAATGATAGCTCGTCTATGGTCTCGTTCCTATATACAATCCAGTCCTCCAGTGGGAATGCTGGCACGAAGCCGAAGGTTGATGAGTAGAAGAATACTGCGTCACCCTCCACATATGGGTAGTCCGATAGTGAGATCCAGCCCTCAGTATAGATATTCCACCTATAGTCCCTTGGGTTGGTTATGTATACAGTGCTGATAGCCAGCCTCCTCTCAGTCTCTGCGATCTCCACCTTTATACCTGTCTGCTCTATCCATGAGGCGAAGGCTCTACCACCCTCTCTCCTCTCATCCTCAACCCTCACGATGAACTTAACTGTTACGATCTCCTCACCACCAGGTACACCTGGACCGCTGAACTTCCACCAGAACCCTGCTGGGGAGTCTGGATCAGTTACCTTCTCCAAAGTGTAGTCAGTGCCCTCCAGCTGGTTTGCAACCTCTGTGAGGGCTGCATCCACAATCTGCTTAGCTAGCTCCAAGTTACCCTCCTCGGTGAAGCCAAACTCCCTTATGAATGGCTCCACCCAAACGTGGAATGGGTTGCTGACCATGATCGGTGAGAACATCGGCTCACCGCCGCCCAGCAGGATCTCGTCGATTAGGAACTTCCTGTTCAAAGCATAGTTCATTGCGAACCTGACTTCCCTTATAGCGAATGGGTTGAAGTGTACCTCACCGGAAGTGGTGTTTACTATACCTGGACCCAGCTCAGGACTCTCTACTGGATTGAAGACGTATGACCAGAATGAAGACCTTGACTCGTAGGTCTTCAGGTTCTGCCTTAGAGCCTCTGATAGCTGGGCCAGAGTCGCTGGTGAGACACCCCACATGAATATGTCTGCCTTACCAGCAGCTACGTCTGCTAGACCAACGTCCTGCGTCAGCCTAACCTCAACGAGAACCTTGTCTGCAGGTGGACCCGGCCTCTCCTGGGCATATACCGGTGCCTGGATGAAGAACACTGGCAACACGAGTAGAATAGCGAGTACTATGGACCATGCTGCCCTATTCATAGAAGTAACACCTCACAAATTATACACGGACACAGGCTTTATATATCTTAAAGCCCCAAAAACCGTGGAAAACCGATGTAAAACCACATTTTTAGGAAGATATGGAAAAAGGATTTTAGTGGTTGGTTAGCTAGCTAGTAGAGGTGGCAGGCTACATAGTGCCCCTTCTCCACTTCTATTAGCTTTGGTTCCTCGGCCTTACACCTAGCCTGGATTTCGGGATGCTCATCGAAGGCTACGCATCTCGGGTGGAAGCGACAGCCAGGGGGTACGTTGACCGCGCTTGTTATCTCACCCTTTATCCTGATATCCTTTATTATGTGTCTCCTATTAGGGTCTGGGATCGGTATCGCCGCAACCAATGCCTGTGTATAGGGGTGTAGAGGGTTCTTAATGATTTGCTCAGCAGAACCGAGCTCTACTAGCTTACCTAGATACATCACCCCAATATAGTCGCTAATGTTATAGGCTATTGTCAAGTCGTGGGTTATGAACAGTACGCTGACACCGAACTTCTCTTTAAGATCCAGGATCGAGAGTAGAACCTCCGCCCTGAGGGATACGTCTATCATGGCTATAGGCTCGTCAGCCACTACAAATGAGGGGTTTAGGAGTAGGGCCTTAGCAATATTTACACGCTGCCTTTGACCACCACTGAGCATATGGGGGAATCGGTTAGCTATATCCTCGGCTGGAACAAGCTTCACCGCCTCTAGAGCCTTTAATATGATCTCATACCTCTCCTCAGGACTGTCCCCAATACCATGTATTACTAGAGGCTCCATCAGTATATCCCTAATTCTATACGCAGGGTTTAGAGAGGAGTACGGATCCTGGAAAATTATCTGTAGTTTAGTCCTTAGGGGCTTCATCCATTTACTCGGAACCTGGGCAAGGTCGACATATCCATCGTAGAACTTTATCCTTCCACCGGAGATGTCGTCAAGCTTCTTCCTAGTCTCATCATCAACCTTGAAGAGTATGTGGCCTGAGGTAGGGTCGTATAGACGTACAAGGGTCATCCCAGTAGTGGTCTTGCCACATCCAGACTCTCCTACAAGCGAGAAGATCACACCCTTCTTAATGTCGAAGGATATGTGATCCACAGCCCTGACAAACTTCTGTCTACGCCTGGCAATGACGTCTAGAACGGAGCGCCTTATCGGGAAATATTTTACAAGGTCTCTAACAGCCAGTAGGTCGTCCTCACTAAGCTCCTTTACATAGTCTTGGGGGGTGAACTCCTTAGTCATCACCTCCACCTCCTATTCATATAACCAGCAGGCTGCATACTGGGTCTTACCAACCTTGAACATGGGGGGCTCCTCCCTCCTACACTTATCAAAGACGAATGGACATCTATCTGCGAATCTACAACCCTGGGGAGGGTTCCTAAGATCTGGTGGTGTTCCAGGGATGTAGTGAAGGCCCTTCTCAGTCAGCTTGGGGATACTCTTTAGGAGGCCTTGGGTATATGGATGCTTTGGATCTGCGAAGAGCTCGTCGCTAGAGCCTATCTCAACCATCTTGCCTGCATACATTATCGCTAGTCTCTCAACCACCTCAGCCATGATGCTCAGGTCATGTGAGATAAGTATCAAGCTAATGTTAAACTCTTTCTTTAGGCTTTTCAGAAGGTTGAGGATCTGGGCCTGGACAATAACGTCTAGAGCGGTTGTAGGCTCATCAGCTATGACGACCTCCGGCCTCAGAACCAGGGCCATAGCAATCATTACACGCTGCTTCATCCCACCGCTAAGCTCATGTGGATACCTATTCACGATCTCCGGGTCGAGACCGACCTTGGGAAGGATCTTCTTGGCCTCCTCGATAGCCTCGTTCTTCTCCAGCCCCTTATGAACCATTAGGGGCTCGGCCAGCTGGTCACCAATCTTGTATACTGGTGTCAAGGCGTTCATAGCCCCCTGAAAGACCATGCTGACCTTCTTCCACCTAATCTTCCTCCTAAGCTCCTCCTCACTCATCTTGGCTATATCCATCCCGTCGAGGAATATGCTTCCTCCAGCTATTCTACCAGGTGGTGGGACTAGGTTCATCAGGGAGAAGCCCAGCGTACTCTTGCCACATCCTGACTCACCGGCCAGTCCTAGGGTCTCACCCTTCCGGAGCTGGAAGGAGACGCCCTCCACAGCCTTTACTACGCCTGCATAGGTGTAGTAGTATACCCTAAGATCCCTCACATCCAGTGCCAGATCGGACGACATAGCCAGATCACCTGAGCAGCCTCGGGTTAAGGACACGGTCTAGGGCGGTGCCTATCAATACGAAGGCTAGGCCAGATATAGCTATCATGAAGCCTGGTGGGAGAACCCACCACCACATACCTGTGAGAACAGCGCTCTTCCTCTCGGCATCACTCAGTATACGTCCCCAGGTGATCTCCAAAGTACCCTGGGCACCTAGTAGGAAGCTTACACCAGCCTCAGTCAAGATAGCACCAGGCACGGCGAAGGCAACCAATGCGAAGGTATATGGCAATATCTGCGGCAATATATATCTAAGCACTATCCTAGAGGTCGAGGCGCCAACAGCCTTTGCAGCCGTTATATAGAGCTGCTCACGTATCTGCAGAGCCATGCTACGGATTGTCTTGACAGGGCCTGGCCACGAGAATACGATAAGAAGGAGTATGAGGTTCCATATCGTAGGCTTAAAGGTATATGCCAGGATCAAGAGGAGAGGTAGGAGAGGTATCGAGATTGCGAACTCCTGTATACGCTGGAGAATCTCATCCGTCCATCCACCCACATATGCACTAACCGTTCCATAGACAACCCCTATCAAGACGCTGACTATAGCTACTACAAGGCCAAGGACTAGAGCTATCCTAGCCCCCCAGATAATACCCACGAAGATATCCCTTCCGAAGCTATCAGTCCCGAAGATACCGTACGCAGAGCCTAGAACCACGAGCCTAGCCTCGTTAAATGTTACATTGGTACTCCTCCTGAAGAGGGTGATCTCAAACTTATACTCTCCTTTGAGGGGAGGGGCCTTCTCGAGTAGAACATCTTCCTGAGCCTCCGAGAACAGGATCTTGACAACATCAATAACATTCGTCAGGCCACGAGACGTGATGTCCTCGAAGTTTTCAGGGTCATATTTCTTCATAAAAGTGATGATGGTGGACCTTGCCTTCTCATCTGTGGAGAGCGTGATCTTAGCTAAGGGGGCTGCAGTGGTTAAGTCGAGGACACGGGAGAGGCTTGTGCCGTCAGGCCTATAGATGTTCATAACCACGATATACTCCTCGTCAGCCGCACCCTCAGCCTTTGATACATTTATATAAAGAATCACATCTGAGGGAGGCACGTCCGCCGCCATATCATAGGAAATATTGAAGGTGAACCTGTAGCCCTCCCTACTAGGGATTCTATATGTAAACTCGGAGGTCGATGCATACTCCCTACCCTCGATAATACCTACCCACTCAGGGGGGACACCCTTGGGGATGTTCTTCTCAGTCCACCACTCTATATCATACCAGCGATACCCAGCCTCCTCATCACTGATTACCGGGGCAGCGACGGCCATCCCTACAATGATCAGTAGGAGGAAGACCCCGATCAACCCACTCTTGAAGCGTAGGAACTCCGATACTATGTCCTTAATTCCCATCCCATACACTATCTACCGCCTCCCACACCAACCTTGATCCTCGGGTCCAGCAGGGCATATGCGAAGTCTAGAGCCAGGATGGCGAAGACGTAGAGGAAGGTGGATATATAGGTCAGACCTATAACCACTGGCATATCACCATTAAGGATGGCCTGGTAGAAGAGCCTACCGATACCTGGCCAGTTAAAGACGGCCTCGGTGATTATGGCACCACCTATCGAGCCAAGGATAGCCAGGGTTGTCGAGGTAACGATTGGTGGGCTAGCTGTCCTAAGCACATGACCATAGAGAATCTTCCTCTCGGGAACACCCTTGGCCCTAGCCGTATTGACGAAGTCCTCGGTCAAGACGTTGAGCACGATACTCCTAGTGGCGTAGCTCCAGCCACCAAAGTTTACGAAGACGAAGACTATCAGCGGCAGGGCCAAGTGATACAACACGTCTAGGGCATACGCCATAGGCTCCTCAGGGGGCGGTATACTGACCATACCTCCCGAGGGGAATATACCGAGTGTATATGAGAAGTAGAAGATGAAGATCATGCCCACCCACCACATGGGTAGGCTATACGTAAACATAGCGAATGTCGATATAGTCCTGTCTAGAAGCGAGCCTACCTTAGTAGCCGCCTTGATACCAAGCAATATACCTATGACTATCGTGACGATAGTACCAGTCGTGAAGAGCAGGATCGTCCTCGGCAACGCCTCTAAAATAATGTCGGACACCACCGGCGACCCACCTGCACTCTTCAGCACCATCGCGTTACCAAAGTTGAACATCATCGCGTCTACGGTCCGGTATAACACCCTAATATGATAAGGCTGGTCAAGGCCATACTGCTGCTCATAAAACTTTATACGTTCCTGTACAGCCCTCTGCTTCTGCTCCTCTGTCCACTGGGCATATTGAGGATTCCTGTATATCTCTTGGTAAGCCCTCTCCCTGATATCGGTCCTGATCTGATCCTCAACATACTCATTCATCATAACCGCGGTGATGAGCAGGACTAGGAATAGTATGATGAGGGCATTCACGATTCTAAAGGCGAGGTATCTAACGACCGCCATCACACCACCTGCGGCTACTACTTCTAAAAATATCACGGTACAACCCTTTATATTTCAAGGTAGAGCCACACATACACGTCTAAACACGCTGTCTTATCCCTAGACGCAACAATATAATTTGTCGGTAGGAGATGTCGAGACGCCTCTCCACATTAGACAAGATAGTTATCCTTGCTGGTATAGCTAGCATCATCCTTTTCCTTCTCGCCCCCCAAGTAGCCAACCTATTGTTTACAAAGACAGAGACTATTACACTCAACGATAGAAGCCCATTAAACCAAGAAGGGTTAGCAGTTATCCAGCTAGAGAGTGGAGACAAGATCGAGGTTTTAATCAACGTTGAGAAGGGAAGAGTCGCGTACGTCATGAAGGCATATATAGTCAAGCCAAATTTGGGGAGCGAGTTCAACCCGGCGATAACACGCTACAGAATAATCGAAGGTACAAAGATCTTCGAGGAAGGGACATATAAGAGAGTGGTGACTGCCAAGATCAACGCCAATTACGCTGCAGAGTTTAGACTCGTGAATTCCAGCGAAGCAGCGGTGGAGATTACCTTCAAACCACTGGAGATGCCCAACTGGGTTCTTAGGCTCAGAGTGGTGACGGGGATAGTCGGCTTGATAGCCGTTCTCTACATGTTTGGACGCTTCTACGAAGAGCCGAAAGAAGCTTTAATTGACTAGGATAGGGATTATTATCTCTTTAAGGGTGATCCATAGTGGCCGAGGCACCCACATTCCCCATAACCACTGAGGCACTCATCAACTTCCTCTACGCCATATACTACTTCATTAGGGACATAATAACGTTCATCCTGGAGAACACACTCTTTAAGGAGGCACCTGAGATAGCCGTGATGTACGGCGACATAATAACATTCCTGATAAGCATAACAGCGATCTACATCCTCCTAGTCATGATCGAGTCTGTTAAGAAGTACTTCAAGATAATCCTCATACTGGGCTGGGGACTACTATTCCTCTCAATAGCCCTGACCATCGTAAAGGGAGCATGAAATGGATAAACAGGTTGATAAGGGCCTAGCAATAAGGATAGCGGCTATACTCATAATAACGCTCTTCATAATCTTCGGCCTCCCAACAGTATTCAAAGCCGTACTAGGCACCGAGACACCATTTATGGTCGTCATCTCGAGGAGTATGGAGCCAACCCTAAAGGTAAACGACATAATAGTTGTTGTAGGGGTAGACCCAGACGATATCGAGGTAGGAGACATAATAGTATTTAGAAACCCCACCGGCGGACCAGTCCCAATAGTCCACAGAGTAGTCGACATAATCATCCTCCCAAATGGGGAGAGAGGCTTCATAACCAAGGGTGATAACAACAACCTAAACGACCCATGGACACTTACAGATGAGTACATCATAGGTAGAGTCGTCTTCGTCATCCCCCAACTCGGTATAATAACCAGGATATTCACATCCTCACCACTCACACGCTATGGAATCATACTGCTCATAGTTCTTGCCATGATCTACCTGGAGTATAGGGATTACATAAAGAGGAAGGAAGAGGAGGCGGAGGAGTTCCAGGTCTACGACTGTATAGAGGCCGAGGTGGAGGAGGAAGAATAGATTAGATTATTAACCCCGTGACGAGTTAATATACCTTTATAAAGGTGTTTTTAAATGGCGGATGACATTCCTGTCGAGCCGGATGTACAAATAGTGAATGTAGTGGCCACCGTGAAGCTTGGACAGGATATCAACCTACGCAAGATCCTCGAGAAGATACCACAGGCAGAGTACGACCCCAGGAGGTTCCCCGGACTAGTCTATAGACTAGACAGGCCCAGAACCGCTATACTCATATTCGGCTCAGGCAACATGGTGATAACAGGGGCGAAGACCGAGTCGGCGGTCAAACAGGCTGTAAACAAGCTGATAAAACAGTTTGAGGAGAAGGGTATACTCACAGGGGTGAAGCCGGAGGTAAAGATAGAGAACGTAGTCGCATCGGGAAACCTTAAGGGATACATAGATCTAGAAGGCGCCGCCTACGAGCTAGAGTTCACCATATACGAGCCGGAGGAGTTCCCAGGCCTCATCTACAGGATGGACGACCCAAACGTGGTGATACTCCTATTCTCAAGCGGGAAAATAGTATGCACAGGTGCGAGGAGCGAGGAGGAGGTGTACAGGGCGGTGAAGAAGCTCCAGAAGAAGCTTATCGACGCCGGACTCATAGAGTATTCCTAGCCCGAACCCCAACACTTTTTCCAATATTACTAGAGAGGTAGAAAACCTTAGTAATAGAACTCCCTAACCTTATTCCTAAGAAGCGCAATACCGATCGTGAAGAATAGATTGGTGAATAGGATCACACCCGAAGTCACCTGCAGGATGAACTCCACAGCCTCGGAGAAAAGCTCTCCAAACACCAGCTCAAACTCATTCTGAACCCTAACAGCCATGACAGCTGCTGCCAAACCCCTGGCGTAGGAGAAGGATATTATCTCCGCAGGTACAAGGCTGGCCTCACCGAAATTGAGGCTCTTAGCTACAAGTAGGGAGACTGGGAACCTGACTAGGAAAAGTATTACAGAGAGGAGTAGGGATATGATGATTGTCCATAGATCCCTGATGTTCATGATTATTCCTACCTCCACGAAGAAGAATATCTTAAGCAGGAGGGTGAGTTCAGAGTGCATAGACTCTAGTGAGTAGAGCTGGTAAGTCAGGCTTTCCGGACTCCTCTTCTCGAAGAGAAACGGTATATGCCTAAAGTTAGTCAGGACTATACCACATGTAAGCACAGCAATGGCACCACTACCATTGAGGCTCTGGGTAGCAACATAGATAAGGATGAGGTAGGCGATAGTCATCGTATAGACGTGCTTCTCCTTCTTAAACCTATCCAAGAGATTTGCCAGAATCCACCCAGATAGGACACCGAGGACAACACTTATTGAGAAGCTCGATGCTATGCTTCCCCCCACATTCCTGAGGTCGAGGGTTACCCCATTCTGAAGCATCTGTAGCGTAATGATCAGTAAAACCGTCTCTGTAAATATGATGACGAGAACATCGGTTAGAACCGACTCTATACTCAGGGTAACCTGTACCTTGGTAGGAACGCTTATTCTCTGTATAACGCTTACAATGATAGCGCCACTACCACCACCTATGATAGTGCCCACAAGCAGACTCATCAGAATATTGTCAGGATAGAATCCTATGACATAGTATAAGAAAAGAGTTGTTGCCAAGGTAGACAGGGCGAACCCACCGAAGGCGAGTATTAAGGCTGGCTTGGCAGACGCAAATAACTCCCGAATATTTATCCCAAAACTACTCTCAAACATGATTGAGATCAGGGCGACGGCTCCTATGTAGGGGGCTGCCCCCTTGAGAATTTCTATATCGACAAGTCCTAGGCCAGGTCCCAATACATATCCTAATATAATTAGGAAGATAGCGTCCGGAATGTTATGCCTATTTAGAAGTACAGAGCCTATGAAGCCAATGAATATTATTATGGACGCTATCATCAACCCCCATTCGACACTCATCACTCCCAAATTAAACCACCAGCCCACCCTTATATCTCTCCCTTAAGGTACCAGGTATCACGGGTTCTAGACTACTATATTAGGTTCGTCACAGCCAAATATGTTTTGTCCATGAAGTTCGAAGACCTTGCGAAGTACCTCCTCAGGGTGGAGAAGACCACTGGAAGGATCGAGATGGTGAATATCCTTACCGAGCTATATAGGACTGTTAAGGATCCGGAGGAGGCTGCATATATCTCCTATATCCTGCTGGGGGAGATCGAGCCCCCATACAAGGGTGGGGAGCTAGGGCTCAGCGAGAAGCTGATAACTAGGGCGATAGCCAAGGCCGCCGGATACGACACGAAGACGGTTGAGAAGAAGCTGAATGAGCTAGGCGACGTAGGCCTAGTGGCGGAGGAGATGATGAAGAGGAAGAGGCAGATGGTATTCCTGACACAGGAGCTAACAGTAAAGAGGGTCTACCAGACCTTCAAGAAGATCTCCAAGGTGCAGGGTGAAGGGGCTATAGAGACTAGGGTCAAGCTCCTAACAAGCCTCCTGGTGGACGCCACGCCACTAGAGGCCCGGTACATAGCGAGGCTCGCCGACGGGAACATGCGTCTAGGAGTGGCCGACATGACGATACTCGAGGCATTAGCCAATGCAAAGGGGAGCAGGGAGATGAAGCCCCGTCTAGAGAGGGCCTACAACAGGCTACCCGATATCGGGGAGATAACCAAGATACTCTTGACCGAGGGCTGGGAGGGCATCGACAAGGTGGATGTCACACCAGGCATACCAGTCAGGCCCATGCTGGCAGAGAGGGTCAGGAGCCCCGAGGAGGCGTGGGAGAAGACTAGGGGAAGGCTAGCAGCGGAGTTCAAGTACGACGGAGAGAGGATGCAGATACACATACTACCCAACGGCAATATAGAGATATTCAGCAGGAGGCTCGAGAGAATAACCCACCAATTCCCCGACGTCTTGGAAGTCGTGAGGAAATACGTTGATCTAGAGGTAGGTATACTAGAGGGAGAAGCCGTTGCAGTCGACCCCGAGACGGGTGAGTTTAGACCCTTCCAGGAGCTTATGAGGAGGAAGAGGAAGCACGACATCCACCAGGTCGCCAAGGAGATACCCGTCTCCCTAAGGATCTTCGACATTATATACGACGGGGAGAGCCTGATGAACAAGACCTTCCCAGAGAGGAGGAAGAGGCTGGAAGAGGTAGTGAAGACCAATGAGAACATAGCCCCATCAGACATAACATATCCCAAGACTGTGAAGGAGCTATGGGACTTCTTCCACCTATCCGTAGAGCAGGGTCTAGAGGGGCTCATGATAAAGAGCACCGGCCCCGACTCGATATACCAGGCAGGGGCCAGGGGCTGGCTATGGATAAAGCTAAAGAGGGACTACAGGTCAGAGCTGACAGACACACTAGACCTAGTAGTCGTAGGGGGCCTCTACGGCCGCGGAAGGAAGGCAGGAGTACTAAGCAGCTTCCTAATGGCGGTATACGACCATGAGAACGATGTATTCAAAACCATATGTAAAGTAGGGACAGGCTTCAAAGACGAGGACATAGTAGAGATGAACAAGCTGTTAAAGCCATACCTAAGGGAGAAGAAACCGGCCAGGGTAGATGCGAAGATGGAGCCCGACAAATGGGTCGAGCCAGCCATAGTCCTAGAAATAACGGCCGCGGAGATAACCCTCAGCCCACTACATACATGTGCATACAACAAGATAGAGGAGGGCGTCGGCCTAGCCCTCAGATTCCCACGCTTCACCGGCAGGTACAGACTGGACAAGAGGCCAGAGGATGCGACGACAGAGAAGGAAGTCATCGAGATATATAAGAGGCAGCGCAGGGTAGGGGTGGAGTAGAAACCCCCGTATAACATACATCTAGAACAACACGTCACGACAGAAAAGTTTATAAATAGGCTACCTATCCAGAGTCAAGAGGAGGTGATGAGGATGAAGAAGGAGATCGAGAAGCTCGAGATAGGCATGTCAGCAATACATGCCACATGGTACTTCAAGTTCAGGCCCGAGTTCAGGTAGATGGGCCTTAACAACCTTTTTACCGATATTCTCTAACCACCAAACCTACATTCCCATTTATCTATACACCAGAACCCTATAGGGTGTAGATGGGTGGTATAGATGGGTGGACAGAAAAAGCCTACTATAAGCAAGCTAAAGAAGATGCTCGAAGGCAAGAAGAGGAAGAGTGATAGGGAGGAGGTAAGGAAGGTTGAGTATGGAGTGATTATAGACGAGGCTACGAGGAAGGAGCTGATAAGCTTCATCAAGAGCTCCAGATATATAACCCCCTCCATGGTCTCAAGGAAGGCCGAGATAAAGATTAGCGAGGCCAGGAGATTCCTAAAGGAGCTTGAGAACCAGGGAATGATAAGGCTGGAGCTCAAGAACCGGGAGCTGGAGGTCTACGTACCAGTCAAAGCCGCTTAACAACCGCCCTCCTAACCCCCTCCAAACCCCTAAGCAAATCCAGACCCTCCACAACCTCCCCTATCTCCACATAGTTTTGCTCCAAGCTCTTGAAGTCCTCAAGAACGATAGCGAAGCCATCATCAATAGGTGTGTAGAGAACCTTCCCGGCCGTGAAGACCCCTGGAAGACCCCTGAGCCCCTTCTCCACACCTAGGGGGATGATCACCACCTCACCCCTCCTCATGGCGTAGGTCTGCACCTCCCCCTTCAACTCGAGCTCCGAGATTATGGAGAAGCCCCTATCATTGTCGAGAGCCAGTACAGCCTCCCCCAGATCCTCCACAACAACCCTATACACAGTCTTATTCTCTGAGGGCATGTCCAAACGACCTATTGATACACCGGGTCAAAACATTTTTAAAGTGTCCCTATATAAATTATTCCGATGCCCGAGATGACAACAGAGAAGAAGCGTAAGATAAGATATAAAGACCTGATAACAATCGGCCCGCCCAAGCTAACCGCGTATGAGCGGGCCAGAATAATAGGTATAAGGGCTGTACAGATAGACTATGGGGCCGAACCCTTCATAAAGGCGGAGAAGGGGATGACGAGCATAGACATAGCCATCAAGGAGCTGGAGAGCGGGGTCCTACCACTCTCAATAAAGAGGAAGCTCATCTACCGAGACGACTTCGACCCCATACCCGTTAAGTGGCTCCTACTAGCCGAGATGGAGGATAGGGAGGTAGATATCTAGCCAGATCTTGGGAACCATTTATATACCCTCCCCCCTTATCTAAATACATAACAATCAACGGTGATCACTATGAGCGCCGAGGGTGAGAACGTAATCTTCATCGGGAAGAAGTCAGTGATGAACTACGTCCTAGCAGTGCTCCTCCAGTTCGACGTCGGCAACAAGGTCGTCGTACTCAAGGCCAGGGGTAAGGCCATCTCCAAGGCCGTCGACGTTGCCCAGATAGTGAAGAGGAGGCTCCTAGGCGGCAAGGTAGAGGTGACCAGCTGCAAGATCGACACCGAGGAGGTCGGCGAGCCTCCAAGGAAGGTCTCAACCATCGAGATAGTCCTAGAGCAGACAGCCTAGAACCATCACCCTTCTCTCTCCTCTCCTTTATATAAAATCCTGGATCCAGTCTATACTTTACCCATGTCCCCAATATGGATACCCTTATGCCCGTGGGATGTCTATTTATCACCCACATCATGTTCTAATACTGTATGGTCAAGATGGCTGGGATAGACGATGTAGAGGAGCTCCGCCAATACCTCGAGAAACGTAGGGAGGAGCTGGAGGAGGAGCTCCGAAGGATAAACCGGTTCCTCAAGGCGTTGGAGGACATGATAACAGAGAAGTCCTTCTCACCAGCAGACAAGATAAAGCCACTAGGCGCAGAGGGGCCTGAGCCAAGGGAGTCTATGAAGACTGGACGAGTAGAGGCCAGTATAGAGGCCAAGCCACAGCAGGAGAAGCCCCTCAGAACAGAGATACTATGGGTAAGCAGGGGTAGACCAGTAGCCTGGGTGGATCACTATCCACACGCCGTGGTAGTCAGGATAGACAAGTCCTTCGGATTCAGGGTCGACGACACACTAGTGACACGTTTCCTAGAGCCACGTCTAACCGAGGAGATGTCCAAGGATATGAGGGAGATCGAGGAGGGGAAGAGGCCGAAGGACAAGAGGTTCTCCTTTCACATACTGGATGAAGACGGGATAGTGTCTAGGATAGAGGTTGTAGACCATGGAGAGGTAGCTAGGAGGAGGGATACCATTGGGAAGATCAGGTGGGCCCTCAAAAAATTTGAGGAGAAGAAGATGGGTGAGAACCTCTAGAGGACGGGCCTAAACTTCACGCCATAGATGATCTTCCCATCCTCCCCATAGGTATAGAGCTTCCTAAGGGTAGCCTCGACCTCCATACCCTCACTAGGCTCATCCACATCTGTAAGCATACCAATAACCCTAGTACCATCACTTAGCTCCACAACAGCGAGGTAGTATGGCCTATAACGGTTATACCTAGTGGGGAGGGCCTTCAACAGGGTATAGTGAACAACCCTACCCCTCCTCGGCAGCTGATACTCCTCAGTAGCCCCTCCACACCTAGCGCAACGCCTACGTGGAGGGTAGGAGGTCTCACCACACTCCCTACACCTACTCCCAATAAGCCTATACCTATACCTCCTAAACCTCCAGTCACTAACCTCTGTCATCCACTACACCCCCAGGACAAAGGCATATGCAGATATATCCAGGCCCACCATAGAATGGACAAGGGCATACTCAGCACCATCCACCTGGTTATCACCAGCCCTACCGAGAAGCTGCATAGCTGCCTCGGCCAACTGGTAAGCGGCCGTGGCCCCCTTAGGATCGCCCCTGGCCTTGGCACCACCGAAGGTGTTCACAGGCAACTCACCAGAGAGGGAGAAGTGCCCCCTCTCCAACAGCTTCCCTGCACCGCCCTTGTCAGCCAGTCCCAGAGACTCTAGGACGAGGGCACCCGAGATCGATGAGGGGTTATACATCTCCAACAGGTCTATATCCTCCGTCTCCACACCAGCCTTCTCAAGTGCCTTCTCAACAGCCCTAGAACTGGCCGAGAAGAATAGGGGTGAGGCCCTATCAAAAAGGTTGGCGGGCTGCCCAGCAGCACCCATACCAAGGAGCTTGACATACTCAACCCCCAGCGAGTCTGCATACTCCTTATCCATCAATAGTATGTAGGCCGCCCCATCCCCAGGCGCCGTCACATCGAAAATCGTTAAGGGATCGGAGACTGGCGATGCCGACCTAACCATGTCATACGTAATCCTATTCCTAAACTGTGCATGTCCAGCCCGGGACGCGTTCTCATGCTCGTTTACCGGGAGGTATGAGTATAATGGCTCGTCGAGGCCATACTCCGAGAGATACATCTTGGCGAGGAGGGCGTGGAGACCAATCTCGGTCAGGCCCGAATAGTTCACGAGGAAACTGTCCTCTACCAGTGATACACCCCTATAATTAGGGGCGGGAAGCTCATCACTCATCTTCTCAACACCACCGACTAGGACAGCCTTATACATCCCCGAGTATATCCCTAGGGCAGCATTGTAGAGAGCCTGGGCCGATGAGGCAGCGCCAGCCTCGAAGTTTGATACAGATGCATCGAACCTCGCCACAAGATCTGCTATGTGGCTAGCCAGGGAGAGCTGTAGCTCGTAAAACCCTGAGAGAGCCGTACCCACATATATAGCATCTATCTCCACTGAGGGGAGACCCTCGAAGACCTTCTCGATAGCCTCTAGGGACAGGTCCTTCAAACCCCGATCCCAATGCTCACCAACCCGGGTGAAGCCATACCCAGCTACTACAGGCATACCCATAGGACTCACCTCCTCAGGATATCCCTAAACATTGCATAGGTTGCATAGTCACCCGGAACCATCCTAGAGATAAGCTTAGAGACAGGAGGCTTCATCCTCCTCTCCTCAATCAGGTCAGTAACCTCGAAAACCATCGAGTCACTACCAGCACCGGAGCCGAAGGATGCGAGCAATATCTTGTCACCAGGCTGGGCAACGTCTAGGGTGGCCGCCAAGCCGAGTAGGCTTGAGCCGCTATAAGTATTCCCTACAAGGGCCACTACAAGGCCTGGCTTGATCTGATCCATGGTGAAGCCCAGCTTCTTGGCTACACGGGTCGGGAACTTATAGTTTGGCTGGTGGAACACGGCATACTTGAAGTCAGAGGGGCTATATCCATACTCATCGAAGAGCCCCTTCACACTCGACATGATATGGTGGAAATAGGCCGGCTCACCTGTAAACCTGTAGAGATGACGGGGATACTCCTCCAGACTCCTCCTCCAGAAGTCGGGAGTATCCGAGACATAAGTGTAGGACGCCTCTAGCCTAGCCAACACACCATCTTCGACCCTAGATATTATGTAGGCTGCACCACCCGCGGCAGCAGTATATTCAAGCTCATCACCAGGCCTACCCTGTGCAGTATCCGCACCGATAGCTAGACCCATCCTGATCATACCAGAGGACACCAGTCCAAAGACAGTCTGCATAGCCTCTGTACCAGCCTTACAGGCGAATTCATAATCAGCCGACAATATGTTCCTACTAAGGCCAAGAGCCTCAGCCACGACCGTTCCCGATGGCTTAACAGCATAGGGCTTAGACTCGCTCCCGATGAAGACCGCCCCGATCAGAGATCGATCAGCGCCCGAAGACTCTATAGCCCTCAACGCGGCTTCATAGGCGATCGTTATCGTGTCCTCGTCATAGCTAGGAAAGCTCTTAGACTTTATAGGAGTGGCGTCACGCCCCCAGAGATCAGCTATATCCCTATTCTCGATGATATACCTGGGGATATACGCACCATAGCCGTAGATCCCCACTTCCCTGGTGGGCCTCATAGTATTCACCGGTGGATTAGGTATAGTATTCCAGCCCAGTTTTTTAGAATAGTATCTATATACTCCGAGGCATGGCTAGGCTATTACCTTAGCCCATTACAGAGCCCAGCTCCCTGAGGGGAGGCAGCTCCATAACAGCCTCACCAACCACTATGGCGTATGGCCTCATCAGCCCCATGTCAAACCTACGCAGGATTGGGGACATAGGCCTCATCAACTCATAGCTCGCGTAGTTACTCCCCCCAGACAGCTCCGAGACGGGTGGAAGGACGAGGAACTTCTTCTCACCATAGTCCCCCCAGAGGAAGCATTTAAACCTATACTTACCACCAGCCTCATCCCTCAGGACGATACTTGGGTGCTCATGTCCCAGGATAACCACCTCCCTAAGCTCATCCGGATCCACATCCTCATGGCCATGGATGATGGTGTACCACTCACCATCCAGCCTCTCGAAGAAGCTATATCCAAACCTATCCAGCAATACCCCGAGATAGTTGTCGTGGTTACCCCTAACGACATAAACCTTCACATGATAATCATCCCTGAGACGCTCGAAGAAGCTCCTAAGCTCCCTCCACTCACTAGTCTTGAGAAGCCCAAAGGAGTGCTTGAGATCACCATCGAAGATGACCGTGGAGGGCTTATAATCCTCGATCGCCGAGAAGACTATGTCTGCAGTGGCTCTACTAACCCCCCTGGGTAGGAAGACCCCCTCCTCCTCAAGAGTACCCTCGATACCTAGATGGAGATCCGAGAATACAAGTGCATCCATATCCTCGATATACGCTGCGGGCCATGGATCAGCTATGTATAGCCCCCTATACAGCTTTATCGCCATTCCCACCAATCTTAAGCCACAGCATGTTATAAAACCTCTGGAGTATCTTGACCCTATCCTCCATCAAGACCACGTCCTCCATACCCCTCAGTAGGAGGCCATGTGCAAACGGTGAGGGAACGTCGCTTATTGGCAGTACGACGAAGCGCCTCATCCCAGACTCCACATCCCTAAGAACCGACTCAGCACTAGCTACATCCATCTTATCCTCAATAACCTCCCTAACCGCCTCCCTAAGGAGTGGGAAGTCCCTGATCCTCCTGACAAACTCGAATATAGCCTCACTATTCAGCTGCTGCCTCGTAAGCCTAGTCTTCCTACCCTTGTAGTAGCGTAGAATCATGAGCCCACGGTTAGCTACATGTCTAAAGATCCTCCTGATATAGTGGCTACTCAATACAGAGGCAGCCACCACGTCCCTAAGCTCATCGCTACCTACACTCTTCACCAGCCACTCCACATCAAGCTTATCCATAAACTCCCTAGGATAGCCTATGCCGAAGCCGTGGTCATCCACCAAGACCTTCACACTAGTCCCCAACGCCTCCCTAGCCCTATAGGCATAGGCCTTGGCCAAGACGCTGTTAGTCCTCCTACCGAAGACCCCATGGAATATGAGGTATAGTAGGTTCTCCCCTCTATCGAGATACCTCTCCACGAGTATATCCCTTGGCGAGTGGAAAACATCCACACCAAGGCTCCTGAGGTAGCCGGCCTGCGCCTCTATATACCTGACAAGGTTATCCGCCGCCCAGTCATCCGCCCTCATAAACCTCTTTATGAAGCGCCTAGCCCCCTCCCTATGCCCACTGCTCACCATCTTATATATAACGTATCTATATCTCGAGAGGGCCTCGCCAAGGTCGAAGGATAGGGGCAGCATCTCTGATATCCATGTAGGGACGGTGGGCTTCCTACCATCGGCAGGCTCTACATAGACCTTATCACCCTTAACTCCGAGGAAGCGGTAGGTCCTACCCGAGAGGACGAAGATATCACCCACATCCAGATGCTCGACGAACTCCTCCTCGAGAAGACCTATCCTCTTCCTCCCGTGATAGACGACTAGGTTCATGTTCTCGGGTATCGTGCCTATATTCATGAAGTAGATAGGCCTTAGGTAGCGGCCACGCCTACCAAACTCCATCGTCTCCTCGTCGAACCATATCTTCCCATAGACCCTATAATCCTCGAGGCCATACCTACCACTTAGATATCTAAGGACGTCTAGGAACTCCTCCATCGAGAGATCGTGGTAGGGATAGGCCCTCCTAACAACCCTATAGGCATCCTCGACACGCCACTTCCTCTCTAGGGCCATCCCAACTATATGCTGAGCCAACACGTCGAGGGGCTTCCTAGGGATATAGACACGGTCAAGCCTACTCCTATACGCCTCGGATATCAAGACCCCATCCTCAGCCAGGTCGTCAAGATCCAGGGCTACAAAATACCCCTTTGAGACCCGGTCAAGGCTATGGCCACTCCTACCGATCCTCTGGAGACCCCTGTTAATACTCTTGGGAGACCCTATCTGGACAACGGCATCTATATACCCGATGTCTATACCCAGCTCCAGACTAGTACTAGTCACCACGCAGCGTATCTCACCCCTCTTAAGCTTCTCCTCAATATCAAACCTAACCTCCCTCGAGAGGCTGCTATGATGGACACCAAGCTCAGCCTCCCTCACAATACCATACTTCACCAAGTGGTACGCCACCCTCTCAGCGCCGCTACGCGTATTGGTGAAGACAAGTGTGGTCCTATGGCTATCGATAACCCGTTTAAGGAACATGTAGAGCGCCCTATTCTTCTCCTCACTATCCGTATAGATCAGGTCTTTAACCGGGGAGTGTAGGCGGAGATCCATCTCCTTCACGAAACGGGCGTCGACAATGACGCATTCACGGGGCGACCCATCGTCGTTATAACCCACGAGATACCTGGCCACCTCATCCAACGGATGTATAGTTGCGGATAGGCCTATACGTCTCAACGGGCCATCCACGAGCTCCTCCAGCCGCTCCAGGGAGAGGGCGAGGTGTACACCCCTCTTATTCTCACAGAGGCTGTGGACCTCGTCTATAATGACCCACCTAACACTCCTAAGCCTCTCCCTAAACTTCGGGGCTGTTATGATCAGGGCTAGAGACTCCGGCGTAGTGATGAGTATATGTGGCGGCTTACGGAGCATCCTGCTTCTCTCACTCTGAGTCGTATCCCCAGTCCTAATATCAACCCTTATCTCGGGAGGCTCACGACCATCAGCAGATATCATCTCAGATATATCCCTAAGGGGTGTCTCAAGATTCCTACGTATATCATTGTTCAGAGACCTTAGGGGGGAGACATACACAGCGTATACAGTGTCCCTAAGCTCACCCCTCTTAGCCATCTTATACAGCTCGCTCAGGATGTATAGGAAGGCCGTCAACGTCTTACCCGAACCCGTAGGGGAGGTGATCAGTACATTCCTACCCGCCATTATATGGGGTATACCCAGCCTCTGGGGAGGAGTCAGATCCTCGAAGCGGGAGAACCAACGGGCTACGTCAGGATCTAGTGCAGCCAACAGCTCCTCCTTAGTAATCCCCCTCTCCATAGCGCACCAAGACAGACTAGTATAGAAAACGTGGGTTATAACGCCTTAGACCTCCTCAGGACCAGCCTCCTCCCCACCTAGACCCTCATATTCAGCGGCGAGATAGATGAAGGCGCCAAGCACAGCTATGTTCAGAAATGTCGACAATGGGTTTGTGAGTATCGAGAGCAGTGAACCGGATAGGGAGAGTAGGGCGCCAGCCACGATAGAGATGATTATGAAGATCAGTACATGGGCGAGATTGTCTATGATAGCTTTGAAGCCCTTCTCGAGATTCTCAGCTATCCTAGATGGATCGTATAGGATGGAGTAGACGACCAGCATAATACCCAGTGGAGCCGTGATGATGAGGGCGCTGAGGATCACGGCTATAATGCCAACGACTATATAGGCGCCGATCGCGGACTGAACCTCCCTCTTAGCCCTCTCAAAGTCTGTGGAGCCCTCGGTAAAAGCCTGGAGGAACATCTTGCCGCTGATGACCATCAAGACGTATATTACGAGCTGTATAATTAGGTTAACCACCAGTACTACGAGCCACCAGAAGAATATCACGAATGGGAGGAGGAAGATAGCTGCGGGTAGGAAGACGATGCTCAGGGCATAGATCAATAGGCCGGAGATGAGGGAGAGTAGTACAGGGTATATCCATATCTTGTTATCCCTAGTCATCCAGTCGATACTCCACTTCAACATATCGATAGGGTTTGTAGTAACACCGCCTGTTCTACTCATATGGTGGGACACCACCCCACTAATTTACCAGCTATAGATATATATTAAGGGTCTTGAACACAGGGCTCAGGGGGAGAGGGGCCTAGAATAATTATTGGGGGTGGATAGAGATGGTGCTAAGAGTAGCCGTGATAGACCGGGACATATGCAACCCGGACAAGTGTAACCATGAATGCCAGAGGTTCTGCCCACCCGTGAAGATGGGTATAATGGCGGTAGAGTTTATAGAGGGGGAGCCATATATCAACGAGCCCCTCTGCATAGGCTGTGGAATATGTGTGAATAAATGCCCCTTCAACGCAATAACAATAGTGAACCTCCCACAACAGCTCGAGACAGACCTGATCCACCAATATGACGTCAACGGCTTCAGACTATTCCGCCTACCCACACCCCTAAAGGGGCAGGTCCTCGGAATAGTTGGTAGGAACGGGACTGGGAAGTCTACAGCCATAAAGATACTCTCAGGCAGACTGATACCGAACCTAGGCAACCTCGAGAAGGAGGCCGATAAAGACGCAGTCCTAGACTACCTCTCAGGCACACAGCTATACTACTACTTTAAAGACCTCTACGACGGGAGGCTAAGAGTATCATACAAGCCACAGGAGGTATACCTAACCCCCAGGATAGTGAAGGGCAGGGTTATAGACCTACTCCGGAAGGCCGACGAAACAGGCGAGATAGACTATATGGTGGAGAGGCTGAACCTGGGTAACAGTCTCGACAAAGACGTCAAGAATCTCTCAGGAGGAGAGGTGCAGAGACTCGTACTAGCTGCAGCACTACTAAAGGATGCAGACGCATACCTGATAGACGAGCCCAGCAGCTTCAACGACGTCTTCGAGAGGATGGCCATAGCCAGGCTAATCTCCGAGATAGCACAGAGAGGGAAATACGTGGTACTGGTTGACCACGACCTAGCCTTCCTAGACTATGTAAGCGACCAGGTATCGGTAGTCTATGGAGAGCCCGGCACCTATGGCATATTCACCCGCAACGAGAGTGTAAGGACAGGGATAAACATATTCCTAGACGGATACATCCCAGGAGACAACATAAGGTTCAGGGATAAGAAGATAGTCTTCGAGAAGCCACAGCCCAGCCATAAGGTGGAGGAGACACCGATACTCAAGTATACAAGGCTTAGCAAGACCCTCAACGGCTTCCACCTAGAGGTGGAGGAGGGAGAGATATACAATGGAGAGGTAGTCGGGGTAGTGGGCCAGAACGCCACGGGCAAGACTACATTCTTCCGCATGTTAGTAGGTGAGCTAGAGCCGGACGAGGGCGAGATAATAGTGGGGCCGGGGAGGATAGCATATAAGCCTCAGTACATAAGACCAGAGTATGAAGGCACAGTCCAGGACTTCCTCCTGGAGAAGGTCGGGTCGAGGGCCCTGTCAGGCCAGGCAGTAGACAACCTACTCAAACCCCTCAACCTATACAAGCTACTCGAGAGGAGGGTGAAAGACCTATCGGGAGGGGAGCTACAGAAGCTCTACGTATCAGCAACACTACTTATGGAGGCGGATCTCTACCTACTAGACGAGCCGTCAGCCTTCATAGACGTGGAGGACAGGCTAGTACTCGCCAACGCGATAAACAAGTTCATAAAGCTAAGCGGTAAACCCGCAGCCGTGATAGACCACGACCTAATAATGGTGGACGCGGTCTCCGACAGGATAATAGTATTCAAGGGAGAACCATCGAGAAGGGGATATGCAACCAAGCCTATGGACAAGATAGACGCTATGAACACCTTCCTCAAGGAGGTAGGAGTAACCCTGAGACGGGATAGGCATAGCGGGAGGCCAAGGATAAACAAGCCAGACAGCAGGCTCGACAGGTACCAGAAGGAGATAGGCGAATATTACTTCCTAGAGACCAATTAACATATCTAGGCGGTGCATACAGATGGATAGGAAATTCCTAGTAGCCAGCCAGGAAGAGATCAAGAGGGGTGGGACTACAGACATCTACTTCATCCGTACAGTAGACATACTAAGGAAGGAGGGTAGGGCAGAGGCACACGTCGATATGGAGATAACCTCGGGAGGCCTACCATATGGATTCACATGGGGTGTACTCGCCGGGACATATGAAGCAATAAACCTCCTAGAAGGGCTACCCGTAACCCTCAGGATCATGCCGGAGGGCACCATATTCAAGCCATATGACTACAACGGGGTACGCGTACCCATCGGATACGTCTCAGGCAGATACATCGACTTCTCTATCTACGAAACCCCACTCCTGGGACTACTGAGCCAAGCCACCGGTGTAGCTACATATGCGGCCCACCTGAGATACCATGCATGGGACAAGACACTCCTAGCATTCGGGGCCCGGAGGATGCACCCAGCAATAACCCCGATGCTCGACTACGCCGCATACATAGGAGGGTTCGACGGGGTCTCCTCCATACTAAGCGCCAAGATACTCGGGATGAGACCTATGGGAACCATGCCACACGCACTAATAATAATCATGGGGAGCCAGGAGGAAGCCTGGAAAGCCTTCGACAGACACGTAGAGAGAGGCGTCCCCAGGATAGCCCTGATAGACACGTTCGCGGACGAGAAGACCGAAGCCATAAAGGCAGCCGAGACACTCGGCGAGAGACTCAACGGTGTCAGGCTCGACACGCCGGGCTCAAGGAGGGGGGACATAGCCACAATAATTAGGGAGGTGAGGTGGGAGCTAGACCTACGGGGATATAGAGACGTAAAGATATTCCTCTCCGGAGGAGTGGATATAGAGCTCGTGAAGAGGCTGGGAGACGCACCGGTGGATGGATACGGTGTGGGAGCCAGCCTCTCAAACGCCAGGATAGTCGACTTCGCCCTAGACATAGTACAGCTCAACAACAAGCCAATAGCCAAGAGGGGTAAGTTCAGCGGTGTAAAGGAGGTCTATAGATGCAGGGAATGCTACGAATACCTAGTACTACCAAGGGGTAACGAGGTAGGGAGATGCCCACGCTGCGGGGGAGAGATGGAGGAGATGCTGGTGACAGCCATAGAGAAGGGTGAGAAGAGGCCGGGGATTGAGGAGCCAAAGATGGTAAGGGAAAGGGTTCTGAGACAGCTCGAGAGGATCAAGTCCCTCGGGTGGGGGGACTAAGATGTCCATCCCCACCAGTGGGGCCAGGAGACTGACGAGTAGAAACGATGTTAGACACCTACTAAGGGATCTAAGGGAGGATATAGTCAGCTATATGGAAGAGTATGGCCTGCGGGGCATAGCAGTACTCATCGACGGTAGCTGGGAGGGGGCCGTAACACTGGCTGCAGCCACATTCATAGCGAGCCAGATACAGACAAACCTATCTGCATTCTACATCCCCCACGGAAGAGCTGTGGGAGTACCCAGAGACCTGGCTAGATGGGCCAAGACAAAGAGGGTCGTCATAAAAAACCTAAGAATTAGGGATGCCTCAACAGTTATGAGGGCATACCTATCCGAGGTTACAGGAGCAGGAGGGGCTGGGATAACATACTCCCTATCAAGCATAGTGGCCAGGGCCATCGCGGATAGGAATAGGCAGTTCCTACTAGGGAGATATACATATACACAGTGGATACTCGGCGAGTTCGACACGATAGAGATGAGGGCCGTCGACTATCACCCACTCATAAAGACCTACTATAGCGACCTACCCATCATAGCCTCCTACTTCGGCATGGAAGGGATAATCTCGAAGCTTAGGATAGACCCTAGACTAGCCAGAACAGCTGAGAGACTAGGCCTAGACGGGGTCTCCACACTAGACAACCTACTCGCAAGGATAGTCCCATCCTCAGGGCTGATCGACGAGGAGAGCCTCAGGAAGATAGGCGTGACACACGAGACTATAGAGAACCTGATCGAGAAGATATATCTCGCGGGGATTAAGAGGGAATGGCCATCACCCCTACCATAGAACCAGATCCACCAATCCACGTCTAGAGGAGGATGACCATAGGAGCCTCCCACCCCGCCAATACTCGACATATTGATGGACCGGTGGTGGATATCTACCCACCCCCAGGTTAACCGTGAAAAAGTCCCCATCCATAGGCGGGTCCCTCCACACCCATTTAAACACCACCACCGGCTTAGACCCCCCGTATCCATATGAGAGATCAACCACATACCCATCTCCCTCATAGACAAGACCCACCGGACGGGCCGTCTCACCAGACACCTGGATCAGGGTAGCATGTAGGACTTGATCCCCGCCATATATAACTGGGACTAGAAGCCCAGTATCGACGCCGAGCCCACCCAACACCCTGACATACTTCTCCACAACCTCACCACCAGCCTCGCCAACCTCCACATCATCTCCAAGCAGCTCCACAGGGGTCTCGACAAGGCCCATAGGGTTAGGCGGGAGAAGGACCAACCCACTATCCAGCTTAGTGAGGAGACCCACATCAATCAACGGTGCTGGGTAGTTTAGATACCTGATACCCAGCCCAAGATATGGAGGCTCATCTAGACATGTGAAGCCCGGCCTCCACCTACCCGGCATCACCCTTGAATAGGAGTAGCCAATATCGACTAGAGGCGAGTAGCCAGCCACCCTATACTCCAAGGGAGTATCGTCTATCAGGTTTACCCTGAGCCTATCACCCGGCACCACGGGCCGATCAAGATTGAAGAGTGTGACTAGCCCCAACACGACGGGTCTGAAGCCCCATAGACGTTTGAGGACAACCTTCTCAACATGAGATACCAAGTCTAGGTCGATATCCTCGAGGAGGAAGTCCACCCAACCCACCTTACTGACGAGGTGGTGGGGGAGCTCGAAGACGATACGTGTGATGAAGCCTCCATGCCTATAGATATCTAGGTGGGCCTTCCCCGAAGACTCCTTCAACATCCTGATAATACTGTGCACTGCCTACACCGTATAGAGTCGGACAAGTATACCTGCCCATACAGTCCCGAAGAGCTCGGGCTGATACCCTCCCCCTCCCAGCATCGCTATACCGATACCCCTATCCACAGCATACCCAAGGATCCTCTCCACAGCATAGAGATAGTCTCCTAGAGGGTAGTCTAGCTGGGTAAGAGGGTCACCCTCAACACCATCCATACCCGCCTGGAGAATAACATAGTCTGGAGACACCTCATCCATCCATGAAACACATTTATCAACAGCCCTCCTAAGAGGCCCACCACCACAGCCCGGGGGTAGCACCACGTTTATCTTCGTCCCCTCAGCCTCCCCCTTACCACGCTCCCACTCAAACCCAGTCCCCGGGAAGAGTGTGGCGGGATCCTGGTGGACATCGAATATATAGACTTGGGGGTCAGCCTCATAGGGATAATACACACCGTCCCCATGATGGGCATCGATATCGATATACATAACCCTGTCTACACGATCCCTAATACTCTCAATCGCCACCCCGATATCGTTGAATATACAGAAGCCCGAGGCCCTATCCGGGAAGGCGTGGTGCCACCCACCAGCAATATTGACAGCCACACCCCCATCCAATGTACTCAGGACACCATCTAGAGTGGCATACACACTTTCAAGGGCTACCTCGAAGACCCCCTTATAAGCCGGGGTATCCCCACGATCCAGCAGCCCATAACCCCTCTCAGAAGCCTCCCTAACAGTCTCTACATACTCCCTGCTATGGAACCTGAGGAGTACCTCCTCACCCCTCCTAGGCGGCCTCCTAAACACTACACCCTCCTTATTACTCAGAGCCTCCACAGCCCTGATGAAGGGTAGATACCTCCGACTAGTGAGGGGATGGGGCGGTGGGAAGCCGTATCTGAAGAGCTCCTCACCTACATATACTATCCTCATCTACCCCTCCGCCTAGCCAGGACGAGGTGGATCACATCCCTGTCATGAAGGATATAGTCCTTAGGAAGCTTGATACCAGTCCTCACATCTATCCCGTAGAGGAGATACTTCGGCAGGTCGCTATGTATAGCAGTCGCCAGATCCACCAGAGTAGCATCACGGGGGAGGAGGAAGACGTCAGGCAGTACACGGCCCCTCCTATCACTAAGCCTCTCAACATCCTCCACAGGATATACAAACTTGTAGCCCATCACCTTGAACACCAGGGTGTTCAGGGCGAACTGTACACCAGTCCTCATGATCTTCGAGAATACGAAGCGCTCCATATACTCCAATGCCCTCTTCTGCTTCTCACTAAGGAGGTCAGGCTTCACAACCTTGAACTCCTCGGTACCGGGTACATACTCGACGAGCCCCTTCTGCTGTGCCCTCCTCAAAGCCAGCTCAGAATCGGCGGAGGCCGGGATAACAACCACATCCTTAAGATTATTACTAAGCCTCAGATAGTTCTCCTCCGCACCCTCCAAGTCTATCTTGTTAGCCACAACCACCGTCGGCTTGGATATCTCCCTAATGGTATAGGCGAAGTTCCTACTCTCATCATCAGTCCAGTCGGCGAAGGGCTTATCCTGGAGCCCCGTCAATGCAAGGGACTTCTCAATATGCTCCCTACTAACCTTGATCCCGCTAAGCACAATGTAGAGGGCCTCCACAATACCCATGGTCTTCTCATACTTCTCGATAGTGCTCCTATTACCCTCTATAATCTTATGGTACCATAGCACCAACTCCTCCTCAATATCATAGTAGTCCCCCAGCGGATCCCCATACCCAGGCTCAACGATATTACCCTCGGCATCAATACTCCCAGAAGCGTCGACGATGTGTAGGAGGGCGTCAGACTGCCCAGCAACCGTCAAGAACCTGTTTCCAAGCCCCTTCCCCAGGTGCGAACCCTTTATCAGTCCCGGCAAGTCATGCAGCACCACGGGATAGAAGCGGAAACCATTTATACAGATACTGTTTCTAGGCTCATCCTTCACGTTAAACTCTCGGCAGACACATGGCGACGACACATGAGCAATACCCGTATTAGGCTCCTTCGTGGTGAAGGGGTATGGCTGAACCTCAGCATTTAGAAGGGTCGCAGCATTGAAGAAGGTTGTCTTACCAGTGTTTGTCTTACCTATTATACCAATCTTAATCGTGGTCAAACCCTACACCCCACCCAATGACCATAAAATTTCCCGCCATGCAAATTATTTTAACTTGAGCGGGGATGGCCAACCTATCGATAAGGAGGGTGGGTGGGGGAATACTAGTAGAGTATCAAGGCGTTAAATACGCCCTCGACAAGATCCCCTCTAGGGTGGGGGCCGACTACAATCTAATATCCCACGCCCATATAGACCACCTACCCCATAGGCCAAGGGGCAGGGTACTAGCCTCCAAGGAGACCCTCCTCCTGGCAGAGGCCAGGAGATACAGGTATAGAAACGTGGTGGAGAGTATTAGGGACGTAGAGGTATTCGACGCGGGCCACATACTAGGCTCCCGCTCCTTCCTAATAGGTGGGAAGATCCTCTACACAGGAGACATAAACACATCTAAGAGGATTTTCCTCGAGAGGTTCAGGCCTCCCCAAGCAGAGATACTTATAATAGAGGCCACCTATGGAGATCCTAGATACGTCTTCGGAGGCTTCGATGAACAGGTTGCAAGGCTTATACGATTCGTATCTAGGAACATGGTCAGAGGCGTAAACATAGTCCTGAGGGCCCACCCACTTGGGAAGCCCCAGATAATCACACATCTACTCAGAAACGTGAAGAACCTATACGTCAGCCCAAGGGTAGCGAGGTACAACAGGATATACAGCGAGGTGCTAGGCCTAGACGGCCTCCTATATGGGGGAGAGCCACCTAGTGACGAGCCCTACGTGGTAGTGGCTGCTGGTAACGAGGAGCTGAGCCTACCCAGCAACGGCTGTGAGACGGTGGAGGCCAGGGTCTCAGGCTTCATGATAAGGTCTAGGAGGGGGATAGCCATGAGCGACCACCCAGACTTCAACAGCCTTATAGAGGTTGTTGAGGAGGTGGGACCCAGGAAGGTATACACGATCTACGGCTACGCATCCAGACTAGCCGAGGAGCTGCGCAGCCTAGGCTACGACGCAGAGCCACTAACCAGCAGAGATGTAGACTAGCCAGAGGCCTTGGAGACCGTTCCCATTATACTCCTATAAGCAGACTCGACATCCACTTTGGGATCGAGGAAGGAGGCTGCATAGGCAGCAGCATATGCAGCAGCCTCAACAGGCTTATGACCCAGCTTGAGGAGGTAGTGGCTGAAGACGTATAGGAAGTAGTCACCCACGCCAGTGGGGTCTGGGGCATCCACCCTATATGGAGATACTGTATATACCTCATCCCCAGTCTTCACCTTGAACCCATCCCCCCCAGAGGTGTAGAGATAAACATCAGCCTCAATACCCAGCTCCCAAGGGGGGCTGGAGACATCCTCTACAGAGGCCTTGACCACAGAGAACCTAACACTCCTCAACCCCTCTAGTGACCCGCCCATTACAACCCTTCCTCCATCCACACGCCTAGCGAATCCCTGGAGATCAATCACTACGGGGAACACACCTGAGAGGGAGGCTGGAACCGAGGGGGACACCTCACCCAGGACTGGGGAGACTATGATAAAGTCGGGGGAGACTAGGGAGGCTATCCTCTTCGCATAGACCGGGTCCAGTGTATACCCGCCTCCATCGACCTCCTGCCTCCTCATATCACCGCCATAGATATTGGTGAAGCGGAGATTCCTCCTCCGGGAATCCATGTCTAGGAACGTTATGCTTGGCCCCAGAGCCATGGAGAGGTCGAAATCCATACCCACTGGGGATAGAACCGCGTAGTCATCACCCAGGCGCTGGGCCGCCATACCGGCATAGTGGGGAGGCCCACCTACACCAAACCTATGCACCTCGCCAGAGACTATCACGTCATATGTATAGCCACCGATTATCAGTGTATCCATAGTAAATGCCCCGGGACACTACTTCTCATCCGCATCAAACTTTGAACCCTCAATAATCTTCAACCCACTCTCAGAGTCATCAACCTTGATAACCTCATCCTCGAATACAAAGATAGTGTACTCCACCACCGCGCCAACCTTATTACCCTCCTCCATCATGTGACCCGTATAGGAGGAGCACTCGTCACCTAGAGAGACGTGAATATGGATCACAGGCTCACCATCATACTCAGCTATAAAACCGTTACCCGTCATCTCAAGGAGGCCATCGAACTTCAGAGGCAACTCCTCATACTTCTTCTTTTCCATATCGTAGTATCCAAGCTTTGCCTCGGATAAGGCGCCAAGTAGCACTATGCTACCCCCACGTATTCTTAACTCCTTAGCGATCTTCTTCAGCTCTGGAATTACGTCTTCACCCTTTCCTATCCTGCCATAGATAACTTTGACTATCTTGGTTTCGTCCGCCGTAGTATCTGTTATTTTATTAGTTTTATCGTTTCCGTTGCTCATGAATCTATATTATTGACACATCCACTGTATTAACTGTGTCAATATCCCCTCCAGCGGTATCCCCGATATACTATCAGCTCCCTATACCTCTCCGTCCTCAGCCTCACCCTACCGATATTCTTAAGCAGTAAGCCCAGCACAACCCCGAAAACAAAGCCGCCAATATGGGCCCAATAGGCCACTCCGAAGCCTGCGGGCCTGAATATGGAGACCATTCCATAGAGGAATTGTATGACGAACCAGAACCATATGTAGTGTATAGCTGGGATCTCGTAGATCATGATGAAGAAGTAGAATACCGCAGTCACTATCCTAGCGAAGGGAAAGAAGATGATATACATCCCCAGAACACCCGAGATCGCCCCTGAGGCACCTATCATAGGGATATAGGGATTACCCGGGACGAGGCTCTGGGTAATCGCCGCCGCTATGCCTGAGGATATGTAGAACGCAAGATAGTTGAGGTGGCCAAGGGCGTCCTCAACATTATCACCGAAGATCCATAGGAAGAGCATGTTACCCAGCAGGTGGTGTAGATCCCCATGTAGAAACATCGAGGTAATCAGAGTCTCAAGCCTCTCACCAGTGAAGAGGTATATAGGCTTGAACCCCCACTGATCCACTATGAGGGGATAATCCTCCCTGAAGAATGTGAGGAAGAATATCGCGACATTCAGGACGATTAGGGACTTTGTAACTATAGGCCTAGTCTCACTGGGATTTATGTCTCTAAGGGGGAGCATAAAATAGAGTCATCCACCGTCATAACTAAAAAATGGGGGTTACAGCCTCCAAACAATCCTGAGACCATTATCGATCGTGACGTAGGGAGGTTGTGGATCCCCAATCAATAGGCTACACCTCCTCGTAGACCCGATCCTAAGCCGATTACCATCCAAGTATAGCGTGACTGGGCATCCACCATACAGCCTAAACAACTCCTCGATCGGATATCCATATTCCCTGACAAGTGTTATCGACCCCCTGCTGTAGGGCCTCCCCCTGATTAGTATCTTCCCAGCCCTCTCGATGAGACCCAGTAGATAGTCCCTATCCACCATCACCGGCACCAGGTGGTTCGAGAGTGTCACTGGATCAGTCTCCACACCACTTATAAGGAGCTGAGCCTCCCCCTCACTATCCAACAGTACAGTGGGGTCCCTAAGTACGGCCCTAACCAGTATCCCACCCCTCAGCTTGTCATAGACATGCCGTGAAGGCGTATATAGAGGTGAGGCGACGCCCCTCCCCACAGCCATAACCCCGAACCCGTTATAGGCACCGTTCCTCACAAGCACCTTATACCCGTCCAAGAGTTCCTCCACCCCCTCTGTAACGATGTAGGGAGGCCTATCCAGCACCGCTACAAGCCTGGGCTCTCCAGTGATCAGCTCCCTAAGGTCAGTAGGCGCCAAAGAATCATCACCTCCCTCCTAAAGAAGTAGATGATCAGTAGGACGAGGATCATCGCTGGGGGAACCTCGATCAGAAGCGCTATAAACGCGCCTAGGAGGACATATATCGTGGTCGTCCTCATCATACCGGGATATCTATGGACGAGTATCGGTGAGCTCAGCAAAGCAATGATGAAGAGCATAGCAGCAGCCAGGTCAGAGACCAGGCTGATAGCCATGGAGGCCATGTAGCCAGCGACGACTACCTTAATCAGCCTCCCCATCCACATCCTGTGTAAACCCCCTCTCATCAAGCCTGAGCCTAAGCCTCCACCCAGCCTCGGGCATGTGTGGAGCCCTATACCCAATCACTTCCCGATAACCATCCTTCTCCAGCCTCATGTAGAGCACATATTTGAATCCATAGCCCACCGCTGAGCCGCCGTAGAAGGAGTGGTAGTTCGTCGTGGGATTCCTAGACTCGTGGTTAGAGACGAATACTATCAAGTCATGGCTAGAGGCGAGGGTGCCCAGCGAGTGAAGCATCACATTTAATATCGCTGCCCTGGTCGGGAAGTCCTGTAGATGGAAGATATAATTCTTCATGAGGCCGCCTAGGCTGTCGAGGAGTATAAACTTGACGCCGGCACTCCTTATGAAGTTGGCCAGGGGAGATGTCTCAAGATCGGTCGTCCTGTCCATGGAGGCCTCAATCTTCTTACTACCCACCTTGACGCTGCTCTTCATTCCGAGGATCTCAGCCAACCCCTCAACGCCCGAGACCTCATATACGTATATAGCCCTATCCACAGCCCTCTCCGGCCTAAGCTCCACCTGTGGAAGGAGATATTCGAGAACTCTCCTGAGATAGGTCTCATCTACCTCCATCCCCAACTCCCCGAAGACATCCATCATAACGTTTCGAATGTCGTTCAGATAGCGCCTCTTACCACCCTGCACCCTATACTTCTCCTTCGATAGCCTAACCATCTCCACCTCTACACCGAACCTCTTTGCAAAGCGCTCCATCCACGTCTTGGAGAAGTTATTGTAGAAGCTATGCTCAGAGTCCAGCACCAATGCGGAGCCAAACCCACTGGAGACCCATTCATAGAGGATCTGTAGAGCCAACAAGCTCTTACCAGTCTGGTACCTACCATAGATATGTATCATGCTGGAGGGCGCTACTCCACCCATGAAGACCTCGTTAAGCCTAGGGATCGAGTTTATAAGGAGCCTCCTACTCATCACCCTCCACCTCCCTAAGAAGACCCACACCCTTAGCGGTCAGCCTATAGACAGGCCTGGGACGCCCCACCTCACGTCTTAGGTAGCCATCCCTCCACAGCCTCTCTAATAGGCTATAGACAAGCCTCCTCTCAACACCAGGCATATGGATATAGACACCGTCTGCAGTCAGCTCCCCATAGCCCGATATTATCCCTAGGATCCTGGCAACGATATCCCTATGCAGCTCTAGATAGTCAGACCCAGCCCCCGACTCAGGGGTCTCGTGATATGATGAGCCCTGCTCTATAGGGGTCTCCCCATCAGAGTAGGCCGGCTCAACCCCAACAAGGGCATCCCCATCCCACGCCACATACCTAGTCGGATACGACTGGTCAGCAGAGTATGCATATATCTCCCCCAGCCTAGCAAGGCCCTGCTCAGCCACAACGACGTTGAAGAAGGGTATTACCCTATGATCCAGCCTATTGCTATGGACCAGAACCCGGTGCTCACCGAGGCTCCAGAGTATGTAGTCATAACCTTTTAGGAGAGGGTCACCATCCATCAATATCTGCCCAGCCCCATCCCCAAGCAGAAGGCTGAAGACCAGCTGTGGAATAACCAGCCTAGCCCAGGGACCACAGCCCGAGTACCTAACCACGATAGACTCATCACTAGGTAGCGAGACCGTCTCTGCCGGTGGCTCCAAGACACGCCCATCAGTATTCTGGACCACCATACCCAGGAGCCTATGGAGCTCTATATAGCCAGCCTTCTCGATACCGCCAGTCTCCTCAGCCCTCTCACCAGCCACCTCGTAGAGCACATGTAGTGAGGGGTCGTCGTACTCCCTCCTAACATCCCCGACCAACACTGGGAGAACCAGCATCCAGTACTGCAGCTTCATACCCAATGCCCTAACAAGGATGTAGAGACTATTCATCAGCAGCTCGGGCCTCATAAGAAGGTCTAGACGTATATCGAGGCCATACTCAAGCACCAGGCCGCCCTTATAGACACCCCGTGGATCATGGAGAACCATACCACCTAGAGCGCTGAAGACCTCACCTACAAAGTCGCTGCGATACCTACCTACATAGAGAACCGCACCCCTGAGGAGCCTATCCGCTCCACAGTCCCACCTAACACCTTCGAAGACACACTCCATCAGAGGCACCCGCTCATGCGGGTGCGGAAACCCCTTATAAGGAACACGGCCCCTTCAATTTGCAAAAACTTTTGCAAAGAGCCTTGGGTGTCAGCACCTATCTGCTTTCATCGCCCTGGGCTCAAACCTTTCGAGCCTCATCATCCACATAAACTATACCATCTTAAATTCAGATTGGCTGGGCATCTATATCTATGACATGGGGAGACCCACAATCTACGTAGTCACAAAGTCCCCCGGGAGGAGAGAAGCCCTCGAGAGGCTGGGATTCAGATTTGAATACATAGGCATCGACACCCCCGAGACAGTTCTCAAAGACCCGATAGAGACAGTCCTCATGAACAGCATCCTAAAGTCGAAGGAGGCCGCTAAGATAGTAGATGGATACATACTCACCTTCGACACAGTGGTCTACATCGACGGCGAGATACTGGGGAAACCCAAGAGCAGAGACGAAGCCATATCAATGCTAGAGAAGCTCTCCGGCAGGGGGCACTGCGTCTATACAGGGATAGCCCTACACACAGGAGAGGAGATAGAGACAGACTATGGAGAGGCCCGTGTATGGTTCAGGGAGCTTGGGAGGAGAGAGATAGAGTGGCATGTAGAGAGGGAGGAGTACTGGAGATACGCCGGGGGATACAGGATACAGGGGCTGGCATCACTCTTCGTCGAGAGGATAGAGGGCGACTACTACACTGTAGTCGGTATACCACTAGCCAAGATGATCACTATGCTTAGGAAGGCCGGGGTAGAACCCCTGGAATATATCGAGTAGCCATGTACCTGGGTTAAAACCCATGGGAGACCATATATAGATGTGCATAGAGATGAGGATTGGGATAGCCTCCGACCACGCAGGTTACAGGCATAAAGAATATATCAAGAAGGCCCTAGAGGAGAGGGGATACGAGGTAGTAGACTATGGAACATACTCCGAGGAGTCGGTAGACTATCCCGACTACGCCTCAAGACTGGCCAGCGACGTCTCACGAGGAGCCCTGGAGAGGGGAATCCTAATATGCGGGACGGGTGTAGGGATGTCGATAGTCGCGAATAAATATCCTAATGTTAGGGCTGGCCTAGCCTATTCAGACGAGGTCGCCGAGCTGATAGCTAGGCATAACAACGCCAACATAATATGCCTAGGCGGGAGAACCATGACCAAGGAGGAGGCGCTTAGAAGGGTGGAGATCTGGCTATCCACAGGCTTCGATGGTGGACGGCATAAACGGAGGATAGACAAGATAAGTAGACTAGAGGGAGAGATATGCCGAGGCTCCAAGTAGCCCTAGACCTACTAGACCTGGAGAAGGCCGTGGAGATAGCCCTAAAAGTAGCGGACTATGTAGACCTAGTCGAGGCAGGGACACCACTTATCAAGATGCACGGCATGAAGGCCGTCGAGAGACTCGTGGACGAGGTGGGAAAGCCGGTAGTGGCAGACCTAAAGACGATGGACACCGGTAGGCTTGAGGCGGAGATGGCCTTTAAACACGGCGCGGAGTATGTAACCGTACTCCTAGCCGCCCATCCAAAGACGATAGAGGAGGTCATCGAGACGGCTAAGAGGTGGCGTAGAGGCTCAATGGTAGACACAATAGGTATCGAGGATACAGACATAATAAGGAGGAAGCTCATCCAGGGGGGACTACTCCCCAACTACCTCCTAATCCACAGCGGTATAGATATGCAGGAGACGGGGATAACACCCCTGACCCTAATACGTGAGATGAGAAGCCTACCCAGAGAGCTGAGGATCGGGGTGGCCGGGGGACTAAACCATGAGAATATACCCAGACTACTAAGAGATAGCGGGGTAGAGATAGACCTCGTCATAGTTGGGGGAGGGATAACGAGGGCGGCAGACCCAGCCCAGGCAGCCAAACAGATAAGGGAGAAGATAGAGGAGGCTATGGAGCACCCATAAACAACTAGTCAAGCACCCTAGCAACCTCCACCGACTTCAACAGGACATATAGATAGCTCAGCAGGGCCACAATCCCAAGCCCAACAGCGGCTGAGCCTGGGTAGAACGGCTCAGAAACAAGTGAGAGGAAGAGTATGAATAGCCTCACATCCCTAGAGGCTATCTGAGGAACCCTACCTATCAAGGCCGCATGCCTACCAGCCTCCCTCTGGGAGAGGGAGTGGAGATAGGTGACCATCATATCCCCAGATAGACTCGCCACCACCAGGGCCACGAGCATAGCAGGGTCCATACGGCTGGATAGATACATCCCGATAGCTAGGTACATGGATATATTAACGAACCTGTCGAGCAACGAGTCTACAAAGCCACCCCGCCTACTAGTCCTACCCAACGCCCTAGCCAACTCCCCATCCACACCATCAAGTATAGAGGATAGCTGTATCAACACACCCCCTAGGAGGGGATCTCCACCAGCCACTAGTATAGATGCCATTAGACCAGTGAGGAAGGAGACTAGGCTAGCGTACGATGGGGAGACATCCCTACCAGTGGATAGTATAAGCCTAGTGATCAGGCCGCTGATCCTCCTATTAATATACTTCGACACCGGCCCATCCGTAGGCTTCCCCAGAACCTGCCTACCCATCCCTGAGCACCTCCCTAAGAACCTCGTTATAATCCCCAGACCTAAGGGCGAGATAGTCCTCCGGAGTATCCACATCCTTCCAAGGGACACCCTCGAAGCTACATACACCACCCCTAAAGCCCTCATCGACCAGCATATTGATCAGCTGGCTAAGACCCAGTCTCTGGGGAGGAATACCCTTGATAAACCTTATAGTATCTATGGAGAAGGCGAAGACACCCATGTCAATATAGTCAAAACGATCCAGCCCCTTACCCACCATCTCAACACATCCCTCATCATCAACCCTGATCATAGTAGCCTCCCCAACATCGACATACCTAGGACTCCTATCACCAGCTATGACAAAGTCGTAGCCATCCATACAGCTAACCACCCTAGAGGCTACATAGGAGGGATAGATATGGTCACTGACAGAGACCAGTGCAGAGCCGTCCCACAGCCTAGAGAGAGCCATAACCAGTGTATAGCCATTCTCAAGCTCAGGCCTAGGATTCAAGACGACTCCCGGCCTACCCAACCCATCCCAATACCTCCAGAGGTATCCACATGTATACCTATTCACAACGACATAGAGAGGATCAGCCCCAGCAATACGTAGAGCCCTAAGTGGATAAGATATGAGTGGACGCCCAGCAATATCCAGAAAATATTTTGGAGGACCCCCCAACCCAGCCAGCCTACTACCATATCCAGACGCCAGGACTATACCCATCAAGACCGACACCCACTAAGGACGGTGGTGCGGGGGGTGGGATTTGAACCCACGAAGGCCTACGCCACGCGGTCCTAAGCCGCGCCCCGTTGGCCAGGCTAGGGGAACCCCCGCATACCCCTCCTATGAAAACCCCTTCCCCATACATAGTTAAAATAATTTTCCCCGTTGATAAGGCCCCGGACACCCTTATACAAATACCTAAAGCCGTAGAGTAGACAGGACGTCCCTTATACATATAGAACAAGAATAATTAGCACGGGTGAAACACCATGGCGCTATTCATAGTACTTTCCAAGCTCACAGACGAGGGGAGCAAGACTGTGAAGATAAAGCCGGAGAGAATAAGGGAGGTGAACCAGGAGCTAGAGGAGATGGGTGTCAAGGTAATAGAGCAGTACGTAGTCTTGGGGGAGTACGACTTCGTAAACATAGTGGAGGCACCAGACATAGAGACTGTGATGAAGGCAATGCTGGAGCTAAACAGCAGGGGCACGATCAGGACGGAGACAATGCCAGCCATAAAGGTGGACGACTTCATAGAGATGCTAAAGAAATAACCACTCCTTTTTACAGGGAGACACCACTACTTAATCCTTGATAAACTGTATATAGAAGAGTATAGTAGCTATAGTCTTTGCATCCTTAACCCCACCCCTTTTAATCAGCTCTAACACCTCTTCTAATTCACGAACTTCCACCCTTATCTCCTCTCCATACTCGGGCCTTGCCCCTACATAGTTCAGGTCTGTAGCAAGGTATGCATGCATAAACTCATTGCTATATCCCGGGGAGAGGTACATGCTGAAGAGCTTAACAAGCTTCCCAGCCTCGTATCCTGTCTCCTCAACCAGCTCTCTATTAGCAGTCTCACTGGGGTCCTCACCCTCCTCAACAACCCCTGCAGGTAGCTCGTATAGCCAGTCACCCACCGCTACACGGTACTGCCTCAGCAGCACAATCTTGTCACCAAGAATGGGGAGTATAACCACAGACTCACCGAAGTCCACCACATCCCTCCTAACAGTCTTACCCGAGGGGAGACTCACCTCCCCGCTTAGAACACGGAACCTCCTACCCCTGAAGACCTCCTCCATATCCATATACTTAGGTGACCGGTCCAGTATATCTTGTTTACCAGCTTTATTGGAATTCTAAATTTCACAAAAATCCCTTTTCTAGACATTCTGCAAAACGGATAATGCAAAAATCCCGTTTTAAACTTTATAAAGATCCTAGATAGTCAGGAATACTGGTGATCAAGAATGAGCAAGGAAGAGGTTCTGACACTAATAGTTGAGGAGGGTGAGAGGAGAGACGTTGGTAGCGGCAGGGCAAGGCTATCCACAAAGGACAGGGAGAGGCTAGGCCTCGAGGTAGGCGACCTAATAGAGATCACGGGTACAAAGTCGACCGTCGCAAGGGTATGGCCATCCAAGAACGATAGACCCGGCTACATATGGATAGACAAGTATATAAGGAGGAACGCGGGGGTAAGACTCGGCGACACCGTCAAGATAAAGAAGATACCGAACAAGGAGGCTAGCAGGATACGCCTAGCACCCACAACACCGATAAGGTTCGGCCGAGACTTCGTCAACTTCGTGAAGGATAGGCTGATAAACCTTCCAGTCATGAAGGGCGACATAGTGGTAGTACCAGTGGTCGGTACAGCCATGGAGATGGTGGTTACCCACGTATTCCCAGGGCCCTACGGAATAATCACCGATATCACAGAGGTAGATGTGAGGTCAGAGCCGGTCAAGGACATCGAGAGGAAGATACCAAAGGTCACCTATGAGGACATAGGAGGTCTCGACAGGGAGATACAGAAGATAAGGGAGCTGGTGGAGATACCTCTGAAGCACCCAGAGGTGTTTAGACACCTAGGCATAGAGCCCCCAAAGGGCGTCCTACTATACGGACCACCAGGCACTGGCAAGACGCTACTGGCAAAGGCAGTGGCCAACGAGAGCGGTGCACACTTCATAGCCATCAACGGCCCAGAGATAATGAGTAAGTGGTATGGAGAATCCGAGGCCAGGCTCAGGGAGATCTTCAAGGAGGCCGAGGAGAACGCACCAGCCATAATCTTCATCGACGAGATAGACGCGATAGCACCCAAGCGTGGAGAAGTAGTTGGAGAGGTTGAGAAGAGGGTTGTGGCCCAGCTGCTAAGCCTGATGGACGGCCTGGAGAGTAGGGGACAGGTCATCGTCATTGCTGCTACAAACAGGCCAGAGGCTGTAGACCCAGCTCTTAGGAGGCCTGGCAGGTTTGACAGGGAGATATACATAGGCGTCCCGAACAAGAAGGGTAGGAAGGAGATCCTACAGATCCATACGAGGAACATGCCACTGGCAGACGACGTCAACCTAGACAAGCTGGCGGAGGCTACACACGGCTATGTAGGCGCAGACCTAGCAGCCCTAGCCAAGGAGGCAGCCATGAACGCACTCAGAAGATTCCTACCAGAGATAGAGAAGAGTGAGGGCCAGATACCCACCGAGGTACTACAGAAGATCAAGGTGACGATGGACGACTTCTACGAGGCTATGAAGGAGATAGTCCCAACAGCCCTGAGAGAGGTGACTGTAGAGATACCAGAGGTACACTGGGACGACATCGGAGGCCTAGAGAACGTTAAGCAGGAGCTCAAGGAGGCTGTTGAGTGGCCACTTAAGCATCCAAAGCTATTCGAGAGGCTCGGCATACGGGCCCCGAGAGGCATACTACTCTTCGGCCCACCCGGTACAGGTAAGACACTACTGGCAAAGGCGGTCGCCACAGAGAGCGAGAGCAACTTCATAGGAGTCAAGGGGCCAGAGATACTGAGTAAGTGGGTAGGCGAGTCCGAGAAGGCTATCAGGGAGATATTCAGGAAGGCCAGGATGGCTGCCCCCACGGTGATCTTCTTCGACGAGATAGACTCCATAGCACCTAGGAGGGGCTTCCACGCATCGGACAGCGGCGTAACAGACAGGATAGTGAACCAGCTCCTAAGCGAGATGGACGGCCTAGAGAGGACAAAGGACGTAGTGGTCATAGCAGCTACCAATAGGCCCGACATACTAGACCCAGCACTACTGAGGCCAGGTAGGTTCGACAGGATCATATACGTACCACCACCAGACGAGGAGGCTAGGTACCAGATACTGAAGATCCATACGAGGAGGATGCCACTAGACAGTGATGTAGACCTACGCGAGATAGCTAGGAGGACGGAGTACTACACAGGTGCAGACCTTGAGGCCGTGGTGATAGAGGCGGCACTATCAGCAGCCAGGGAGGACATCAACATACAGAAGGTAAGCAAGAGACACTTCGAGAAGGCCCTAGAGAAGGTGAAGCCGTCACTATCACCAGAGATCGTGAAGAGCTACGAGGAGCTGGCGAAGAGGGTGAAGAAGAGCGCCGAGATACCCAGCGACACACAGACCCTATACCGCTAGACCCTCCAGCTCTCCCAATACTTTTTCTGATCCTCGGTTAAAACGTCTATCTCTACACCCCAACCCCTTAGGATCGTCTCCGCAACCCTCCTATCCACATCCTCTGGCACGTTGTATACCCTCCTCTCCAGACGATCCCCAGCCTCTACAAGATAGGCCAGGCTAAGCATTTGGTTAGAGAAGCTAGCCATCATAACATCTGGAGGGTGACCCTCAGCAGCGACTAGGTTTACAAGCCTACCCTCACCAACTAAATAGACATACTTACCATCCCCGAAGACATACTTCTCCACATAGGGCCTAACAGTTTCCACACTCACAGCGTTCCTCTTGATCGACTCAACATCAATCTCAACATTGAAATGCCCTGCATTGGCTAGGAACACCCCACTCCTCATCCTCTCAATGTGCTCCCACCTTATGACATCCCTCATCCCGGTACATGTTATGAATATGTCGCCGATAGGTGCGGCCTCATCCATCCTCATAACCTCATACCCAGCCAGCCTAGCCTCTAAAGCCTTGACTGGATCAACCTCCGTCACTATCACCCTAGCGCCCAGTCCTCTAAACCTAGCAGCCACACCCCTACCCACATATCCATAGCCAGCCACAACGACGGTCTTCCCAGCCACCAACAGGCTAGTAGCCCTGAGGAATCCATCAACAGTGCTCTGCCCAGTCCCAAACATATTATCAACAATCCTCTTCGTAGGTGTATCATTAACAGCTATCACTGGATACTTGAGCCTCCCCTCCCTCTCCAAGGCACGTAGCCTAATCACACCAGTCGTAGTCTCCTCCGTGCCGCCAATAACCCTAGCAGCACTATCCAAGAACTTGGTATGTAGAAGGCTGTGGAGATCACCACCATCATCCACAACAAGATCCGGCTTAACCACAGCCACATTCGACAACATCTTGAAATACGACTCCTCATCCATACCCCTCCAGCCAAAGACCTCCACACCTATGTCTGAGAGATAGGCAGCCACGTCATCCTGTGTAGACAATGGATTGGAGGCGGCTAGATACACCTCAGCCCCAAGCCTATGTAAATACTCCACGAAGACACCCGTCTCCTTAGTAATATGTAGGCAGAGCGATACCTTCCTACCCCTAAAGGGATTATCCCCCTTTAGATCCTCATAGACAACCCTGAGGGCGGGCATATGGGCCCGGGCCCACTCCACCCTCCTAGCCCCTTCACGGCTCAGCCCCGGATCTTTGATAATACTCATCCACTCCTCACCTCCTCATATAGCTCCATACTCCTCTTCCTAACCCTATCCATCACATCATCCATATCGATAGTGGTATATTCACCGTCCTCATACAGAACCTTCCCATCCACTATGGTTGCATAGATGTCTGAAGACCTCATGGCATACACGATATGGCTATACACGTCATAGACAGGTGTGAGGTGGGGCCTATCCATATCAACCACGGCTATATCAGCCCTATAGCCCTCCTCCAATACTCCTAGGTCGTCATAGCCCAGACACTTAGCACCATACTCCGTAGCCATGCGGAAGACCGTCCGGGCAGGGGTGACCCTAGGATCCCTCTTCAGAGGCTTGTTTATCAAGGCGGCGAACTTCATGGTCTCCACCATATCCAACGTATTATTCGATGCGGGGCCATCAGTACCCAGACCCACCGTGATCCCGGCCTCGAGAAGCCTAGGAGTATCCGCATAGCCCATCCCAAGCTTCATATTAGCCACCGGGTTATGGGCTATCTTGGCACCCCTCCTAGCCAGGATCTCTATATCAATATCATTGAGATGTATGCCATGGGCCCCTAGGAACTCCTCATGTATAACCCCGAGGCCATCGAGATACTTTACTATGCTACCCTCCGGAACCTCCACGCCGAAACGCTCCCTAACCA
>WAKB01000006.1 GCA_015523545.1 Candidatus Geothermarchaeota archaeon
AGGTAGGATGGAGACGGAGAGGATAGCTAGATACCTCTACTCCATAGGAGTAAAGCCGGGGAAGATACTACACAGCGGGAAGACAAGGGCGAGGGAGACGGCGGAGATACTGGCTAAATACCTAGACACACCAGTGGAGAGGGCTGAGGGGCTAAACCCTAGTGACGACCCCAAGCCCTGGGCAGATAAGCTAAACAGGGAGGACGGGTCATTAATGATCGTGGGCCACCTACCCTTCCTAGAAAAACTGGTGGCCACACTACTCGGCATAGAGGAGCCACCCATAAGGTTTAGATACTCCGGAGTGGCCAAGATGCTGAGGGATGAAGGGGGATGGAGGATAGAGTGGTTCATAACCCCCGAGGTAGTGCCATAGCCCATTGATAGGCCACAGCATATGGCTAGGGCCATATAGAGAGATATTTATATAACCTATGGGCGAAACTAGTGTTTTAGGTGGTGCCACTTGCCGATAGACCCAGAGTTCAAGAGTAAGCGTCAGGTTGTCGATCAGCATGAGGGCCACGACGTATGGGGACCCGTCAACCCACCTGAGCAGCTAGGTATACATGGAAGCATAGTAGCAGTGGACTTCGACGTATGTATAGGCGACGGAGCCTGTATCGACGCCTGCCCAGTAGGTGTATTCGAATGGTTCGAGACCCCCGGACACCCAGCATCCGACAAGAAGGCCGACCCCAAGAACGAGAGTCAATGTATATTCTGCCTAGCCTGTGAGACTGTCTGCCCAGTAGAGGCTATTAAGGTCTTTGTAGAGTAGCTAGCTTATCCACTCCTCCACTATTTTTCTATCGACCTCATCCTTCTCAGTATACTTCACCCATCTCTCAATAATCTCCTTTGGGGGGTTCTCACCAGCAAGTCTCCAGACAGTGGCTATATTACCTACATCACCCCTGACCTCGTCTACAGGCGTCTCTAGGATCAGGGGCTTGGACCTTATATATGGCTTTGAGAGGATAGCCCTGAAACCCTCCTCACCAATGTATCCAAGACCTATATGTTCATGATGATCCCTGCCACTCCCCACGGGATGCTTACTATCATTTAGATGGATAACATAGACGTTCCCCCAACCCACTAGGGAGTCGAACTCCTCAAAGGCCTTATCCACACCCTCCGGTGTTGAGAGGTCATAACCAGCGGAGAAGGCGTGGGCAGTGTCGAAGCATATACCCACCCTATCCCCTAGGTGGGAGACCCTCTCATAGAGCCTACCCAGATCCTCGAATAGACTCCCCATATTATTCCTCTGACCAGCCATGTTCTCCAGGAGGATCATAACCCTGTTACGAACCCGGGTCACACCAGTCTCTACAGCTGCGACCAGCTTCTCAAGACCCTTCTCAAACCCCTTCCCCATATGGCTACCGAGGTGAATAACCAGGTATGGAATACCCAGCTCTCCACACCGTTTAACCTCGTCTATCAGAACGTCTAGGCTCCTGCTATAGATACCCTCGTCGGGGGAGGAGAGGTTGGGTAGATAGGGCATATGGGCCACGTTATAGCCGAGGAAGCCATACCTCTCCACCTTAGCCCTATATAGGGCGACCTCCTCCGGCTTCAGCTGTGTACTCCTCCATCCACGTGGATTCCTAGTAAATATCTGGAAGGCTGTACACCCAAGCTCATAGGCACGGTCGACACTCTTATCAATACCCCCTGATATCGAGGTATGTACACCTACCCTCAGCATCGTGGACACCCACTAGGATATGTAGCCGAGGCCAGACTTATCCTCCTTCTCCGCCTCACGCAGATGCCTCAGATACTCCTGGTGGAACATCTGCCTCCTCTCCTCCAGCTCCTTCAGATCAACCTCTATCTTAAGGATCTTAGATAGCATTCTGAGGAGGGCGTAGGGAGCTATGAAGTCCTGGGCAGACTTTAGATAGGTCTCCGCAAGTAGAGAGGCGCCCCTCAATCCATACATCTTTGCATAGCCTATTATCAGGCCGTTCATCCCGCTTATAGCGCCCTGACCAGCCATGGGGACCACCCCATATGTTACCAGCTCGCTTAGAAACTGCTTAGTGGTGGCGACTCCATAGACATCAACGTCATACTTATAGCTCTCTATAGGCGTGGCTGCGAGAGTGAAGACTGCCTTCACATCAAACTCCTTAACACTCTCAACCACGGCCCTGGACATTATGTGCTGCCACTCAGGACTCATGGGCTGGACCTCACCGGTAAAGATTATGAGGTTCTTACCATCCTTCTCCGCGTGGAAGAAGTTGAAGACCTCTGTAAGCATGTCCTCCACGACACCGTTCACAGTGGTTATCCCTGGAGGGTTGAGGAAGGGGGTCTCTATATGACTCACCTTCTCCACGTCGAGCACCTTTATCAGGTGGTCCACAGCCTGCTTCCCCGAAAGCCCCATACCGGGCAGCCCAGCCACTAGATAGACGTTCTCAAGCCCCTTCTCAAGCTCCAGCTCGATCCGGAACTCCATCCCCATCCCCAGAATAGTTAAGGGGGGTAGCCTATTTATTCCCAGGTCTATTCTGGCTGGGACCAGTTGAATAGCGTGGGGGACATCGCCTAAGAATAGGCTTAGGCATAAACCCCTTTAAATCTCTAACCAAGGATATTTACTAGTGATAATTAGTTTAAGGGTGGTACCATGGAGTTCAAACTCCTCAGGATAGACCTCAGCAGTATGAAGACCAGGGTCGACGTACTCAACGGCGGGGTGATCAGGAAGTTCATAGGCGGCAGGGGGCTCGGAGCATATCTAGCCCTTAAGGAGATACCTAAGGGGGCAGACCCATTCGGGCCGGAGAACAGGGTCTACATACTAACCGGCCCAATAGTGGGGACGGCCTCGATAGAGAGTGGGAGGTACCACGTCGTCGCCAAGAGCCCCCTGACCGGTATCCTCGGAGACGCTAATAGTGGAGGCCAGTTCGGCCCCTGGCTCAGATTCGCGGGCTATGATGGAGTAGTCCTCGAGGGGAAGTCCGACGAGCCCGTATGGATAAGCATAGTCGACGGGGAGGTGGAGTTCCACGACGCTAAGAAGCTCTGGGGCAAGGGTGTATTCCACACCGAGAAGGTTATCAGGGAGGAGGTAGGCATAACGGATGAGAGTGTCGGCAGCATATTGTCGGTAGGCCCCGCCGCCGAGAACCTCAGCAGGATAGCCGCGGTCATGAACGACAAGTACAGAGCTGCTGGACGTGCAGGCCTAGCCTCTGTAATAGCCTCCAAGGGTGTGAAAGCTATATGGGCCTATGGCAAGAGGAAGCCGACAAACGAGCTATACGACAAGAAGAGGTTCTTCGAGGAGGCTAAGACCCTGATCAAGAAGATTATGGACCACCCGATCAGCCAGAGCCTATACCAGTTCGGCACCTCCGTCCTAGTCAACATCATAAATGAGCATGGAGCCCTACCTACTAAGAACTGGCAGAGAGGAACCTTCGAGAAGGCCCCAGACATAAGTGGCGAGAGGCTGGCAGAGGTATATCTAAAGGCTAGGAAGGGCTGCTGGGGATGCGCCATACAGTGTAGCAGGGTATCCGAGGTGGAGGAGGGGCCATACAGGACACCCCTGAGCGAGGGGCCCGAGTACGAGACGATATGGGCCAGCGGAGCCGACACGATGATAGGCAACCTAGAGGCCCTGATAAAGGCTAACTACCTCATGAACGACATGGGCTTCGACACGATAAGCTTCGGAGCCACCGTAGCGACACTCATGGAGCTCTATGAGAAGGCCCTGAAGGGCGAGCTACCAGAGGAGAAGGCTAAGGAGCTGATAGAGCTGGCGGGCGATGTAAACCCGGTATGGGGTAACGAGGAGGCACTCCTAAACCTGATATGGATGGCCGCCTATAGGAACAGGATCGGCGACTATGTTGCCGAGGGTGCCAAGAGACTGGCGGAGTACTTCGGCGCCCCAGACATAGCCGTCCATGTCAGGGGTATGGAGATGCCGGCCTACGACCCGAGGGGTATAAACAGTATGGCCCTAGCCTATGCAACTAGCAATAGGGGAGGCTGCCACCTAAGGGCATACGCCGTAAGCTTCGACGTCCTCGGCGTGCCAGAGAAGTTCGACCCACTCACCATAGACATGAAGAAGGTCGAGTATGTCAAGCTCCAGCAGGACTACTTCGCCTACATCGACTCCATGATTGTATGTAAGTTCAACACCTTCTCGACAGGGCCGGAGGACTATCTCGGAGTCATGAAGGCAGCTACTGGCTGGGAGGACTACACGGTGGAGGAGATGCTGGTCACTGGTGAGAGGATATATAATACGGAGAGGCTATTCGCCGTGAGGGAGGGTGTAAACTATAGGGACGGACTACCCAAGAGGCTGATGGAGGAGCCGCTTCCCGACGGGCCAGCCAAGGGGAAGACTGCGAAGGAGGCCCTCGAGAAGTACCTACCGGAGTACTATAGGCTCAGGGGCTGGGTAGACGGTAAGCCACTCCCAGAGACGCTGGAGAGACTGGGCCTAGAGGAGTTCAAGGGTATCGTCGCCTAGCCACCACCCACTGGTGGGATGATCGCGATACGATCCCCATCCACCACCCTACTTTTTACACCGTCTAGGTGTGTGATATCCCTCCCGTTTAGGAGTACTCTGTGATCCTCACGGAGCCTACCCTCCTCATCCAGTATCTCCCTCCTAAGGGCTGGATACATCTCCATAAGCTTCTCCAGAACAGCCCATACATCAGCCCCGTCTCCAACCTCCACCTCGTGCTCCATCTTCCCTAGAAGGGTGTATAGACTGCCTAGGGTTTTGACCCGGACAACTGGCATCGCTATCCACTATAATACGAATAGCGCTCTTGGCGAAAAAAGGACTCTATCACCATCCTTCAAAACGGTGTCTAGCCCATCTAGGAAGTCGATCCTCCTCCCATTCACAGCTATCTCCACGGGGTATCTTAGGCTCTCCCCCTCCATCAACATCTCCTTGAAGCCTGGCTTCACCCTCCTATCTATATAGTCTATAAGCTCCCGCACAGTTATCCCGTCGGGCACCTCGAGATCCATGGAGTGGCCACCCATCTCCCTATAAAATTCCTGTATAAAGACGGCCTTAACCCTCATACCAAAAGGATTTTCCAGCCACTGCCGTGATAAAACCCCTCTAACCCTCCTCCACCCTGGATATATACTTCTCGGCGGATGTATATGCCCTCCTGAGAAGATCTACGACCTCCTCTACATCCAGGCCTAGGAACTCCATCTTCCTCCAGGAGAGCTCGGCCTGGTAGAAGATAAGCTCATCCACATGTGCACCTCTAAGGAAGGCCATGATGTTATACGGCGCGGCAGGGGGAGCGGCGTAGAAGGAGCCCTCCACCCTCGCCTCCCTAATATATATCTCATGCATATAGAGGACAAGCCTCATCCAGAAACCCTCCATATCACCTATAACCTCCTCAATATCCCCCTCGCCAGCCGAGTACCCGACCCATGAACGGGAAGTGTACTGCATCCCCCTATACTTCTCCAGCCCCCTCACGCTATAGACATGTCTCGATACACGGGTAAATAGGCCCAGTACCTGTCCCCCGATATCCATCCCTCGGGGCACGAGTATCTCAGCCAGCCCCACATCCCCAAACCTCGTGGCGCCGTAGACACCCCCACCCTCTATCCAGCCATCCCTAAGCCTCAACCCCAGATCCATAAGCATCTCAGCCACATGGGAGTATACCTGTCTCAGGCCCTGTCCCCCTGGGAGAAGTATCCCAATATATAGGAGGTCGTCTCCCAGATACTCCCGGCCACCGGTGAAGCGTCTATATACCCCGGATCCATGTACACCGGGGCTGTAGAAGCCGAGGATCCTCAGGGGCTCCTCAATAGAGTGGGTTATGACTATAGGCTCTGAAGGCCTCTCCCCCAGGCACCTGTTTACCAAGCTCTCCACAACAGCCTGCAGAACCCCATAGCCAGCCTCCTGGTTAAGGAGGTAGTGCCTAGCCTCCCCACTCCACAGCATCTGATCCCCAGGGAAAAAATGTTGTGGCGTGGATTTAAGGCGTGGCTAGTAGGGGTGCCAAGGCCTTGGCAGCCTCGAATGCATAGCTATACATCAGCTCTGGATAGATCCCTATAGCCACCATGATGAAGATCAGGATCGTGAGGGAGGTCAGTAGGTAGCCAGGCACCTCTACACGGCTCTCTATACGTGGCTCGGAGAAGAATATCCTCTGGAAGAGCCATAGATAGTAGATAGCCGCCAACACACTGTTGAACACACCTACACCAGCGATGAGATACTCCCCAGCCTCCCACGCTGAGAGTATGAGGAGCCACTTACTCCAGAAGCCTGGGAGAGGAGGTAGACCACTAAGGCTTAGAAGGGCTATCATCAGGGCTATCGAGAGGCCTGGATACCTCTTCCCAAACCCCTCTAGATCCACTATCGCCCTAGAGTGGAGCACATAGAGTATTCCACCCACTGCAAGGAATGCCAAGCCCTTACCTAGGGCGTGGCTCAAGACATGGGAGAAGGCGGCTGCCAGCCCCACAACCCCTGCACCATAGAGGGCGGAGACATAGCCTATCAATACGAAGCCTATGTTGGCTATGCTACTATAAGCCAGTAGACGCTTGACATCACTCTGCATAAGGGCCATTAGATTGGCAAGGGTTATGGTCACCACAGTGACTATGACTAGGATTGGGTAGAAGACCTCGTCGAGCAGGTCTATGAAGGGGAGGGCGAACTTGGCGAGACCCACGATACCAGCCTTGATAACTATCCCTGATAATAGGGCGGATATGGGGCTCGGTGCTGCTGGATGGGCGTCAGGCAGCCATGTCCAGAATGGGAAGTATGCTGCCTTCACGCCGAAGCCTATGAATAGTAGTGTAGCGGCGAGGAGGACGGGGTATATAGCCTGGCCCGTCACACCACCCTGTAGATAGGCGACGACGGCAGAGATCCTTAGACTCCCCACCAAGCCATAGATGATGCTTATACCGTATAGCATTAGGAGGCTGGCGACGCCACTCATGACCAAGTACTTCACAGCGGCCTCCACAGGCTCATCTAGATGATACCTGAAGCCGACCAATACATAGCTACTTATAGCCATGGCCTCCCAGAAGACGAAGAAAGTGAATAGATCATCAGCCATCGAGAGGCCTATCAAGCCGAACATCATTATACCTGTCAATGTGTAGTATAGGACGAGGTTCCTATCCCTAGCCATATAGTCTATCGAGTGTAGATACACCGGGATAGCTAGGATCGAGAACACGAGTATGAAGAACTTGCTGAATCCATCCAGGGTGAGGGAGCTGCTGAAGAGACCCTGGAAAGGCTCATACCTATGTATCGAGCCCCAGACATCTGGCTGTAGAAGGTAGGCGAGGAGCGCTATATACGCCAAGACTCCTACAATGCCTAGGAACCTCTTCTCAGCCCTTACCAGCCCACCCAGCAGTGGGACGATCACGGCCGCCAAGCCAGATATCAAGAGTATATCCACTACAGGATTTACCAGTATCATCTATGCCACACCCCCAATAGCGGCGAAGAACTCCTCTAGACCAGCCACCAGAATGTCTAGCAGAGGCTTGGGATAGACCCCGAATACGATGGCGAGTATAGCTAGGCCAGCCATGGGTATAAGCATGGTTAGCGGGGCCTCACCCACCTCCTCAAGCTCCTCCGGCAACTCCCTGAAGAATATCTCCCTAATGAAGACCGTCATATATGCTGCTGAGAGGGCGGAGCCCAGAACCGCTATAAAGAGGAAGGCTAGTCTATACGGCGTATTAGCCTCCCAGACACCCCCGAAGATCATGAACTCACTGATGAAGGCAGCTATACCGGGGAGCCCGGCGATACCCATAGCCCCTATTATGGCTAGAGACGCTGTCAAAGGCATCTTACCAGCCAGGCCACCCAGCTGGTCGAGACTCCTAACACCCACTACATGGATCATTACACCCGCAACCATGAAGAGGAGGGCCTTCAGTAGTCCATGGCTAAAGACATGGTAGATACCCCCCTCTAGAGAGACGAAGTTGAGGGCTGCTACGCCTAGGAACATATACCCCATCTGGCTGATACTACTGTAGGCCAGGAGCCTCTTAACATCCCTCTGGACCAACGCGTTAAGCCCTCCATAGAACAGGGTTATCAGAGCTAGGCCCAAGAGCAGGTTCGTGAAGAACTCGGAGCCCCAGACATCCAGGGTGAACGGTATCGTATACCTGATCAGGCCATATAGACCTATCTCGATCATTACCCCGCTCAATATGACGCTTATAGGCGTGGGGGCCTCCGCATGGGCCTCAGGCAGCCAGCCATGCAGGGGGACGAGAGCCATCTTGACACCGAAGCCTATAAGCATTAGGAATAGGAGTAGCCTCTGCGTAGCCATGTCAATACTCCCGATCAACCCATATAGTGCGTCGAGGTCGAAGGTGAGTACACCAATCTTCTCAACACTGAGCGTACCTAGTATCGCTATAGCGATTATCAGGAGGATGCTGCCGAGCTGGGTATAGAGAAAGTATTTGAAGGCGACCCTCCTCCTATCCCCATAGCCCCACTCTGCAATCATGTAGTAGCTCGGTATCAGCATGAGCTCCCAGAAGAAGAAGAACTGGATCAGGTTGTAGCTAACGATTGCTCCATACATACCCGCCACGTATATCAGGTACGCCATATAGTAGACCCTGATATTCTCAGCATGCTCCATGTAGCCCACGCTATATATCGCTGCCAGGGCTGTCACAGTCATGATTATAGTGACGAATAGGAAGCCAATACCATCCACCTTGAAGAAGAGCGTAGTCTCCATGAAGCCGGGTATGTCGACCCAGGAGATCCTCTCTACATAAGGCCTGCTGTAGACATATGCATAGTGGGTAATCCCCTGTACAGCCGCGATAATTGCGAATACTAGGTACCCCGTCTTGGCACCCAGCTTCTCAGCAGCTAGATAGGCGATCAGAGCCCCAATCACAAGTATATAGAGCGATAGTGAGACCAGCATCCTACACCACCACCATGTAGAGAATGGTCATCAGCACCAGTGCGAGGAGCATGTAGGACATATTCATCCTCAGATACCCGGTCTGCACCCTTCTGGCAGCCTCTGAGAGGGAGATGTATAGCTGTTTAAACGCCTCTCCACCACCAGTAACCTCGAAATAGTTGTAGATGCCGCGTGAAAGGGCGTATACACCATCTACAAAAACCTTATAGTAGAATGCGTTGATATACCACCTATTGTATAGGAAGCTCCATATCGGCTTTAGAGGCCCCGTTACCAGCTTCTCCGGGTCATACCTCCCAGCCAGATAGACCATATATGAGGGAACCACACCAAGAGCCACTAGACCCATAGCCACGAGGAATAGTGGGCTCGTCACGGTCGATATGAAGAAGTCTGGAGACTTGAATATCTTTATGGCGAGGAGCTCCTCCTCAGGTACCCCCATAAACTTGAAGAGGGGCTTGAAGTAGCTACCGAGCATGGGTAGGAGGAACCCCGATACAACCGTCGCCGCCGCCAATATGGCTAGGGGGGCCTTCATCAATATACCTGGGTCGTGGGGTGGGTGACCCTCCTCCACCATATGCCTGACATGCTCACTCTCCTCCCCATGGAAGGCGAGGCCCATCATCCTGAAGGTGTAGAACCCTGTGAGTATAGCCGAAACTGCTAGAACTAGATAGACATATCCAAAGCCCTCTACATATGCAGCGTGGAGGATCGCGTCCTTACTCCAGAAACCGTTGAAGGGCGGGACACCTGCAAGGGCCAGGGAGCCTATCATCATGACCGAGTATGTGAAGGGCATATACCTCCTCAGCCCACCCATATCCCTGAAGAGGTAGCTATGAACTGCGTGTCCAACCACGCCGGCGGAGAGGAATAGTAGAGCCTTGAATATGGCGTGGCTACTCAGGTGGTAGATCCCTGTTGCATATACATCGGCGAAGGCCTTTGGATGCTCGATGAGTAGCCCGGCCATCCCGAAGGCCGCGAACATATAGCCCAGCTGGCTCACAGTAGAGTATGCGAGAACCTTCTTAATCTGGTCCGACACCATACCCTGGCTCGCAGCCAGGAAAGCTGTGAAGGCTCCCACAAAGGCTACAGCGGTGTAGAATAGGCTGAGCTCACCCCATATATTTACACCAACCTCCTCAAGAGCCCAGTAGACCTCATAGAGGATCCCGGTGAACCTTGCCAGGAAGTATACACCAGCCTTAACCATCGTGGCCGCGTGTATCAAGGCGCTGACTGGGGTGGGGCCAGCCATAGCCTCCGGCAGCCACTCATGTAGTGGGAACTGGGCGGACTTACCAATAGGCCCTAGAAGCGCTAGGAGGAGTGTAGCGGCCAACACTCCAGACCTAGCAAGCTCAGCAGCCCATCCAGGCTCACTAGCCAGGTCGAGGAAGTTCATAGTCCCCGATGTGAGGAATATAACTATCGTGGCCACGAGGAGGCCGACATCACCTATCCTAGTCGTTATGAAGGCCTTCATACCGGCATGGGTAGGTGGGTATGGGCCTATCCAATACTCCTTCTCATCCCTATAGTAATATCCTATGAGGCCATAGCTAGCGAAGCCCACACCCTCCCAGCCGAAGAACATGGCTAGAAGGGAGTCACCCAACACGAGGACCTGCATAGAGCCTATAAAGATATTCATCAACATCCAGTAGCGAAGTATCCCCTCGTCACCATGCATATACTCAACCGAGTATATCAGGATGAGGGTGCCTATCAGAGCCACGACATTAGCCATGAATATGCTGAGGCTATCAAGAAGGACGCCGAATGTGACGCGGTACCCATCAATGGGGATCCACTCTGCAAGTATAAGGTCATAGGGCATCTTCACGCCGCCGAGATAGTCGAGGACACCGTCGAAGGAGTCTATGCCAATCAGTAGTGACGATAAGCCCGATACTAGTCCCCCGCTAACGGCGTACCAATCCCTAGCCCTCCCACCAATCTTGGCGACTAGTGGGAGGGTAGCAGCAACTATAAACGGGAACACCCAGGGGAGGAGAGCCAGTATAGCCATGTCCTACCACCTCAGGTTACGGAGCTTATCCACATCGAGTGTCTTGAACCTACGGAAGACAACTAGTGTAAGGGCTAGAGCCACACCTACCAACACACCGTCTAGTACGATAGCTGTAACAACAATAGCCTGGGGAAGAGGGTCAGTCAAGCCTCCAGTCCTTATGTACCCCATAGCTATGAAGCTCAGGTTTACACCAGTAGCCAATATCTCCAGTCCGATGACAATCTTCATGAGGTTCTTCTTAGTAGAGACCATGTATAGACCTATGGCCACCAACGCCACAGAGGTGAATAATAGACTCTCCATGATCACTCCCTATCACCCCATAGGACGTAGGCCAAGACCCCTAGGAGACCCGCGACTATCACTATGCCCTGTACAATAGTATCTATTAGCCGCTCCCTCCACAGGTAGAGGGTGGCCTCCTGCACCGCTGCCCCGGGATCCACAGAAATACCGACCAAACCGCCGAAGACGTCTACAGGTATCTCTAGAAACCAGAGTATCATTATTATCCCTGCAATAATCCCAACAGCCTTGACCAGGGGGTCAATCCTTTGCATCTACAGGTACACCTCCCCTCGTCATTATGAAGACGAATATGAACATGATTATGACGGCTCCTGAGAAAACCGCTATCTGGACAACCGCTGGGAAGATACCGCCAAGCATGAAGAATATAATAGCGGCCACTACACTGACGGCCAGTAGGGAGAGGATGCTATAGGCAAGGTTCTTAGACTCCGCTGCATAGATTGAGAGTAGAATTATTAAGGCCTCCAGAGCTAGGAGGCCAAGTGTAAAAGGGTCTTCCAACTAGACCCTCCTCCTGATATACTTCAAACCATCCTTAGATGCAACGGGGGTCAACATATACTTCAGCTCTGGCAGCAGCTTCTTAATGTCCTCCGGCTCAGTCATCCTCTCCGGATAGTATGTCAGATCTTTGTACTCACTACTCCCCAGCTCCACCACAGGCTGCATCTCCAAAGCGTCCCTGGGACATATCTCTACACAGAGGCCACAGAAACTACATTTGAGGAAGTCTATAGCCGGGTAGGTAAGCTCCTTCCCCTCAACAGGCTTCATCATGATGGCTAGGTCTGGACATATATATCCACAGGCTCCACAGCCTATACACTCATCCATCTTAAGTACAATCCTTCCCCTGGTACGTGGGAAGCCCTCCAACCTCTCATATGGATACTTATGTGTAGCCGGGCTATAGGCGGCATGCCTCAATACCGTTAGGAACGGCTTCACAACCCTCGATACGAATCCCCTCTTCATGCTCCTCCCTCCAACACTACATACTTCAATATCACGGTTATGATTAGATTAAGCAGGGCCAGGGGTATTAAATAATACCACCCCAGCCTGATGGCTTGGTCTATCCTAAGCCTAGCGTAAGATATTATAACTGTGTAGGTAATAGCCAGTAGTATAATAAGTTTAAACAGGATCCAGAAGGCACCGTTGAGCACCGGGTCGGCGAAAATCGCTGGGCCGTTATACCCGCCAAAGTATAACGTTATCATCATAAGTGCCCAGGCCAGGACGTTGATATAGTCGCCCAGCATAGTGTCGAGGAATAGGGCGCCTGTATACTCCGTCCTATAGCCGAAGACCAGCTCTGTCTCCGCCTCCGGAATGTCTAGGGGTGCCTTCTCAATCATGGCGAAGTAGCTTATGAAGAAGACTAGGAAGCCTAGGAACTGGGGGATCACGAACCACATCGTGGCCTGCTGGGCTACGATGTCCTGGAGATCATAGGTCCCCGCCCAGACAAACACTCCCAGTGCAGCCAAGAAGAGTGGGATCTCGCCCGCTACGTCTAGATAGATCGTTCTAAAAGCACCTATAAGGGTGAACTTGTTGTTGGATGCCCATCCCATTAGGACGATGAATATGGGGTATAGGCTCATGATGGCTAGGAATAAGATGCCAGTATAGCCCCTCACATTGAAGATTGCGTAGCCAGGTGCGAAGGGGACCAGCGCTATGGCTGCAGCCGGTATGACTGGGAGAGTTATGGCCGAGAGGAGGAAGAGCTTCTTATAGGAGTGCTCGGGGAAGATTATCTCCTTTGTTAGGAGCTTGAGCGAGTCAGCTATCAGCTGGAGCCATCCAGCAAACTTACCAGCATGTACAGGACCCATCCTGAGCATAAGCCTGGCTAAGAACTTCCTCTGGTACCAGACGGCGAAGATAGTGAAGAGCATTATGAAGGTTATCCCAGGGTATATGATGATCCTGATAAGGGGATCGAGATTCGTGAATATGAAGTCTAGGATCGGGTCTATCATAGTGGTCACCTATCGGCGTCTAGGAACCAGGGATCGAAGCTATAGATGAGTGGAGGCACGTCAGCCAGCTTGATCTCCTGTATCTTCGGCATCTGCTCTATAACGAAGAAGTTACGGAAGCTGGCGGGACTTATCTTAACCCTATAGGGCTTGTCCCTACCCTCGGTATAGATATAGAAGTTTATCTCGCCCCTAGCCGTCTCAGCCCTTGCAAGGGTCTCCTCCTTCACAGGCCTAGGTGGAAGTGCCTTCTTGACCGGGCCCTCAGGAATATTCTCAATGGCCTGCCTCACAAGATCTATGCTTACCTTGATCTCCTCGAACCTAACCCAGCCACGGGCATAGGAGTCCCCAGCCGTATGGGTGACTATCTTGAAGTCAAGCTCTGGATAGGCTGAGTAGGGCTCGTTGAGACGTGTGTCATACTTTACGCCTGATGCCCTCAGGCTCGGGCCGGCTGCCCCCCACTCCAGAGCCTTGTCACGGGGGAGTATACCTACACCCTCTGTCCTCATCCTGAAGGTCTCGTTATAGATCCAGGCGTCCTCATAGACCTCGAGCCTCCTCTCGAGATAGTCCATTGTGTCGAGGATCCGCTCCTTCACGCCACGGGGTAGGTCAGCCCTGACACCACCTGGTATGAAGAAGGAGTGGCTCCACCTAGCGCCAGTGATCATCTCAAGTATGTCTAGGATCGGCTCACGATCCACGGTCGTCCATATGAATACCGCCGGGTTCCAGCCAGCGGACTCGGCGAATAGGCCCAGAGCATATAGGTGGCTAGAGATTCTGTTGAGCTCATTGATGATAGTTCTTATATACTTGGCCCGGGGCGGAGGCTCAATCCCATAGAGATCCTCCACAGCCCTGACGAACCCCATCAGGATGTTGGAGGTGTCTAGCATAACCATCCTCTCTAGGGGGACGACGGCCTGGATATAGTTCTTATACTCCAGTATCTTCTCGATCCCCCTGTGGCTATACCCTATATCCACCTCAATATCATATACGACCTCGCCGTCGGTCAGGACTATAAAACGTCCCTGACCACTTATCGGGTGCTGCGGCCCGATATTAAGCTTGAACAACCCACCTCCAAGCTCCTCAATCTCCTGGAACGGGTCTGTCAAATACCTATGCATGTCATAGCTCATACCTCGTCACCCCATGGGCTCCTATACTTAGTAGCGTCGAAGTCCTTCCTAAGGGGATGGCCCTCCTCCTCAAAACTCCAGTCATCAGGTAGGAGGAGGAGCTTAAGCCTGGGATGCCCCTCGATATCCACGCCTAGGAGCTCCCAGGTCTCCCTCTCATAGTTATGGACTCCGGGCCAGATATCGATAAATGTCTTAAACCTAGGCTCATTCCTATCAATATCAAACTTCATAACGACGACGAAGTCGTGGTCGGGTGACCACACGCCATAGAAGATCTCGATAACATTCTTCTTGGGGAAGTCTGTACCCCCCATCGTTATAGGCATGACGAAGCCCTGCTCCTTCAACGTCCTGGCTACGTCATGGGCGATGGAGTAGTCCACCTTTATATAGAGGCGGCGGGGCTCTACCCTCACCACCTGGAGCTTATCACCGAACTTCTCACTGAGTAGACTTGACAGTCTCTGTGGATCCACCGCCACCAACCTCGTTCAACACCTTCTCCCTAAGCTTGAGGAAGCCGTAGTGGATAGCCTCAGGCTTCGGTGGACAGCCAGCCACGAACATATCCACCTTCATATAGTCCTTAACCCTCACCAGGCTGTAGCTCTCGGGGAAGGGCCCCTTGCTAGAGGCGCAGGCACCTATGACATATACCCATTTGGGCTCGGGCATCTGCTCATAGACCCTCTTAGCCCTGAGCATCATCTTCCTGGCAACGTTACCCACGAAAATCATCACGTCGCTCTGGCGTGAGGAGGCTAGTGGGAGGACACCCCACCTCTCAAGGTCATACCTCGGCCCGAATAGCTGCATATACTCGGGGCTACAACAACCAGTTACGAGGTGTACGGGCCAGAGGCTGAAGCTCCTCCCCCAGTTAAACATCTTCCTAATGGTCTTGGGCATCTTCTCGAGGAGCCCAGCCTTATACTCCCCGTTACCACTCATCCCCTATACACCTCCAATACCCGGATAATGTAATACCATAGACCGACTAAGAGTATCGATATATATATGAATAGGGCCATCGCGGCTGCGGATGAGAGTACCCTTAGAGCCGTCAGGCTGGCGAAGAGTATCCATACAAAGGCGTCGAGGACGAAGAAGGCCATGGCATAGGCGAAGTAGCGTATAGACCCGAATAGACCGACCTCGTTGGGGACTACGTCCATAGGCTGCCCAGCCTCGAAAGTCTTATATTTTTCAGGCTCCCTCCTCTTGCTCGACAGTAGCCATGCAATCTCGATAGTGCCCAGCGATGTCAGGAAGAAGAGTATAACATATATCCAGAAGGCCTCGAAGGGACCTATAACCATCTAGGAACCACCCCCATAGAGTGCCTCCAATGCGGATAACACCCTCTCCTCATCAATATCCATCTTCTCAAGCCTCCCATCCTCAATCGCACGGGAGACGATCTCGAGAGCCCTATCAGTCCTAGCGATGATTACTACGCCGTCGATACCCTCCACCCTACCAGCCGAGAGGTCGGCATACTCACCAGTCACGTCGTTAACCTCCTCGATAGCCATGTTTAGGGCTGGCTCAAGCTCCTCACCACTCAGCTCAACCCATTTATCACCAGCCTTCAGCCTCAACCCACCATTTACATACTCTATATCCTCTATCTGGCTCCAGTTAACACCCTTCTTAGCCAGTATAGGTGTGAGCTTACCCGGCATATAGAACCTCCTATGGAAGTATGACGCCATGAAGACTACCGTGCGGAGGAGCTTTGTATGTCCAGCCCAGGAGAAGCGCCCCCTCCAAATACTCCTTATATGCTCAGGTGGGCCGAGGATAGCTACACGTGGATTCTCAACACCCTGGAAGAACCCACCCTTCAACTCGTCTATAGCCCCTCTCAGCCCGAGTATGGTTGGGGGCTGGCTAAACACCTTAAGCTTAATAGCCCTCACCTCGTCGGGGCTCAGCTTATAGCTAGGCCTAGACTTCCAGCCCACTACCTGGTAGCTCAGGAGACCCTCAGTCGCAGGCTCATCCCTACCACCATACGCTACAGCATCCCAGTAACCCATCTCCATACCATATGCAAGGATCTCTTTGAGAACCGCCTCCTCAGGGAAGGCCTCGGGATCCTCGATAGGCTTGACGACGAAGACCTTCTTATATACCCCGAAGGCCCTACTCCTCTCCTCACCAAAGACCATCCTATCAATCTTAAGCTTATCCCCAAAACCATCAAACTTCTCCTCAACCGTGCCGGGGCAGGCGTAGTAGCAGTAGCCACACTTTATACATACACCTAGTAGCCGGGGTACGTCATCAAGCATCTGTATAGCATAGGTCGGGCATACGGAGGCACAGGCACTACAGTATACACACTTATTCGTCCGGATAATATCCTTCAAGAGGTTGGCGAATATCTTCCTATGGGTTATCGGGCCATATGGCGTTGGCCACATACCGGGCTTCGCCGACATCTCTCCCCACACCTATACAGGTATCGGATCTCCTAGAGTATATAGGGTCTAGGTTAGTATATGTATATACTCCCACAGGTGGAGTAAAAGGTGAGGAACATAGTTATCGAGCATCTCGAGGACCACTACAGCCCCTGGCTAATATACGAGTACATACATGCCGCCCAAGTATCAAGATGTAGAGTCATCTATACAAACATCGGGGATACTAGGGTGGCCAGGATACTCTCGAGGTATGGGGAGGTCTATAGCCAACATGCCTGGGAGGTACTGCCTAGGGAAAGCATCATGGTTCTAGACCCCAACGCTGAGGAGACACTATCATCTAGGGAGGCAGGGGCATACAACTTGTTAATAGGGGGTATCCTCGGCGACTATCCACCTAGGGGGAGGACCAGAGAGCTCCTAACAGAGCCATTAGGACTTCCGGCCAGGAGTATAGGGGAGGGACAATACAGTATAGACGGAGCAGTATACGTAGCATGCCAACTACAGATGGGTATGGAGCTAAGGGAGATTAGATACATAGACGGACTCACAGTGAAGGGCGCCGACCATGAGGTTCACCTACCATATAGATACCCCGTCGTGGAGGGGAGACCCCTCCTATCACCAGTGATCAGGAGGATACTGGAGGTGGAGGGAGTATTCAGTGAGTACTGGCTCAGGGATTTCTGCGGAGTAAAGTAAATACTCTCTTTATCAGACCCTTTAAATGTATAATTGGTCTATATTTCAATGGAGGTGTGGATGAGGTATGTCACTATCCAGCCTCGTATATGCAGTTCTTGGAGGCTCAGAGTTCCTCCTAGTAATAGCAGTGATAATCATACTCCTCATCTGGGGCCCCAACCAGCTACCAAAATTGGCAAGGGCGCTCGGCCAGGCTAAGAAGGAGTTCCAGAAAGCCCAGGAAGAGGAGGAGAAGAAGCAGGAGAACGGCGAGTAGACACCTCCCAATAAGTGGCTAGATACATCACATAAGGAGGGGTTATTCACTATCCCAGGAGCATGTAAACAACGTTATGATACCCAGGGATGGATATGGATAAGGAGTGTGGGAGACTTAGTTAGACAAAAAATATGATGGATTTAAAAAATGGAGTTTTAGTCGGTTCCGAACTCCTCAGACTCGGATGGGCCCTTGCTCTCCTTCTCCTCCTTGAGCTTGCTGGCAGCGATTACGTCATCTATCCTCAGTATCATCGATGCTACCTCAGTAGCAGCCTTGTACATCTGCTCCTTCACTAGGGCTGGCTCGAAGACCTCCTTCTCCCACATGTCCCTGACCTTACCCTCGAATACGTCGACGCCGTACCATGTCTTGCCCTTGCTGTGGGCGCTCCTAAGCCTGACCTCGATGTCAATAGTGTCTAGACCAGCGTTCTCAGCCAGCGTCAGTGGGATGATCTCCAATGCATCTGCGAAGGCGTTGGCGGCCAGCTGCTCCCTACCGCTGAGCTTATTGGCCCACTTCCTGATCCTGCTGGCCAGCTCAGCCTCGACAGCACCGCCGCCAGCCACGATCTCCGGCCTAAGTATGACGTCCTTAACCACGTTCAGGGCGTCTACAAGGCTCCTCTCAGCCTCGTCAACCACCCTCTCGCTGCCGCCCCTCACAAGGATCGTGACGGCCCTCGGGTTCTTACAGCCCTCTATGAAGATGAACTTGTCGTCCTCGATCTTCCTCTCCTCCACAACCTCAGCGTAGCCGAGATCCTCAGGCGTCAGGTCGTCGATGTTGTTCACGATCCTTGCCCCGGTAGCCTTTGCCAGCTTCTCCATGTCGCTCTGCTTCACCCTCCTGACAGCTAGGATGCCGGCCTTAGCCAGGTAGTGCTGAGCCACGTCGTCGATACCCTTCTGGCATATCACTACGTTGGCGCCTGTCGACGCTATCTTGTCCACCATCTCCTTCAGCATCTTGTGCTCCTCCTCTAGGAAGAGCCTGATCTGCTCAGGGCTGGTTATGTTGATCCTAGCGTCGAACTCGGTCTTCTCAATCTCTAGTGGAGCGTTGATCAGGGCGATCTTAGCATTCTCAACCCTCTTAGGCATCCCGCTGTGGACAACCTCCTTGTCGAGGACGATACCCCTGACGAAGACCGTGTCCTTAATGCTACCGCCAGGCTTCTTCTCAATCTTGATGTCGTCTAGGTCAATCTTTATCTCGCCGTCAGTCTTCTGGATGATGTGCTTCACAGCCTGGACAGCGATCTCAGCGAGATAGTCCTTGTATGCAGCCACGAGCTTACTATTCATAGAGGTCTTAGCAACCTTCTTAAGGATCTCGTCATCGTTCGGGTCAACCTTGACAGCGATCTCCTTGAGCGACTCGATAGCCTTGTCAAGAGCCTTCTTATAGCCCTCGATGATCACGGTTGGATGTACATCCCTGTCGATCAGCTTCTCAGCATTGTTGAGGAGCTCACCGGCAAGGACCACGACAGATGTTGTACCGTCACCAACCTCAGCGTCCTGTGCCTTAGCAACCTCGACCATCATCTTGGCCGCTGGATGCTCTATCTCCATCTCCTTAAGCATAGTAGCACCGTCATTGGTGATGACAACGTCTCCTAGGCTGTCGACAAGCATCTTATCCATACCCTTAGGGCCGAGGCTGCTCCTAACGATCTCGGCCACGGTCTTCGCTGCGAGGATGTTCTTCCTCATGGCCTCGCGGCCCTTACTCCTAGTCGTACCCTCCTTCAGGATTATGATCGGCTGACCAGCCGCAACCGGATATGCAGGTGCGCTCATAGTCTCACCCTTCAAATCCTATTTTTCACCCTATAGAAGGTATGAAACCCATTTATAAACTTTTCCCTTTTCAACATGGGAAAAGTATGAAAACCCGGGGAGCCACTTATATCGCCCAGCAATCCTTATCTCTACTGATAGAGATGCTTGACATGATCAAGTATCTAGAGTCGCTGGTGGGGAGGGAGATATACGTCAAGACTAGGACAGGCATAGTTAAGGGTGTCCTGGAAGAGGTGGGTAGGAACGGCTCCCTCCTCCTCTCAAACTATGAGGTGGTCAGGGGTAGGCCCGAGGAGGGCTTCAACGACAGGCTGGTCCTAATACGTGGAGACAACATAGTGGCAGTGGCCACCGAGATGGTGGAGGTAGAGGAGGCTGGAGGCTCTTAACCTCCTCCTCATAGCCAGCCTAATATACGCCCTATACTTCGTTGCGAGGGGGATCCAGCTAGACCCCGGGCCTGAGCCCCCTCCCCACAGACCGGAGGAGGTACTCTTCATCCTACCGGTGAAGGACCCGGGATGGGGGCTTGGTGAGCTGGTTGAGAAGCTCGGGGAGGCCTCCCCAGGCTCCCACCTAGCCATCGTATACGAGGGTGTGAGGCCCGAGATCCCAAACATAGACAGGCTAGACATAACCCTGATGGAGGCCGAGGAGCTGGAGGGCTACCTAGGGAAGAATAGGAACCTTGCCACGGCCCTTAGGAACCTCGATCTAGACAGGTATAGATACATAGTCTTCATAGACGATGATATAATCCCCCACGCGAAGTGGATAGGGGCACTAATCCAGAGCTGTAGAGAGGGTGTATCAACAGGCTATAGGGTGTATAGCCCCAGGGAGGCACCCCTACTCCTCAGCCTATGGAGCATATACAGTCTAGACACTATGCTTAGCAGAGATACGAGGATAGTCTGGGGAGGCTCGGCATGCTTCACCAGAGACTTCCTAGACGTGGATAGGCTCCTCCAGATGTGGAGAGGGGCCGTCTCGGACGACGTGGCCTACACCTACCTAGCCAGAGAGAGGGGTATAGAGATAGGGTTCAACCTATACAGCCTCGTGAGAAACATAGGTATCGAGAGGCTTAGAGACGCCATCTCCTTCATCATCAGGCAGCAGCGGATAGTCTATGTATATAGCAGGTGGCTATGGAGGAGGGGGGTAGCCTACCATGGTTATGTCTGGCTTGCTACCCTCACAGGGATATACAACATATTATTCCCCAGTATCCTTGGGCTTCTCGAGGCGGTCCTGACCCTCATCCTCCACCTCCTATACATGTTTAGATTGAGGAGTAGATGCCTAGTCGCTAGCAAAGTGGTGCGCGACGGCTCTGTAGCCAGGATATGGATCTATGCACCCCTTATACTCCTCATCCAGCTACCCCTCCTACTCCTCTCACGGGGAAGGGATATCATATGGAGAGGCACGAGATACACCCTACCAAGCCCCGAAGAGCTGGGATATGTCAGCCCGTCAGGAGGAGGATGTAGACCGCGTCGTATATGAAGGTGGCCCCTAGGTATACCAGTATGAGGCCGAGTACTACATTCACGATCCTGAGAAGCCTACCCCCAAACCTCTTGACACCCATACTTGCCACGAGGGCTAGGAAGCCCAGCCAGGCATAGTCCATCCATACATGAGCAGCATAGACAAGCGGCAGCATGTTGAAGCCGAGCACCTCAATCCCATGGGTTATGAAGATACCACCTATCAAGACCCACCATATTATGAAGTAGGGGTTGAAGAGGGAGAAGATCGCGCCGATAAGTATCGGGTGGGCCACCTCCTCCCTAGCCCTGAACTCCACCTCATCCATCCTGATATGGAGATAGCCCAGATAGAGTATGTACGCCCCGCCTAGAAGTGCCAGTATAGGCCTGAAAAACCCGATAGTATTTAGAGTAAGGACGCTAAGGGCGACTAGGTAGAAGACCGGTATCTCGGCCAGCATATGGCCCAGAGCAGCGTAGATACCAGCCTTCCACCCCCTCCTAAGCCCGGCGCCCAGAGTCGCCATTGACAATGGCCCAGGTGCAAGCGCGCCAGACGCTGTCAATACCTGTATCTCGATGAGGAGCGTCAAGACCTCGGGGTCGAGCACAGTCCCACAACAAATACCGTTAGAAGTCTAGCCTCATAATATATGCATCCTCACCATCCCTATAGTACCCACCGACCCTCTTCACAATTCTGAAGCCCAGCCTCTCGTAAAACCTTATAGCACCTGTATTGGACACCCTCACCTCGAGATAGACATACTTCACGCCATATCTCTCCCTAAGCGACTTTATAGCCGCCTCCATAAGGCTCCTCCCAATACCCATGCCGCGGTACTCCGGCTTCACCGCTATCGAGACTATATGCCCAACCTTGTCAAACCTAAATGGTATCTCAAGCCTAAACTCCTTCTCAACCCTACACATAACGTAGCCTACGATCTCCCCACCCACCCTAGCCACGTAGAAGGCGTCGCCATAGTCCCTATAGAGGGTCTCGTAGAAGTAGAAGGGGTAGTTCTCAGGCAGGAGCATCTCGTTAAGCGCCTTAACCACCCCTAGATCCTCATACCTAACCCTCTCTATACGGTACTCGACGCTCCTACTCACTTCGAAAAATATAGATTAATCATCCACGTTATATTCCTACAGAGACCCATTATACATGGTGAACAGGTAGGGATCCGGGGATGGAGGAGAGAACGGAGTATAGCCCCTTCGATATAGACCTACTCGAGGAGATCACTAGTAAGTACTTCGTGGTGGTCGACCTACACATATTCCACGGACACCCAAGATTCCTAGTCAGCCTCGACAAGGACTTCAAGGATAAGTTTATGGACTACGTCAACGAGCTGAAGCAGAGGGGCTACATAGCCTTCGCAAAGAAGTATACCGATGACCAGGTCGAGATAGTCATCAGTAAATACCCCCTGATGGAGTCGAAGCCCAGTAGGAAGCCCCTCATACTCTTCATAGCCACGCTAGCCGTGATAATCATAGACGCATACTTCAAGACCCAGTCCCCACTCCTATACGAGTTGATACCAGCCTATACACCCCTGATGACCGGGGTCCTCTACACCGTCGGCCTCCTATCCATCATAGGGATACATGAGCTGGGCCACCTAGTCATGATCAGGAGGTACGGCGTCGACGCCTCGATGCCCTACTTCATACCCGGCATACCCGCTGTCCCAGGCTTTATACCAACCTTCGGAGCCGTCATATCCCAGAGGGAGCCTCCCAACAATAGGGATGCTCTTTTCGACATAGGATTGGCAGGCCCACTGGCAGGCCTAATACCCACCTTCCTCATCCTATTCTACTCCCTACCATATACACCTGTCCTGACACAGGAGGAGTACCAAGAATTCCTCGCGAGGCTGGGGAGGGACCCGATACCCTTCCCAGTACCCTGGCTATACATCAAGATACTCTACACATTCCGGGACATACCCCCCGACGCAGTCGTCCTCCTAGACCCGATATCCTTCGTCGCCGTGCTGGGGATGCTGATAACAGGGCTTAACCTCATACCTGCGTGGCAGCTCGATGGGGGCCACCTAGCAAGGGCATTCTTCGGCGAGAAGAGGCATAACACCATAACCTTCATCGCCATACTCTTCATGATCCTGATAGGCTTCGTAGCATTCGCCATACTGATACTGGCCTTCTACATGCTGAGCGGTGGGAGGACTGTTAGGCCCCTAAACGACATCACACCCCTATCCACCAAGAGGAAGATACTATACTTCTTCAGCCTCATCCTCGGCTTCCTGATGCTCCCCCTCCCCATAGGAGTCTAGACATGGCTCGGTACTCATCAGGTATAGATCCTCGATGACGAGGACATCCCTCTTCCTAGCCACTGGGAGGCGCTGGATATAGGCCTCGGGACTCCTAATCTTATTTATCCCCAGTATACTGGTTATCGTCCTGGGGAGCGCCCCGTAATAGACGATGTTAAGATCCTTGATGAGCTTCTTAGAATAGGCTATGTAGAAGAGCCTCGGATCCGAGGCCTTCTCAGGCTCCAGATCCCTGAGGATAGTCGGGTCCACATCGATCTGCTTGGTCGAGGCCACCACGAGGGAGGTAGTCTGCCCAGGCTCCATAAGCCTAGCCAGCTTAGCTAGGCCAACCATGAAGAGATAGAGGCTCGAATCCCAAGGCTCCCCACCCATGCTAGCCACTATCAGCCTACCAGGCTCAGACCTGAGGCACCAGCCAGACCTATACCTCTCCCTAGCCTCCCCCAGGTGCCCACCGTCTCTAGAGCCCACCACGTCGTATAGCCGGGCGCCACCATCGAGTATAAGATCTATATAGACCCCCCTAGGCGGGCTGGGCTCAAAACCACCCTCCAAGGCTCTCCTAAGAATCTCCACACCCCCCTCTACAAGCATCGGTATCCACACACTGGATCTATAGCCGAGGATGGGGTCCTCCCTATAGATGTCTATATAGACCCTCCTATCCCCACCCTCCTCCACACCAGCCCTCCTAAGGAGGCGTCTGATAAAGCTCCTCTCAGCCTCATCAGCCACTGGTGAATAGATGGGGGTGGCCCTCTCACCTACTAGGAGCCTAAGCCTCTCGAGGGCCTCACGCTCCATCGCCTGTGGATAGACCGTCTTAGGCATTATCTTCAGGTTGATCGGGTCGGGCAGCATAACAGGTATCTCAACCTCTCTATAGGGGAGCCAGACCTCTACCAAGCCACAACACCCTATATACAGTCTAGGGGACAATATTCATTTCACGGATGACATATTTTAAGACGGGCTCCAGGATCCTAGGCATAGCCGAGAGCTATAGGAAGGGTGATAGATATGCAGTCCTGGCAGGCGTAGTATATAGGCTTGACCGTGGATTCGACGGGGTATGGTACAGGCTAAACACTGTGGGCGGCCTCGACAGCACCGAGAATATACTATGGCTGATAAGGGAGATGGGTAGGGAGGATATCAACGCCATACTCTTATCAGGCGTAGTTATAAGCTGGTACAACATAGTCGACCTAGAGAGGATACACCGGGAGACTGGCCTACCACTAATAGCAATAACCTATGAGGAGACCGAGGGCATAGCTAGGTACATAATGCAGATGCCCAGGTGGGAGGATAGGCTACTCCTATACCTAAGGCTGGGCCCCAGGAAAGAGGCATACCTCAACGGCCACAGGATATACATCAGGACAATAGGCATAACAGAGGGAGAAGCTATAAGGCTGCTCAGGAGACTAACGCCTGAGGGTAGGATACCTAGGCCAATATCCATCGCATCCATGGCTGCGTATGCTGCGGCCGAGCTATTGAGGAGATGTCACAAAGAGTTTATTAACCCATAGACCCCCCGTAGATATATGGAGGACACTGGCCAAGAGGATGCTCCGCCATGAGGGCGAAGTTCATCGAGCCTGGCGACGTGGAGTACTGCACACCCTTCTGCCGATACTTCAGATGTACAAATAGGTCTCTCCTGATAGCTGGGGATAAGAGGATATGTAAACTCGTCAACGACGACTGCGTGCCACAGCCATGCCAGTTCCCCGCATGCTCGATAAACAAGCTCCTACCCGACGGCAGGTGTGGAGTATACGTTGAGAGGAGGATAAGGAGGAAGAGGAGGCACAGCAGCCTGGAGAGGATAAGTATAAACGATATCGAGGACTATGACAAGTATCTAGGCGAGAGGTTCTAGACCGAGACCTTCTCCAGCCCCATAGACCTCGCTATCTCCTCGAAGGGCTCACCAGTTACTAGGCGCTCCACCATCTCAACTATCTTTCCACGCTCAACCCTGTACTGGACCCAGGTATCCCTATCCCTAGCCGTCACCGTGTCATCCCTCAGGCTCCTCATATCGACTGTGAAGGCTATGGGCACACCGATCTCGTCACCCCTCGCATAGAGCCTACCGATACTGTCTCCATAGTCGTAGAAGACCCTGAACCCATTCTCCTCCAGCTCCAGGACTATATCCTCAGCAAGTCCCCTCAGGTCATCCCTATCGAGGAGTGGATATACAGCCGCCTCGATAGGTGCTACATAGGCAGGTAGGGAGAGGACGACCCTATCACCCTTCTCCCTATAGGCATACTCAAGCGTGGCGTATACAATCCTGTCGAGTCCGAATGAGGGCTCGACCACATGGGGGGTTATCTTCTTCACACTCCTCCTCTCCTCACCTACCTCCAGCCTGAAGAACTCCTTCCCAAGCCTGACCCCCGCGACTTCTATATAGCCCTGGCTGTCCAGCAGTCTATACAGCTCCTCAGGATCCATGCCTGTGAGGCTCCTCATGATCTCCCCGATCTTCTCGGGATAGGCCTCCCTTATACGCCTGGGCTCTGGATAGGCCTGCCTCACCGTGACGGTTATGGGCTTCTCAAGCCTCTTCTCCACAGTAAGCTCCCTCCCACTATACTTAGAGTGTCTGGATAGGTCGTAGTCAGTCCTATCGGCGTGGCCTGACACCTCTACCCAGCCCCACCTGTCCAGGAGAACCTCCTGGTCGAAGACCTTCCTAGCGTAGTGGGCCCGCTCCCCCTCAAGCTTCTCCCTAAACCTCTGCCTATCCTCGGGTATGCCCAGAGCAGCTATGAACCTCTTCGCCAGTACCATGAAGTAGGCCATCGACCTGTAGTGGATAATACCTCTCTCCAAGGCCTCCCTAACAGTCATAGTCTCATAGTCCCTACCCCCACTCCTGATCAGCTCCTCATGGAGGATGTTAAGCTCTTCATCCATCACCTCCTCAGCCCAAGGGAAGTCCTCATCCTCAGGGTCGAAGAAGAACTCTATCTCCATCATGTCGAACTCCCTAAGCCTTATCACACCCTGCCTAGGGCTGATCTCGTTCCTGAAGCCCCTGCCTATCTGGGCCACTCCGAGGGGGAAGCGCCTCCTCATAACCTCATACACACGCCTAAACTCCGTGAACATGTTCTGGGCAGTCTCGGGCCTTAGGTATCCAACCGCGTCTGAGTAGGGCCCGATAGTTGTCTGGAACATGGTGATGAAGTATCCAGGGTTACCCAGCTCACCCCCACAGCTCGGGCACCTCACATTATTCTCCCTAATCAGATCCATATACTCCTCAGGGGAAAGGCCCTCAGGAGCCTCGACTCCACGCTCCTCCAGCAGCTTGTCGGCCCTATACTTGGCCCCACAGTTTAGACAGGACACCATCACATCCTTGAAGCCCTCGACATGTCCGGAGGCCTTGAACACTATCTCCGGGGCTATCGAAGGCCCCTCGATCTCTACGAAGCCATGCCTATATACAAACATCTCCCTCCAGAAGCTCCTGATCTTATTCTTCAGGAGGACCCCTAGGGGGCCCCATGTGTAGAAACCGGCTACACCGCCATATATCTCGTATGCAGGCCAGAAGAAGCCCCTCCTCCTAGCCAGGCTGAAGACCTTCTCCGCCTTCGACACGCCCAACCACCGGACTAATCCATAATACCATATTCAACCTTTATGAGGCTGTCCCTCCAGAGCCAGGCACCCACATCACCAGTCCTGGTATCTATGATGACCCATATCACCGGCCACCTCCTCATGTTCTCCAGGTCGAGGCTACTCGGCCTGGGAGGGGCGGGGTGTCCATGTATAACCCCTATCACCTCGAGGCCCTCGGCATCCGCATATTCATAGGCCCTTAACATGGTGTATGGATCTATCGTGAACCTGACAGGGCTATGCTCGATATTTTTCGCCACGAAGATACGCTCCACCCTACACTCATCACCGAGGCATCGGCCCACCAGGAGGCCAGCCTCCTCCACATCACTCTCCATAGCCAGCCTCCTAAACCCCTCCAGGTCATCACGCCTAAACACGATCCTCAAGGCTATGCACCGCCACACACTATATTTCCCACCACCAGGGTTAAGCCTTAATTGGGATGCCTAACCAGAGGTATAGGAAGGGCTATAGGTTCGAGATCAGGGTGAAGAAGCATCTGGAGAGGCTGGGCTACCGCGTGTTCCGCCTAGCAGGGTCGAAGCCCCTAGACCTCATAGCCATGTATATGGGTGAGATATACCTGGTCGAGTGTAAGACGGGTAGGATAACCAAGAGATCCAGGGAGAGGCTGGTCGAGATGGTAAGGAATACTGGGGCGAAGCCGGTCATAGCCTATAGAGACGAGAAGAACAGGATCCGCTTCCTAGACCCAGTCGAGAATAGGGAGGTAAGCATACCAGCCGCCAGGAGGCTCCTATAATAAGTCCGTGGCGGAATAGAATCGTTATAGGGCCCCGGTAGCTCAGCGGTAGAGCGGCGGCCTCGTATAGCCGAGGGACAGCCGCAGGTCCCGGGTTCAAATCCCGGCCGGGGCTCCAATACAGACCCCTTTGGAGGAGGGATACGCCATGAAGATCCTCGTCATCTCGGACACCCATGACGACAAGCCATTCTTCGAGATGCTGCCAAGCCTCCTAGAGAGCCTAGGCCTCGGGAAGGAGGTTACAGCTGTTCACTGCGGAGACCATATAGCCCCATTCACCGTGGAGTGGATGGATGAGGCTGGGATAGGGATGCTATACGGGGTGCTGGGCAACAACGATGGTGAGACGAGGCTGCTGAGGAGGAGGTATGAGGAGAGGGGCTGGTCCCTAGAAGACCTTGTTAACGAGGTTGAGCTGGGGGGTAGGAGGATAGCGATAACCCATGGAACCTATATGGAGCTCCCAAACATCCTGGCGGAGACGGGTAGGTACGACATAGTGCTCTACGGCCATACACACAGGGTGGATCAGAGATGGGTGGGTGACACCCTCGTCCTAAACCCCGGGGAGGCCTGTGGATACCTAACCGGGAAGAGGACGGTCGCCATCCTAGACCTTGAAAAAATGGAGGCTGAGGTGGTGGAGGTAGGCCCTACTTCATGATGCTCATCGCTATCTTCAGTAGATCCATGTTGCTCGGGGCCCGTGTATAGACCAGATCCCTAATCCTCTCGTTACCCACGATCCTCATAAACTCGTCTGTGTAGCGATCCTCCTTCGTAATAATATCTATAACCAGTCTAAGCCTATATCCATCCTCCAGAGCCCTACCCAGCAGACGCTTCCAGAGCTCCTCATAATATTCCAGGCCAGCCTCGCCAGAGAGATACTTATGTATAGCCTCCCCAGCAGCTATACCCCCTATCGAGGAGGTCACGATCCCAGCACCGAGGGAGGCTATGTTCTGGTTAGCCGCGTCACCAACCGAGATATACCTACCCGAGACGGTCTTCTTCGGGGGTGGGCCGACAGGGACTAGGCCTCCGACATATGATAGGGGCTGGGCCCTACCCAGCTTCTTAGACGCCACTGGATGCTCATGCCAGAACCGCTCCATATAGACGTTTATATCCTTCGCATCATCCTGGATATAGTCATACCTAATCCCGAGGCCTACGTTGGCGACGCCGCCACCCTTAGGTATTATCCATGCATAGGCGCCTGGGGACCACCTCTTACCAGTATACATCTCAACAACCCTCGGATCTGAGTCGACACCCGCCATCTGGTAGTTGATGACGTGTCCAAGGTTAAGCTCATCAGTCTCCCTATATAGGCCTACCTGGTCGAGAAGGGTCGAGGAAGTCCCAGCAGCTATAACCACGGCGTCGGCCCTATACTTCTCTGTCCTATCCCCCATCCTGACATGGACAGTGCCATCCTCCTCAAGCTTATAGACATTAGCCCTTATCCTCACCTCGGCACCCCTATCCACAGCCATCTTGACTATCCACTTGTCAAACCTCTCCCTATCGATGACGAAGCCGTCAAAACCAACCTCATACTCATCCCCACCGGGGGTCACTACCCTGACCCTGTCAGTCCTATTGTCAACGAGGTTCATAGGCATCTTCCTAAAGATCTCTAGATACTCGTCGGTAACCTCTGGTAAGATACCCCTATACTCATGGTACTGCGGGATGAACTCGCCGCACTGGATAGGGACCCCGATCTCCCTCCTCTTATCGAACCCAATCACCCTGTAGCCGTAAGAAGCGATCTTGTAGAGGGCCGAGGCACCACCAGGCCCAAGACCAATCACGATCGCGTCATACTTCTCCATAGGAACACCACTAACAATGGTATTTAGCTTTAAGAAGATTATAACGTGTGTCAATGCAGATACTGGCAATTACTCTATTTCAACTAACCCTAGTTTCTTAAGTTCTTCTAAAAAGTTATTTAGATCTTTGTTAATAGTCTCCATCTTCTCTCCTGTAAGTATGGAAACAGCTTCTACAACTCTATCCGCTTCATAACATCTGAGCAAATACCAAATTAAGACACCGATTTCATTAGTGAAAAACATTTTTCCCACTTCTTGGATCATAGATTAAAAACCTGTCATCTAACTCAGACCTATGTATAATCACATTCTCTTTAGGTCTAAATCTCCTTCCAACCATGAACTAACAACCTCCACTTGTCGAAAGACATTTCTATCATTCAGATTTCTAAGAACATCTAAGCCGTAGGATTCGAC
>WAKB01000007.1 GCA_015523545.1 Candidatus Geothermarchaeota archaeon
ACCTAAAACACTAGTTTCGCCCATAGGTTATATAAATATCTCTCTATATGGCCCTAGCCATATGCTGTGGCCTATCAATGGGCTATGGCACTACCTCGGGGGTTATGAACCACTCTATCCTCCATCCCCCCTCATCCCTCAGCATCTTGGCTACTCCGGAGTATCTAAACCTTATGGGTGGCTCCTCGATGCCGAGTAGTGTGGCCACCAGTTTTTCTAGGAAGGGGAGGTGGCCCACAATCATTAATGACCCGTCCTCCCTGTTTAGCCTATCTGCCCAGGGCTTGGGGTCGTCCATCGGGTTTAGCCCCTCAGCCCTCTCCACCAGTGTGTCTAGGTATTTAGCCAGTATCTCCGCCGTCTCCCTCGCCCTTGTCTTCCCGCTGTGTAGTATCTTCCCCGGCTTTACTCCTATGGAGTAGAGGTATCTAGCTATCCTCTCCGTCTCCATCCTACCTCTGTCCGTGAGCCTCCTCTCAGGGTCTACGTCCTCTGGGTATGCCTCTCCATGCTGGACAAGGTAGAGCTCCATCACCCGTCACCCAGTATATTACTGATCTTCTCGACCGCCTCTTCAAAGTTTCTGATGTCCCTCCCATACATGAGGAAGTTTATATCGCCAATCCTCCTCCTAATCTCCCCGATGTGGATATCCCTGTCATCTATGTATATGATCCTGGCAGGGGGTATCTCTATACCCTGTCTCCTGAGGGTTTGGAGGAGCTTCTCGAGCATAAGGTCTTTACGGGGGGTGTCCTCAGCGGTTATGTAGTGGAATAGCCTGTCTATTCCGAAGGCTCTCAGAACCTCTACGGCTCTCTCAAGCCTGTTCCAGGATAGTGTGCTTGTAATAGCACCTCTCCCTAGGGCCCACTCGACTAGGCGTACCATGTCCTGGTTAAGCCTTATCTCTACACCCTCCGCGTCGACCACTATGCCTGGGCCAGCCCTCTTGAAGGGTGGTTTCAGGCTTGATATGTCATGGTGGCTCCACATTGTCCTGTCGAGATCCATTAGGAGCAGCCATCTCTTCATTCCCTTATCCTCCTATAGTAGAGTATGCTGCTTACTAGTAGGAATACTGTTGAGAATATGGTTAGGCTTATTATCTTCATGGGGTCTAGTACGCCCTGTTGGAGGACCTCCCTCATTAGGTCTGCGCCGTGGCTGACTGGGTTGTAGAGGGCCAGTAGGTATATGGGTGTTGGTAGGTTTTTCAGGACATCTATGGGGTAGAAGACTGTGCTGCTGAACATTAGTATGAAGTACATAAGCCCCCTTATTGATATGTATGCGTCGAAGTTCCTTACAACTGTTGCTAGGAATATTGCTAGTGCGCTTATCCCCATTCCGAGCATGAATAGGACTGGGGGTATGTATATGAGGAGCTCTGGCCTAGGGGTTGGGCTCAACACTATTGCTAGGCCTAGCATGGGGGCTGCATATATGAGGCCTCTTATCCCTCCTGCAAGGGGCCTCCCAATTATGATCTCCCACTCCTTCACTGGTAGGCTTAGTAGGTAGTGGTGTAGCATCCTCCTTATCTCTGCCGAGACCTCCCTACCTATGGTGAAGGCGGAGGCGAATAGGGCTAGTATGGCTATCCCTGGTAGGACGAACTTGAAGTACTCGAGCCTCGTAACCATACGGGAGAATACTATTGCGAGTATGAATAGGTCGGCGAGGTTCATGCTTATGAGGCCGGCCATCCACCATCTATACTTGAAGAAGTTCCTGACATCCCTCTCGACTATTAGGTGGAGCTTCGTATTCATGATGTCCAGCCCCCTCCCTCCATCCTCTTCTCATAGAGGTAGACACCTATACTCGTCATGGACACCATGAAGGCTAGGAGCATGACCATCGAGAAGATTGGGTCGCCCTCGTATGGCAGGCCGAGTGCCCATCTAAACACTTCTGATGCGTGGGTCAACGGATTCACCGCCGCAGCCGCCGAGTAAGCCTCGGGCATGAATTCACGTGGGTAGAATACTGTGCTGAGCCTTATGACGAAGGCGTCTAAGGCGCCTAGGAGTATATCTGTCTTGGCTCCACTCTTTAGTAGGCTTACTATGGTTATAGCCAGCCCTGCGACGCCGAAGGAGAGTAGGGCCAGTCCGGCCACCGCGCTTATCAATGTGTAGGGGTTCCTCACCCCCACGTAGAGGAGGGTTATCACGAGGGGTGGGGCTGTTGCGGCTAGGCTTCTAAGGCCGCCGCCTATTGCCCTGCCAATTATCAATATGTTTCTGTTTATGGGTAGGCTGAGTAGATAGTCGACCACTCCGTGCTCCGCCTCCTCTGATATGTCTACAGCCACGAACATGGCTGCAGAGTAGAGTGTCGCCACATATATCCCGGCGGCGTAGTAGTTTATGTAGCCCTCTAGGACGACTAGCTGGGATATGGCTAGGCCGAATATCGCTATCTGTATCCCGAACCAGAGCCAGCGTATGATGAGGAATAGCCTATACTCGATGAGGAGGCGGAAGTCCCTCTCAACGACTAGGAGTAGGTGTCGTAGGATCACTCCTCCTTCACCAGCTTCACGCCCGTATAGTGTAGGAAGACGTCGTCCAGGGTGGGCTCCCTCATATCGACCCTCTTGACCCTGTATCCACTCTCCATTAGCATCGCCAAGATACGTGGCAGGACCTCCTCCACCCTGTTTAGATACATCCTTATCCTCTGGTTCATACGCCTAACCTCGACTATCTCGGGCTCCGCCTCTATACGCCTGACAACCTCGTCGCTGGGGGGCCTGTCTAGGTCGATCTCTAGGACGTCTCCTCCGGGTATCGTGTCTTTGAGCTCCTGTGGTGTGCCGAGAGCCGCTATCCTTCCCTTGTATATGATTCCTACCCTGTCTGAGAGGACGTCCGCCTCGTATAGCTCGTTCGTAGCCAGTATGATGGTTGACCCCTCATCCCTCAACTCCTTTATCATCTCCCATATCATGTGTTTGCCGGATACGTCTATTTGGGCTGTGGGCTCGTCGAAGATCGCTAGCCTAGGCCTCTGGATGAAGACCTTTGCTATCTCCACCCTCTTCCTCATACCCCCGCTTAGCTCGAAGGCCCTCTTCCTCCTGGCTTCCCACATGTCGAACCTGGTTAGTACCTCCTTCACAACCTGTCGTGCCTCGCTGCTTGAGTATCCACATACCCTTGCGTGCCAGTATAGGATCTCGTAGGGTGTATGTACCCAGTATAGCTTGGGGTCTTGGAAGGCTATCCCAACCATCTGTCTTACACGGTCGGGATCCTTCCTAATGTCGACTCCATATACGTAGGCTGTCCCCTCACTCGGCCTTAGGACGGTGGTTATCATGAGGAGTGTCGTCGACTTCCCAGCCCCGTTTGGGCCTAGGAAGCCGAATATCTCCCTATCATATATCTCGAGGTTTAGATGGTCCACTGCTAGGAACTTGCCATAATACTTTGTGAGGTTGACTAGTTTTACCGCTACACCCCCGTTTATACTCATCCCTATCCGCCAAAGAAAATTGATGGGGGGTGGTGGGACTATATATAGTTCTCCCCATCCCTATGTCAGCTCGCCCTTAACTGGCACCGGGTTGGATACGCAGTATACCCCGGGGCATCTATACATGGCCTCGTCCAGAATCTCCTGGAGGACCTCCTTAGGCGCTCCCTCTGCCTCGACCTTGATTGTAACACCTTCTGAGATGGGGTCGTTACCTATGCCTAGGGGTCTCCGTAGATTTATCCTTGACTCCGCCCTTATCCTTAGCTTTGTAAGCTTGACACCCTTCTCCACGGCTATCCCGACGTAGGTCTGGGCGAAGCATGCTATTAGGCCTGATAGGCAGTACTGGACCGGGTCTGGAGCCAAGCCTGATCCGCCCATCTTGGATGGGCTGTCCGCTATGAGTGTGGTCTCTCCCTTCTCATACTTTGCATAGATTCTGAACTGTGGCTCACCATCCCTGAATATCCACTCCCCCTCTACCGCCTTGGTGACTCTTGGGTTGGCTCTGCCACTGCTTATCTCCTCGACGAGCTTCTTAACAGCCTCTACGTCCACGTTGTTGAGCCTCATGTTCTGATAAGGGATGCATGTAGATTCTAAACTAGGTATATATCTACCCCCCAAGCTATAGGGCTATGGATAGGTGTGTAGACTGGGCTGGCATGGTGGTGTGGATATGTCTAGTCTTAAGGCTATCGGAGAGGCTTTGAAGTTCTGCAACACATCTGTGGATCTAAACAGGGTTCATCCACTCGTCCGCTTCCTGGTATCAGCCAGGATATGTGTAATCTTCATGACGGTGTATGCAGTCTCTATAGGCGGTCTCCTAGCCTATCTAGCCGGTTCCTTCGACCCACTCCTCTTCACAGTTATACTGGTACTGTTCGTCCTTCTACACCTGGCTGATAACCTCCTCAATGACCTGAGCGACCATGGTAAGGGTATTGATACCGCTGGATATGTAAGGGTCTCCTATGCCCCACACCCCGTTATGCAGGGCCTCCTCTCGACGGGTGTGATCAAGAGCTATGTTGCGGTGTCCCTGTTTGCCTCAGCCCTACTGGCTCTCTACCTAGGTCTGACAAGGTCTCCACTGGTCCCGATACTGGCTGGGATAGGCGGCTTCATAATGCTTGGGTATAGTGGTATACCCATAGACCTTAAGAGGCTGGGTCTGGGCGAGATCGGTGTCTTCATAGTGTGGGGGGTGGTGATGGCTGGGGGGACATATACAGCCTTGACGGGTAGGCCCCCAGTTATGGAGGCGCTTATATATGCTCCCTACGGGATAGTGGTATCGCTCGTCCTGATAGGTAAGCATCTGGACAAGTATGAGATGGATCGTATGAAGGGTGTTAAGACCCTGCCTGTCAGGCTGGGATTTGGTAGGACTCTCCTATTGGCTAGGGTTATAAGTATCTCGGCACCCATCCTAGCGGTGTCTGGTATCTACCTCTATACTGGGAGTCCCCTAGCGCTACTGGTTCTACTTGCATATCCAGCCAGCTACACAGCCTACAGGGCGTTCACACTTGGTAGGCCGAGGGAGAAGCCGATGGATTGGAGGATATGGCCTCTATGGTTCGCGGCCTGGAGCTACCTAGCCCTTGACGCTCTTGGCAGGTATCTCGTGCTGAGCCTCTTATCAATAGTGCTGTATCATGCGATGGGTATAGTGGTATCCATGGTGGTCGTCGTATTCACGGTGGTCATGGGTATCAAGGATCTTAAGGCGTCCAGGTGGTATATCGAGAGGTTCTTGAGTGGCTGGTGATGGGCTTCACAAAGTATTTCCGCGAGAACCTCGGGGGTATCCTACTATACATCTCCCTGGCGATACTCACGTGGAGGATCCATGACTATCTACACCTACTTATGGGTATGGAGGTAGTGGGCCTCGAGTCGTATATAGGGACTGGGGATATACTCCCCGCTATATTCCCGGTTGTCTTCACGGCCCTAGTGGCAATGATGGGAGCTGCCTTGGTTGCCAGGGCGTCTGGCCTCCTTATGGTTGCTGGCTACTACCTATTACTCTTCAACTCGACGGTCAACCTACTAGTCTTCCCCCGGTATCTAGTCCCGCTGGGTGGCCCGTATGAGGTGGAGGCCTTAGCCAGGCTGGGTGTCTCACCCCTCCTCATCCCACTCCTGATATATGTCTCTAGGATGCCTAGGCTCGGCCTCAAGCCCAGCTGTGCATTCTGGCTCTCCATACTAACGCTGGCTACGGCTACTGGAGGAGTGCTTCTGGGAATAGTGACCTGGACCCTGTATGAGATGGGTTTATGTGGCCCATTGGCTGGTATGCTTAGCTGCGGCGTCGCCTTCGACATTGGGGCACTATTGATACTCCCTCCAGCCACTAGGTGGGCCCTAGCCAGGTGGCTCTCAGACTAACGCCTCTTCTCTATAAACCGTTTCATAAGTTCCTGGGCCTCTCTACTCGCCATGAGCCTGGCCAGCTCCTCCTCTGCCTCGGGATCTATCAGCATGGCCTTATACCTATTGACGATCCTCTTTATGCTTCTCAGGGTCTCCAGAGGTATCTTCAGTGTCTCCTTGGCGATCTCCATGGCTCTGGCTACTGGGTCATCGCTTATCTCGTCGATAAGGCCTATGGATAGTGCCTCCTCACTAGTCAGCCTCTTCCCGGTAAGTGTGAGGTAGATACTCCTCCTAAGCCCTATGACGGATGGCCCGGCGGATAGCATGAGTGGGGGTGATAAGCCTATATATGCCTCTGGGACTGAGAACGTGGATCTCGGCGAGGCCACTACTCCATCCATGAGTAGGAGCACCTCACACCCGGCTCCGAATGCATATCCATCCACGGCGGCCAGTATGGGAGTCTCGTAGCTGGCTACAGCCTCTAGTAGCGGTTTTATCAGGCCCATGACGATGTACCGGGTATCCCTAATATCCTGGGCCTCAGCCATCATGTAGATGTCGTCCCCGGCGGAGAATGCCCTCCCACTACCCGTTAGAATGGCGGGGTATTTACCGCTGTACCTCCTAAGTATCCTGGCAAGCTCTATCCACATCTCCTCGTCCAACGCGTTGAGCTTCTCAGGCCTGTTCAGGGTTATCCTGAGAACCCCATCCTCCAAGCTGTGCAGAACCTTATTCATATACATATATTCTGGGCTGGGTCTGGATAAGCCACTGTCCCAGTGTTATAGCTCTACAGACCTATTATGGTGTAGGGGGTGTATGGGGTGGCCAGGTTCCCCTCTATGGAGTGGGCCGAGGAGTTCTGCCGCCAGGTTAACGGTTCAGAGGAGTATCGGAGGGCTGCGAAGGGATGGGTCTGGCCAATACTATTTATTGTCGAGGAGATTCCTGAGGACGTCCTCCCTGAGGGGCCTAGGAGGCTCGGCCTATACGTGGATCTTGAGGACGGGGCTTGTAGGGGTGTCTCGCTTGTGGAGGATCCAGACTCTGTGGATGCTCCCTTCGTTATATCGGCTCCCTATAAGGAGTGGGTAGAGCTTATCAGGGGTGGGCTAGATCCTATAAAGGCTCTTGTAACCAGGAGGCTACGCCTGGTGAAGGGGAGTTTCTCCACGGTCCTCAGGTATCCCAAGGCGGCTATAGAGCTCGTAAGGCTAGCCCAGGAGGTGGGTCTAGAGTGAAGGCGGCCGTCCTACATGGATACGGGGAGGAGCTGGTCATCGAGGAGATTGATGTTCCGAGGCCCCGTGGGGAGGAGGTCCTGATAAGGGTTAGAGGTGCGGGGGTGTGCCACAGCGACCTCCACCTGATGGATGGGGAGTTTGGAGATGAGCTGCCGGCGACCTTCCCACTAGTCCTTGGGCATGAGGTCTCAGGGGTGGTTGAGGAGGCTGGTGAGGCGGCCTCGCTCCATGTGTCGCCGGGCGACGAGGTCCTTGTATACAGCTTCTACTGTATGGGTGAGGATAGATACTCGGTCAAGGGGCTACACCAGATCTGTGGCTTGAGGACGCCTGCAGGGGTCGTCATGTTCAACGGGGGGTTCGCCGAGTATATGTTGGTTCCCAGCTATAGGTACCTGGTACGTGTAAATGGTATCGGGGATCTCGAGTCTGCAGCTATACTGGCTGATGCTGGGCTCACAGCTTATAGGGCGGTGAAGAAGGCTGCCAAGTATCTTGACCCTGATGAGCCTATCCTTATAGTCGGCCTCGGTGGAACCGGGCTATTCGGACTTGCAGCTGCTAGGCTCCTCCTCCCAAACCCTGTCGTGGCTGTGGATATAAATCCTAGGAAGGTTGAGCAGGCAGCCGAGATCGTTGAGATTAGGGAGGGGATCGACCACCTTATAGACGGGTCTAGTACAGATCCTAGGAGGGAGGTATTGACCCTTCTTGACGGGTCGTCGCCCAAGGCTGTGATAGACTTCGTGGGACTGGAGAAGACTATTGAAGACTACCTCCCCCTAGTGGCTCCTGAGGGTGTCTATGTACTGGTCGGCCTAGGGAGTAGGTATGGCCCAAGGATACCTAGCCACCACATGATTATCAATGAGGTGACCCTTACAACCGTGCTGTATGGTAGCCTTCCCGACCTACATGAGCTTGCCTCTCTAGGCCTGAAGGGGTTAATTCCTTATTGGAGGATGACGGAGAAGGTTGGGCTCGAGGAGATTAACGAGGCTTTTAGGAGACTTAGGGAGGGGAGGGCTATGAAGAGACAGATAGTCGTCCCCTAGCCCCTCCTACTCCTCCTCAGCCTCCTTGTGAAGCTCGCCTAGCAGGTTGGAGACCTCCTCCATCTTGAGGGCTTTCCCCACTGCCCCCTTGAATGTCTCAAGTATTACATGCTCGATGAAGTGCTGGGTGTAGCAGTATGGGCACGGCTTAAGACTCTTTGCAACGCTTATCAGCTCGTCCCTCCTCCTATCCACCAGCTTCTTGATAGCGTTGACCACCTCGGGAGTAACCTCCTCTATAAGTGGCTGGATAAGCTCCGAGATGTCTTCAGGCTCCTCATATAGATAGACGTTCTTAGAGGGCGCGTAGTACTTCAACACTCCTCCCCTGACCTCCTCCACCTTTACCAGCCTGATCAGCCCACTATCCCTAAGAACCTTCAGGTGGTACCTGATCGCGTTAATACTCTTGTTGATCCCCCTCCTCCTAAGCTCCTCCTGGATATCCTGTACACTCATGGGCCTCTCGCTTAGCATATCGAGTATGGCGATCCTTACATGGTCTGAGAGGGCCTTCACCTCGTCTAGCCTGAAGACATGGGGTATACTCATCCTATGCACCTCGCCACTAAATTTGTTTCCCATGAAAAAATTTATATACCACTACAAACCTAATTGTAGTGGTTGTCGGGAAATGACGGAGAACCAGGAGCAGAAGACCAAGGTTCGTGAGAGGATCAAGATAATAGGTATGCACTGCGCCACCTGTGCCGTAACTATAGAGAAGACGTCTAAGCAGCTCCCAGGGGTTGAGAATGTCAGTGTAAGCCTGGCCCAGGAGGAGGCTGTGGTTGAGTATGACCCCTATAGTGTCTCGCTGAAGGACTTGGTGAAGGCTGTCAGGAAGGTTGGCTATGACGTGTATAAGGAGGAGGCTAGGCTGATAGTTGAGAACCTCTCCTCACCTGACGACGAGTCCCTGATAGAGAGTACACTGTCAAAGATGCCAGGAGTCATAGATGTGAAGACGTCCCACATATCCAAGGTGGTCTACGTAACGATAAACCCCTTCACCACGAGCTTCGAGGATGTGAAGACGAAGCTGGAGGAGCTGGGCTATAGGGTGAAGGAGGTAGATACAAAGGCGGATGTGGAGGATATAGAGCGTAAGATTATTGAGGAGGAGCTCAGGACTCTCAAGAGACATGTGATCCTGAGCCTGGGCCTAGGTTTACCGCTGATGATCTATGTCCTACTACCAGTCTTCGGTATAGAGCAGCCACTCAAGGAGTTTAGTGGTTGGATAGGCTTCCTACTAAGCACGCCAGTAGTCTTCATAGCTGGTAGGAGGTTCTACCTAGGCGCCTATAGAGCCCTGAGGAACGGTGTGGCAAACATGGATACACTTGTAGCTCTCGGCACGGGTGCTGCATATGTCTTCAGCACCGCGGCCCTACTAGGCCTAGTAGAGGCTGAGGAGGTCTTTTTCGAGGCCGCTGCAGTGGTCATAGGTTTCATAATCCTGGGGAGGTACCTAGAGGTTAAGATGAAGCTGCGTACTGGTGAGGCTGTTAGAAAGCTTATGGAGCTTCAGGCGGGTAAGGCTAGGGTTATTAGGGATGGGGAGGAGGTGGAGCTCCCCATTGATGAGGTGAGGGTTAAGGATATAGTTGTTGTCAGGCCCGGGGAGAAGATACCTGTCGACGGCATAATAGTGGAGGGCTCTGGATATGTGAATGAGTCGATGCTTACGGGAGAGAGTATACCTGTCTATAAGAAGGAGAGGGATCCAGTCTTTGCCGGCACCATCCTAGAGAACGGGTATATCAAGGTGATAGCGACCCGTGTGGGTAGGGAGACTGTCCTATCCCAGATAATCAAGCTGGTTAGGTATGCCCAGTCGGCTAAGCCTCCTATACAGAAGACTGTTGATAGGATATCAGGGATATTCACCTGGCTAGTGATAGGTATAGCTATAGTGACCTTCTCTATATGGTATTTCTACCTAGGGGTGGGGCTTAGCAAGGCACTTCTCTTCACGGCCTCAGTACTACTCATCTCATGCCCATGTGCACTTGGCCTGGCTGCGCCTACTGCGATCATAGTGGGTGTGGGTAAGGCTGCTGAGAAGGGTATCATTATAAGGAACATTGATGTTCTTGAGAAGGTTGATGAGCTGACTGTCTTTGTCTTTGACAAGACAGGTACACTGACCGTGGGTAAGCCCCAGGTGACTAGTGTAAAGGCCTATAACGGTTTTGAGGAGGGGTCTGTGCTCAGGCTTGCAGCTATAGCTGAGAAGGGGAGTGAGCACCCGATTGGGAAGGCTATAATCGAGGCTGCCGAGGGGCGTGGCCTAGAGCTGGGTGAGCCGGAGTCATTCGACTATATCCCTGGACAGGGGATCTACGCGGTGATCGATGGCAGGACGGTGGTGGTGGGTAATGAGAAGCTCATGAAGGGTTTCGAGGTTGATGTGGAGCTTTCTAGGGAAGATGTATCTAGGCTTAGGGACGAGGGGATGACCGTTGTATACGTGGCCGTCGACGGCGTCCTAGCGGGGATCGTGGCGGTGGCCGATGTCTTGAAGGAAGATAGTGTAGAGACTATTAACAGGCTTAGGGAGATGGGCTACAAGATAGTCATGCTGACAGGTGACCATAGGAGGACGGCTGAGGCAATAGCCAGGAAGCTAGGTATAGATGAGGTCTATGCAGAGGTTAGCCCTGAGGACAAGGCGGACAAGGTTAGGGAGCTTCAGAGGCGTGGTGAGAAGGTGGCCATGGTTGGTGACGGCGTCAACGATGCGCCGAGCCTTACACAGGCAGATGTGGGCTTCGCCATGGGTAGTGGGAGCGACATAGCGAAGGAGGCTGGAGACGTCATCATAGTGGGGAGCCGTATAATGGCTGTTGTACAGTCAATAAGGATAAGCAAGATGATAAAGAGGAAGATAAAGTTCAACCTCTTCTGGGCATTCATATACAACACACTACTCATACCTGTTGCAGCTGGAATACTCTATCCACTAGGAGTAATTCTAAGACCTGAACATGCAGGCTTCGCCATGGCAATGAGCTCTATATCAGTGACAAGCAATAGCCTTAGGATGAGCATACCTGAGGACTAGGCATAAGCGCGACAAAAACATTTTTATCGGTTTAAATCTTTTTGTAGACTCTTAAATATGTGAGGTGTTCCACATGCCTATCGACCCTGTCTGTGGTATGGAGGTCGAACCTTCTACCGCTGCTGCGAAGACTGTTTACAAGGGTACTATATACTACTTCTGCAGCAACAACTGTAAGAAGGCCTTTGAGGAGAGGCCTGACTACTATCTCGAGCATGGTCCCCAGGGTATGCCTGGTATGGAGGGTCATGGTGGGCATGGTCATCACGGGCATCATGGCCACCATGGTCATCATGGGCATCACCATGGGGAGGAGAAGGGCGGCGGCTGTGGCTGCTGTTCCTCTTAGCATAGTCAGTAGCTCTCCTCCGGCCCTGGGTAGTGCCCAGTCAAGATGTCTCTAACCAGTCTCTCCACACCCTTTCTACCAATTTCTATAAGGTCTATATACTTCTTCACAAACCTGGGTGCAAATCCTGGGTAGAGGCCTAGGAAGTCGTATATCACGAGTATATGGCCATCTACATATGGACCAGCACCCACCCCTATAACTGGTATGTCTAACTCGTCAGCTATCCTGGCGGCTATCTCCGCCTCTACAAGCTCTAGCTTCACCATCTCAGCCCCTCTCTCCTCGGCCTCCCTAGCCATCTCTAAGAGTCTATCACCCTCCTCACTCCTCACAACTATAGGTCTATCCATATACTTGGGTGTGTAGCCTAGATGTACAATGTAGGGTATACCCTCCCTGGACAGTGCATCCCAGGACTTGGGCCAGTACCCCTCCACAACTACTCCGTAGCCCCCTTTCTCGACGACTCTCCTACTGTTCTCGACGGCGTTTCCAGGTTCTTCATAAGTCCCTATGGGTAGGTCGACGTATACAGGCTTATTCCTTATGACCCTCAGTACCGCACCGAGGTGGTATAGGGAGTCCTCCAGTCTGGTGTCCCTCACACTTCCACGTTTAAACACCATCCCGAGGCTGTCACCTATGACTATGAAGTCCACTTCATCGATATCCCTGACCATCTCTGCTGTGAAGGGGTCGTATAGGGAGAACCCTATCAATGGCCTCTTACCACTGGCTATAGGCATTTCTATACACCGCCTATCCGGATTAAAATTGCATTAGGGGGATTATTTCCCTATGCAGGATGTCCCGAGGTGGGATATCGCCTCGGCTCTACTAACTCTCGCTGGTGTGTTGACGCTGATAAATGTCCCCAACCCCTTCGTAGGCTATGGCCTGATCATCCCAGCCATGATAATATCCTCGCTACACCCCGTGAGGGGGAGGGGTGGACTGATCTTCGCGGCTGTCCATCTACTCGGCGCCGCCATACTTATCTATACAGCCTCGATGTTCACACTGGTTGTGGTTCTAAGCCTCATATTCAGGTCAGTCACAGTCTTCCTCGTGAATAGGTATGGCGGCCTAGGCTTTCTAACAACCTCTCTCCTGATAGTCCTTCTCGATACGCTTGTCGCGCTCTCACTAGGCCTGGCCTATTTTGGTAGAGACGCTATAGACGTCGGGCTCGATATACATAGCGCCTTCCTCATACCCTTCACATACCTGGTCTACAGAGGGCTTAGGGATGGGAAGAACAGCCTGGTATATATAGGCTCCATATCCATGGCTGGCTACTTCCTCGGGATATCATACTTCCCAGCCCTACTACTAGTTGCGGCTACCCTAGTAGCCCTGGGAATAGGATACTTCTCACAGATGGATAGGGCATCTACAGTCCTGGCCACCCTCCTACTCCTCGGAGGTGCCTTGGCCTCCACACCCACGCTACTATACACTCTACAGGTGGTGTCCTATCCTCTACAGCCAGTCACATGGACTGGTGATCAGTGGATGAATCCTGGGGCGGTGGAGCCATGTAAAGAGTTTGTAATGGAGGGTGTATGGGGACCTGAGAGGCTCCGTATAGTCGATGGCTGCGTCACTGTCGAGGGCGTCGTAGTGAGCCATCCAAACATGGTGGAAGATGGAGACATAGTCTTCGATGTATTGCTTGATCCTGAGTATAGACACATGCTTAGCACCGGGTCATACGTCCTTAGGAAGGGATATATCCACGTGGAGATAGTCCCCGAGGATAGGGATGAGGTCTATGTCCCCCAGAAGGGTGAACGGGTAAGGATAACGGGTGCATGGGTCGTCGACACCGATCATGGATCTTGGGCAGAGATACACCCTGCATGGAAGATAGAGGTCATCGGGGAGGCCTAGCCTTATTTCCACCTACACAAGATATTTTTATCTGGTTGTCGGGAGATGACTGACGATGCAGTGAGACTTGTATTGGCAATAGTGTTGATCCTACTTCTAGGCATATTCCTTATACCACTAGTAATGATGCTCTTCATGGGCTTCCAGTTCTCCATGCCCATGATGCAGGGTATGATGGGAGACGGTGCACACATGTTCGGGATGTTCATACCGTTCTGGTCCGTCTTCCTAATCCTATTGGTTCTCCTAGCGGGTGTGATATACCTCCTCTCGACGGACAGGGGTAGGGGCTTATATACACGTGAGGGTGGCAGGGTGGTTGTGGAGTCCACGCCCGAGGGAGGAGCTAACAAGGCTTCTGACGAGGGTAGTGAGGAGGAGCCTGAGATAATGAGGGTTCTGAAACCTGATGAGCGTCGTGTAGTTGAGCTCCTCATCGAGAATGGGGGTGTGATGCTCCAGAAGGATCTCCGTTGGGAGCTCGGCATGAATAGGGTGCAGATACATAGGATTCTCGAGAGGCTGGAGGAGCGTAACATCATCGTTAGACGGTCTGTAGGTAATACTAATGAGGTTCGCCTAGCCGACTGGTTGATGGAGCGTTACACTAAGAAGTAGGGCGTCGTTACAGGCGTTACACGCAACTACTATATAACGTTTCGGCAGATGGACTACCCGGTGAAAGCGGTATGAGGACTGGATACCTCGTATTGATACTGGCTGGACTGCTCGGACTTGGGATAGCGGCTGCCTACACCACGCAGCAGGTCTGGATGTGGTGGCCGATGCCTATGCAGATGGGCGTGCCTATGCAGGGCATGGGCGGGATGGCCAGTGGTATGCAGGGAGGCATGATGAACGGTATGCAGGGCGGAATGATGAATGGTATGCCTGGAGGTATGATGGGTGGTATGGGCCAGCCCATGGCCGGAGACCACGGGGGTATGATGGGTGGTATGAACGGCATGGGTGGAATGGGTGGTATGTGCCAGATGGACTGTGAGTCGATGATGGCTCAGCACCAGGCCATGATGGAGTCTATGATGGCTAATATGGAGCAATGCATGTCGATGATGGAGAGCCACATGTCTAGCCATGGAGATGCCGAGTCCCATTAGGTAGGAGTAGCCATCTGGAACCCCTAACCCTCCTTTTTTATTTACTATTTCCCTACCTAGCTAGTCTAGACCCGAATCCTATGAGCCATATCATTACTGGGTAGACTATCATCCTCTCCATTCCTCCCCGGCCCAGACCTAGGTAAGTATCGGTTGCGAAGAGTATCAATGCTGCTAGGGATATTATCCCCATGACCCCCCATAGTAGGGACAGTGGCTTCTCCTCTAGCCTATAGCTGTATACCGCTGCAAGACCCGAGAATAGGAAGGCTGTGAAGGCAGAGATGGCGTGTGGAACAGGGTTATCCATGGGGAATAGCCCCACACCTATTGCGCCTATACTGGATAGTCCCAGGAGTATGCCGAATAGTCTCCACTCCCTGCTGAGTAGGTATGATGCCCATAACCCAAGTATGCCTAGGGCTATCACTCCGATGTTGAATATCCACGCGTTCTCACCAACGCCGAGTGCACTGATAACGTCTTGAGAAACGCTGTAGCCCGGCCTTAGGAACTCTGCAGTCTTCCACGTAAGGAGGAAGAATGTGGATCCTAACACCATGAGTAGTCCGGCCTTAGACCTCTCATCCATGTCAGGTCATATAACGCTTAGATCATTTTTAAGGAGGCTCTTAGGTAAGTCACCCTATAAGGTCTTTGCCATCAATATCCCCTAGTCGGACTAGGAGCCAAATCGGTTAGGTAACTCTTAAATCTGACCCAAACAAATTTTTTGGTATATTCCAGGGGTGTCTCTTTGAGCGGTGGTGGGGATTCTAGGAGGGAGTTTGTGAAGATTGCCGGTGCCGGTGTGGCTGGTCTCGCGGTTGGCTACGGCCTCGGGGTATTCACTGCACCAGGTCCCGCTGAGGAGCCTGTTGAGGAGCCTATAGAGAAGCCGGTCGAGGGTCTTCCAGGAATTCCGGACGAGCCTCTGAAGATAGGCTATATCTACTTCATGACTGGTGCGCTGGGAACCTATGGAACAAATGCGGCTGCAGCTATCGAGCTGGCTGTCGAGGAGATCAACGAGATGGGTGGGATACTGGGTAGGAGGGTCGAGCTCACCAATGCGGATGAGGCGGATAGGGAGCGTGTACTAGACAATATCGCCAGGATGGTCCAGGACGAGGGTGCAGAGATTATAATAGGGCTGGACAGCAGCGGTGATGCGCTTAAGGCTATACCTCTGATCGAGGAGGAGCTACAGGTACCCCTCATAGTAACACATGCGGCTACCCCGAAGCTCACGGAGTGTGGGAGGAGGAAGTATATCTTCAGGGTAAGCATGTATGAGGAGCCTATAGACATCCTTGGGGCGGAGATAGTTAAGCAGCTCTATGAGGGTGAGGTGACGAGGGTAGCCAATATAGGGCCTGACTATGCATATGGATACGACTCGTGGGCGATATTCTCGGGTAAGCTCCAGGAGCTCATGCCGGACCTAGAGTTCCTAGACCCTATATATACACCGCTCTTCACCACGGACTTCGGGACTTATATCGACCAGATTAAGAATAGTGGAGCCGACCTTCTCTTCTCGAGCCTATGGGGAGGGGATGCCGCCACCTTCTTCAAACAGGCTGTCGCGAAGGGGCTCTTCGACAGTGTGAAGGTCTATATGAATGCGATGCTGGGTGCCACGGATACTCTCGAGGCTATAGGCGATGAGAATGTCCCTGACGGCGTAGATGTATGGGGGAGTGGGCGTTACTGGTTCCTATACCCACCCCACGACGTATATCCATTGAACAAGGAGTTTGTGGAGAAGTTCCTAGACAAGACCGGTAACTATCCGCCATACGTGGCGGCCACCAGCTATGTGGCTGTCTACGCGGTGAAGGCGGCTATAGAGAGGGCATACCTATCCCTTGAGAAGTGGCCAGAGGTCGACGACTTTGTGGAGGCTCTCGAGGGTCTCACCGTCCCCGGGCCGATGGGGCCTGTATACATAAGGCCTGAGGATCACCAGGGGCTCTACGACGTGTATTGGGGCCGTCTCCGCAGAGGTGGGCCTGAATACCCGATCCCCATACTGGACGACCTGGTAGTTGTCCCACCCGCCAAGGTTGTTCCGAAGCCCTTCGAGACGATGGTGAGCTGTTGATACCGTTAACCCCCACCACTTTTTACAACATATGTCGTATGGATGGGGTGGGTGGATGGATATAAATCTTATAGTGGTACAGACCTTCAACGCCCTGTTCTACGCCTCGATCCTGTTCCTCATATCCTCTGGGCTGAGCCTGATCTATGGGATTATGAGGATTCTGAACCTAAGCCATGGGGCTCTCTATATGGTGGGTGCATACGTAACATATACGGTCGTCATACTCTGGCTTGGTCTGGACTGGTTCTCAATGGTCCTGGGATACGTGGCCTCTATATTGGTTGTGGGTGCCCTGGGGATCTTGGTCGAGAGGATCCTCCTCAAGCCGCTCTATGGGAAGAGTCATGACCTCCAGCTACTACTGACCTTCGCCCTGATCCTAATTCTTGATGATATGGTTAAGATGATATGGGGGCCTGAGTATAGGGCCTTCCCAAGGCTTCCAGGCTTCTCGATACCGGTGGGTGAGTTCCAGGTCCCCATATACTTTGTATTCACACTTCTCCTAGGCTTCTCAGTGGCTATCGTGTTACACCTATTCTTCACCCGGACCACTGTTGGGAAGATGATCAGGGCGATGACCTATAGCCCGGAGGTGGCCTCGGCTCTAGGTGTAAATACGGATAGGCTATTCGCCCTGTCGTTTGGCCTCGGAGCAGCGTTGGCTGGTTTGGCTGGTGGAGTGGCCGTGCCTCTATATACTGCGTCTCCAGGTATGGGTACCGAGATCATCGTCCTGAGCTTCGCCGTCATAGTTATAGGTGGCATGGGTAGTATCAAGGGTGCCCTCGTAGGCTCGCTGATAGTTGGGTTCAGCAGGGTCTTCATGGTAATGCTCTTCCCGGTCATGGAGATCGCCCTCATCTACATTATAATGGCGCTCATCCTACTCGTAAAGCCTACCGGGCTCTTTGGTATGGAGATGAGGGAGAGGAGATGAGGAGGGATGCGGAGCTATACTCCTTAATACTTCTCCTAGGTGTATTGGCGGTTGCACCCCTCTTCTCCACCCAGTACACTGTTAGGCTTCTAACCGTCGGCCTCCTATATGGACTCGCCGCTGTGGGGTTCAACCTCCTATATGGCTACACTGGGCTTCTTAGCTTTGGCCACGCGATGTTCTGGAGCGCGGGTGCCTATGGCCTCTCGATAGGGCTTGTCAGGCTCGGCCTCGACCCTCTCCAGAGTATTGGCCTGGCCTTCCTACTAACCCTTGTAGTGGCTCTGGCCACGGGGTATCTGAGCCTGAGGCATACCGAGATATACTTTGCGATGCTGACCCTAGCCTTCGCCCAGCTTATATACGCCTTGATAATAAAGCTGAGGGATATTACTGGTGGGGATGAGGGTATATATGGTATACCTCGCCCCATGGGGCTGGGCGAGTATTACTACCTAGTCCTGGCCATCGTCGCCCTCCTAGTCCTACTGGCCTGGTGGATAGTCAGGACGCCCCTGGGTCTAGGCTTCCAGGCGGTTAGGGACAACTCGTCTAGAGCCGCGTCTGTAGGCCTAGACGTCTCTAGGGTTAGGCTGGTGAGCTACGTCATAAGCGCCCTATACCTATCGGTGGCCGGCATGTTATACGCACCTCTTAATAGGGCGATCACACCGGATATTGCATTCTGGACCTTCAGCGCCATCATCGTGATTATGACGATAATAGGTGGTGTGAGGAGGGTTGCCGGGGCCTTCATAGGCGGCCTCATATTCATATTCATAAACATCAATGCTATGAGGTTCACCGAGTTTTGGCAGCTCATCCTTGGAGTTATACTAGCGATACTCGTCTACCTAGCCCCTGAAGGGGTCTCGGGTATCGTGGAGAAGGTGGTGAGGCGTGTCAAGGGCTGAAGAGGTATTGGTTGCTGAGGGTCTCCATAAATGGTTTGGTAAGCTCCATGCTGTGGACGGGGTCTCCTTTAGGCTTAGGAGGGGCGAGGTCCTATCCATCGTGGGCCCCAACGGGGCGGGTAAGACGACGCTTCTCAACCTGATAAGCGGGGTTGTGAAGCCCGACGCTGGTAGGGTTCTCCTTAGGAGGGGTGGAGAGCTGATCGATATTACTGGGAGGCCTCCCCATGAGGTGACTAGGCTAGGCCTCGGGAGATCCTTCCAAATACCAAACATATTTGATGGGCTGACGGTGGAGGAGAATATACTTATATCCCTCCTCACCAGGACGGGTAGGACTGGTGTCGTTAGGAGGGGATATAGAGACTTCCCCGAACTAGATGAGGAGCTTAGAGAGATTATGGAGACCTTCGGCTTGGGGGAGGTTCGTGGGAGGCTCGGCTCGGAGCTTAGCCATGGGATGAGGAAGAAGCTGGACATAGCGGTATCCTTCGCGTTGAAGCCCATGGTACTCCTCCTAGATGAGCCTACCTCCGGCCTCACCCAGGGGGAGAAGAGGGATATGGTTGACCTTATAAAGGGGCTTAGGGGTGGGGACTACTCATTCATCATTGTCGAGCATGACCTGGACGTTGTACGGGAGGTCTCGGACAGCCTAATAGTTATGCATGAGGGCCGTGTACTGGCTCATGACGAGCCTGAGAAGGTTCTACAGATGTCAGAGGTCATATCCGCATATCTAGGGGGTTATCATGAGGCTATACGCTAGGGATCTTGAGGTATGGATAGGTGGGGTCAAGGTCTTATCAGGCGTCTCCATAGACGTCTCCGAGGGTGAGGTCGTCGGGTTAATAGGTAGGAACGGTGCTGGTAAGACGACTACTCTACATACTTTGATGGGGCTGGTTAGGCCTCGGTCCGGCGGGGTATACATAGAGAGGAACGGTGTTGAGCTGGAGGTGACTGGTAGTAAGCCGTATAGGATAGCTGGGATGGGGGTCTCCCTAGTCCCACAGGGTAGGTATATATTCCCAGACCTAACCGTTATGGAGAATCTAGAGGTTGCCTATGGAGGTAGGGTTCCAGAGGATCTCATCAATGAGGTGTTCCAATACTTCCCCGAGCTGGGCCGTATACGTGACCGTCTAGGTATACACCTGAGTGGTGGGGAGCAGCAGATGCTGGCTATAGCTAGAGCCCTCGTTAGGAGGCCTAGGATAATATTGATGGACGAGCCACTAGAGGGGCTCGCACCTAAGATAGTTGCTAGCCTCAGGGAGGTTATCAAGAGATTGAAAGGTGAGGGGATAGGTATCCTAATGACTGAGGCTGGGAACATCAAGCGTGTCAGGGATCTCGTGGATAGGGTATATGGAATCGACAGGGGTGAGATAATATTCTCAGGCGGGATAGATGATATGCTGAGGGACGAGGCGGTACGTAGACGTATATGGGGAGTATAAAAAGAAGGGGTGGGGGTGCCTACCTACTACTCCTTGATCGCCTTCTTAACCTGCTCGACAAGCTCTGGAGGGATCTCCTCCATACCATGGTCATGCTTCGCGTGCTCAGCGATCTTCTCCATCAGCTCCTCGACGGTAGGCGCCTCAGCTTCCCAGCCACAGTCCATACCTAGGTCTCTACAGGCGAACTTGGGCATGGTACATCGTCAATTGATTTCTAACCGGTACTAATAAATTTGTATCGATAGGTCTCAACACCTATGGGTGATGACCTATCTACTATACATCCTCTCTAGTAGTTCTATCCCTAATTCGGTGCTTGTGTCTCTGCTGATGACTATGCTTATCAGCTTGGCTATTGCTGGTGCAGCGGTTAGGCCTGGGCTGTCTATTCCGTAGAGGATTATATTTCTCCCCACCCTCCTTATGACATAGTCGTCTCTCGGCATGTTTATCGGTCGCACCCCCTTGTCTATACATATTGGTTCTGGCCTCTCCCTTAGGAGTGGTTGGAACCTATGGTATATCCTCCGTGCCTCTGCCTCTGGTTCTGGGTCTTCGTCGAGCCATGCGAATCCGGGGCCTATGATGCTGTAGCCTCTATGGGGGATTATGGCGCCGCCCTTGGTGTACTTCCTCCCTGGGCTTGGTAGGGGGGCTATGATATTCTCGGTCTCCAGGTCTATCCTGAGCATTACCCCTAGGCTTAGCCTATGCCTAGGTGGGTCGTCGCCTATCAGCCTCCCTATCCTGTAGCTCTCCGGCCCGGCGGCGATGATATGTATGGCCTCTCCACATACAGGGTGCTCCTCCCCCATCCTTATCAGGGCTCCCCTCTCCCTGGCCTCCCTAGCCAACCGACCAAGTAGTTCCCTGGGCTCGACTACTCCGTAGCCCTCCACCATTATTGCCTTCTCAAAGACTGGGTTTAGGGATGGCTCGACGCTGTGGGGCTGGCTAATTATCTCCGCATCGATACCGTTCCTCCTCAGTATCCAGGCTAACGCCCTGGCCCCTAAGCCACCTATCACCCCCCTGTAGGGGATGAGTAGTCTTGTCCACCTAGGCTCTATCCAGTCTATCTCCTCTCTATAGATATGGTGCCCTATCCTCATCAGCCTTGTCTTGAGGCTGTTGAAGGGTGTCTGTATCCGGTGTAGGACCCCAGCGTTGTGACCTGATGCCCCGCACCCCAGTTCCTCACACTTCTCATAGAGTGTTACTTCGTATCCCTCACCCGCCAATACATAGGCTGTGAATAGCCCTACTACTCCCCCACCCACTACGTGTATCTCCAACTCCCAGGCACCCTAGGGGTAAATATTGTCTAGCCGTGATATGATATGTGTGGAGCCGGGCCTCTGCATCCTAGACATAGGTACCTCCTCTGTAAAGGCGTGGATCGACGGAGAGGTCAGGATAGTGAGGCTTGTAGAGCTGGATAGTGGTGCGCTCGACCCAGGCCCTATAGACTCGTTGATAGACCTTGTAGATAGGCGTGGGTATCGCGTTATAATTACTGGGCAGAGGGCGTCCGCGATGGGGTGGGACGAGGATAGGCGTAGCCCCATCTATACCTGGAGGTCGGATCTAGGTAGGGATCTACTTAGGGAGGTATATTCTACTGGGGATCCTCTGGCGAGCCTCTTCCTTAGACCGGCATCGTCAGCACCTAGGCTCAAGCTCCTCCTAGATATGGGGTATAGGTATGTCGGTGGTGTGGAGACCTATGTCTCCTGGAGACTGGACAGGAGATATGTCGTCGACTATGCCTATGCCCATACCTACGGCCTCCTAGATCCCTTCTCCAAGACCTATATGGAGCATCTCCTCAGCCTCCTAGGGATGGATGGTGATAGCCTACCCAAGCCGGTGGATAGCTATGAGGAGGGTGGTAGGGTCGTTCTACAGATCCCCGACCAGTCGGCTGCCTACTATGGGGAGGACCCCACACTATCCTATGCCAAGCTGACCCTCGGTACGGGATGCTTCGCCGGGGTGTATACAGGGGACTCTCCCTTGGGTGACTTGGAGAAGGGTGTTGTGCCTATGATGCTTGATGGGTTGGGAGGCTTCATGGCCGAGGCCTATCTATCCAGCTGGGGCGACCTCCTGGATGACTTCCTGGCTCGGGAGGGTCTTGGATACGATTATCTCGGGGAGGTGGATCTAGGGAGGAGGGTATTCAAGATACCCGGTAGGCTATTGTCTGGAAGCATGCCATCCAGGGGAGTTGGTGATGATAACGCCAATATAGTTGATCTGGTCCACTCCCTGGTGGCGGGGGCCAGCTATGTCGCAGGGCTGATCCGCAGTGTAAAAGAGTTTGACAGGATATATGTGGGTGGTGGAGGGGCTATGTCGAGGGTTATTAGGCAGGGATTAGCTGATGTACTCGGGCTAGAGGTTGTAGTTAGGAGGAGTCCTAGGCTATCAACGATCCATGGAGCCTATGCATATCTACTCAGGAGGCGTGGTAACTACCCCGTCGAGTATATAGAGGGGGCTAGGCCCGTCGAGGAGGTCTTAACACCCGAGAGAGACCTCTCATGGATGGCCGACACCTTTGGCGAAAGGCTAGGGTCTTAACAGGCCGTCCGGATCCAGGGCTGAGGCTATCCTCTCAACGGCCTCTACCCAGCCGTCATACTCAAGCTCGATATATGGCTTCCTAACCATCCCCATACCGTGGTGGTGGGATATCCCCCCATACTTAGCAGCCACCGATACGGCTCTTCTCCACAGGTCTTGGTAGACCTCATGAAGCTTGTCAGCCTCGATCAGGACTGTGAAGTATATTCCACAGCCCGCCGGGTGTATATGCCCGATATGTGCGGATACACCTACTACCCCATCCATGCCTAGGAGTATATCCCTGAGCTCCACGTAGAGCTTCGTTGCACCGCTCCATAGTGGGGAGAACTCCATCGTCTCGACGGCTATGCCAGCACTATAGAGCCTCTTTAGGTGAGCCATGTATCTATACCTCTCCTCGAACCACATCTCGACACTCTCTATACCACTGGCCTCGCCGACGAGCCGCTCCAGGGCCCTAGCCCTAGCCTCTACATACTCCTCCATATCCACTGGGCCGTGGACCTCATAGATAAGGGCCGCCCCCTCCAGGCCAAAGGTGACCTGTGTCTCCACCTCGTCTAGCAGGCGTATCATGTCTGGCCTAACCCTGTGGTGGGCTATCCTCCTAAGCCTCTCCACACCCTCCTCGAAGCTTGGTAGGAGTAGTCCCCTCCTTACACGTGTCTCAGGGGCTGGATAGGCCTGTAGATATGCCTTGGTGACTATGCCTATCATGCCCTCCGAGGATGTGAATAGCCTCTCAGGGGGTAGGGGGAGGTCCCTCCTCGGGCTCGGCCCTATCCTTACATGGCCCAGGGCTGGGATCACGGCCTCTAAACCAAGTAGGATGTCCTCTATACCTCCATAGCCCGATGAGTACATCCCGATCCCACCCATGGCTATCAGGCCTCCTACAGTGGCTACTGATACTGACTGGGGGATCATCCCCATTGTCCATCCCCTCCTGTTTAGCCAGTCCTCCAGCTCCCCAATGATTGTTCCAGCGCCCACCGCGACTACCCCGCTCTCCTCGTCGTACCACTCTATGCTGCATAGCCTAGAGAGGTCTATGACCACCCTCTCTCTAGGTGTGTATCTACCGACCACGTTGGAGCCTCCTGCATATATCGCCACGCCGAGGCCCTCCTCCCCAGCTATCCTTAGTATCCCCATTATCTCCTCCTCGTCACCTGGTATGGCCACGATGAACCAATCCTCCTCCCCATCCCTCAGCTCGCTATGGATCCGGGTGACTGTATAGTCCCGGGTGTAGGGTAGGATGTCTGGCCACCCGGTTATGACGTAGTCGTCGCCCAGGAGCTTCCTAAGCCTCTCAGCGGGTCCCACCTAGATACACCTCCAGGGGGGTATATGCCTCTAGCCCCATACTCCTCATCCTTATAGCGGCTCTCCCACACTGTGTCAATACTGGTATATCGGTACCGGGCCTGGGGATCATCCTGAGTAGCTTAGGGGCTATGAGGTCAAGGCCGCCCCCACCCATACACCTCTCCAGTACCCCCTCCTCCCGTCCAAAGACCCTTCTAAACCTCTCGATATATCCCCTATCCATCTTGCAGGGTATGTGTAGCATGTATCTCCCAATGGGGATCTTGATATCGATGTTCTCGAGGAGCTCTATGGTGTATGGCCCGGTATGGACGTCTACATCCTCGCTGTAGCCAGCCTGGAGTCTATACCTCACCATCCAGCCGTAGGAGACCGCTCTATACATGCTCCACGTATCTATTATCTTGAGTCTCATCCCAGGTAGGACAGCCTCCCCCGCCTCGGGGCTAGGCATGTATATGGCCTCTTCCCCTAGCTTCCTGGCCCTCGCGTCTCCCAGCCTACGCCTAGCGATCCTTATGACGCTTGGGAGGTCGTTCCCAACTGGGCATGCCTCCCTACACCTGTCGCATAGGCTGCAGTATCCACTGGCTACGAGGAGTTCCTCCCCTCCCTTCACGAGTCCCCTGTATAGTGCCCTGGCTATGTTGACAGGTCTGCTGGGTGTATACCTGGTGCCTAGGTATACTGGGCAGCTGGGTGTGCAGGCCCCGGGGCAGAGGAGGCACTGTAGGAGTATCTCCTCGATATCCATGGGAAGTATATCCCCTGTCGTTGGATATATCGGGTAAATATTTAGGGCCTCCCGGAATACTGGTTACATGGAGGTTCCTGAGAAGATACTCGTGGTGGAGTTTGGTAGCCAGTATAGCCACCTCATAGTCAAGCGTATAAGGCTTATGGGGGTCTATGCAGAGCTGATATATCCTGAGGAGCTTAGGGAGAGGCTGGGGCCAGAGGTTAGAGGTTTAGTCCTATCTGGAGGCCCCATGAGCGTGTATGACCCGGATAGCCCCAGGATTAGTAGGGATGATCTACTCAGCCTAGGGGTCCCAGTACTGGGTATATGCTATGGCCACCAGCTCATTGCACACCTGATGGGAGGTAGGGTGGAGAGGAGTGAGGCTGGTGAGTATGGGGGTGTGGAGCTCAGCCTGGTGGATAGGCATAGGCTTGTCGAGGGTGTGCCCGAGAGGTCTATAGTCTGGATGAGCCATAGAGACGTGGTTGTCGAGCCGCCCCCAGGCTTTAGGAATCTCGGCTCGACTAGGTACATTAAGTACTCTATACTGGCGTCGGATGAGTATAGGATCTACTCTACACAGTTCCATCCAGAGGTGGTGCATACCGAGTATGGTGAGCAGATACTGAGGAACTTTGTATATGGTATCTGTGGCTGCAAGGGTGGCTATGATCCCTTCGACATTGTGGAGAAGTATATAGAGGAGAATAGGTGGCGTGGTGATGAGAGGGCGTTGGTGGCTGTGAGTGGGGGTGTCGACTCGACCGTTACTGCCTATATCCTGAGGGAGATCTTCGGGGATAATCTCCACCTAGTCTTCCTAGAGACAGGATTTAACAGGGTGGGGGAGTCTGAGTTCGTCTCTAGGTTCTTCCCTGAGCAGGGGTTTGAACACGTTCATATAGTGGATGTTAGGCGGCGTTTCCTAGATACGTTGAGGGGTGTTGCTGATCCGAGGGAGAAGAGGAGTATCTTCAGTAGGCTTTACTTCGAGGTGTTGAACGAGGTCGTCTCTAGACTTGAGGATAGGTATGGCTCTTTCCGATACCTTGGCCAGGGCACCCTATACCCTGATGTGGTTGAGACTGGGAGGACGAGCAAATATACAGATATGATTAAGGGGCATCACAACGTGCTGCATAGGGAGCTTTCTAGGCTGGAGCCCCTAGAGCCTCTTAGATACCTGTATAAGGATGAGGTTAGGATCGTGGCTAGGAGGCTGGGTATACCTAGGGAGGTCTATATGAAGCACCCTTTCCCCGGGCCCGGCTACCTAGTGAGGATCATCGGCCCTGTTGATGAGGAGAGGCTGGAGATCGTGAAGAGGGCCGACTCGATAGTGGTGGAGGAGCTCCGGAGATCCGGGCTCTATGAGGAGGTGTGGCAGGGCTTCGCCGCCCTCCTAGGTGTTAGGACAGTGGGTGTTAAGGGTGATACCCGTAGCTATGAATATGCAGTAGCGATAAGGATGGTCGAGAGTGAGGATGGGATGACCGCTAGGCATTATGAGGCTCCACATAGCCTACTGGACAGGATCGCCCGTAGGATCCTGGATGAGGTGGATGGGGTGAACAGGGTGTTATACGACCTGAGCGATAAGCCTCCAGCCACTATCGAGTATGAATAGCGGTCTCCACTATCCTGTCCCTGAGTCCTAGGAAATAGTTGAGGTTCTCATCCCTATGTATCCTCGCCTTCCCTATCAGGACACCGCTGACAAGTATAATTGCCTCCATACCATCCCCCACAGAAATCTTTAGGCTATACCTAGTCCTACCCAGTACACGATACCCCAGGTTCTCAGCGGTCTCGCCTAGCTGGTCTAGGCTAAGCCTATCCACCACCTTGTTCACGATATAGATGGCTGAGCCGTCCCTAGAGCAGCTCACCTCGGCCTCGGGTATATCTACCTCCACAGGCTTCCCCCTGGGCCTATCTCCACATACTGGGCATGTCTCCACCCTCTCGATATCGATCTTCTCGAAGCTCATCTGCCTCAGGTCTATATACAGGAGTCTACCCGCTAGGCTGGGCCTCTTCCCAGTAATGATCTCTACGGCCTGCTCCACCTCCAGTGCGGCCACCAACGTGGTTATGCTTGGATGTACACCTACGGTGGCGCATCTAGGCACGTCCTCATCACTATATACTGGGTAGAAGCATTCGAGGCATGGCGTCTCCCTAGGTATGATCGTGGTTATGTTACCATACATCTCTATCCCCCCTGCGAAGACGTAGGGCTTACCCAGCTTGACGGCGGCCCTGTTCACTATATGCCTAGCAGCCATGCTGTCGAGGCCATCCACCACTACATCGGCCTGCCCAACAATCTCCTCAGCGTTCCCCTGGTGTATAGGCTCGGGATAGCTTAGGGTCTCGAGATCCGGGTTGAGCTCCTTGAGCCTCTCCTCAGCGGCCTCCACCTTAGGTACATCGACGTCTGACAACCTATAGAGAGGCTCCCGATGAAGATCAGTTGCAGAGACGACATCCCTATCCACTAGGACGAGCCTACCCACACCCATAGAGGCTAGGAGCATAGCTGCAGGACTACCCAGACCACCAAGCCCGATAACCGCCACCGATGACCGGGCCAACCTCTCCTGACCCTCAAGCCCAATATCCTCAAGAACTATCTGACGAGAATACCTCTCAAGCCAACCAACATCCATTACCACATAACCATATCACTAGACACACCCATTAAATCATCAAACCCTTCTTAGTCTGGTTTTAACGATATAGCCCACCCAGGGAGCTTGTGTGGAAGCTCGAGGCGCTTTCAACCCTTCTTAGTCTGGTTTTAACCCGCTTCACACTAGAGCTTGTCGGCCACCGACTACCAAGCTTTCAACCCTTCTTAGTCTGGTTTTAACTTATGAGCAACATTTCCCTGTCTCCCTTCCTGCTATACCTTTCAACCCTTCTTAGTCTGGTTTTAACGCTGAGAGCCAACAATCTTGCTCTCGCATCGGACGAAACGTTCCTTTCAACCCTTCTTAGTCTGGTTTTAACGTGGCTGGACATAGTGAAGATGGAGACCAACCTAGTGTCTTTCAACCCTTCTTAGTCTGGTTTTAACTGCTAGAGTTAGTTGGAACGTCCGAAGCTCTATCTAAGCTTACTTTCAACCCTTCTTAGTCTGGTTTTAACGGATTGCCATACGAAATACGAGTTATAAACCCAGAGAACTTTCAACCCTTCCTAGTCTGGTTTTAACATCTGACCTCATTACCGATATTGTAAGAATACTGACAAGCACTTTCAACCCTTCCTAGTCTGGTTTTAACCCCATACCTGGAACGTCTTCGTTGCGGGTGGACAGAAAACCTTTCAACCCTTCCTAGTCTGGTTTTAACTGAAATATGTGGGTCGTGAGTGTCGGGAGGTGGAGATATTCGCCTGTCAACCCTTCCTAGTCTGGTTTTAACTATACTGAGGAGATAGATAGGATTAAGAAAAGGTTACCTAGGCTTTCAACCCTTCCTAGTCTGGTTTTAACGGACTAACCTCAGCGGCGTCACGTTCGACCTCATAGTCACTTTCAACCCTTCCTAGTCTGGTTTTAACTGGGGGGTCGGGGGGTCAAACCCTCACCCCCCTTGACTGGGGCTTTCAACCCTTCTTAGTCTGGTTTTAACGGATATCGAAGTATATGGCGTCCTCGATGCCCTTGACTTCGCTTTCAACCCTTCTTAGTCTGGTTTTAACGTGGATTGGTAATGAGGGGCGGTAACCTGCTAGAGGTTGCTCCTTTCAACCCTTCTTAGTCTGGTTTTAACACTCATACTACACTTCGTGAAGGGTGGGAAGGATGATACCTTTCAACCCTCCTTAGTCTGGTTTTAACACACTAGACTCACGCCTGTGAGCGACCCCCAATTCCACATCTCCTTTCAACCCTTCTTAGTCTGGTTTTAACTCTCACCACTCGCACATGTCCATACCGCCTCCAGACTTCACTTTCAACCCTTCTTAGTCTGGTTTTAACTTGAGACTAGATAGACCCTGCCTCCTCTACGGTTCTCAGCTCTTTCAACCCTTCTTAGTCTGGTTTTAACTCGTAGAGATAGATCATCGGATAGTTACACGGCAGGCCTAGCTTTCAACCCTTCTTAGTCTGGTTTTAACATCTAAAGAGTCGTTGGAAACAGATCCTACAGGATATTCCTTTCAACCCTTCTTAGTCTGGTTTTAACTTGCCTGCCCACTGAACACATCCCTTACGTTGAACTTCAGCTTTCAACCCTTCTTAGTCTGGTTTTAACTGTAGTGATCAACTACCACGCCAATACTGGCAGGGCAGCTTTCAACCCTTCTTAGTCTGGTTTTAACAGTAGCGGATAATCCCTCAGATATTGAGGCAGTATACTATCACTTTCAACCCTTCTTAGTCTGGTTTTAACTGCTCAAACATATCCCTTAGATTTTCTATATCATCTTCAAAGCTTTCAACCCTTCTTAGTCTGGTTTTAACTTAGAGGCATACTCGTGTGCCTCTTCTATCACCACGATACTTTCAACCCTTCTTAGTCTGGTTTTAACAACAGGAAACCACCCATAAAGCCACCTGTAGAAACTCCTGGAGACTTTCAACCCTTCTTAGTCTGGTTTTAACCAGATCATGAGGGTGACGGGTCGGCTGACACCGCCACTTCCCCTTTCAACCCTTCTTAGTCTGGTTTTAACCCGGAATGAGTAGATACATACCGGGAGAGGAGAGATACGTCCTTTCAACCCTTCTTAGTCTGGTTTTAACACCACCACGACTGGTACACGGGAGACAGTGATTCTCGTCTTTCAACCCTTCTTAGTCTGGTTTTAACGATGAGCCGACCATTCCGACACTCGATCGACCTGAAGAGCTTTCAACCCTTCTTAGTCTGGTTTTAACAACTCAATAGCATCGAGGTGACGCCGACTCTGACAGAGATCACTTTCAACCCTTCTTAGTCTGGTTTTAACTGTATAGCGGCTTGTGGCCGAGTCTGTTCATTGCTTCTCCTTTCAACCCTTCTTAGTCTGGTTTTAACCGGACTATAAATCAACGAAGGGAGAGGTGTATATCGACACTTTCAACCCTTCTTAGTCTGGTTTTAACTTATTAGTGGGTGGCACTTTTCTGGTGGTGTGGTGGTTCCGACTTTCAACCCTTCTTAGTCTGGTTTTAACTGTCTCGGGGTCGGGGGAGTGTGGGGGTATGGGTAGTTGCTTTCAACCCTTCTTAGTCTGGTTTTAACACACGCCCAGCATACTAGGGTATAAACTAACCATAAGT